>NZ_JBSFVM010000009.1:0-284534 GCF_053592315.1 Streptomyces sp. NPDC002754
GTCGAAGCCGTACCCGGTCCCGGATCCCGTCGAGTTGTTCGACGGCAATCCCGCGACCGGTGCGTTGCGCGACGGACACGATCTCCTTGCTGATCTTGTGGTTCATGTGCGTGGCATGCCGGTGCTCCTTCCGGCTGCGCCGCGCGAGGCGGCGGGTGGCCGACCGGGTCTGCTTCTTCTGGAGTTCGGCGCGTTTGCGGGCTTGCCACCGCCGGTAGCGGGTCAGGCGGCGGCCCTGGTAGTTGGCGCCGTCGCTGGTGGTCGCCAGGTTCACGATGCCGCGGTCCACCCCGATCCAGTCCACCGGCTCGTGCACGTCCGGGTCCGGGATGTCGCAGGTGGCGATCAGGTACCACGTGCCGTGCCGCTGGACCGGATCGCTCTCGCCCTTGCGGAACGACGTCAAGGTCTTCAACTGGTCGGCAGAACCGGTGTACCTGACGTTCTTCATGCGGCCGTCAACCGTCCAGATCGACACCGTGCGGGCGTCGTACTGCCAGGACAGGCACCGGTCGTCGAACGGCTTCGCCGACAGCCCGAACGTCGCCTTCACGTCCGCGTAGAGGAGCTTCTGGAGCCCGTTGCGGTCCTTCACCTGCTGCTCGAAGGCGACCTGCGCAACCCAGGTGGCGGCCCGGTTGCAGGCGTGCAGGGTCGCCTCGAGCGCCGGCGCCTGCTCGGCCGTCGGCAGCAGCTTCACCTGCACCACCAGCTTCATGGCATCGGACGATAGTCCGAAGGGCGAACGCCCGACCAGGACTTCCCCGGTGTTCACCCGTCCTGGTGGACCACCTCGGAACTGATTGCGTTTCTCGACTCCGTCGAGCAGCCATGCGACGACTCCGCCACCACGACGGGATACGGCGACGCTCCGCGTCGCCCCGTCCAGAGGAGATTCCTCCCCGGCGTGAACGCAGGGGCATCCTCGCCGGAACCAGGTGAACAACTGTCCCCACCGTCAAGGGAACCGGGCGTGCGCGACGGCGTGTGCCAAGAGGCGTACTCCTTCGGCGATGCGGGTCGGTGACAGATGCGCGTAGCCGATCACCAGGGACACGCCGTCGCCGGAGGCGCCTCCGTAGTGGCCGAGTGAGCGGACGGACACCCCGGCGGACGCGCATCGGTCCAGGAGTGCCTGGTGCGGGCCGAAGCGGCCGGGGAGCGTGGCGATGGCGTGCAGGCCCGCCGCGATGCCGGAGACCTCGGTGCCGGGCAGGTGCTCGTGCAGCGCCGTCACCAGGGTGTCGCGGCGTTCCTTGTACGCGCGCTGGCAGCGGCGCAACTGGCGGTCGTAATCGCCGCGTTCGACGAAACGGGCGAGCACCGCCTGGTCGACGGCCGGGTTGCCGAGGTCCATGTAGCGCTTGCGCGCGACGACGTCGTCGGTCAGCGCGTCCGGCACGATCAGCCAGCCGAGCCGCAGCCCCGGCGCCAGCGACTTGCTCACGGACCCGGTGTACGCGACGTGTTCGGGGTCGAGCCCCTGGAGCGCGCCCACCGGGGCGCGGTCGTAGCGGAAGTCCCCGTCGTAGTCGTCCTCCACGATCAGGCCGCCCACCCGCCGTGCCCAGGAGAGGAGTTGCGCCCTGCGGTGTGCCGAGTACGCGATGCCCGAAGGGAAGTGGTGCGACGGGGTGGTGACCGCCGTGCGGACCCCGGACTCCAGCAGCGGCCCCATGGCGAGCCCCTCGTCGTCCATCGGGAGGCGCACCGCCCGTGACCCCACCGTCGCGAACAGGTCCTCGTACTGCGGGCTGCCGGGGCTCTCCACACCGACCTCGTGCTGCCCCCGAGCGCGGAGCACGATGCCGAGCAGCGTCACCGCCTGCGTCACCCCGGAGCACACGATGATCCGCTCCGGGTCCGCCACCACGCCGCGCCTCCGGGTGAGCAGCTCGGCGAGGGCCGTGCGCAGGCGGGGCAGGCCGCGCGGGTCCGGGTAGCCGAGGCTGTGGTGCGGAAGGTCGGCCAGCACCGCCCGCTGCGCCGCCGACCACGCCGCACGCGGGAACAGCGACAGGTCGGGGGAGCCCGCCACGAAGTCGGCCCGCACGCCGGTCGTCGGGCGCGGCGCCAGGTCGCTCGCCCCCGGCGCGGCCGCCCGCGCCGCCTCGCCCACCCACGTCCCGGAGCCCCGCCCGGCACGCAGGTACCCCTCGGCGGTCAACTGCTCGTACGCCTCCGTGACCAGGCCCCGCGACACCCCGAGGTCCCGCGCCAGATCCCGGCTCGACGGCAACCGCGTGTCGGACACGAGCCGCCCCGAACGCACCGCGTCCCGCAGCGCGGACTGCAAGGCACGACCACGCGCGCGTGCCGGTGCGGACGACGCGGGCAGCAGCAACTCCCAGGCGGGGGACGAGGATTCGCGGCTTCCTGGAACAGGCGGCTGGGTCATGACGACGACCTTAAGGCCGACGGTGGGGCCCGCGCCGTGCTGATTGGTCCCCGATGAGGATCCTCAAGTGGACCTCGTGACGGACCACCCGCCGTCCTTAACGTCGCCTCCATGAAAGCCACTTCACTTCGAGGCTCCCTGCTCGCCACGATCGCCTGCGTCCTTGTGGGCGGCTCCTTCACCGCCAACAGCGTCCTGGGCCACTACCCGTACGCCGGCGGCCAGTTCATCCGCTACGCCATCGCGTTCCTGCTGCTCCTGCCGCTGCTCGGCCGCGGCGGCCTGCGCCCGCTGCGGCGGCTCGCGCCGCGCCAGTGGGGCCGGCTCGCCCTGCTCGCCGCCGTCGGCATGGTGGGCTTCAACCTCGCGGTCCTCGCCGCGGAACGCTCCGCCGAACCCGCGGTACCCGGCGTCTTCGTAGGATGTGCGCCCGTGGTCGTCGCCGTACTGGTGCCGATGATGCGCGGGACACGGCCACAACGGGCCGTGCTCTACGGGGCGTTGCTCGTCGCCGCCGGGGCCTTCACGGTCCAGGGGTGGGGACGTGCGGACGCGGCCGGGATCGCCTTCTCCGTATGCGCCCTGGCGGGCGAGGTCGGTTTCGCCGTGCTCGCCGTGCCGGTGCTGCGCCCGCTCGGCCCCCGGCTGCTGTCCTGCGTGGTGTGCGGAATCGCCGCACTGGAGGCGGCCGTTGTCGGGCTCGTCGTGGACGGCGGCTCCTGGTTGCGGATGCCCGACGGCGCCGAGGCCGCGGCCCTGGTGTGGCAGGCCGTGGTCGTCACGGTCGTCGGCTTCGTGTGCTGGTACATGGGCATGCAGCGGATCGGCGCCGACCGGGCCACGCTGTTCTCCGGGCTCATCCCCGTCGCCGCGGCCTGCACGGCGCCGCTGGTCGGCTCGGGGACGTACGGCATCGCCCAGGGCGCGGGCAGCGCGCTCGTCGCCGCCGGGGTCGCCCTGGGCTCGGGGGTGTTCGCGCGGCGCTCAGCGACTGCCGTCGAGGATCACCCGGGCGACGAGCGCCGGGTCGTCGTTCATCGGAACGTGCCCGCAGCCGGGAAGCTTGACCAGGCGGGCCTGCGGGATGACGTGCTTGGCGCGGACGCCCTGGCGACGCACGAGGAGGCGGTCCTTGGAACCCCAGCCGATCGTGACCGGCAGCTCCTGAATGTCGTCCCGGAACAGCACCGAACGGCCGGCCTCCAGCGTCTCGCGGAACCCGGTGGCCTCCCGCAGGGCCAGCGTCTCCGCGACGACCGCATCGGCTGAACGGCGGCCGGGCCGCGCGTAGATGGTGCTCGTGAGCGCCGCGCGGCCCGCCGCGGAGCGGGAGAGCCGCTCGATCACCGGCACGGGCATGGCCCGGGCGCCCGCCCGCATCGCGAGCAGCGTCCCGAAGGCGTACCGCCGCTCCGCCCCGGTCCAGAACCCGGCGGGGGAGAGCGCCGTGACGGACCGTACGAGCTTCTCCCGGCCGAGGTCGAGGGCGAGCAGCCCGCCCAGCGAGTTCCCCGCCACATGCGGCCGCTCGACCCCGAGATGGCGGCAGAACGCGTCGAGGACGGGCACCACACCGGCCAGGTCGTACGCGAGTCCGTCCGGCAGCGCGGGCGACTTCCCGAACCCCGGCAGATCCACCGCGATCACGTCCCGCTCCGCCGCGAGGATCGGCAGCACGGGCTGCCAGGCCTCCCAGTGGTGACCTATTCCGTGCAGCAGGAGCAGCGGCTCACCGGTGCCCGTGCGCTCGTACGCGAGGCGCACGGTGCGGGGTCCGCCGGCGCTCTCGATGCTGAAGGACGCCTCTGTCGCCATGTCGCTCGCTCCCTGTCCCCGCCATGCCGCGACGGTCTCCTTAGACTCCTTGTCAGCAACAATTACCGCTCAGTAGCCCTCAGTTCAAGGGGCGCAGCCGAAGAGAGCCGGCCGAGGAGAGCCGGCCGAGGAGAGCCGGCCGAGGAGAGTCGGCCGAGGAGCAGTGGCCGAAGTCGCAGGGCGCCCGCTGGACAGCGCTCGATGCGTCCTATGGGATGGACGGGTGGCCACCGATACAGAGATCGATGACTTCGAAGAGCACCGCCCCGTCCTCATGGGCGTGGCCTACCGCATGCTGGGCCGGGTCGCCGACGCGGAGGACGTGGTGCAGGACGCCTGGCTGCGCTGGTCCCGCGCGGACCGGGCCGACGTCCGCGAACCGCGCGCCTACTTGGTACGTGTCACCACCCGGCTCGCCATCGACCGGCTGCGCCAGTCCCAGGCGCGCCGCGAGTCCTACGTAGGTCCGTGGCTGCCCGAACCGCTCGTCACCGACTTCGGGCCCAGGGTGCCCGACACCGCGGAGCAGGCCGTGCTCGCCGACTCCGTGTCGCTCGCGGTACTCGTCGTCCTGGAGTCCCTCTCGCCGCTGGAGCGCGCGGTGTTCGTGCTGCGGGAGGCGTTCGGCCTGACCTACGCGGAGATCGCCGGCACGCTGGAGCGCGGCGAGGCCGCCGTGCGACAACTTGCCGCACGCGCGCGTAAGCACGTGGACGAGCGCCGGCCCCGCTTCGACGTCGACCCGGTCCAGCAGCGCGACCTCACCGAGCGCTTCCTGGCCGCCGCGTCCGAGGGCGACCTCGACGGGCTGATGGCCATGCTCGCCCCGGACGCGCGGCTCGTGGGCGACAGCGGCGGCAAGGCGAGGGCGCCGCTGCGGGTCATCGAGACCGCCGACAAGGTGGGCCGGTTCGTGCAGGGCGCCGTGCGGCAGGGGGGCTCCGAGGGCTTCGAGCTCCGCATCGTGGAGTTCAACGGCGTCCTCGGCGTGCTCGTCACCGGGGGCGGGAAGCCGGACTCCGTCCTCCAACTCGGCCTGCGCGAAGGCCGGATCCAGCAGATCTACATCGTGCGCAACCCGGACAAGCTCGGCTCGCTCGAGTAGCCGCGCCCGGCCCCTTGCACCTCAGGCCCGCTCCCGTCGCACATACGGGAGCGGGCCTTCCGGCGTTCCGCCACGTGAGAACCGGCCGACGATTGGTATTGACCAAGTTCCGAGAACGGTCCTACTCTCGCAGGGATAAGGCAGGAACCTTTAATAAACAAGGGCGATAAAAAGCTGCCAGGGCACGGCTGTTGCGGAGGACAGGGTGGGGACCACGCAGTTGGAAGCGGCTCCGGAGCCGAAGTACTGGCACCTGAAGACCGTGCTCACCGATGCGCTCGACTCCGAGTTCGCGGTGGGCGAGATCCTGCCGAACGAGCGGGACCTCGCGGCCCGCTTCGGCGTCGCCCGCGCCACGCTCCGCCAGGCCCTGGAGCAGCTGGAGCTGGAAGGCAGGCTGCAGCGCCGCCGCGGCGTCGGCACCACGGTCGCGCCGCCGCGCATGGGCGTCGCCGTCGCGTCGAACGACCGGGACTGGCCCGGTGGCAGCGCGGACGCGTGGCAGGCCGTCGACGCGACGGTCGAGGTGCCGCCGAGCGCCGTCGCCGCGGCCCTGGAGACCGCGCCGGGCACCGAGGTGCACGTCCTGCGCCGCACCCGGGTCTCGCACGGCCAGCCGGTCGCGGCCGAGCTGCTGTACGTCCCCGTGGGCTCGGCCCCCGACCTGACGGCCATCGACGCCGTGTCCGGTGCGGCACGCGCGCGTGCGGTCGTGCGGGAGCTGCAGCGTCTCGGCCTCGACGGGGAGGACCGCGCGGTCGAGCTGGGCTCGGCGCGCGCCGACGACGCGAAGGAACTCGACCGGCTGCCCGGCGCCCCGGTCCTCGTCGTCACGACCCGCTACTTCAGCCGCGGCACGACCGCCGCCGTCTCGATGGCCACCTACCGCGCGGACACCTGCCGCCTCACCTTCGGCGACACGCCAGCCGTCCACATCCACCACGCACCCCAAACACGCGCGTCCTGACGCCTGTCGCCGCGAAAAACCGCGCACCGGGTGACGGGTGACATCTAAGGGTCGGTCGACCGTGCCCACCAGGGGCGCGAGGAACCGTGCGCCGGGTGACGGCGACCGTCCGATCAGGGGCGCGGGGAACTGCGCACCGCTCCACGGGGTGACGTCTAAGGGTCGGTCGACCGTGCCCACCAGGGGCGCGAGGAACCGCGCACCGTGCGCCGGGTGACCGTAAACAGGCCGTCGGAGGCACCCCACCCACCCGCTCACCGGCGGGCCGTCACCGTGCTCTCCGTAGCGAAAAGCTCCTCCTCCACATGGTCAAGCGCCAGCCGCAACGCCCCCGTGGCCACCGCCGCCTCACCCAGTACCGACAACGCCACCCGCGGCGGCCGCAGACAGTACCGCTCCAGCTCCCGCCGCAACGGTTCGAGCACCCCATCGAGTCCCGCGGCCCAACCGCCCACCACGACCAGCTCCGGATCCAGCGCAAGCACCAGCGCCGCGACATCGTGCACGAGTCGCTGAAGGAACCGCTCGACCGCGGCGGACGCCCGGTCGTCGCCCTCGCGCGCCAGCGTGAACACGTGCGCCACGGCCAGCTCGTCCAGCGGATGCAGCGGCTCACCCGTGGTGGACAGCAGCGTCTCGGGCCGCACCTCGCGGCCCAGCAGGTGCAGCGCGCCGATCTCCCCGGCGGCGCCCCCGTAGCCGCGGTGCAGGCGGCCGCCAATCAGGGCGCCGGCCCCGGGGCTGAGACCCGCGAGGACGAACACCATGTCGTCCGTCTCCGCCCCCGCGCCCTTCCAGTGCTCGGCCACGGCCGCCGCGTTCGCGTCGTTCTCCACGAGGACCGGGCACTTGAAGGAGCGCCGCAGCCGCTCGCCCAGCGGAAGCCCGGTCCAGCCCGGCAGCGCGGTGCTGAGCCGCACCGTCCCGTCCGCCTGCACGATCCCCGGGCTGCCGACGCCGACCGCCCACAGCGAGCCACGGGCCACGCCCGCGCGGCGCAGGAGATCGGCGACGGTGCCGCGCAGCTTCTCGAGCCGCTCGTCCGCCGACGCGGCCTCGTCGACCTCCTTGGACGCCGAACCGAGCACCCTGCCGTCGAGCGCGGAGAGCACCGCGGCCACCCGGTGCGGGCCGATCTCCAGGCCGAGCAGATGCCCGGCCTCGGCCCGGAAGCGGAACTTGCGCGCGGGCCGGCCCTGCCGCCGCGCACCCGGCTCCTCAACCGTGGTCTCCACGACGAGCCCGGCCACGATCAGCCCCTCGACGACACCCTCCACGGTGGGCCGCGACAGACCGGTGACGCGGGTGACCTCGGTGAGCGTCGCGAAATCGGTGGAGCGCAGTGCGTGCAGCACCACCGCGGAATTGATCCGCCTGAGCAGAGAGGGATCCCCGCCGGTCAGCCGCTCCACCGTCGTCCTCCCCGCAGTCGCGCGTGTCCGCCGGATCGTACCCGCAGCCTCGGACGGCGGCGAGAGTCGGGTGCACCTCTGTGACGTACGGTGCTCAGCCGCCCGCCCCCGACGAAACGGTGCTGGTCGGACCTCACCCCGGCGCCACGAACCCCGACTCGTACGCCGCGATCACCGCCTGCGTCCGGTCCCGCGCGCCCAGCTTCGTCAGCACCGCGCTGACGTGCGACTTGACCGTCTCGGTGCCGACGACCAGATCCGCGGCGATCTCCGCGTTCGACAGGCCGCGCGCCATGAGCCGCAGCACCTGTCCCTCGCGTTCGGTCAGCGCCGCGCGCTCCAGGGCCGCACGGGCCGCCGAACTCCCGTACTCCGCAGCCAACTTGCGGACCGCCGCGGGGAACAGGAGCGATTCGCCCGCCGCGACGAGGCGTACCGCGTGCACGATCTCCTCGGGGCGTGCCCGCTTCAGCAGGAAGCCGTCGGCGCCCGCGCGCAGCGCCCCGTACACGTACTCGTCGTTCTCGAACGTGGTGATCACGAGGATCTTCGGCGGCCGCTCCGCGCCGCGCAGCACCGCGCGCGTGGCCTCGATCCCGTCGAGCAGCGGCATCCGGACGTCCATGGCGACCACGTCGGGTCGCAGCTCACGGACGAGTGGGACGACCGCCGCGCCGTCCGCGGCCTCACCCACCACCGTGATGTCCGGCTGCGCTTCGAGCACCGCGCGCAGCCCCGCGCGGACCAGGGGTTCGTCATCGACAAGCAGGACAGTGAGCGGCACGCCGCCAGACTAGAACACGCGTGATCACGCGACGGGCAGTTCGACGTGAACCTGCCACTCGTCGCCGAGCGGGCCCGTCCGGGCGCGCCCGCCGAGCAGCGCCGCCCGCTCCCGTACACCGCGCAGCCCGCTGCCCGTGCCGCCGTGCCCGGACGCGCGTCCGGTCGGCAGCGGATTGCGCACCTCCAGGACGAGGCGCTCGTCCGCGACCTGGAGGGTGACGGTGACCGGCACGGTTCCGCAGTGCCGCAGCACGTTCGTGAGCGCCTCCTGGAGGATGCGGTAGCCCTCACGGGACACCGGCCCCGGCACCGTCTCCAGCGGTCCCGCCACCGTCACCTCGACCTTCGTGCCGGAGGCCCGCGCCGAGTCGAGCAGCCGGTCCGCCTCCTGGAGCGTGGGACGGCTGCCCACCGGCTGCTCCGCCTCGCGCAGCACCAGGAGGACCCGCTCCAGCTCCTCAAGGGCGGCCCGCCCCGTCTCCTCGATGGCGCCCAACGCCCGGTCGGTGAACGCCGGATCGCCCGCCGCCCGCGCCGCGCCCGCCTGCACGACGGCGACCGTCAGCGCGTGGCCGATGGAGTCGTGCAGCTCGCGGGCGATGCGATTGCGCTCCAGGAGTTGCTCGGTCCGCTCCTCCAGGGCCGCCATCCGCTCCGCTCCGGACGGGCCGAGCAGCACCTGGGCGGTGCGGGTCGTCAGCCACCCCGCGCCCGCCGCCACGTACACCAGGAAGAGCAGGGCGAAGGGGATCGCCACCACGCACAACCAGGGCGCCCGCGGCAAGGGCAGTGCCGACAGTTCGTCGACCCGCTCACCCATGGCAACGCCCGTCAACTCCATGACCAGCGCGGCCATTTGGCCCGAAAGCAGGGCGACCGAGAGCCCCAGGAACAGCCGGAACACCAGCCAGGCCGACGTCCTGCCGCGGTCCCGCCACGACGCCGAGGGCGCGACCGAGATCTCGCGCTCCGCGCCGGTGTCGGCCACGCGCGCGTGCTTCCCGGGAAACAGCATCATCCGCGCCTGCAGCCCCTCCGAACGCCGCATCACCGGAATCGTGCCGAGCGCCAGGAGCGGCGGCACGGGTATCACGTAGATGAGCACCCAGGCGCCCACGGAGGGAGAGGACAGCCCCGGGTAGACCATCGCGAACACGAAGGCGATCACCGACGCGCAGAGCAGATGCAGCCAGCGGGTGTACGTCACCGCGCGCGCGAGCGGTCTCAGGAAGCGGGGCATGCCGCCATCGTGCCAGCCGCCCCGCGCCCGACGGTTCCCCCGCGCGGGGGAGGCGAACTCCACGGGCGGGGGAGGCCCGAGGCCCCTGACGGCGGCCAAGCTGACGCCATGACCAGTATCGACGTCCAGGACCTCACCAAGGAGTACGGGACGACGCGCGCCGTCGACGGGCTGACCTTCCAGGTCGGGCCCGGCCGCGTCACCGGCTTCCTCGGCCCGAACGGCGCCGGCAAGTCGACGACGATGCGCCTCGCTCTCGGCCTCGACCGCCCCACCTCCGGGACCGCGCTCATCGGAGGCCGCCCGTACGCCACGTACGACGAACCGCTGCGCGTCGTGGGCGCCCTGCTCGACGCGCAGGCGGCGCACGGCTCCCGCACCGCACGCGATCACCTGCGGGCGCTCGCCGTCAGCAACCGGATCCCGACACATCGGGTCGAGGAGGTGCTGGAGCGGGCCGGGATCGCCGCCGTGACGAAGAAGCGCGTCAAGACGTTCTCGCTCGGTATGCGGCAGCGGCTCGGCATCGCGGCGGCGCTCCTCGGCGACCCCGAAGTGGTGCTGCTCGACGAGCCGTCGAACGGCCTCGACCCCGAAGGCATCATCTGGATCAGGGAGTTGATGCGCGACCTCGCGCGCGAGGGACGCACGGTGCTGGTCTCCAGTCACCTCATGAACGAGACCGCGACCTTCGCCGACCACCTCGTCGTCCTCGGCCGCGGTCGGCTCCTCGCCGACACCCCGATGCCGGACTTCATCGCCGCGCACAGCGCCCGTCGCGTACGGGTGCGCTCCACGGACCCCGCCCGCCTGAGAGCGGCGCTCGTGCGCGCGGGGCACACGGTCACGCTCGCCGACGACGGCCGCTGCGACGTGGAGGACGTCACCGCCGCCGACGTGGGCGCGTTGGCCGCCGCCGAGGGTGTGCCCGTCCTCGAACTCGCCGACGAACAGGCCTCGTTGGAGCAGGCCTACCTCGCCCCCACCGCGAACGAGACCGAGTTCGCCGCCGCACCCCTCCAGGAGGCCTGACGCATGTCCGCCATGTCACCCACCGCCGTACTGCACTCCGAGTGGATCAAAGTCAGATCGCTGCGCGGCAGCTTCGGCTCGCTGCTCGCCGTCTTCATCGCCACCCTCGCCGTCACGATCCTCGCGTTCGCGACGATCGGCCAGGCCGAGGCCGACGACGGCGGGGACCTGCTCTTCGAGGCCTTCTACGCCCTCAACTTCGGCCAGATCGCGGTGCTCGCCTTCGGCGCCACCGCCGTCTCCTCCGAATACCTCAACAACGCGCTGCGCGTCTCGCTCGCCGCCGTGCCCAACCGGAACCGCTTCTACGCCGCGAAGATGGCGGTCGTCGGCGCGAGCGCGCTCGTCGTCGCGATGGTCACGAGCTTCGCCTCCTTCCTCGTGGGTCAGGCGTTCATGGGCCCGTACGCGCTCGGCCTCGGCGATCCGGGGGCGCTGCGGGCCTGCGTCGGCGGCGGGGTGTATCTCGCGCTCATGGCCCTGCTCGCGGCGGGACTCACGGCCGTGCTGCGCAGTGCGGTGGCCGTGCTGAGCATCCTGGTGCCGTTCCTGCTGATCGTGTCCTTCGTCGTCGGGGACATCGCGGGCTCGGCCGCCGACTACCTGCCCGACCGTGCCGGTCAGCAGATCCTCCACCAGCACACCGAGGGATCCCTCGGCCCGTGGACCGGGCTCGCCGTCACCGCGCTGTGGGCGGCGGCCGCGGTACTCGCCGGCTGGTGGGCCGTACGGCGCAGGGACGCGTAGGGACACGTAGGGACACGTAGGGACACATAGAGCGATGGGCCCGTCGCGCGCTTCGTCGAACTCCCGTGCCAAGATGGGATCTTGAGCAGAGCCGGGTAACGCACGAGGGAGATCGCATGAGTGACGCCGACGGGTCCAGGCCGGAGGGACGGATCTCCAGCCACATCGCGCACAACGCGCGCGTGTGGAACTACTGGCTGGGCGGCAAGGACCACTACGAGGTCGACGAGGAAGTCGGCAACATGGTGACGTCCATGTACCCGAGCATCGGCGAGGTGGCCCGCGCCGACCGCGCGTTCCTCGGCCGCGTCGTCACCTTCCTCGCCGGGGAAGCGGGCGTCCGCCAGTTCCTCGACGTCGGCACGGGCCTGCCGACCGTCGACAACACGCACGAGGTCGCCCAGCGGATCGCGCCGGACGCACGCGTCGTCTACGTCGACAACGACCCGATCGTCCTCACCCACGCCCGCGCGCTGCTCACCAGCTCCGCCGAGGGCCGGACGAACTACGTGGACGCGGACGCCCGCGACCCGCGCGCGATCATCGAGGCGGCCTCCGAGACCCTAGACTTCGACCGCCCGGTCGCGGTGATGCTCCTGGGCATCCTCAACTTCGTCCTCGACACGGAGAAGGCCGCCTCCATCGTGCGCGAGCTCGTCGACGCCGTGCCCTCCGGCAGCTACGTGGTGCTCACCCACCCCACCCTGGAACTCGGTGGCGAGGGCAACGAGGAAGCCATGAAGTTCTGGAACGAGAACGCGAAGCCGCCGATCACCGCCCGCACGGGCGCCGAGGTGGCGGCTTTCCTCGACGGCCTGGACCTCGTGGAGCCCGGCCTCGTCTCGTGCGCGCGCTGGCGCGACGAGCAGGGCACGCAGGTCGCCCAGTTCGGCGCGGTGGCCCGCAAGCCGTGATCTGAACCGGCTACGGCTACGAGGCGGCTTCGCGCAGGCGCGCGTACTCCTCGGCCATCGTCGCCGCCGTCCAATGGGCGTTGAGGCCGCTGGGGTTGGGCAGTGCCCACACCCTGGCGCCGCCGATCATCCGCTCCTGCGGGCCGATCCGCGCCTTGCGTTCGCCGAAGGCCGAGCGGTACGCGGTCACGCCCACCACGGCGAGCCACGCGGGCCGCAGGAGCGCCACCTTCTCCTCCAGCAGCCGGCCGCCCTCCCGGTACTCCGCCGCGCTCAGCTCGTCCGCCCGCGCCGTGGCCCGCGCGACGACGTTCGTGATCCCGAGCCCGTACGAGAGAAGCTCCCGCTGCTCGGACGGCTTCAGCTGCCGGGGCGTGAAACCGGACAGGTGGAGGACCGGCCAGAAGCGGTTGCCGGGGCGGGCGAAGTGGTGGCCGGTCGCGGCCGTCATGAGGCTGGGATTGATCCCGCAGAACAGAACCCGAAGGCCGCTCGCGACGACGTCCGGTACGAGACGGTCGCGAGCGGCCTCCAGGTCGGCCTGTGTCAAGCGGGTCAGAGGATCGCTCCCGGCGTGTACCCGGCGGCCTCCGGGTGCTGCTTCGCGATCTCCTCGACGCGGGCCACGATCTGCGCGACCTGGCCGGCTGCGGCGCCCGTGAACGACAGCTTGTCCGCCATCAGCCCGTCGAGCTGCGCGCGGTCCAGCGGGATCCGGGAGTCGGCGGCCAGCTTGTCGAGCAGCTCGTTGCGCTCGGCGCCCTGCTCGCGCATCGCGAGGGCGGAGGCCACCGCGTTCTCCTTGATGGCCTCGTGGGCCTCCTCGCGGCCGACGCCCGCGCGCACCGAGGCCATGAGCACCTTCGTGGTGGCGAGGAACGGCAGGTAGCGGTCCAGCTCACGGGCGACGACGGCCGGGAAGGCGCCGAACTCGTCGAGCACCGTCAGGAACGTCTCAAGGAGACCGTCGAGCGCGAAGAACGCGTCCGGCAGCGCCACGCGACGCACCACCGAGCACGAGACATCGCCCTCGTTCCACTGGTCGCCGGCCAGCTCGCCGGTCATCGACGCGTAGCCGCGCAGGATGACCATGAGGCCGTTGACGCGCTCGCAGGAGCGGGTGTTCATCTTGTGCGGCATCGCGGAGGAGCCGACCTGGCCCGGCTTGAAGCCCTCGGTGACCAGCTCGTGCCCGGCCATCAGCCGGATCGTCTTCGCCGTGGACGAAGGCGCGGCGGCCAGCTGCACCAGCGCGGTCACGACCTCGTAGTCGAGCGAGCGCGGGTAGACCTGGCCGACGGAGGTGAAGGCCTGCGAGAAGCCCAGGTGCTGGGCGATCCGCTGCTCCAGGTCGGCCAGCTTGTCGGCGTCGCCGCCGAGCAGGTCGAGCATGTCCTGCGCCGTGCCGACCGGTCCCTTGATGCCGCGCAGCGGGTAGCGGTTCAGCAGCTCCTCGACCCGGCCGTACGCGACGAGCAGCTCGTCGGTGGCGGTCGCGAAGCGCTTGCCGAGGGTGGTGGCCTGCGCCGCGACGTTGTGCGAGCGGCCGGCCATGACCAGCTCGCCGTACTCGCCGGAGAGCTTGCCGAGGCGGGCGAGGACGGCGACGGCACGGTCGCGGACCAGCTCCAGCGACAGCCGGACCTGGAGCTGCTCGACGTTCTCCGTCAGGTCGCGGGACGTCATGCCCTTGTGGACCTGCTCGTGCCCGGCGAGCGCGTTGAACTCCTCGATCCGGGCCTTCACGTCGTGCCGCGTGACCTTCTCGCGCTCGGCGATGGAGGCCAGGTCGACCTGGTCGAGCACGCGCTCGTAGTCGGCGATCGCGGCGTCCGGGACGTCGATCCCGAGGTCCTTCTGAGCCTTCAGCACGGCGAGCCAGAGCTGTCGCTCCAGCTTCACCTTCTCCTCGGGGGACCAGAGAGTGGCGAGCTCGACGGAGGCATAGCGGCCGGCGAGAACATTCGGGATACGGGGCTTGGCAGGCGCAGTCACGTGTACGGAGTTTACCGGGCGTCCCTACAGGCTCCGAACCGTCGTCCGAATGTAGGAACGTACAGGTCACCCCCCGGTGGCCAGCACCGTCGCACGGAACGACGACACGACAGGGCGCAGGTCGACCTGGTGCCAGACGGCCCACAGGCGAACGGACCGGGCAAGCCAGTGGAGTTCGCGCACGGTGACGCCCTCGGTGCGGCGTTCGGGCAGCATGCTCCGCTGGACGAACGCCGCACCGAGCCCCGACGCCACCAGGCCCACCGCCGTGAGTGGTTCGGGGGCCTCGAAGCGGATGTCCGGGGTGAACCCGGCGGCGGCGCAGGCCGCGACGAAGTCGTCACGCCAGACGTGGTCCTGCGCATCCTCCACGGCGATCCACGGCAGGCCGTCGAGGTCCTCGGGCCGCACCTCGTCCGCGCCCGCCAGCGGGTGGGTGCTGGGGACGGCCAGGAGCAGCGGGTCCTCCAGGAGGAGCGTGCCGCGCAGGTCCGGATCGTCCTCGGGCGGGGCCTCCCGGACCAGGGCGAGGTCGAGGCTGCGCTGGCGCAGACCCTCGAACTGCTCGTGCGCGGTCATGTCGTAGAGAGCGACGTGGATACCGGGGCGCTCCTCGTTGAGCGAGCGCAGCGCCTTGGGCAGCAGGCCGGTGTGCATGGCGTCGCCGACGTAGCCGACGCACAGGCCGCCCTCCTCGCCGCGGCCCAGGCGGCGGCCGAGGTTCTCCAGGCGGGCGGCGTGCCGCAGCAGCGCCGTCGCTTCGGTGAGGAAGACGCGGCCGTCGGAGGTGAGCCGGATGCGCTGCTGGCTGCGCTCGAACAGGGTCAGGCCCAGGTTCTTCTCCAGCTGCGCGATCTGCCGGCTCAGCGGCGACTGCGAGATGTGCAGCCGCTCGGCGGCCCGGCCGACGTGCTCCTCCTCGGCCACGGCCACGAAATAGCGAAGTTGTCGCAGGTCAAGCATGTTGGACCTCGGGGGACTCAAGTATGTCCAAGCAAGTCTTGGACAGTCTTACCCGTCGATCCTAGCCTCGGAGGAGCAAGAGCCGCGGAGCAGGAGAAACCAGCGGAAAACTCCTCAAGCCGCGCTGCGCACCATGCGTACGGCACCAGGCATACAGCACCAAGGCAAGGAACGATCTCCATGGGCCTCAAGTCCCTCCTCCCCGGCCGGCTCGGTTTCGGCACCGCACCCCTCGGCAACATGTTCCGCGCGATCCCCGACGGCGAGGCACGTGCCACCGTCGAGGCGGCCTGGGACCACGGAATCCGCTACTTCGACACCGCCCCCTTCTACGGCGCGGGACTGGCCGAGGAGCGCCTGGGCGAGGTCCTGTCCAGCAAGCCGCGCGACTCCTACGTCCTGTCTACCAAGGTCGGCCGCGTCATCCTCGACGAGCACGAGAGCGACGTCCCCGACTTCGGGGAGAAGGGCGGCCTGTTCGAGCACGGCAACCCGAACAAGATCCTCCACGAGTGGACCGCCGACGCCACCGAGCGCTCCATCGAGGGCAGCCTCAAGCGCCTCGGCACCGACCGTCTCGACATCGTCTGGGTCCACGACATCGCCCAGGACTTCCACGGCGACCAGTGGATCCAGAAGTTCGAGGAGGCCCGCACCGGAGCCTTCCGTGTCCTGTCCCGGCTGCGGGACGAGGGCGTCATCAAGGCCTGGGGCCTCGGCGTCAACAAGACCGAGCCCATCGAGCTGACCCTCGCCCTCGACGAGCCGCGGCCCGACGGCTTCCTGCTCGCCGGCCGCTACACGCTCCTCGACCACGACCACGCCCTCACGCGTCTGCTGCCCATGGCTCAGGAACAGGGCGTCGACCTGGTCGCGGGCGGCCCCTACAGCTCCGGCATCCTCGCGGGCGGCACCCACTTCGAGTACCAGGAGGCGCCGCAGGAGATCATCGACCGCGTCGCCCGACTGAAGGTGCTCACCGAGAAGCACGGCATCGGCATCAAGTCCGCCGCCCTGCAGTTCTCCCTGGCCCACCCGGCCTCCGCCGCAGTGATCCCCGGCGCCACCCGCCCGAGCCGCATCGCCGAGGACACCGCCGCCCTCGCCGAGGAGATCCCGGCCGCGTTCTGGACCGACCTGCGCGCCGAGGGCCTCGTCAGCCCGGCCGCGCCGCTCCCCAACAACGCCTGAACTCACACCAGTTGCACGTCCCAGTTGTACGTAAAGGAGGGGCCCACCATGGCTTCCACCACCGCATCCCTCGACATCCCGCGGAGCCCCGACCGCGTCTGGCAGCTCATCGGCGGCTTCGGCTCGCTGCCGGACTGGCTCCCGTACATCCCGAAGAGCGAGCTCGGTGAGGGCGGCCGCGTGCGCCATCTGACGAACGCGGACGGCGGCGTCATCGTCGAGCGCCTCGTCGAGTTCAACGAGGCCGAGCGCCACTACGGCTACGCCATCGAACAGGCCCCGTTCCCGGTCACCGGCTACCTCTCGACCATCACGGTGCACGCCGTCCCCGGCAGCCCCGACGCCTCCCGCGTCGAGTGGTCGGGCTCGTTCACCCCGGTCGGCGTGAGCGACACCGAGGCCGAGGAGCTCTTCCACGGCATCTACGCCGACGGGCTCGCGGCACTCCTGAAGACCGTTCAGGCCTGACCGACCCGCCGACCCCGGATGCGTGCCGGAGGCGGAATGCCTCCGGCGCCCGGCGATCCGTATCCTTGCCTCGACCCGACCCGGAGGTAAGGACATATGGCGCGGCGGCCGACCGTCACCAGCGTGCAGATCGCCCGCGAGGCCGGAGTGGCGCAGTCGACCGTCTCCCGCGTCCTGAACGGCGGGAGCGTCGCGCCCGAGACGCGCCGCCGTGTGCTCGACGTGGTCGCCAAGTACGACTTCCAGCCCAGCCAGGCCGCGCGCAGCCTCGTGGGCTCCCGCTCCGACCTGATCGGAGTGGTCATCCGCGATCTGACGAACCCGTTCTACCCGGTCATGGTCAAGGCGATGGAGCGCGTCCTGCACGAGCAGGGCATGCGCCTCACGCTGGTCACGGACGTGATGACCGCGGAGGAGGGGCTCGCGCAGTTGCGCCGCGAGGGCGTCGACGGGGTCGTGTTCACCTCGGCGTTGCAGGACGAGCCGTTGGCGCACCGGATGGCGGGCCACGGCATCCCCGTCGTGCTGGTCCACCGCACCCTGGAGGACTTTCCCGCCGACCAGGTCGAGGCCGACAACCCGACCGCGGGCGAGCTCGCCGCCGAGCATCTGCTGGGCCTCGGGCACCGCCGGATCGCGATGGTGTGCGGCCTGGCCCGGTCGAGCACGGCCCAGCAGCGCGGCCGCGGCTTCCGCGACCGGGTGCGGGCCGCCGGCGCGGCCACCCTCACCGAGATCGACGGCGATTACGACTACGCCACCGCCTACGCGGCGGTGCGCGCGTTGCTCGCCGCGCCCGAGCGGCCGACGGCGCTCTACTGCCACAACGACGTCATGGCATACGCCGCGCTGAACGCCGCCGCGGCCGAAGGCGTGCACGTACCGGGCGAGTTGAGCATCGTGGGCTGCGACGACGTGCCGCTCTCCGCGTGGGAGCGGATCGACCTGACGACCGTGCGCCAGCCGCTGGAGCGGATCGCGCAGGTCGGCGTCGAGCTGCTGCTCGGCCGGCTCGAGGACCCCGAGCTGCCGCACCGGCACGAGGTGCTGCCCGTGGAGTTCGTCGGCCGCTCCACCACAGGACCCGCGTAAATCTCCTCGCAAACCCCTCTTGACCGTTCCGGCCTCCGTCTTCCATTCTATGGATACGTATCCAATGGATACGTATCCATCACAGTGAGGAGCTGGGTGTGTCCCGCACCATCAAGGCCGCCACCACCCCGTCCACCGCGCCGTCCGGTGACGACACCGTCGGGCAGGCTGTCCGCGAGCTGATCGCCGACGTACGCAGCCGTGGCGACGAAGCCGTCCGCGCCCTGTCGGCGCGCTTCGACCGCTGGGAGCCGGAGTCCTTCCGGCTGGAGGGCGAGCGCCTTGCCGAGATCATCGGCACCCTCGACCCGCAGGTCATCGAGGACATCAAGACGGTCCAGGCCAACGTCCGCCGGTTCGCAGAGGCGCAGCGCGACTCGATGTCCGAGATCGAGATCGAGACCGCGCCGGGCGTCTTCCTCGGCCACCGGCACGTGCCGGTCCAGTCCGTCGGCGCCTACATCCCCGGCGGCCGCTACCCGCTGACCGCCTCCGCGCACATGACGATCGTGACCGCCAAGGCCGCGGGTGTGCCGCGCGTGGTGGCCTGCACCCCGCCGATCCGCGGCGAGATCCCCGCCGCGACCATCGCCGCCATGCACTTCGCGGGCGCGGACGAGATCTACGTTCTCGGTGGCGTCCAGGCGGTCGCCGCGATGGCCGTCGGCACGGAGACCATCAAGCCGGTCGACATGCTCGCGGGTCCCGGCAACGCCTACGTCGCCGAGGCCAAACGCCAGCTGTTCGGCGAGGTCGGCATCGACCTGTTCGCCGGGCCGACCGAGATCCTGGTCGTCGCGGACGAGGCGGCCGACCCGTTCGTCGCCGCCGTCGACCTGCTCTCGCAGGCCGAGCACGGACCGGACTCGCCCGCCGCCCTGATCACCACCAGCCGGCGGGTCGCCGACGAGGTCCAGCGGCACATCGAAGAGATCCTGCCCGGCATGCAGACCGGCGACATCGCGGGCCCGGCCTGGCGCGACCACGGCCAGATCATCCTGGTCGACGACCTCGACGAGGCCTACCGCGGCGCCGACGACTTCGCCTACGAGCACGTGCAGATCCTCACCGGGAACCCCCGCGAGGCCCTGGACAAGATGCACGCCTACGGCGCCCTGTTCCTCGGCGAGGGCACCTGCGTCTCCTACGGCGACAAGGTGATCGGCACCAACCACGTGCTGCCCACCCGCGGCGCCGCCCGCTACACCGGCGGCCTGTGGGTCGGCATGTACCTGCGCACCGTCACGTACCAGGAGGTGCGCGAGGAGAAGTCCTCCGCCGAACTCGGGGAGCTGTGCGGCCGCGCGGCCCGCGTCGAGCTGTTCGAGGGGCACGCCCGCTCCGGTGACGTCCGCGCCGCCAAGTACGCCGGCGCCACGCTGCCGTGGACCGACCACTACGAGTCCGCCCGCTCCTGACCGCACCGGCCCGCCCCGCTCACCCTGATCAACGGAGATCCCATGGCCACCGCCGCCACCCCGACACCGGAGCAACTCCGGCGCCGGTCACTGCAGTCCGGCACCATCGGCGCGATCGTCGAGTGGTACGAGTACACGATCTACGGCACCGCCGCGGCGCTGGTGTTCGGGCACCTGTTCTTCCCGAACCTGTCGCCCGGCATCGGCCAGATCGTCTCGCTCGCCTCGTTCGGCGTGGGGTTCCTGGCCCGGCCGATCGGCGCGTTCGTCGCCGGACACCTCGGGGACCGGATCGGCCGCAAGTCCACGCTGATCCTCACGTTCTCGATCATGACGGTGGCCACGGCGGCGATCGGGCTCGTGCCGACCTACGACCAGATCGGCGTCGCGGCACCGCTGTTGCTGTGCGTGCTGCGGCTCGCGCAGGGGTTCGCCGTCGGTGGCGAGTGGGGCGGGGCGGCCATCGTCGCCGTCGAGAACGCGCCGAAGAAGCGGCGCGGCTACTTCGGTGCGTGGCCGCAGATCGGGGTCTCGGCGGGGTTGCTGCTTGGCACGGCCGCGGTGTCGCTGGCCTCGTGGCTCTCCGGTGACGCCTTCGACGAGTGGGGCTGGCGGCTGCCGTTCCTGCTCAGCGTGATCCTCGCCGCGGTCGGCTTCTTCATCCGCCTGCGGGCCACCGAGAGCCCGGCGTTCCTCGAAGAGAAGCGCAAGATGGACGCCGAACTGGAGCGCCGCAAGGCGCCCGCGGCGGTCGTCTTCCGCGACCACCGCAAGGCCCTGCTGATCACGATCTTCGGCCGCTTCGCCGAGGCCGGAAACTACTACCTGTTCACGACGTTCATCCTGTCCTACGTCACCAGCACCCTCGGCGCGCCGAAGAGCTACGGCCTCACGGCCTCGATGATCGGCGCCGCGGTGAACATCGTGATGATCCCGGTGTTCGGAGCCGTCTCCGACCGCATCGGACGCGTCCGGACCTTCCTCATCGGCGGCGCCCTGATCGTGGTCACGACCTGGCCGGTCTTCGCGCTGGTGCACACCGGGCAGCTGTGGGCGATCGTCGCGGGCGTGGTGCTGTTCCTCGCCCTCGGCCACGCCATGGTGTACGCGCCGCTGCCCGCCCTGTACTGCGAGATGTTCCCCACGGCGGTCCGCTACTCGGGCATCTCCATCGGCTACCAGATGGCGTCGATCCTCCTGGCGAGCTTCACCCCGGCGCTGGCCGGCGCGATGGTGCTGTGGGCCGACGGCGGTCTGTGGATGGTCATCGCGTTCGCCATCGTGACGACGGTGATCGCGATGGTCGCCATCGCGTTCGCGCCGGACCTGCGGGACCGGGAGCTGTCGGAGGTCGGCGCGACGACGGAGGAGCGGGACGTGCAGGCCGTGCCCGCGCACTGACCGGCCCTACGTGAAGGCCCGGTGCGTCGCGCCGAGTTCACTCAGCAGTTCCATGGCGCGGGGCCAGCGGCCGTAGCCGGACGCGGGGTTGAGGTGGCCCACCGGCCCGAGGTCCACGAGGCGGCTGCCCCAGTAGGCGGCCAGGGCACTCGCCCGGTCGAAGGGCGCCAAGGGGTCGTTCCTGCTCGCGGCGACGACACTGGGAAAGGGGAGCCGCTCGCGCGGGACCGGTGACCAGCCGTGCTCGCGCAACTCCCTGCGGGAGGGGTAGCCGTCGGGCAGTTCGGCGTCGAAGTCGGGTGGGGCGGCGAGCAGCGCTCCGACGACGCGTGCGCTGTGCTGCCGCGCCCAGTGGACGGTGGTCAGTACGCCCGCGCTGTGCGCCACCAGGAGAACTGGCCCGGGTGTGTCACTCAACTCTCGTTGCAGTGACTCCACTTGTCCGGCTCGGCTGAGGCGATCGCGCTCCAGGGGTGGAACGGTGCGGGAGTGGGGGAGTTCGTGGGCGAGGTGGGTCTGCCAGTGGTCCGGGACGTGGTCCCGCAGGCCGGGGACGATCACCACGGTGGGCGGTTCCGGGTTGTTCATGGTGTTCCTGTCAATCATGGCGAGGGCTCCAAGGGGGTCGGTCGGCACAGGTCCTTCTCGTACGTGCTTCTGCCGATGGCGAAGGCCGTGGCACCCAGGAGTGCGACCAGCGGGATCACGCGCAGCGCCCCGGCCAGGCCCAGCTGGTCGGCGAGCATCCCGGTCAGGGCGGGGCCGGGCGCCAGGCCGATGAGGCTGTTGGCGAGGGTGAGCGTGGCGAGCGCCGTCGCCGCGATGGCAGCGGGCGTCAGGCTCGCCACCATCGCCGCCGCGGGGCCCGACGTGCCGCCCGCGAGCAGCGTGCCGAGGCCGACGAGAGCGAGCTGCGCCGGTCCGGTAGGCAGCAGGAAGCCGGTGGTCAGGAGGGTCAGCGAGCCGAGGCTGCAGACGATCGCCACGCTCCAGTTGCGGATCGGCGCCGCACGGCTGAGCCGGTCGGCGACGGCGCCACAGGCGATCATCCCGATCCCGCCGATGAGGGCGAACACCCCTGCCGCCAGGCCCGCCTTGCTCGTCGGCAGCCCGTACGCCCGGTCCAGATAGCTGGGCATCCACGTCAGCAGCGCCATCGCCAGGAACATCTGCAGTCCGCTGCCGACGTAGGCGCAGATGACGGAGGCCGAGTTGAACAGGTGGGGCAACTGCGGGCGGACCGATGGGTGTTGGGTGCCCTCGGAGCGCCGCCCGGCGCCGCCGATCCGTCGTTCCTTGACGACGAGGCCGTAGACGACCGCGAGCACGAGCCCGTACAGGCCCATCACGCCGAACGCCCAGCGCCAGCCGTGCGCCTGCGCCACGATGCCGCCGACCGAGACACCGAGGACGGACCCGAACGAACCCCCGGCCATGAACGCACCGGCCAGTGTCGCCCGCAAGGCCACAGGGAAGACGCTGAGAACGACCGCGATGCCGACGCTGCCGTAGGCCGCTTCCCCGATGCCGACCAAGAAGCGGGCCAGGAACATCTCGCCGTAGCCCGCCGCGACGGCGCAGCCCAGGGTCGCCAGGCTCCACACCGTGGCGGCCGCGACCAGGATGCGCACCCGCCCCCAGCGGTCCGCGAGCAGGGACAGCGGGAAGGTCAGCACGCCGACCATGAGCGCGACGACACCGCTCAGGGAGCCCAACTGGCCATCGGAGAGCAGCCATTGGGCCTTGAGTATCGGGAAGACGGCGTTGAGCACCTGCCGGGACATGTAGTCGGACAGCAGCAGGGCGAAACTCAGCGCGAACACCAGCCACGCGTAGCGCCGCGACACGATCGGAGGGGCGTCCACGGCCTCCGATGTCAGGACGGGCCCCGCCATCAGAACGGTCGGTCGCCGGTGATGCCGGCGCGCTCCATGCGGCGCACGGCGGGCCAGTAGTCCTGGACGGCGTAGTGCTGGGTGGAGCGGTTGTCCCAGATCGCGACGGAGTCCGGGCTCCAGCGCCAGCGCACCTGGTACTCGGGGACGGCCGCCTGGCTGATCAGATAGCGCAGGAGGTCGGCGGCGCCGGGCGCGTAGTCCTGGCCGAAGCGCACGTTCTCGGGACGGTGGTAGTTCACGAAGTGCGTGGTGAACGCATTGACGAAGAGGATCTTCTCGCCGGTCTCGGGGTGCCTGCGCACCACGGGGTGTTCCGCGTCGGGGAAGCGCTCCTTGAGCGCGTGCCGCTCCGCCGTCGGCAGAGCCGCGCCGAACGTCGCCTCGATGCTGTGCCGGGCGCGCAGCCCTTCGATGCGCTGCTTGACCCGGTCGGGCAGGCGCCGGTACGCCTCGGCCATGTCGATCCACATGGTGTCGCCGCCGACCGGCGGGCCCTCGATGCAGCGCAGCACCGCGCCCATCGGCGGGGACTCGCGCCATGTCGCGTCGCAGTGCAGGGCGTTCTCGTAGTGCTCGGGCTTGCTGTCGAGGTCCTTGTAGATGCGGACGAGGCCGGGGTGCTCGGGGTCGCTGCCCGCCACCGGATGGTCCTCCAGCGGGCCGAAGCGGGAGGCGAAGGTGACGTGTTCGGCCCGCGACATGTTCTGGTCGCGCAGGAACAACACCTTGTATTGGAGGAGGAGTTGACGGATCTCGGCGAACAGCTCCTCCTCGCGGGCGGCGTCGCTGAGCTGGACCCCGTGCAGCTCGGCGCCGAGTGTGCAGGTCAGGGGTTCGACGGTGAGGGCGGTACGGACAGGCATGGGTACTCCCGGAGAAGCGCGGAGATGTTCAGAGGACGAAGACGGACGAGCCCGTCGTGCGGCCCGACTCCAGGGCGCGGTGCGCGTCCACCGCGTCCGGCAGCGCGAACCGCTGCGGGATCCGGACCGTGATCCGGCCGGCCGCCACATGGCCGAACAACTCCCCGGCGAGGGCGGCCCGTTCGGCCGGATCGGCGATGTAGTCGGCCAGCGCGGGCCGCGTCACGAACAGTGAGCCGTGGACGGCCAGTTGCATGGCGTCCAGCGGTGGCACACCCGATGCCGTGCCGAAGCACACCAGCAGTCCGCGGCGGCGCAGCGAGGCCATCGACGCCTCGACCGTGTCCTTGCCGATGCTGTCGAGGACGAGCGGAACGCCCTCCCCGTCGGTGAGTTCACGGACCCGCTCCGGGACGTTCTCGCGCCGGTACAGGATGGTGTGGTCGCAGCCGTGCTCGCGGGCGACGGCCGCCTTCTCCTCCGTGGAGACCGTGCCGATGACCCTGATGCCGAGCAGCTTCGCCCACTGGGTGAGGATCAGCCCGACGCCACCGGCCGCCGCGTGCAGCAGGATCGTGTCGCCCGCCTTCAACGGATGGATGCGGCGCAGCAGGTACGCGGAGGTCAGGCCGCGCATCGTCATGGCCGCGGCCGTGTCGAAGCCGATCGCGTCCGGGAGCTTGATCAGGGACCCTGTGGGCATCACGCGCTCGGTGCTGTACGCGCCGAGCGGGCTTCCCGTGTACGTGACCCGGTCGCCCTCGGCGAACTCCGTCACGCCCGGTCCCACGGCCAGGATCACGCCTGAGCCCTCGACGCCGAGCCCCGCTGGCAGGGGCGCCGGGTACAGGCCGGTGCGGAAATAGGTGTCGGCGAAGTTCAGGCCGACCGCCTGATGCCGGATGCGCACCTCGCCGGGGCCCGGGGCGTCCACGGCGACCTGTTCCCAGCGCAGCACATCGGGGCCGCCCGTCTCGTGGAAACGGACCGCGTACGCCATCAGTTCTTGCCCTCGGTCGCGACGGGACGCAGCATCGAACCGCGTTGCCCGGGGCGGCGGTTGGGTACCATGCCGAGCTGCGCGAGGGTCTCTTCGGTGGTGTCGTACCACTCGCCGAGCCGGTAGATCTCCCGCGCCTCGGGCCCGGAGGCCACCTCGCGGCCGACGGCGTCGGCGATCCGTACCATCTGCTCGACCTGCTGCACCGACGACATCCGCTCGCCCTTGCGGCTCCACAGGTTGTCCTCGTTGCCGACCCGGACGTGTGCGCCGAGCGCGATCCCGACCGCGTTCATGGGAGCCACCGCGCGCATCGAGGCCTCGATGGTGAGCACCGCGCCGTCAGGAACCCGTCGGATGAACTCGACCAGGTCGGCGGGGTGCCGGCCCGCGAACCCGCCGCCGATCGCCACGTAGTTGAGGACGAGCGGGCCGTGGTACTCGCCCTTGCGGACGAGGCGCTCGACCGTCTCCAGCTGGGACAGGTTGGCGAGTTGGAAGTGCGGCTGGATGCCGTTCGCCCGCAACCGCTTCAGGTGCTCCAGGTAGAACTCGGGACCCGCCTCGACGACCATGTCCCGATACGCCTTGTAGTAGCCCGGCTTGGCGATGGACGTGCCCTCGATGTCGGCGTCGTCGAAGATCTCGACGATGTTCATCTGGTTGGTGTTGATGGCGATGGTGACCTGGTCGGGTGCCGGCGAGACCTCCGCGAGCATGTGGCGGGTGTCGTAGCTGAGCCACTGCGCGTCACCGCCCTCGTCCTCGGGCGCGAAGGAGATCGAGCCGCCGATCTGCAGCACCATGTCCGGCACGGCCTCCCGCAGCCGGCCCATCAGCTCGTTGAACATCGACAGGCGCTTCGAGCCGTGCCCGTCCGGTTCGCGTACGTGGATGTGCAGCACTGTGGCGCCCGCGTTGTAGCAGTCCACGGCGGCCCGGACATGCTCGTCCATGGTCATCGGCAGGTCGTCGGCGTCGCCGGGCAGCCACTCGGGGCCGTACGGCGCGGCCTGGATGACCAGCTTCTGCTGGTTCTCGGGGTAGAGGGAATCGTCGTGGAAATGCATGGGTTTGCTCCCCTTCGGTGCGGTTTCTCGCCTACCACCGCCACGTTAAGGAGGGGTTACGCGGCCCGCTTAACCGAAAGGGACAGCCAACTTGTCACTTGGGGACAGGGGTTGATCTCCCCGCTGTCCCCGATCTCTCCGCTGTCTCCGAACTCCCCGTACGTTGGGCCCGCCAAGCCCGCGGCGTACAGCCGAACTGGTCGCGGAACCACCGTGAGAAGCCGCTGGGTGCGGAGAAGCCGAGGAGGAGTGAGACCTCGGTCAGCGGATGGCGCGGATTCGCCACCAACTGCTCGGCGAGGCGGGCGCGGGTGGCGTTGAGCAGCGAGGAGAACGTGTGCTCCGCCGATGCCAGATGACGGTGCACCGTCCTGCGGTCCACGCCGAGACTGTGCGCGACCGCCTCGATGGAGCAGCGCCCCGTCGGCAGCAGCGCCTCGATCAACTCCCGCACCTGATCGACCAGGGCGGCCCCGCGCGGCTCGGTGACCGAGTCGAAGTACTGGCGGGCGTAGGCGTGCAGGAGCGGATCCGAGTGCGGATTGGGGGCGTCGAGGTCACGCGCGTGCAGCACCAGGCCGTTGAACGCGCGGCCGAACTCCACGGCGGGGCCGAACAGGCGGTGGTGTGTGCCGGGTTCGGTGGGCGCCGGGTGGGTGAAACAGATGGCGGCAGGGCGGCAGCGGTCGCCCAGTATCTCCCGTACGACGTGGTGGAAGACGCCCACGGCCAGCTCCGTCGCCTGACGTGTGGGCGCCGGCTCACCGGATTCGAGCCACACCTTCAGCACCGACCGCCCCTCCGACTCGTCGAGCCGGCCGTGCAGCATCTCGTTGTACGCGTCCTCGTGGCGGATCAGCAGATCGAGCGCGCTGCGCAGGGTCGGCTCCTCGCGCGCCACCAGGCTGATCGGCCCCAGGTTCGCGAACCGCCGCCGTCCGGCGAGCAGCAGCCCGAAGTCCTCGCGGCCCGCCACGGCGGCCGACCGTTCGAGCAGCCGGGTCACGGCGGGCCCGGGGATCCACCGGTCCTGTACGGAGAGTTCGGCGGGGCGCAGGCCCACCTCGCGCAGCAGCGGATCCGGGGCGATGCCGAGCGAGCGGGCGAGCGGGACGTAGCCGCTGAGCGCGGCGCTGCGGACGCGGGGCTTCATGGGCACGCTCCTTGCCTGTCCCCGTTGGATAAGTCGTACGTCACGAGGGGGCAAGCGGGGGACCGGACCGCGACCTAGCGTGGCAGCGCCGCGACGGTCCCCGAGGCCACCCGGTCACGGAGTTACCGAACGCCAGGAAACCGGCCGGACAGCGCGTTGACAAGGCACCGGCCGAAGATCAGCCCTCGAAGGAGCCGCATGACCAACCTTGCCACCCTCCTCGTCACAGCCGCCCGGGAGCACGGCGACCGGCCGGCCGTGCGACAGGGCGGGGACCGTCTCACGTATGAGCGGCTCGGCGATGCCTGTGCCCGGTTCGCCTCGCTGTTGGGGGAGCGGGGCGTGCGGACCGGTGACCGGGTGGCCATGGCCGTGCCCAATGTCGTCGACTTCCCTGTCGCCTACTACGGCATCCTCGCCGCGGGCGCCGTGGTGGTCCCGCTGAACCCGCTGCTGAAGTCCCGGGAATTCGCCCACGTGCTGGGGGACTGCGAGCCTCGTGTCGTGGTGACGGCGGCCTCGTGTGCGGGCGAGGTCACTGCCGCTGCCGCGCCGACGGGTAGGCCCTGTCTGACCGCGGGGACGGAGGAGTTCGCCCAACTGCTGCGTGAAGCCGAGCCGTTGAGGTCGATCGTCGAGCGCGCCGACCACGACACCGCCGTGATCCTCTACACCTCGGGGACGACAGGAGCGCCCAAAGGGGCCGAGCTCACCCATCGCAATCTCGCCGCCAACGCGCGCACCGTCGCGCGCGGCATCCTCCGGATCGACCGGGACGACGTGGTCTTCGGCGGGCTCCCGCTGTTCCACGCGTTCGGCCAGACCTGCGCGCTCAACGCCGCCGTGAGCGCGGGCGCGACGCTCACCCTGCTGCCCCGGTTCGACGCCGGGGCGGCGCTGGAGACCATGGCACGCGACGGAGTCACGCTCTTCCTCGGGGTGCCGACGATGTACGCCGCCCTGCTCCATGGAGGCGTGGGGATGGGGATACGGCCCGGACGGCTGCGGCTCGCCGTCTCGGGCGGCGCCTCCCTGCCGGTCCAGACGCTGCACGCCTTCGAGCGCACGTACGGGGTGCCGATCCTGGAGGGCTACGGGCTGTCCGAGACATCCCCGGTCGCCACGTTCAATCCGCCGGACGGACCCCGCCGACCCGGCTCGATCGGGCTGCCCGTCGACGGCGTCGCGCTCCGCCTCCTCGACGACGCCGGGCAGCCCGTCGAGGTGGGCGAGGTGGGCGAGATAGTGATCCGCGGCGACAACGTCATGAAGGGCTACTGGAACCGCGCGGCGGCGACCCGTGAGGCCTTCACGGACGGCTGGCTGCGGACCGGGGACCTCGCCCGCGTCGACGACGACGGCTACTACTACGTCGTCGACCGGAAGAAGGACCTCATCATCCGCTCCGGCTACAACGTCTACCCGCGGGAGATCGAGGAAGTGCTCCACGAGCATCCCGCCGTCGCGGAGGCCGCCGTGCTCGGCGTCCCGCACGAGACCCACGGCGAGGAGGTCGTCGCCGTCGTGAGCCTGCGCGTCGGCGAGCGCGCCGAGCCCGAGGCCATCCGCGAGTTCGTCCGGGAACGGGTCGCCGCCTACAAGTACCCGCGCCGCGTGCGGATCGTGGCCGCCCTGCCGAAGGGGGCGACCGGCAAGATCCTCAAGCGCGAGCTCGCCGACGGCTAGTTGAGCTCGTCCGGGTGCGGACCCGTGCGCAGGTCGCGGTCGAGGGTGGCGATGGAGGCCAGCTCGTCGTCCGTGAGCGTGAAGTCGAAGACGTCGAGGTTCTCGCGGATGCGTGCCGGCGTCACGGACTTGGGGATCACGACGTTGCCGAGCTGGAGGTGCCAGCGCAGCACGACCTGGGCGGGCGACTTGCCGTGGCGGGCGGCGATGGTGGTGATCGCCTCGTCGCCGAGGACCGCGCCCTGCGCGAGCGGGCTCCACGCCTCGGTGGCGATGCCGAGGTCGGCGTGCACGGCGCGCAGCTCGCTCTGCTGGAGGCCCGGGTGCAACTCGACCTGGTTCACGGCGGGGACGAGCCGCGTGTCCTCCAGGAGCCGCTCGATGTGCGCGGGCTGGAAGTTGGAGACGCCCGCGGCGCGGATCCGGCCGTCGGCGACCAGCTTCTCGATGGCCTTCCAGGTCTCGCGGTAGAGGTCGCGTTCCGGGGTCGGCCAGTGGATGAGGTACAGGTCGACGTGGTCGAGGCCGAGCTTGGCCAGGCTGGCCTCGAAGGCCGCCAGAGTGGCGTCGTAGCCCTGGTCGGCGTTCCACAGTTTGGTCGTGATGAACAGGTCCTCGCGGGCGATGCCGGAGGTGGCGAGCGCGCGGCCGACGCCGGTCTCGTTCCCGTAGATCGCCGCGGTGTCGATGCTGCGGTAACCGGCCTCGAGCGCGGCGGTCACGGCCGCGGTGGTCTCGTCGTCCGGCACCTGGAAGACGCCGAAGCCCAGCTGAGGGATCTCGACGCCGTTGTTGAGGGTGACGGTGGGGATGGTGGACGGTGCCATGGATTGGGTGGCCTCTCAGGTGGTACGGGCCCTACGGGTGCTTACGCAGCCCGACGGTAATTGCAGGCGCGGGTTAATTGCAAACGCACGTATCGCGGGCTTGCATTTACCGCCGTGTGCAACCATTGGCCGGATGAAGGCGATCACTCTGAACGGATACGGCGACCCCGACGTGCTGCGGCTCACCGACCTCCCCGACCCGAAGGTCGCACCTGGGGAGGTGCTGATCCGGGTCCGGGCCGCCGGGGTCAACCCGGTCGACTGGAAGCTCGCCGCGGGCGGCCTCGACCCGATCATGGAGACACACTTCCCCCTCGTCCCCGGCTGGGACGTGGCCGGAGTGGTCGAGCGCGTCGGCTTCGACGTCGAGGAGTACGCGCCCGGCGACGAGGTCTTCGGCTACATCCGTAAGGACGCCGCCCAGCTCGGCGCCTACGCCGAATACGTCTCCGCGCACGTGCGCATGCTGGCCCGCAAGCCCGCCGCGCTCTCCTGGGAGCAGGCCGCGGGCGTGCCGCTCGCCGGGCTCACGGCCTACCAGGCCATCAAGCGCGTGGGTGTCGGCGCGGGGGACACCGTCCTGGTGCACGCGGCCGCGGGCGGCGTCGGCTCGTTCGCCGTCCAGATCGCGGTGGCGCTCGGGGCCCGCGTGATCGGCACGGCGAGCGCCCACAACCACGACTTCGTAAGGGAGTTGGGGGCGCGACCCGTGACCTACGGCCCCGGACTCGCCGACCGCGTCGCGGAGCTGGCGCCCGAGGGCGTCGGTGCTGCGCTCGACTTCGTCGGTGGCGCGGAAGCCGTGGAGACCTCGCTGCGGCTGCTCGACCGGCCCGACCGGTTCGCGTCCATCGTCGAGGCGGAGGCCGCCGAGAAGGGCGGCCACTACGTGTGGGTCCGCCCGGACCCGGCCGATCTCACGGCGCTCGCCGACCTCGCCGACGCGGGGAAGCTGACCGTGCCCGTCACGCAGGTGCTGCCGCTCGCCGAGGCGGCACAGGCCTGGCGGCTCAACGCCGAGGGGCACACGCGGGGCAAGCTCGTGCTGTCCGTGGACTGAGCTGCTGCGCTGTGTCGCGGTGAGCCCCTGCGGGGCGTTTATGCGGAGTGGTCCCGCGACCCGTCCACGTACGGGGCCAGCTCCGTCCGCTTCGCCGCCCGGCCGTCGCCCGACGACCTTCCTGTCAGGCGGCGTCCGATCCACGGCGCCAGGTGCTGCTTCGCGAAGCGGGCGTCGGCCACCCGGCGCGACATCCAGTTCGGCGGGAGCGCGAACGGCAGCGCGGCGCGCCAGTCGGACTCCGCTTCGTAACCGAGGCCCTGCCAGACCGCCTCGGCGACCCGGCGGTGGCCCTCCGCGGTGAGGTGCAGCCGGTCCACGTCCCACAGGCGCTGGTCGCCGAGGACCGGCGCGCCGTACAGGTCGACGACGAGGGCGTCGTGCTTCGCCGCCAGCTCGTCGATGCAGGTGAACAGCTCCTCCATGCGCGGCCGGAAGCGCTCCATCACCGGGCCGTTGCGGCCGGGGCTGCGCATCAGGACGAGCTGCTCGCAGGACGGGGCCAGCGTCTCCACGGCCCGTGTCAGCAGATCGCGGACGCGGACCATGTCGCACTTGGGGCGCAGGGTGTCATTGAGGCCGCCGACCAGGGTCACCACATTGGCCTTCATGGCCGCGGCGACGTCGATCTGCTCGTCGACGATCTGGCCGATGAGCTTGCCGCGTACGGCGAGGTTCGCGTAGCGGAAGTCCGGGGTGTGCGCGGCCATCCGGGCGGCGAGGAGGTCGGCCCATCCCCGGTAGGAACCGTCCGGCAGCAGGTCCGACATGCCTTCGGTGAAGGAGTCGCCGACCGCGACGAGGCTGGTGTGTTGGGGGTTCGTGTTCGTGTGCATGGCTTCGTAGATCGTATCCCGAGGCAACGAAGTGGTGGGCGCCGCGGGGCTGGGCAGCGGCGCCCGGCGGCGGTATGCCAGGAGCGGGCGCCACCAACGGCACCGCGAACGGGGGAGTACGTCATGTGGAGCATCGGATTCTGGAAGGCCACCGCCGAGCGCGCGATCCGGACGTTCGCGCAGGCCCTCGCGGCCGTGCTGGTCGCCGGCGCGACGAATCTGCTGGACGTCGACTGGGCCGCGGCACTCGGCACCGCGGGCCTCGCCGCACTGCTTGCCGTCCTCACGGCGGTCGGCACCGCGGGCATCGGGGCGCACGGGCCGGGCGTGCTCGAAACGCCTGCGCAGGCCCCCGCTACGCCCGCCACTCCCGACCCGCCCGCCACCCGCACCTGACGGCCCGCGGGCTCACACCGGCTGGCCGAACAGCTCCCGCAGCACGTCCTCCATGGTCACCAGACCGGCGAGCCGGCCGTCCGCGCCGAGCACCGCCGCGACGTGCGTACGGCTGCTGCGCATCGCGGTCAGCACGTCGTCCAGCGGCGTCGTCTCCCGCACGCGCGCGATGGACCGCATGTCCGGCACCCGGAACGGCAGGTCCCGCGGCATCGCGTCCAGGGCGTCCTTCACGTGGAGGTAGCCGACGATCCGCCGGCCCTCGTCCACCACGGGGAAGCGCGAGAAACCGGACTCGGCGGAGAGCCGCTCCAGCCCCTCGGGCGTGACGCCCACGCGCGCGTAGACGACCCTTTCGATCGGCAGGACGACGTCCTTGATGGGCCTGCGGCCCAGTTCCAGCGCGTCGTGCAGACGCTCCTGCGCGCGGTCGTCGATCAGGCCCGCCTCGGAGGAGTCCTTGACCATGCGGGCCAGCTCGTCGTCCGAGAATGTCGCCGTGACCTCGTCCTTCGCCTCCACGCGGAGCAGCTTGAGCAGCCCGTTCGCGAAGGCGTTGATCGCGAAGATCACCGGGCGCAGGGCGCGCGCGATGGTGACCAGGGGCGGGCCGAGCAGCAGCGCCGAGCGGACCGGCTCGGCGAGCGCGATGTTCTTCGGCACCATCTCGCCGAGCAGCATGTGCAGATACGTCGCCACGGCCAGCGCGATCACGAACGAGATCGGATGGATCAGGCCGTGCGGCACGCCGACCGCGTCGAACGTGGGCTCCAGCAGATGCGCGATGGCCGGCTCGGCCACGATGCCGAGCACCAGCGTGCACAGCGTGATGCCGAGCTGCGCCGCGGCGAGCAGCGCCGACACGTGCTGAAGGCCCCACATGACGCTGCGCGCGCGCCGGTCGCCCTCCTCCGCGTACGGCTCGATCTGGCTGCGGCGCACCGAGATCAGCGCGAATTCGCCGCCCACGAAGAAGGCGTTGACGAAGAGTGTCGCCAGGCCGATGAGCAATTGGATCGCGGTCATCGGGCCGCCCCCTTCTCCTGAGACGCCTTGTCGGAGCTGTCGGAGCTGTCGGAGCTGTCGGACCTGTTGGCTTTGGCGGACCTGTTGACCTTGGCGGACCTGTTCGCCGCCCTGGACCTGGCGGTCACCCGGCCGGGCTTCGTCTCGTCCGCCGTCCCGCGGTCCTCGGGGTCCGGGGTCGGCGGCGCGTGCAGCAGTACGCGGGCCGCGCGGTGCCCGTGCGCGTCGACGACGTCGAGCCGCCACCCGGTGACCTCGACGCTGTCGCCGATGTCCGGGATCCGGCCCAGCTCCGTCGCGACGAGGCCGGCGAGCGTCTCGTACGGCCCGTCCGGCGCGCGCAGCCCGACCCGGGCGAGCTGGTCGGTGCGGGCGGCGCCGTCGGCGGAGTACAGCGCCCGGCCCTCCGGGTCGGTGCCGGCGGCCGCGATGTCGGAGGTCTCGTGCGGGTCGTGCTCGTCGCGGACCTCGCCGACGACCTCCTCGACGATGTCCTCCAGGGTGGCGACACCGGCCGTGCCACCGTACTCGTCGATGACCACGGCCATCGTCCGCTTGCCGGAGAGCCGGTCGAGCAGCCGGTCCACGGTCAGCGTCTCCGGCACGAGCAGCGGCTCGCGCAGCAGGTCGGCGACGCCCTTGCGGGACCGCTGCTCGTCGGGCACGGCGAGGACGTCCTTGATGTGCACGACGCCGACGACCGAGTCGAGACTGCCGCGGTAGACGGGGAAGCGGGACAGGCCGGTGGCCCGCGTCGCATTCGCCACGTCCTCGCAGGTGGCCTGCAGGTCGAGGGCCATGACCTGGACGCGCGGCGTCATCACGTTCTCCGCGGTCAGGTCGGCGAGGTTCAGGGTGCGTACGAACAGCTCGGCGGTGTCCGCCTCCAGGGCGCCCTCCTTCGCCGAGTGCCGGGCGAGCGCCATCAGCTCCTGCGGGCCGCGCGCGGAGGCCAGCTCCTCGGTCGGCTCGATGCCGAAGCGGCGCACGAGCCGGTTCGCGGTGTTGTTGAGGTGCGTGATGAACGGGCGGAACGCCGCGCTGAACAAGCGCTGCGGCGTCGCCACCTTCTTCGCCACGGCCAGCGGGGCCGAGATCGCCCAGTTCTTCGGTACCAGCTCGCCGACGACCATCAGGAACACCGTCGACAGGGCGGTGCCGAGCACCAGGGCGACCGAGCTGGAGGCCCCCTCGGACAGGCCGAGGGACTGCAGCGGCTCCGACAGGAGCTTGGAGATGGACGGCTCGGCGAGCATGCCGACGACCAGGTTGGTGACGGTGATGCCGAGCTGGGCGCCGGAGAGCTGGAAGGTGAGGTTCTTGACGGCCCGCAGAGCGCCGGCCGCGCCGTGCTCACCGCGCTCCACGGCCTCTTCGAGATCCGCGCGCTCGACGGTCGTGAGCGAGAACTCCGCCGCGACGAACGCGCCGCAGGCCAGTGAGAGCAGGACTGCGACGGCGAGCAGCAGTACTTCGGTCATCGGAACGTCACCTCCGTCCCATGATCGGCCAGGGCCGGGACAGATGCGCGCTCGTGGGGGCCGCGCGGGGGGACGAAACGGGGACTGGGAGGCTCGCCCATGGGCGGACGCTCACACCTTTCATAGGAGTTCGTGTAACCCATCCATGGTAAAGGACCAGCAAAGCGATATTTCCGGCTGCCGGAACCGTCAGTCGGTGAGCGGCTTGACCCACCGGGACCACTGCGGCTGCGGCGCGTACCCCGCCGCCTGCCACGCGAGGTGCGCCCGCTCGTTCCGGTCCAGGACCATGGCGTCTGCGCGGCGCCCGCCGAGCGCGACGAAGCGCTCCTCCGCCGCCGCGAGCAGCGCGCTCCCGATGCCCTGACGCCGCGCCTGTGGATGCACCGCGAGCCGGTACAGATGGCAGCGCCAGCCGTCGAACCCGGCGATGACCGTGCCCACGAGCTCCCCGTCGCGCTCGGCGAGCAGCAGGGCCTCGGGATCCCGCTCGACCAGGCGCTCGACGCCCGTCCGGTCGTCGCTGATGCTGGTGCCCTCCGCGGCCTCCTTCCAGAACGCGAGCGCGGCGTCGAGATCGGCGGGTCCTGCGGCACGTACACGAAGATCGCTCATGCGCCGATCCCATCACCGCGGCCCGCCGGCCGCCGCCGATTTCACATGCCGGACGCTCGGTGGACCTCCACAGCCTTTCGATCAGCGGCCCCGCAGTTGTTCGATCACCGGCGCGAGTGCCTCCATGAACGGCTCCAGGACCGTGATGTACGAGAACCCGAACCGCTCGCGCTGCGCCAGCAGTTGCTCGACGATCTGCTCGACGGTGCCGACGAGCAGCAGCGGTGAGTCCAGGACCTGCTCCTCGGTGAGCCGCGGCAGATGTTCGAGGAGGGGGCGGGCGGCGGCGGGCCGGTCGTCCGTCACCGCCACCAGATGTACGAGCAGGTTGAGTTCGGCGCTCTCCGGGCGGTCGGCGGCGAACTTCCGGTACGTCTCGACCCGCTCCTCCAACTCGTCACCGGTCAGCGGTTCGAGCCCGCCCGCGTTCCCCGCGGGTGCGCGGGCGCCGCTGAACGCGGCGATGTCGGCGTGCTCGGCCGTGATCCGCAGCATCCGGTCGCCGTTGGCGCCGATCAGGAGCGGGGGCCGGGGCCCCTGGTCGGGGGCGGCGAGCAGCCGGTCCAGCTCGGTGACGGTGTGCTTCAGATGCCCGACCCGGCTGCCGGGCGTGCCCCACTCCAGGCCGGCCTGCTCGAACTCCTCGCGTACGTAGCCGGTGCCGAGGCCGAGCTCGAGACGGCCGCCGGTGAGCGCGACGGTGGTGGTGATCTCGCGGGCGAGCAACACCGGGTTCCAGAACGCACAGTTGAGGACGAACGTGCCCACCTTCGGCCGGCTCGTCGCGTCGGCCGCCGCCACGAGCGAGGGGAACGGCGACGGGGCGCCCAAATGGTCGGGTACGAGGATCACGTCGTAGCCGAGCTCCTCGGCCCGCCGGCACTTGGCGCGCCACGCGTCGTCCGGCGCCGGGGTGACCAGGTTGACGCCGAAACGGAACGGGCGCGCCGTCGCCGGACCTTCCCTACTCATGAACTCTCCTCGAAACGTGGACAGTTGCTTCGGAACGACCCTACGTCCGGCCCGCTATTCGTGCGCGATCGCCGCCAGCACGTTCAGCCGCGAGGCCCGCAGCGCCGGCAGCAGCGCCGCCGCGAGTCCCACGACCACCGAGCCGACCACCACCGCGACGATCGTCGACCACGGGATCGCCAGAGCCTTCATGCCCTCCAGGGAGAGCACCCGCTGGGCGACCACGCCCCATATGAGGCCGAGCGCGAGCCCGAGCACCGCCCCGAACACGGCGATCACCACCGACTCCAGGCGGATCATGAGCCGCAACTGGCGTCGCGCGAGCCCGATCGCCCGCAGCAGGCCCATCTCCCGCGTGCGTTCCACGACCGACAGGGCAAGGGTGTTGACCACCCCGAGGACCGCGATGACGATCGCCAGGCCGAGCAGCGCGTACACCAGATAGAGCAGCACCGCTATCTGCCCGTGGATCAGTTCCTTGTAGTCGGCGAGGTCGCGCACCTGCACCTGCGGATACGGGTCGAGCGTCTTCTCAAGGCGCTCGCGCAACACGTCGGGCGAGGTGCCGGAGGAGGCGTTGACGTACACCGCCGAGTCCTGGCCGCCCGGCGCGAACCTCTCCAGCGTGGCCAGGCCCATCGCGAAGCCACCGGACATGCCGAAGTCGTTCGCCTCCTGGTCGGTCAGGGCGCCCACGGTCAGCTTCGTGCGCTTCCCGCCGGGGAACTCCACGGGCAGGACGCTGCCGATCCGCGCTTCGTGCTCGTCGGCGAACTCCTTCTGGAGCAGCAGATGCCGGGGCGCCAGGCCCGTGGCGCTGCTGCCCCGCGCGTACGTGACATGCGCGACGCCGTCGACGCGCCGGTCCCACCCGGAGGCCGTCGTCTTCACGCGCTTTCCGTCCGGCATGCGCACGGCGAGCGCGCTGAAGCGCTGGCGCACGACCAGGCCCACGCCGTCCGTCGCCCGAATCTTCCGCGTGACCTCCTGTGGGAACGGCATGAAGTTGGCGTTCTGCACGGTGAAGTCGGCGCCCAGCGTGTCGTCGATCTGCTGGTCGAACGACTTGCTCATGGAGGCGGATGCCACCGACATCCCCGCCACCAGGGCGAGGCCCACCATCAGGGCGGCGGCCGTCGCGCCCGTCCTGCGCGGGTTGCGCAGCGCGTTGCGCTGGCTCATCCGGCCGATCGAGCCGAACACCCTGGGGAACGTGCCGCCGAGGACCCGGATCACGGGACGTACGAGAAGGGGCCCCGCGACGACCGTCGCGAGCAGCGTGAGGACGATGCCGAGGCCGAGCAGCGAGGCCGCGGTCCCGGTCTCGTCCGCCGTCCAGCAGCCGATCAGCGCCGCGGCGCCCGCCACGCCGATCACCGAGCCCACCACCGCCCGCACCTTCAACGGCCGCCCCACGCCCGCGATCTCGGCGTCGGCGAGCGCGGCCATCGGGGAGACGCGGGCCGCGCGCCGCGACGGCAGGTACGCGGCCACGAACGTGACCCCGACGCCGACCGCGAACGACACGACAGGCGTGCCCCAACCCACCACCATCTCCGTGGACTTGAGGTTCATCCCGAAGACGCCCATCACCTTGATGAGCCCGACCGCGAGCCCCACGCCGAGCGCGAACCCGGCCGCCGAGCCCACGAGCCCGAGCAGCACCGCCTCCGTAAGGACGGAGCGCCGCACCTGCCGGCGGTCCGCGCCGAGCGCGCGGAGCAGCCCCAACTCCCGAGTCCGCTGGGCGATCAGCATCGAGAACGTGTTGACGATGAGGAACACGCCGACCAGGACGGCGATCCCGGCGAAGCCGAGCATCACGTACTTGATGACGTCGAGGAATCCGCCCAGGTCCGCGGCGGCCGACTTGGCGTCCTCGGCGGCCGTCTTCACGTCGTAGGACCCGCCCAGCTCCTGCCCGATCCGCCGCTTGAGCGTCGCGTCGGCGACACCCGGAGCCGCGTCCACCGCGATGCTCGTCGCCCGGCCGCTGCCGCCGAGCAGCTTGCGCTGTGCGGTGCCGGTGTCGAGGAAGACGAGGGCCGCGCCCGGGTTCGTCGTACGGAACGTGGCGATGCCCACGACCTCGACCTTGAACGAGCCGGGCTTGGCGAGGATGGTGAGCGGGTCCCCGATGCGCACGTGCTTCTTGTCGGCGGTGTCCGCGTCGAGCAGCGCCTGGCGGGCGCCGCGCGGTGCGTGCCCCGAGGTCAGACGCACCGGACTGCGGTCCGTGGGCTCCCAGTTGGTGGCGATCGTGGGCGCGCCGGTGGTCGGTCCGACCGACTTGTTGTGCCGGTCGACGACGGTGATGTTCTCGACCCCGGCGTCGATGTGTGTGGCGGCCACGCCGTCGACCCGGTCGATCCGCCCGGCCAGCGAGGCGGGCACCGTACGCACCGTGCCCGACGGCACCGACTCGTCGAAGTCGTCCTCCGCGGGGGCCACCCGCACATCCGCCGACGTCGACGCGAAGAGCCGGTCGAAGGTGCGCGACACGGTGTCCGAGAAGATCAGGCTGCCCGCGACGAACGCCACCGACAGGACGACGGCGAGCGCGGACAGGACGAGGCGCCCCTTGTGCGCCAGGAAGCTCCGTAACGTCGCCTTCAGCACGGCTACGACCCGGAGCCCGGGGAGCCCGGATGTTCGGTGACCACCTGGCGCGCGACGTCGAACCGCTTCAGGCGCTCCAGGACGGCCTCGGCGGTCGGCTCCCGCATCTCGTCCACGAGGCGGCCGTCACCGAGGAAGAGGACCAGGTCGGCGTGGGCGGCGGCGCCCGGGTCGTGGGTCACCATGACCACGGTCTGGCCCAGCTCGTCGACCGCCTGGCGCAGGAATCCGAGCACTTCGAGCCCGGCCCGCGAGTCCAGGTTCCCCGTCGGCTCGTCCGCGAAGATCAGCTCGGGGCGCGCGGCGAGCGCCCGCGCGCACGCGACGCGCTGCTGCTGCCCGCCGGACAGCTGAGCGGGGCGGTGCTTCAGCCGGTCCCGCAGGCCGAGCGTGTCGACGACCTGCTCCAGCCACTTGGGGTCCGGTGACTTGCCCGCGATGTCCATCGGCAGCGTGATGTTCTCCGCCGCGTTCAGCGTCGGGATCAGGTTGAAGGACTGGAACATAAAGCCCACCCGGTCGCGCCGCAGCCGCGTCAGGTCGCGCTCCTTCAGGCCCGTGATCTCCGTCTCGCCCAGCCACACCTGTCCCGCCGAGACCGTGTCGAGGCCCGCCAGGCAGTGCATCAGCGTGGACTTGCCCGAGCCCGAAGGGCCCATCACCGCCGTGAACCGGCCGCTCGCGATGTCCACGTCCACCGCGTCGAGAGCGAGCACCTGCGTCTCGCCCGAGCCGTACGCCTTCGTCAGGCCCCTGGCCCGCGCGGCAACGGCGGCCTCCTTGACCACACCCGTTCCCCCCACCCCAACTCCCTTACTCCGTAAGCCAGTTGTGCTTCGGACCGCAAGGCTCGACATCGGATCCGAGAATAGCCGCTCGCACTGACAACGAGCCTCGACGGACGATCGATCGTCCGCACCTTGCCGCTGCTAGCACAATGGCGCTAGCGTAGAGATATGGCCAAGACGCAGCTGAACGTCAGGGTGGAAGAGGGCACCGCCCGCACCGCCCGTGAGCGCGCGCTCGCCCAAGGGGTGAGCGTGAACCGGTACATCGAGGATCTGGTGCGGCGTGACGCGGGCGAGCAGGGGCGGACGTTTGTCGACGCCGCCGCCGACTTCATGAAGCAGTACGAGTCGGTGTTCGCCGAGGAGTTCGGCGCGGACATCGAAGGTCGGCGTCGTCCCGTTGAGTGAGCCGCCACAGTCGTCGCGGCCGTCACCGTCACCGCATCTCTCCATCGACCTCGCCTGGCTGCTGATGGTCGCGGAGCGGAAGACCCCTGGCGATCCGCAGGTCACCGACTGGGGAGCCCTCGTGGGTGCCGTCGCCCGGCATCGGGCCGCGATATTCGACGTGCCGGTCTACGACTCGCCGCATGCGCGCGCCGCATCGCTCCTCCAACTCCTCATCCACGTACCGGCGTTGGAGCGCTCGAACGCGATGTACGCGACGGCCGTCGCCTACGCGTACCTCGTCGCCAGCGGGCTGAAGATCGTCACGTCGCCGGAGCAGATCCGCGATCTGGCGCGCCTGGTGAAGACGGGTACGGCGACGGTCGACGACATCGAGAAGGAACTCCGCACCTGGTGCTTGTGAGGCTTAGCCGCCCCTCGGCGGGGCTCGATAGTGCCGCGCCGCCTTGGGCAATCTGCCGCCTTGGGCGGCAGGGTGGGCAAGGCGGCACCCCGGTGCCGCGCAACGAAACCCCTGGCCCCGGCCCCGGCTCGACCACAACGACCCCGGCTAGGTCAAACGTGCCCCTCCCACACCCCGCCCAACGACGGCGCCAGCCACCGCCGCGCTCCCGCCCGGAACTCCCCGGAGGGCAGTGCCCCGGCCCCCGCCGGCACCGCGCCCAGCAGCTCCGCCTCCGCCGCCACCGGCAGATCCGCCACATTGCAGCGTTCCGCGAGCCCCGGGTCGCGGGGCCAGCTGCCGATGACGACGCCCGCCTGGTGGAGGCCACGCGCGCGTAGGGCCTCACCCGTCAACTGCACGGAGTTCAACGTCCCGAGCCCCGCCGCCGCGACCACGAGCACCGGCGCCCCGAGCAGCCCCGCCACATCCGCCAGCGTCGCGCCCTCCTCGTCGAAGCGCACGAGCAGCCCGCCCGCGCCCTCCACCAGCACGAGGTCGTGCGACGCCTCCAACTTCCCCACGGCTTCGGCGACTTGCCACGGCCGCACCGGCGCGAGACCGGCCCGCGCCGCAGCCGTACCCGGCGCGAGCGGCTCCGGATACCGCGCCAGCTCGACCCCCGTCACGGCGTCCCCGGCGAGCCGCAGCACCTCGTCCACGTCTCCCGGCTCCCCGGGCGCGACGCCCGTCTGCGCCGGTTTGAGCACGGCCACCGAGCGCCCGGCCCGCGCCGCGACGGCCGCGAGCGCGGCCGTCGTCACGGTCTTGCCCACGTCGGTCCCGGTCCCGGTCACCACCAGCACACCCATCTCGGCCCTCACCCTTCCCGTGTCGCGGCGGCAGCGACCGCGCACACCGCGCGACCGATCCGTGCCACGTCCTCGTCGCTCGTGACGTACGGCGGCATCGTGTAGACGAGGTCCCGGAACGGCCGCAGCCACACACCCTCCGCGACCGCCGCCCGCGTCGCCGCGGCCATGTCGATCTCACGGTCGAGCTGGACGACACCGATGGCGCCCAGGACGCGTACATCCCGAACTCCGGTCATCTCGCGCATCTCTGACAGAGCATCACTCAGCCCCGCTTCGATCCGCTTCACCTCACCGCGCCAGTCCTGCTCAAGCAGCAGATCGATCGACGCGCACGCGACCGCCGACGCCAGCGGGTTTCCCATGAACGTCGGCCCGTGCGCGAGCACCGGCACCTCGCCCCGCGAGATCCCCTCGGCGACCCGCGGCGTGCACAACGTCGCCGCCATCGTCAGATAGCCACCGGTCAACGCCTTCCCGACACACATCACATCGGGCGACACCCCCGCGTGCCCGGCCGCGAACAGCTCCCCGGTCCGCCCGAACCCCGTGGCGATCTCGTCGAACACCAGCAGCACATCATGCGCGTCGCAGGCCTCCCGGAGCACCCGCAGATACGCGGGGGAGTGGAACCGCATCCCGCCCGCGCCCTGCACCACCGGCTCCACGATCACGGCCGCCACCTCGTGCGCGTGCCGGCCGATCGCCTCCCGCAGCTGTTCCGCGTACGACTCCTCGTACGCGTCGAAGCCGCTCGGCGGCTCGTCAACGAAGATCTGCTCCTGGAGGACACCCGCCCACAGGCCGTGCATCCCGCCCTCCGGGTCGCACACGGACATCGGCTGCCAGGTGTCACCGTGGTAACCGCCGCGCCATGTCAGCATGCGCCGTTTCTCGGGCCGGCCCAGGGAGCGCCAGTACTGCAGACACATCTTCAGGGCGACCTCGACCGACACGGACCCCGAGTCCGCGAGGAAGACGTGCTCCAGGCCCTCCGGCGACATGTCGACAAGGCGTTCCACGAGCCGTACCGCCGGCTCGTGGGTCAGGCCGCCGAACATCACGTGGCTCATCCGCCCCAACTGGCCGCGCGCCGCCTCGTCGAGCACCGGGTGGCCATAGCCGTGGATCGCCGACCACCATGACGACATGCCGTCCACCAGCTCGCCGTGCCCCGCGACCCGCAGCCGCGCCCCGGCCGCCGACTCGACGACCAGGGGCTGCTGCGTGCCGGGCATCGGACCGTACGGGTGCCAGACGTGGCGCCGGTCCAGGTCGAGCAGTTCGGCCACGTTCAGCTCAGGCATTGGGCGCCAGATCCGTCCCCGCGCCGCGGCGGCGTACGGCGACGAGATCGGTCCGTGCCTCCCCGGCCTCGGTGGCGGCCTCGGTCCCGGTCTCCGCTGAAGGGGCGCAGGTCGAACCGCAGCCACCCACCGCCCGGTGCTCCGGCAGCGTCACCTGCTCCGTGCCCTCCACCTCGAACCCGGCGTCCGCGATCATGTCCAGGTCGGTCTTTCCCGCCTGGCCCTCGCTCGTCAAGTAGTCGCCCAGGAAAATGGAGTTGGCGATGTGCAGGGCGAGCGGCTGCATCGACCGCAGGTGCACCTCGCGGCCGCCCGCGATCCGCACCTCCACGTCCGGGCACACGAACCGCACCATGGCCAGGATCCGCAGACACCGCTGCGGTGTCAGGTTCCACTCCTTGGCCAGCGGTGTCCCCTCGAACGGGATCAGGAAGTTCACCGGCACCGAGTCAGGGTCGAGTTCGCGCAGCCCGTAGACGACGTCGACCAGGTCCTCGTCGCGCTCGCCCATGCCCGCGATCAGGCCGGAGCAGGCGGAAAGGCCCGCCTCGTGCGCCTTCTTCACGGTGTCGACGCGGTCCGCGTACGTGTGCGTCGTGGTGATGTCGCCGTACGTCGCCTCGGAGGTGTTGAGGTTGTGGTTGTACGCGTCGGCACCCGCGCCGTGCAGCCGCTCCGCCTGCCCGTCGTTCAGCAGACCGAGGCAGGCGCACACCTCCACGCCCTCGTTCTCGGTCTTGATCGCGTCGATGGTCCGCGCGACCCGGTCCACGTCCTTGTCCGTCGGCCCGCGCCCGCTCGCCACCAGGCACACCCGCTTTGCGCCGCCCGCGATCCCGGCGGCCGCTGCCTTGGAGGCCTCATCGGGCTTCAGCCACGTGTACTTGAGGATCTCCGCCTTCGAACCGAGGCGTTGCGAGCAGTATAAGCAGTCCTCCGGGCACAGACCCGACTTGAGGTTCACCAGATAGTTGAGTTTCACCCGCCGCCCGAACCATTGGCGGCGCACCTTGCCGGCCGCGGCCACCACGTCGAGCAGTTCGTCGTCCGACGTCGCGAGCACCGCGAGCGCCTCTTCACGGCTCGGCAGTTCGCGCCGAAGCCCCTTGTCCACCAGCGTGTTCAGCAGGTCCATGGGCCCTGATCCTTACCTATCCCGTAGCCCCGGGGAAAGGAGACTCTCTACAAAGGACGGCGTACGTCGTGTGGGTATTGCCACATCCTGCCCGAGTGGCGCGGGCGCTAGTGTCTGTGCATTACCTACAAAGCAGCGCTCAACCAAAGCGGCGCCCAACGCATCGCTCAATGCGCCGCTCACCCATTGCCGGACTCGCAGAGGGACTCATGCCCACGCCCCACACACCCGCGTTCGGCTGGATCGGCGCACAGCGGCGCGCCCGCGAGGCCGCGGGACTCGTCCGTACGCTGCGCCCGCGCCCGGCGGGCAGCCCGGTGCTCGACCTCGCGAGCAACGACTACCTGGGGCTCGCCCGGCACCCCGAGGTCGTCGAGGGTGCGGCCGGGGCCGCGCGCCGGTGGGGTGGTGGGGCCACCGGGTCCCGCCTGGTGACGGGCAGCACCGAACTGCACGCTCAACTGGAGCGCGAACTGGCCGAGTTCTGCGGCTTCGAGGCGGCCCTCGTGTTCTCCTCCGGATACGCGGCGAACCTCGCGGCTGTCACGGCCCTCGCCCCAGACGCCTCACTGATCGTGTCGGACGCGGGCAACCACGCCTCGCTGATCGACGGCTGCCGCCTCGCCCGCGGGGTTACCCAAGTGGCCCCGCACGCGGACCCTGAAGCCGTCCGCAAGGCACTCGGCACGCATGAAGGGTCGGCCGTCGTCGTCACCGACTCGGTCTTCTCGGTCGACGGCGACCGGGCCCCGATCGCCGAACTGGCGCGTGCGGCAAGGGAGTTCGGGTCCGGTCTGATCATCGACGACGCGCACGGGCTCGGCGTCGTCGGCCCCGGCGGGCGGGGCGTCCCCTACGCGGAGGGCCTCGCGGGCGCCGCGGACACGGTCACCACCGTCACCCTCTCCAAGTCCCTCGGCAGTCAGGGCGGCGCGGTGCTCGGCCCGGCCCACGTCATCGACCACCTCGTCAACGCGGCCCGCACCTTCATCTTCGACACGGGCCTCGCCCCGGCCGCGTGCGGATCGGCCCTCGCGGCACTACGGCTCCTGCGCCGCGAGCCCGAACGCGCGGCGCGGTCGCGGGACATGGCGACCTCCCTGCATCAACTCCTGCGGCAGGAAGGGCTGTTGGCCGTACGCCCTGACGCCGCGGTCGTCTCCGTGCGCGCCCCCTCGCCCGACGCGGCGGTCCGCTGGGCCGCGGACTGCCGGGACGCCGGGCTCTCGGTGGGGTGCTTCAGGCCGCCGTCCGTGCCCGACGGTATCGCGCGGCTGCGGCTGACCGCCCGCGCCGACCTCACGGTGACCGAAGTCGACCGGGCCGTACGGGTGATCAGCCGCACCGCACCCAACGGGGCGGCTACCGCAGGGATGTGACGAATGCCCGCCATGTCGCGGACGTGAACAGGAGCGCGGGCCCCGTCATGCGCTTGGAGTCGCGGACGGCCAGCAGTTCGGCCGTCGCGCCCGTCCCCAGCGGGGCTGTCTCCACACAGTTGTTGGCGCCCGTGCTGCGGCTGCTGCGCCGCCATCGGACACCGTTCAACGACGTGCTGCGGGCAATGGCCATGATGCCTCCTCACGCGGTGCCGGCGCACGACGAGGTGTCGGCGTCCTCGCTTACCCGGCAATCGCTGCGATGAATTCCAGTGAATCCTCGGGTGACCTGGCGTGGAGCAGAAGAGCGTCGAAGGCGTCCGTGTACGCCTTGAGGTCTTCTTTCCGTTCCAGGTAGAGGCTACTCGTCAAATGGTCGAGAACAACCACATCCAGATCAGATGTGTTCGGAAAAGAGAACACAACGAAAGGTCCCGTCAAGCCGATATGGCCTCCGGACGAGAACGGAAGCACATGGATCCGGACATGGGGCATTGATGCCGCCTCGGCCAGATGCGCCAACTGCCGCCGCAGCACTCCGTTCCCGCCCACCTCGCGTCGCAGCACCGCCTCGTCGAGCACGGCGGTGAGCCGCAGCGGCGGCTCGGCGCGCAGCACGTCCTGCCGCGCGAGCCGCACATCCACCAGCGCGTTGATGTGCCGGTCCGGCGCACCGTTCAATACCGAACGTGTCACCGCGTGCGCGTACTCGGGAGTTTGCAGCAGCCCCGGCACGACGCTCGTCTCCAGGGTCCTGATGCGGCACGCCTGGGACTCCAGGCTGATGAAATCGCGGTACGCGGGCGGCAGCAGGCTCCGGTACGCGTGCCACCAGTGCTGCCCGCCGCCGCCCGCCTCGTCTCCGCCGGCCAGCGCGACCACCAGCTCGCGGAGTCGGGGATCGCGGGCCTCGAAGGCGTCGAGCAGCCGCAGCACGTCCGCAGGCTTCACGCCGCTGCGCCCTGTTTCGATCCTGCTCACCTTCGACTGGTGCCAGCCGACGAGCCTGGCCGCCTCTCCGCTCGTCAGGCCGGCCCGGACGCGCAGCGTCCGCAATTCGGCACCGAGCTTGCGGCGGCGTACCGCGGGACCGTATTTCATGGAGGACTCCTCGGGCTCCTCGCGCCACCCGGCCGGACTCCCTCCCGGCCCGCACGGGACGCATATCTGAGCCGACGGTAGAGGACACAGCGGCCCTCGGCCCAAATGCACTCCACCGTCCCAGAGTTCACCGCATCGAGCGACAGATATATGCATATCTTGGGGGATCGGCACCACGGGGGGACGTCCAAGTGGCAATCTGGCGCGAAGCAGTTGCCGGGGGCCGTACGCGAGCGATCCGTGCGGCCGGACGAGCCACCTCGGCGGGAAAGGGACACGTCGCCATGGCAGATCACCAGGAAGCATCCGTCACCCTGCCGAGCGATCCCGCCTCGGTCTCCGCCGCCCGCAGGTATGTCGCCACCATCCTCGGGGAGTGGGGCATGGCGTCGGGCACCGACGCGGCGGACGCCATCCGCTTGATCGTCTCCGAGCTCGCGACGAACGCGGTGCAGCACACACGCGGGCAGTCACCCACGTTCACCGTCGACATGGAGCTGGAGCGTGACGAGCAGCTGCGCATCGGCGTCACGGACAGTCACCCCCGCTATCCGAAGCGGCTGCCTGCCGCGGTCCAGCAGGACAACGGCAGGGGCATGGTCATCATCCGCTGTCTCACCGCGGAGTGCGGCGGCACGCTGACCGTGCGACCGACTCCCGAGGGGGGCAAGACGGTGTTGATCACGCTGCCCTGGGTGGCCCCGGTCAGCCGTCCCGCCTGAGGATCGCTCGCCGCAGCAGCCACGGCAGCAGCCCCCACAGACCCGCACAGACGCAGAACGTCCCGACGCCGGCCGCGATCCCGCCGCCCCTGCCGACCGTCACATCGACCACGAGCAGCACGGACCCGCTCAGCGCCAGCACCAGCACCACCATCCCGTACGCGGCGAGCCGCGCGGACACCGTCACGATCAGCCGCTTCGCGCCCAGCTGGAACAGCATCCGGTGCACCGCGGCCGGCGCCGTGAACAGCGCGGCCGCGATGACCGTGAGGAGCAACGTCGTGACATACGTGGCCCGTTGGACGGTGTCGAGCTCGGGAAAGCGCGAGGTGAACGCGAGGGTCAACAAGAACGCGAACAGGAACTGCACGCCGGTCTGGATGACCCGGAGCTCCTGAAGGAGTTCTCCGAAGTTCCGGTCGGCGCGCTCCAACGGCGTCTCGTTGCGCTCGTCCATCGCCTACGAGTATCCGCTCGCGGCACGCTCAAGCGCGAGCGCGGCGGCTCACCGCACCCGGCCGTACAGCACGCTGTTCGTCCAGATCCGCTCAAGGCGCACCTTGGCTCCGGTCTTCGGGGAGTGCCAGATACGGCCCTTTCCGGCGTAGATGCCGACGTGGTAGATGCTTCGGCCGGAGCGGAAGAACACCAGGTCACCGCGGGTGCGATGGGACCTTGAGATGTGCTTGGTCCTGTTGTACTGCTGGGCCGCGGTACGGGGCAGCTTCTTGCCCGCCCGCTTGAACGAGTAGAGCGTGAGGCCCGAGCAGTCGAACCGGTGCGGCCCGGCGGCGCCCCACTTGTACGGCGCACCCTTCTTGGACGCGGCGACGTGCAGTGCCTTGACGGATGCCGTGGCCGCTGATGCGTCGGAAGCGGCGCCGGGGACAGTGAGCCCCGCGCCGGCGACGGCGATGGTGAGGGCGGAAGCGGTACCCGCCCGGGTCAGCAGCGACGGAACACGATTCAGCGCAGTCATGCGCAACCCTTCGTCAACCGCCTGTGAAGGATGACCTGTCGGGTTCGGGCCGGCGAAGTTGCCCGGCCGCATGCTGCGGCTTCACCCCAAGGACCGTCCGGCGCGGCCTCTGGCGAGGCGCGGCGGGGGCCCGTCGTGCTCGGGTCCTCCACTCCTGCCGATGCACTCCTGTCGACCTGGCATCCGCACGGCGGCAGGACTCGGCGTCCGTGCGGACCGCCCCGCCGCGGTGGCGGGGGCTTGTCGTCGCAACGGATCTTCACGCACGGCGGGGGCGAAAACCGGGGTGAACCGGCGGTAAGTGAGTCTCGTCACCCTTGGCCCGTTCGGGTGGACGGTGCGGCTTTCGTCCCCGCCCGCCGAGCACCGACGAGCCCCGCACCAGCGGCGGAACGTCGAATTCCGGCAACGGACTACGGCGCGTACGCAACTTTGGCGGGCTCATGTGCGTACCGGAGGATGGGCCGTACGGGGTACCCCGTACGGGTCGTTTGGGTTGCGGCGTGGTGGTTCGGGAAGTTCGGTGAGCGGTCCGTGACGTCAACCGACCGTTTCTGACGGCAACGTGACCCGATTGGTGCGCCGCTCCCCGTCCAGGACGCGCAGTGCCCGCGCGAGCGTGCTCGCGTGCACCCGGCTCTCGCCCCTCTGGTGCATCAGGTTCAGCGCGTCCCGCAGCTCGACCGCCCGGCTCACCAGCGCCTGCGCCGCGCGCAGTCCGCTGTAGGTGTCATCGCCCCGGGCCGGGTTGATCCGCGCGATGAGGTCGACCACCTCCAGATAGCGGTCCACGAGCTCGCACTCGGCGCGGGTCATCGCGGGCAGCGGCGGGAGCTCGGGCGGATACATCGGCCGATCACCTCGCGCCGGGGGAGCGCAGCGTGGTGGTCCGGCTCTCCACGACGTGGTCCACCAGGCCGTATTCGAGGGCCTGTTGGGCCGTCAGTACGGTGTCCCGCTCGATGTCCGCGCCGACCTGTTCCTTGGAGCGCCCGCTGTGCTCGGCGAGCAGCTCCTCCAACTGGTCGCGCATGCGCGTGAGTTCGCTCGCGTAGATCTCCAGGTCGCTCGGCTGCCCCTGGGCCGGCTCGGGCAGCGAGGGCTGGTCGATCACCACGCGCGCGCCGGGCAGCGTCATCCGCTTCCCCGGCGCCCCCGCCGCGAGCAGCACCGCGGCCACGGACGAGCACTGCCCCAGACACGTCGTCGCCACGTCGCAACTGACGTACTGCATCGTGTCGTAGAGCGCGGTCATCGCGCTGAACGAGCCGCCCGGGGAGTTGATGTACAGGGAGATGTCCTGGTCGGGCGCCTGGTACTCGAGGTGCATGAACTGCGCCATCACATCGTTCGCCGAGACGTCGTCGATCGGCGTGCCGAGGAAGACGATGCGCTCTTCCAGGAGCTTCGAATACGGGTCGAGGGTGCGGCTACCCGAGCTGGTGCGCTCGGTGAACTCGGGCAGGACGTAGCGGCCGGACGGACGGGTCATGGTGCCTCCTCCTCTGGACCTGCGAAAACGCTGTACCGGTAAAAATGTACAGGACGTACATGACGTACGATGAGGAGCATGGCCTATGAGATTCCGGTGACGCAAGCCAGGGCTGAGCTCGCCGACCTGATCAACCGCGTCGTGTACGGCAGCGAGCGCGTGGTCGTCACCCGGCACGGCAAGCCGCTCGTCGCCCTGGTCTCGGCCGCCGACCTGGAGCGACTCGAGGCGATGGGGGTCCACGCCGGAGATGTCGCGGATGAACCGGTGGTCACGTCCGTGTCACGAATTGGTACGGCGGCGTCCGCTCCGGGCGAACAGCAAAGGTTCGGTATTGCCGCCGAGCATCGCGGCCCCGAGCTGAGGTAGCGCGGTCGACGTTCAGCAATAAGACGGTCAAGCGTCGGTTAACGCCGTTGAAACTCCGCTGAATTAGCCTCCAACTCCAGGTCATCGGCCGCTTTTCGCGGCAGGGTCCGCACGGATGAGCGCCTTTGTTGTGTGTTACATCTAGACCCGTCGCGGTGGCCGCGGCAGCCGGGCCCGCACGGTCCGGCATGAAGGACTTGTGAGGTGGATCGTGCATTTGACCCCGCACGAGCAGGAGAGACTGCTCATCCATGTGGCATCCGACGTCGCCGAGAAGCGTCGGGCCCGGGGTCTGAAACTGAATCACCCCGAGGCGGTCGCACTGATCACCTCGCACATTCTCGAAGGCGCCCGGGACGGGCGCACCGTCGCCGAACTCATGGCCTCCGGACGCAAGTTGCTCACCCGTGACGACGTCATGGACGGCATCTCCGAGATGATCCACGACGTGCAGGTCGAGGCGACCTTCCCGGACGGCACCAAGCTCGTGACCGTCCACGAGCCGATCGTCTGACGGGGGAGCGGCAGTCATGATTCCCGGAGAAATACTCTTCGCCGACGAGCCGGTCGCATACAACGAGGGCCGCGACGTCACACGTATGACGGTGCTCAACGCCGCCGACCGTCCCATCCAGGTGGGCTCCCACTACCACTTCTACGAGGCCAACCCCGGCCTCGACTTCGACCGCGCCGCCGCCCGCGGCAAGCGGCTGAACATAGCCGCGGGCACCGCCGTACGCTTCGAGCCCGGCATCCCCGTCGACGTCGAACTCGTACCCCTCGCAGGCAATCGCATCGTCACCGGCCTGCGCGGCGAGACCGGAGGTGCCCTCGATGCCTGAGCTGTCCCGCGCCGCGTACGCCGATCTGTTCGGCCCCACCACCGGCGACCGCATCCGGCTCGCCGACACCGACCTGCTCGTCGAGATCGAGGAGGATCGCTCCGGCGGACCCGGCCTCTCCGGCGACGAATCCGTCTTCGGCGGCGGCAAGGTCATCCGCGAGTCCATGGGCCAGTCACGGGCCACACGCGCCGACGGCACCCCGGACACGGTCATCACCGGCGCCGTGATCATCGACCACTGGGGCGTCGTCAAGGCCGACATCGGCATCCGCGACGGCCGCATCACGGCGATCGGCAAGTCCGGCAACCCGGACACCATGTACGGCGTCCACCCCGACCTCGTCCTCGGCCCCGACACCGAAGTCATCGCGGGCAACGGCAAGATCGTCACCGCCGGCGGCATCGACACCCACGTCCACTTCATCTCGCCGACCCAGTTCGACGAGGCCCTCGCCTCCGGCGTCACCACGCTGGTCGGCGGCGGCACGGGCCCCGCGGAGGGCTCCAAGGCGACGACCATCACCCCCGGCTCCTGGCACCTCGCCCGGATGTTCGCGGCGATGGAGAGCAGCCCGGTCAACATCGGCTTCCTCGGCAAGGGCAACACCATGTCGAAGGAGTCCATGCGCGCCCAACTGCGCGGCGGCGCCGTCGGCTTCAAGATCCACGAGGACTGGGGCGCGACACCGGCCGTGATCGACGCCTGTCTCGACGTCTGTGACGAGTCCGGCGTCCAACTCGCCATCCACTCCGACACGTTGAACGAGTCCGGCTTCGTCCAGGACACCTTCGACGCGGTCGCGGGGCGCACGCTGCACGCGTTCCACGTCGAGGGCGCGGGCGGCGGGCACGCGCCCGACATGATCACCGCGGTGTCGCTGCCCAACATGCTGCCGTCGTCCACCAACCCGACGCGGCCGCACACCGTCAACACCGTCGAGGAACACCTCGACATGCTGATGGTCTGCCACCACCTCAACCCGGCGGTGCCCGAGGACCTGGCCTTCGCCGAGTCCCGCATCCGGCCCACCACCATCGCGGCCGAGGACATCCTGCACGACCTCGGCGCCATCTCGATCATGTCCTCGGACTCGCAGGCCATGGGCCGCGTCGGCGAGGTCATCATGCGGACCTGGCAGACCGCGCACGTCATGAAGCGACGCCGCGGCTTCCTGCCCGGCGACACCCGCGCCGACAACGCCCGCGCCCGCCGCTACGTCGCCAAGTACACGATCAACGCGGCCGTTTCGCAGGGCATCGACCACGAGGTCGGCTCCGTGGAGCCCGGCAAGCTCGCCGACCTGGTGCTCTGGGACCCGAAGTTCTTCGGCGCGAAGCCCCAACTCGTCGTCAAGGGCGGGCAGATCGCGTATGCGCAGATGGGCGACGCCAACGGGTCCATCCCCACGCCGCAGCCGATGCTGCCGCGCCCGATGTACGGCGCGTACGGCAGGGCGCCCCAGTCCAACTCGGTGAACTTCACGAGCGAGTGGGCGATCGAGGACGGGCTGCCGGAGCGGCTCGGGCTCGGCCGGTCGTTCGTGCCGATCCACTCCACCCGCGGTCGCGGCAAGTCCGACATGCTCAACAACGACGCCCTGCCGCGCGTCGAGGTCGCCGCCGACTCGTTCGCCGTGACCATCGACGGCGAGCTCGTCGAGCCCGCCCCGGCCGCCGAACTGCCGCTCGCGCAGCGGTACTTCCTGTTCTGATGCGGGTTCTTGTGAGCCGGGTGCGTACGTCATGAGCCGCGCCGCACTGCTCGTCCTGGCCGACGGCCGCTTCCCCGCCGGAGGGCATGCGCACTCCGGTGGGGCGGAGGCCGCGGTCAAGGCGGGCCGGATCACCGACGCGGCGAGCCTGGAGGCGTTCTGCCGGGGGCGGTTGCACACCAGTGGGGTCGTGACCGCTTCGTTGGCCGCTGCCGCCGCGCTAGGCATTGACCCCGCCGCGCTCGACGAGGCTGCCGACGCGCGTACGCCGTCGGTCGCGCTGCGGGCCGTCGCGCGCAAGCTCGGGCGGCAGATGATGCGGGCCGCGCGTGCCACCTGGCCGCACCCCGAACTCGACGCCCTGGCACGGCAGTTCCCCAAGGGGGCGCATCAGCCCGTCGTGCTCGGGCTTGCCGCGAGGTCGGCGGGGCTTGGGGCGGAGGATGCCGCGTATTGCTCCGCGTATGAAGGGGTGGGTGGGGCGGCGACTGCCGTGGTGCGGTTGTTGAGCCTTGATCCGTTCGATGCGACCGGGGTGCTGGCGCGGCTTGCGCCTGAGGTTGATCGGGTGGTGGCGGATGCCGTGGAGGCGGCGCGGCGGGTGGTTGATGTGGGGGTTGATGCGCTTCCTGCGGGGTCGGCGCCGCTTCTGGAGATTGGCGCGGAGGCGCATGCGGCTTGGCCCGTGCGGCTCTTCGCGTCCTAGCGGAAGTCGCCCCCGCCGCCCCTTCCCATTCCCGACCCCCGGGGGCTTCGCCCCCGGACCCTCTTGTCCTCAAACGCCGGACGGGCTGGATAGAGCCGGCCGGATGTCCTCAAACGCCGGACGGGCTGGAAGAGCCGGCCGGGCCGACCGTGAGGTCGGAAAGATTGGAGTTGTGGATCAGCATGCACCTTGGGCACTCTCACGACGAAGCCTCCGCCGTTTCCGCCGATGCTCGGCGGCCCGACGGGACGCGGCGGGCGCTGCGGATCGGGCTCGGTGGGCCCGTCGGTTCGGGGAAGACCGCCACCGTCGCCGCGCTCTGCCGCGCGCTGCGCGAGGAGCTCTCGCTCGCCGTCGTCACGAACGACATCTACACGCGGGAGGACGCCGCGTTCCTGCTGCGCGAGGCCGTGCTGCCGCCCGAGCGGATCACCGCCGTGGAGACGGGCGCCTGCCCGCACACCGCGATCCGTGACGACATCTCCGCGAACCTGGAGGCCGTCGAGGACCTGGAGGACGAGGTCGGCCCGCTCGACCTGATCCTCATCGAGTCCGGCGGCGACAACCTCACCGCCACCTTCTCCAAGGGCCTCATCGACGCGCAGATCTTCGTGATCGACGTCGCGGGCGGCGACGACATCCCGCGCAAGGGCGGCCCCGGTGTCACCACCGCGAACCTGCTGGTCATCAACAAGACCGACCTCGCCCCGTACGTCGGCTCCGACCTGGCGAGGATGGAGGCCGACGCCAAGGAGGCGCGGGCCGAACTCCCCGTCGTGCTCCAGTCCTTGCGCTCCGAGGTCGGCGTCGGGGACGTCGCGGCCTGGGCCCGGGAGCGGCTCGCCGCGTGGACCGCGTGAGCGCGGGCGTCCGCTCCACCGCCCGGATCGTCTCGCGCGGCGACGGGCGGGGCGGCACCGCGCTGCCCGTCATGGAGGCCGAGGGCTCGTTCGCGCTGCGCCGCACGCGCGGCGCGAGCGCCGGTGAGGCCCGCGTCATGCTCGTCGGCGCCATGAGCGGCCCGCTCGGCGGCGACCACCTCACCGTGGAGGCGCGCGCCGAGGAGGGCGCCCACCTGCACGTGGGCTCCATCGCCGCGACCATCGCCCTGCCGGGACAGGCCAAGGACGAGGCCCACTACGACGTACGCCTCGACGTCGCCGACGGGGCCCGACTGGACTGGCTGCCCGAGCAGTTGATCTCGGCGGGCGGGAGCGACCTGCGAGTCGCCACGCGCGCCGATCTCGCGCCGGGCGCGCGGCTCGTGCTGCGCGAGGAGCAGGTGCTCGGGCGCGTGGCCGAGGAGCCGGGCCGGCTCACCAGCCGCCTCACCGTGTACCGGGCCGGACGTCCGCTGCTCGACCAGGAGCTGGCCTGCGGCCCGGGCGCGCCCGGTGGCTGGGACGGTCCCGCCGTCCTCGCCGGTCACCGGGCCCTCGGTCAACTCGTCGTCGTACGCCCGGAGTTCGAGACGGACAAGCCGTCCGCCGCCCTGCTCGACGAGGCCGGAACGGCCGCGCTCACGCCCCTGGCGGGCCCCGCCGTGCTGGTCACGGCGGTCGCGCCGGACGCCCTTCGGCTGCGCCGGACGCTCGATGCGGCGCTGGACCGACTGGCCTGAACCGCTCACCGGGGCGAGTTATACCGTTTATCGGATTGGTAAAGAACGCCCGCTGTCTCTGTTGCCAGGGGCCCCGCACGCGTCAGGATCCGCGTACCGATCAGCAACACGATCGACGTACGGATCGAATCGATGTGCGGGAGGCCTCACTTGAGACGGACCAGACAGACAGCGCGCGGCAGCCGGAAGGCGGTGATCGGCTCCGCGGGCGCGTTCGCCGCGGCGGCGCTGATAGCGGGCGCGGTCACCGCCCCCGTCGCCCAGGCCGACGCACCCAAGTCCGGCAGCAGTACCGCCGAACGCCAGGCGCGCGGCGCGGCCTTCGCCGCCGCCAAGGCCGCGAAGGCCGGCGTCGACTGGAAGGACTGCCCCGCGGACTGGGGCCTCGACAAGCCCATCCAGTGCGGCTGGGTCAGCGTGCCGCTCGACTACACCAAGCCGCACGGCAAGCAGATCAAGCTCGCCGTGGACCGCATCGGCAACACCGGCACCAAGGGCGAGCGCCAGGGCTCCCTCGTCTACAACCCGGGCGGTCCGGGCGGCTCCGGCATGCGCTTCCCGACGCGCGTGACCACCAAGAACCCGATCTACGCGAAGATGGCGAAGGCCTACGACCTCGTCGGCTTCGACCCGCGCGGCGTCGGCCACTCCGCGCCGATCTCCTGCGTCGACCCGCAGGAGTACGTCAAGGCGCCCAAGGCCGACCCGGTCCCCGACTCCGAGGCGGACAAGCTCGCCCAGCGCAAGCTCGCCAAGGAGTACGCGGACGGCTGCTACGACAAGAGCGGCGAGATGCTGCCGCAGATGACGACGCCGAACACCGCGCGCGACCTCGACGTCATCCGTGCCGCCCTCGGTGACAAGAAGCTCAACTACCTCGGCGTCTCCTATGGCACCTACCTGGGCGCTGTCTACGGCACGCTCTTCCCGGGCCACGTCCGCCGCATGATTGTCGACAGCGTCGTCAATCCGGCCAAGAGCAACATCTGGTACCAGGCGAACCTGAACCAGGACATCGCCTTCGAGGGCCGCTGGAAGGACTGGCAGGACTGGGTCGCCGCGAACGACGCAACCTTCCACCTCGGCGACACGCGCGCCAAGGTCCAACAGCAGTGGGAGACCCTGCGCGCCGCCGCGAAGAAGAGCCCCATCGGCGGGGTCCTCGGCCCGGCCGAGCTGATCGCCTTCTTCCAGAGCGCGCCGTACTACGACTCCTCGTGGGTCCCGGTCGCGCAGACCTGGAGCAAGTACGTCGCCGGCGACACCCAGGCCCTGGTCGACGCCGCCGCCCCCGACATGTCGGACACCGCGGGCAACGCCGCATCGGAGAACAGCAACGCGGTCTACACCGCGGTCGAGTGCGCCGACGCCAAGTGGCCCACCAGCTGGTCGAAGTGGGACAAGGACAACACGGCGCTCGACAAGCAGTACCCGTTCATGACGTGGGCCAACGCGTGGATGAACCTGCCCTGCGCCACCTGGAAGACCAAGCAGCAGACGCCGCTGGACGTGAAGACCGGCAAGGGCCTGCCGAAGGTCCTCATCGTGCAGTCCACGCGTGACGCCGCCACCCCGTACGAAGGCGCCGTCGAGCTGCACAAGCGCTTCAAGGGCTCCCGCCTGATCACCGAGAAGGACGCGGGCTCGCACGGTGTCACCGGTCTGACCAACCCCTGCATCAACGACCGGGTCGACAACTACCTGCTCACCGGCGAGACCGACGCCAAGGACGTGACGTGCGCACCGCACGCCACGCCCAAGCCGTAGCGATCCGTTAGATCCGTTAGCCCTACGCGGCCGATGACGCCAGCCAGGCGTCCTCGGCCGCGTAGTCGAAAAGACCGGTCGTGTACGACGCGACCATTTTCGGGAAGCCGGTCTCCCAGTCCTGCTCCCGCAGCCGCGCGGTCAGCCACTCGACCGTCTCGGGGAGCGCGTCAGCGTACGTCGTCACCGGCTTGTACCCCAACTCCCGCTCGGCGGCCGACATGTCGAGGACGAGCGGGTGGGGCAGCGACCACGGAGTGTCCCCGACGGTCGGAGCCGGCGGCGGCCCGGACACGAGCACGGTCTCCGTCTCCACCCCCATCAACGCGTCGATCATCGTGCCGATCCCGGCGACGGTGGGGCAGTCCGGGTCGGCGGCGTTCAGCACCCGCGATCCCGGCCGCGCCGCGGCCACCCGCACCAGCTCCGCCAGGTTCCTGGCGCTCGCCGGGTTGAAGCGGCTCTCCCCGTCGAACGCGAGCACACGCCTGCGGCGCCCGTCGAGGTTCCGCTTCACGAAGTACAGCTCGCGCGGCGTGCGACAGTACGGTCCGTGCACCGCGGACGGCCGCAGCAGGGTCGTCGGCAGCGCGTCACCGAGCGCCAGCAGATCCCGCTCCAACCGCACCTTGCGCGTCCCGTACGTCGCGTCGCCCGGCGCGAGCGTCCGGTCGGTCTCCTTTACGGGGCCGTCATAGCGCGGCCAGCCGTCCGGCTCGCCCTGCGTGTCGAAACTGCGGCCTTCCGCGTCCTGGTAGACGGCGCCGCTGGAGATCACCACCGCCGAGCCGATCCGGCCGGAGAGCCCCGCGAGCTGCCGCCCGTGCTCCCGCGTGAAGGCCACCATGTCGACGACGAGGTCGACCCCGTCCCCGACCAGCTCCGCGAGCGCCGCGTCGTCCTCCCGGTCCAGCCGCACCGCCCGCACCCCGTCCGGCCACTCCGCGTCCCGCCCGCCACCGCGCGAGGCCGCCGTCACCTCCCAGCCGTCCTCCGCGAGCGCCCGTACCGTGGGCCGTCCGATCTGCCCTGCCGCACCGATCACCAATGCCTTCTTCATGACCGGACCGTACGTCGGCGGGGCTCGCCCACACCCCGGAATCTGCTCAGCGCAGAGCGGGGAACCCAGAGGTCGACCGAAGTGAGGTCAACTCAGCGGCAGCCGCGGGAACTTCCGGGCCTTCTCCTCCTCGGCCTCCGCCTTCACCAGGGCCGCGTACTTGTCCACGTACTCCTGCCCGGACAGCTCCAGGATCGCGTACATGATCTCGTCGGTGGCCGCCCGCAGGATCGCCTTCTCGTCGTCCATCCCGGCGTAGCGCGAGAAGTCGATCGGCTTGCCGAACCGGATCGTCACCCGGCGCATCGTCGGGATCTTCTGGCCGGGCGGCTGCGCCTCGAACGTGCCGATCATCGCGCACGGCACGACCGGAGCCCGCCCCTTGAGCGCCATCGCGGCGACGCCGACCTTGCCCTTGTACAGGCGTCCGTCGTGCGAGCGCGTGCCCTCCGGGTAGATGCCGAGCAGCTCCCCGCGGCGCAGCACCCCCAGGCCCTCGCGGATCGCCGCCTGGCCGGCCTCCTTGCCCGAGCGGTCGACCGGGATCTGGCCCGCGCTGCGGAAGAACGCCGCGGTGAGGCGGCCCCTGAGGCCCGGCCCGGTGAAGTACTCGGCCTTCGCCAGGAACGTGATCCGCCGCTTGATGATCGCGGGCATCAGGAAGTGATCGGCGAACGACAGATGATTGCCCGCGACGATCGCGGCGCCGGATTCCGGTATGTGCTCCAGGCCCTCGATCCGGGGCCGGAAGAGCAGCCGCAGCAGCGGCCCGAGGATCACGTACTTGAGCAGCCGGTAGAACATCCCGATCGCCTTCCCCCACATGCCACTTGGACCGCTTGTACTGCCGCGTGTACCGCTGCGTGCTTGCGCACAGTAACCAATCGGGAGCGTCGGCGCGAGAGCCCGATCGGGTGCTCTCCGGGGCCTGATCGGCGCGTCCGCTTGGCGGTGGCGGCCCCGGCGGGTGCTGTGTTCCCACCCTGACGTCCCAGCACCGGAGGTTTTCCGTATGCGTTCCGTCTTCGCGGCCGCTGCCGTGTTCCTGTCCCTGGCCGCTGCGGCCCCTTCGGCTGTCGCCGCGACCAACGGACCCGAGCAGCCGCGCGAGCTGTTCCTGACCGTCTCCGGCGCCGAGAACACCTGGGTCCGGGGTGTCCACCTGAACTGTGTGCCGCGGCCCTCGGGGCAGCACCCGCACGCCGCGGAGGCCTGCGCGGCCCTCGATGCGGCCGGTGGCGACCTGGACGCGCTGCCGGTCGAGCAGCAGATGTGCACCCAGGTGTACGACCCGGTCACGGTCGAGGCCACCGGCACGTACCGCGGCAAGGCAATCGCCTGGCACAAGACCTTCGGCAACGCCTGCACGATGGAAGCCTCGACCGGCTACGTCTTCCGCTTCTGACCCCCGTTCCCCGGAGGTACCGGCTTTCAGCTGCTGCGGGACGCCACCATCGCCACAGTGAGCAGGCCGAGCACCACCCAGCCGAACCACAGCCACCCGTTGCTGCCGAGCGCCACCGTGTAGGCGGTCACGGCCACCAGGCCGCCCACGGTGAACGCACCCATCGTCTTCGTGGAACCGGGCATAACGCACCCTCCTCCCAGCAGCCGGACATGTCCGACCGCGACCAGGAGGCCATACTCACCCGTAACGGGGTAGCGGCGCTACTGCCACGCGCGCGTGGCGCTACTGTCCGCGCGCGTTGAGGGAAGCCAGATAGGCGTTGTAGGCCGCCAGTTCCTTGTCGCCGTCCCGGTCGGCGGCGCGGTCCTTGCGGCGAGCCTGCCGGTCGTCCGACTTCTTCCACTGGAAGAGCAGGGCAAGCAGCACCAGGACCGACGGCACCTCGCTGAACGCCCAGGCGATGCCGCCGGCGGCGGTCTGGTCGGAGAGCGGATCGATGCCCAGCGAGGCCGGCGGGTTCTCGAACGTGCCGACCATCGTCGTCGACGCCATCATCAGCGCGATGCCGAAGAAGGCGTGGAACGGCATGCCCGCGAACAGCTCCAGCATTCGCATCACATAGCCGGGCCGGTTCGGCCCCGGGTCCACGCCCATGATCGGCCAGAAGAACACCAGGCCGACGGCGAGGAAGTGCACCATCATCGCGAGATGGCCGACCTTGGACCCCATGAGGAAGTCGAAGAGCGGCGTGAAGTAGAGCGCGTACAGGCTCGCGATGAACAGCGGGATCGTGAACGCGGCGTGCGTGATGATCCGCATGTAGCGGCTGTGCAGCAGCCACAGGAGCACCTCACGGGGCCCCTTGCTGCCGCGCTTCGCGGACACCGGGAGCGCCCGCAGGGCGAGGGTGATCGGGGCGCCCATCAGGAGCAGGATCGGCGACAGCATGCTGATGACCATGTGCTGCACCATGTGCACGCTGAACATGACCATGCCGTAGTCGTTCAGCTTCGTGCACATCACCAGACCGATGGTGAGCACGCCCACGACGAACGAGATCGTCCGGGACACCGGCCACGCGTCACCGCGCCGGGCCAGCCGCACGACGCCGTAGCCGTACAGGGCGAGCGCGAGGAGGCACCCGACGAGGAAGAAGGGGTCGGCCGACCATTCAAGGCCACGCCCCAGCGTGAACGGCGGCAGATCCATGTTCATGCCGTGCCCGCTGTGATCCATCCGCCGGCTCCTGTTGCTCGTTTCGTACGGATTGTGCGCACCCAGACTAGAACTGCCCCCGGCCGCTGCTTCGGCCGGGGGCAGTTCTGTGCGGTTCGGGCGGGGAGTGGATCAGAGCACGCACTCGGCTTCGGCGTACCGCTCGTCCGGCACCGTCTTCAGCGTCTCCACGGCCTCGGCCAGCGACACCATCAGGATGTCGGTGCCACGCAGGGCGGTCATCTTGCCGAACTCGCCGCGGTGCACGGCCTCCACGGCGTGCCAGCCGAACCGCGTCGCGAGCACCCGGTCGTACGCGGTGGGGGTGCCGCCGCGCTGGACATGGCCGAGGATCACCGGTCGGGCCTCCTTACCGAGGCGCTGCTCCAGCTCCACGGAGAGCTGCCGGGCGATGCCGGCGAAGCGCTCGTGGCCGTAGACGTCCTTGGCGCCCTCGTCGAACGCCATCGATCCCTCGCGCGGCTTGGCGCCCTCGGCGGCGACGACGATCGCGAACTTCTTGCCCGCCTCGAAGCGTTCACCGACCTTCGCGGCCAGCTCCTCGACGTCGAAGGGGCGCTCGGGGACGACGACGGCGTGCGCGCCCGCGGCCATGCCGGAGTGCAGCGCGATCCAGCCGGTGTGCCGGCCCATGACCTCGACGATCAGCACGCGCTGGTGCGACTCGGCGGTGGTCTTGAGGCGGTCGAGCGCCTCGGTGGCGACGCCGACGGCCGTGTCGAAGCCGAAGGTCACGTCGGTGACAGCGATGTCGTTGTCGATCGTCTTCGGTACGCCGACGATCGGGAGGCCGCTGTCCGAGAGGAGGCGGGCCGCCTTCAGGGTGCCCTCGCCGCCGATCGGAATGATCGCGTCCAGGCCCAGGTCCGCGACGTGCTCCTTGGCCCGCTCGATGCCGTCGCGCAGATGCGCGGGCTGTACGCGGGAGGAGCCGAGGATGGTGCCGCCGCGGGCGAGGATGCCGCCCACCGCGTCGAGGTCCAGCTTGCGGTAATCGCACTCGAGCAGGCCCTTCCACCCGTCGTGGAAGCCGATGACCTCGTCGCCGTGATCGACGACGGCACGGTGCACGACCGAGCGGATCACGGCGTTCAGGCCGGGGCAGTCGCCTCCGGAAGTGAGGACACCAATACGCATAAGCCCGGATTACCTTTGCAAACGTGGGCCGATGGCCGGACTGCGTCGTCCGGCTGGACCCCCGTACCTTATCGGCGTCCGGGGGCCCGTCCGCACCGGGCGTCCGACTGGTGGACCGGCCCGCTCACATGGGCACGGACGTGCACCGAAGGGCCCGCCGGCCGTGGCTACGCCGGCTGCGTCGTGGCCGCCGAGATCCGCTCGTTCCTGAGCTCCTCGTACCAGTGGTCGTTCACCGGCGGCAGCGCGTTCACGTCGAGCGCCAGCTTGATCAGCAGGTCGGCGATCTGCGGATTGCGCGCGAGCACGGGCCCGTGCATGTACGTGCCGAAGACGGTGTCGTTGAAGGCGCCTTCGGTGCCGTCCCCCGTCCCGTTGCCCTTGCCGATCCGGGTGCGGGCGAAGGCCCGCGCCGTGGGACCGAGGTGCGTGATGCCCTGGTGGTTCTCGAAGCCGGTCAGCTCCGGCAGGCCCAACTCCGGGTCGATGTCGCCCAGTACGTCACCGACGCAGCGCTCGCCCTCGCCGCGCGTCGAGACGACGTCGAGCAGGCCGAGCCCGGGCTCGCGCTCACCGAGGTCGTTCACGAACTCGTGGCCGAGGATCTGGTATCCGGCGCACACGGAGAAGACGATCGCGCCGTTGGCCACCGCGCGCTGCAGGCCGCCGTCGCGGCGCAGCCGCTCCGCCGCGAGGCGCTGCGGACGGTCCTCGCCGCCGCCGATGAGGTAGATGTCGCCGGAGGTCGGCACCGCCTGGTCGCTGCGCACGTCGTAGCGCTCGACCTGGAGGCGGCGCTGCTGGGCGCGGCGCTCCACCACCAGAGCATTGCCCTGGTCTCCGTAGGTGCTCAGGAGGTCGGGGTAGACCCACACGAGGCGCAGGCTGTTGTCACTCATGCTCATGATCCTTCGCTGTCGCGTTCTTCGTGGGGCCCGGTCAGTTGCCCACGCGGCGGCGGACGTCCTGGAACGCGGTGTAGTTGGCGATCAGCTCGATGCGTCCCGGGGGTGACATCTGCACGGCCTCGTCGAGCGTTTCGCAGACCCGGAAGTCCAGTCCCGCGACCTCGAGCCGGACCGCGAGGTCGAGCCGACGGTCGCCGATCACGCAGATCGGGTGGCCGGCCAGGCGCGTGTAGTCGACGTCCCACAGCCAGGAGGTATCGGTGCCGTCGGCGCCCCGCGCGTTCACCGAGAGGATCACCGGGGTCGGCGGCGGGTCGATCAGCGTGAACGTTTCGAGCCAGCCCGCAGGGTTCTTGGCGAGCAGCAGCCGCAGGTCGCGCTCCTGGAACTGCACGACGTCGTAGCGGCCCGCCACCGCCTGCACCTTGTACATGCGCTCCAGGGCGACCTGCGGGGGTACCCCGAAGCAGGCGGCGACGGCCGCGGACGTCGCCGCGTTCGCCTTGTTGGCGCGGCCCGGCAGCTGGAGGTTGATCGGCCAGGCGGAGCCGTGCGGGTCGATGACGTGGTCGCCCTGGAGCGCCCAGCTCGCGAGCGGGCGGCGGAAGCCGCACTCGCCGCAGAACCAGTCGTCACCGGGGCGCTGCATCACACCGCCGCACGCCGGGCAGGACCAGGCGTCGTCCTTCCACTCCTGGCCCGCGGCGACCCACACCACGTTCGGCGAGGAGGAGGCGGCCCAGACGATCAGCGGGTCGTCCGCGTTCGCGATCACGATGGCCTTCGAACCGGACAGGCCCTCGCGCCACTTCTCGGCGAGCATGCGGGTCTCACCGGCGCGGTCCAACTGGTCGCGCGAGAGGTTGAGCAGCGCGATCGCCTTCGGGTCGGTGTCGCGGGCGACGCCGACCAGGTACTTCTCGTCGACCTCGATCACGCCGTACTTGGCGTCGCCGCCGCCGGCCAGGGCGGAGGTGATGCCCGCCGGCATGTTCGCACCCAGTGCGTTCGACACGACGGTGCCGCTGGCGCGCAGGGCCTCCGCGAGCAGTCGCGTGGTCGTCGTCTTTCCGTTCGTGGCCGAGACGAGCACCACTTCCAGGTGCTGGGCGACCCGCGCGAGCAGCTCGGGGTCGAACCGCAGCGCGACCTTGCCGCCGATCACCGATCCGCTGCCGCGGCCCGCCGCCCGCGACACCGCGGCCGCGGCCCGGCCGGCCGTCACGGCCAGCTTGGCGCGCGGAGTCATCGGCTCCGAGTTGCCTGCCATTTTCCTGGGTCCTCCTTGCGTACGGCGCCGCGCCTGCCCCCGGCATCGTTTATGGGCTCAGCCTATCGAGATCCTCTGACAAGCCCGAACAGCGGCACCACCAGCGCTTCGTGGTGCACTCAGGACCGTACCCTTACCGGCATGCGACACGGCTCGATCCCGGGCGCCTCAGGGCGCGTACGACCCCTGACCCTGCTCGGTGAAACCGTGCTGCACCAACCCTGCGCGCAGGTCACGGACTTCGGCCCGGCCCTCGCGCGCCTGGTGGAGGACCTGTTCGCCACGATGTACGCGGCGCAAGGGGTGGGCCTCGCCGCGAACCAGGTCGGCGAGGGACTGCGGGTCTTCGTCTTCGACTGTGAGGATGACGACGATGTGCGCCACGTCGGCCACGTCGTGAACCCACGCCTGGTCGAGGCCGACGGCGAGATGATCCGCGGCCCCGAGGGCTGTCTGTCGCTCCCCGGCCTCGAGGCGGGCACGCCCCGCTTCGACCACGCGCGCGTGGAGGGCCACGACCTTGGCGGCGAACCGCTGGTGATCCACGGAACGGGCTGGTTCGCCCGCTGCCTCCAGCACGAGTGCGACCACTTGGAGGGGCGTACGTACACGGAGCGGGTCACCGGATGGCGGCGCAGGAAGGTGCTGCGTCAGGCGGCGAAGGCGCCGTGGGCCACGTGAGCTGCTGAGCCGGCGCCGGCCACGTGGGCTGCTGAGCCGGCGCCGGCCACGTGGGCTGCTGAGCCGACGTCGGCCACGTGGGCTGCTGACGGGGCGTCGGGCCGGTCAGAAAGCGGGGCCGCCCGCCTTGTCGCCCGCCGCGGCGAGCCGCCCCCACAGCAGGTCGGCGAGGCCGCGCACCAACTCGGCGCGCTCGCACGGGCGGTCGCCGAGCCACCAGTCGCCCGCGGCGTGCATCATGCCGACGATCCCGTGCCCCCAGACGCGCGCGAGCTGCTGGCTGCCGGGGCCGAGGTCCACGCGCTCCTCGATGACCTCGGCCAGCTCCTCGCCCATGCGGCGTAGCAGCGGCGCCGAGTGCTGTCCGACGTCGAACCCGGATTCGGCGGGGGAGCCCTCCGACGGATGCATCAGGAAGCGGTAGACCTGGGGGCGGGCCTCGATCGCCGCCAAGTACGTGTCGAGCGTCGCCTCCACGCGCTCGCGCCGCTCCGCGGGCGCGTCCAGGGCGGCCCGCAGCGAGGCGAGCAGTGCGTCCGTGTGGCGCGTGGCGAGCGCGGCGTAGAGGCCGCCCTTGTCGCCGAAGTGCCGGTACAGGATCGGCTTGGTGATCCCGGCCTCCGCCGCGATCGCGTTCATCGAGGCGCCGGGTCCCTCTCGGAGAACCACGCGGTCCGCGGCCTCCAGCAGCTCGCGCCGCCGACGCTCGGCGGCGGACCGTTGGTCCGCGCGCTGATCGGTCCGCTGTGTGGTCTCCATGAAATCTCCCCGCCCCGTGCGATTGCCTGACGCACGCGAAAGGTAACACCCACCGGACATCCGGTATCGAACGCGTACTCGGAGGTTGACAGAGGCTACTCGTCAGTAACAGACTCGAGTTACCTTAAGTAACACAGTATTGCGTGCGCCCTGGAGGGGTTATGGCCGAGTTCACCATGGATCTCAACGACGAGCAGAAGGAAGTGCGGGACTGGCTGCACGGCTTCGCCGCCGATGTGATCCGCCCCGCGGCCGCCGAGTGGGACGAGCGCGAGGAGACCCCCTGGCCGGTCATCCAGGAAGCGGCCAAGCTCGGAATCTACTCCCTGGACTTCTACGCGCAGCAGTTCTTCGACCCGTCGGGCCTCGGCATCCCGATGGCCATGGAGGAGCTGTTCTGGGGCGACGCGGGCATTGGCCTGTCCATCGTCGGCACGGGCCTCGCCGCGGTGGGCGTGCTCGCCAACGGGACCGAGGAGCAGATCGGCACCTGGATTCCGCAGATGTACGGCGACGTGAACGATGTGAAGGTGGCCGCCTTCTGCTCCTCCGAGCCGGATGCGGGCTCCGATGTCGCCGCGATGCGCACGCGTGCCGTCTATGACGAGGCCAAGGACGAGTGGGTCCTGAACGGCACCAAGACGTGGGCGACGAACGGCGGCATCGCCAATGTCCACGTGGTGGTCGCCTCCGTGGACGCGGAGCTCGGCTCCAAGGGGCACGCCTCGTTCATCGTGCCGCCGAACACCCCCGGCCTGTCCCAGGGCCAGAAGTTCAAGAAGCACGGCATCCGCGCCTCGCACACCGCAGAGGTCGTCCTGGAGAACGTCCGCGTTCCCGGCTCCTGCCTGCTCGGCGGCAAGGACAAGCTCGACGAGCGTCTCGCCCGCTCGCGCGAGAAGGCCAAGAAGGGCGGCGAGCGCGTGAAGAACGCCGCGATGGCCACCTTCGAGGCCTCGCGTCCCGCCGTCGGCGCCATGGCGGTCGGCACGGCCCGCGCCGCCTACGAGGAGGCCCTGGAGTACGCGAAGACGCGCGAGCAGTTCGGCCGCCCGATCATCGACAACCAGGGCGTAGCCTTCCAGCTCGCCGACATGCGCACCCAGATCGACGCCGCGCGCCTCTTGGTGTGGCGTGCCTCCTGGATGGCGTCCACGGGCAAGAAGTTCGAGAACGCCGAGGGCTCCATGTCCAAGCTGTTCGCGAGCGAGACCGCGAAGAAGGTCAGCGCCCAGGCCGTCCAGATCCTCGGCGGCAACGGCTTCACGCGCGAGTACCCCGTGGAGCGCATGCACCGCGACGCCGCGATCTACACGATCTTCGAGGGCACGAGCGAGATCCAGCGCCTGGTCATCGCCCGCACCCTCTCGGGCATGCCGATCCGCTAGGGACTGTCGTTTCGATCAGCCCGTCTTCGCCTACGCGTCCGTGGTGCCCAGGACGCCGGCCAGCGCGGAGGCGGGGTCGGACGTCGCCGGTCCGGCGGGGGCCCAGCGGCCGCGCTGCTTGCGGTACGGCCACCAGCGCCCGTCCCGGCCGAGCCGCAGTTGGGCCTGCCCGTCGGCGGTGCTCCAGCGGCCGCGGGCGGCCTTGAGGTCGGGGCGCTCGTCGTCGTCCCAGGCAGCGTCGAGCGCGGCACGCGCGCGTGCCAGGCCTTCCGCGTCAGGCGCCCACTCCTCGTCCAGTACGTCGAGTGCGGCGGCGCCCCCGTACTCCCAGGCGTGCACGGCGAGCGTCAGGCCCTCCCGGCCGCGGCCACCGACCTCGGCGAGCCGTGCCCGGATGTGCGGCACGGGGGCCGCGGAGGCCAGGCGTACGGCGTCCTGCGGCACGGTCAACTCCGGTGACGAAAGGCGCTGTTCGTGTCCCGGGGACAGCGCCTCCGCGAGCAGCCGGTGCGCCTCGGCAGCTGCCCGCGCGCCGAGGAAGCCGAGCGCCTCGACGTCCGTGCCCGCGGGCGCCGGTGTCTCCGTGTCGAGCGACGGCGGCAGGCCGGGCTCGTCGGGTAGCGGTGGCGGCCCCGGCAGCGGCGGCAGCACGATCGCCGACGCGTACGCCTCGGCCGCGTCCACGCCCTCGGCCTCCCGGTCCTCGCGCGGCGCTTCCGGTGCGGCGCGTACGGTGCTGCGCACCTGAAGCTCGTCGAGCAACGCGCGCTCGCCGCGCCCGCGCAGCAGGAGCAGCACGAACGGGTCCTGGTCCAGCAGACGGGCGAGCTGATAGCTCAGCGCCGCCGTGTGCGCGCAGTGGTCCCAGGCGTCGCAGTCGCAGCGCGGCTCCAAGTCGCCGATCCCCGGCAGGAGTTCCACACCCGACGCCGAGGCGTCCTCCACCAGGTGCGGCGGCATGTCGCGGTCCAGAAGCGCCGCGATGTGTCCGGCCCGCGCGGCCGCCATCGTCAGGAAGCCGTCCCACTCGTCCTCGTCCAGGCACTGCAGCAGCACGTCCGAGCGGTGTGTGGCGCCGCCGCGGTCCTCCACCACCGCGGTGATGCGACCCGGCAGGACCGACACCGCGCCCACCGCCCCCGCGCGCGCGAGGCGGCGCCCCGCCTTCAGCTGCGCGGTGTCGAGTGCGGTGTCCTCCAGGGCCTTCAACCAGGCCTGCCCCCACCAGGTGTGCGCGAAGCCCCGCCCGTGCGCGGGCGGCAGCGCCGCGAACGTGCGCATCTCGTCTTCCATGTGGCTCATCGGGTGCCCCCTCGCAGCTCGACCAGGTCCGCCAGTTCCGCGTCGGTGAGTTCGGTCAGCGCCGCCTCGCCGGAGCCGAGCACCGCGTCCGCCAACTCCTGCTTGCGGACCAGCATCTGCGCGATGCGGTCCTCGATCGTGCCCTCGGCGATCAGCCGGTGCACCTGCACCGGCCTGGTCTGCCCGATGCGGTACGCGCGGTCGGTGGCCTGCGCCTCCACGGCCGGGTTCCACCAGCGGTCGTAGTGCACGACGTGCTCCGCGCGCGTGAGGTTGAGCCCCGTCCCCGCGGCCTTCAACGAGAGCAGGAACACGGGGACCTCGCCCTCCTGGAAGCGCCGCACCATGGCCTCGCGCTCCGCGACCGGGGTGCCTCCGTGGAGGAACATCACCGGGACGCCGCGGGCCGCCAGGTGCCGCTCCACAAGGCGGGCCATCTGTACGTACTGCGTGAAGATCAGCACGCCGGCGTCCTCGGCCAGGATCGTGTCCAGGAGCTCGTCGAGGAGTTCCAGCTTTCCGGAGCGGCCGGTGATGCGGGGCTTGTCCTCCTTGAGGTACTGCGCCGGGTGGTTGCAGATCTGCTTGAGGCCGGTGAGGAGCTTGACGATGAGTCCGCGCCGTTCGAATCCCGCCGCCCCGGAGATCTCCGCGAGCGTCTCGCGGACCACGGCTTCGTAGAGGCCCGCCTGTTCGGCGGTGAGGGACACCGCACGATCCGTCTCGGTCTTGGGCGGCAGCTCCGGTGCGATGCCGGGATCGGATTTGCGCCGACGCAACAAGAAGGGCCCGACGAGTTTGGCCAGACGCTCCGCGGCCGCCGGGTCCTTGCCGCCCTCGATCGCCTGGGCGTAGCGCGTGCGGAACGTGCCGAGGCGGCCAAGGAGACCGGGCGTCGTCCAGTCGAGGAGGGCCCACAGCTCGGAGAGGTTGTTCTCGACCGGGGTGCCGGTGAGCGCCACGCGTGCGCGTGCGCCGATGGTGCGCAGCTCCTTGGCCGTCGCGGAGTAGGGGTTCTTCACGTGCTGCGCCTCGTCGGCGACGAGCATCCCCCAGGCAGCGGTGCCGAGTTGGGCGGCGTCGAGGCGCATCGTGCCGTAGGTGGTGAGCACGAACTCCCCGTCCGCGAGTTTCTCCAGGGAGCGTCGACCGCCGTGGAAGCGGCGTACCGGGGTGCCGGGCGCGAACTTCTCGATCTCGCGCTGCCAGTTGCCCATCAGGGACGTCGGGCAGACCACGAGCGTCGGCCCGGCGCTCTCCGGGGCGCTCTGGCGGTGCAGGTGCAGTGCGATCAGCGTGATCGTCTTGCCGAGGCCCATGTCGTCGGCGAGGCAGGCGCCGAGGCCCAACGAAGTCATGTGGGCGAGCCAGTTGAGCCCGCGCAGCTGGTAGTCGCGCAAGTCGGCGTCGAGCGCGGCCGGTTGGCCGACCGCCGCCATGCCCTCGGGGTCGGTGAGGCGGTCCCGCAGGGCCGTGAGCCAGCCCGTGGGCCGCACGTCGACCCGGCGACCCTCGACCTCCGCCGAGCCCGTGAGAACGGCGCTCAGCGCGTCGACCGGGGTGACCTTGCGGTCCTGGTGGGAGCGGGCGCGGCGGGCCTCCGCCGGATCGATCAGCACCCACTGGTCGCGCAGCCGTACGACGGGACGGTTCGCCTCGGCGAGCACGTCCAGCTCCGCGCGGCTCAACTCCTGGCCGCCGAGGGCGAACCGCCAGTCGAACGCCAGCAGCGCGTCGGCCGACAGGAAGGACGGGGCGCCGGAGGACAGGCCGTCGGCGCCCTCGCCCTCGTCTCCGGCCTCTCCCTCGACCGGGCCGATCACCGCGCGGGCCGTCAGCTTGCGGGCCAGCTCCTTGGGCCAGTGCACCTCGACGCCGGCCGCGGACAACGCCCGCGCGCCCTCGCCGAGCAGCTCCGTGACCTCCTCGTCGGCCAGTTCGACGGCGTCCGGCACGGCCGCGGAGAGCAAGGGCGCGAGCGGTGTCCACGCGCGCGTGGCGCGGCGCAGCGCCAACAACGCGTCCATACGGGCCCGGTCGCCGAAGGCCCGCCCCGAGGTTCCGGACCCGGCCCACACCTGTGCAGCGTCCGCGATCAGCGTGGGATCGCTGACGCTGTGCAGTTGAAGCACCGCGCGGAACGGGACGCGGGGCTCGTCGTCCGCGATCTGTTCGAGTCCGGGGACCTCCACGCGCAGCGAGATCCGCACCCCCGCGTCGAGCCCCGCCGCGACATCCCCCGCCCACGGGCGCAGCTCGGGCACCCGTTGCGGTTCCCGTGCCGCGAACGCGGGTGCGCCGGCGGCGTGCGCGGCGGCGGGGGAGCGCGGCAGGGCGTCGGTCACCGCGTCCAGGAACGCGCGCAGCAGCCGCTCCGGGGTGTGCAGGCGCGGCGGCTCGTTCCCGTCCAGCGGCACGGCGTGCGCCTCGGGCGGCATCGCGGCGGCCAGCTCCCGGACCCGGTCGAGGTCGTCGGCCCCCAGCGGGCCTGCGCGCCACGCGTCGTGCCCCTCGGGGCTCACCCCCGGCAACAGCAGGCCGCGGGCGACGAGTTGGAGCGCCAGGAAACCGGCCGCTCCCCAGAAGGCCGCCGTCGGGTCGGCGTCCGCGGTGTTACGCGCGCGGGTGAGCACCGGCAGCGCGGCGCGCACGGGCAGGGTGACGGCCGGTACGGTCACCCGCTCCACGGAGTCCTCGCCGGGCAGCGCGAGGTGCAGCTCGCCGCGGGTGCCCGCGTCCGGTAGTGGCGGCTCGCCGCCTTCGGGGCGCCAGAAGGCGACGGTCGACGTGCGGGCCGGGTCGGAGGGGGTGAACACGACGCCGCAGCGCGCGAGTTCGGTGATCTCGGAGGGGGTGGGCGGAGCGGTGTGGGTGTGCTCGGAGATGGCGACGTCCTCGTGTTCATCAAACTTGACTACTCACCCTGGAGGCGCCGAGGGTACACCCCCGGATCTGTCGGACGGGCCTCCATATGTCGTGACCTGAATCACCTGACCCTTAAGGGTGGGGCTTACCCCCCCCTGCCGAGGTGGGGGGAACCCAGTCGGTACTCGGGTGGTGGCGCCATGGCCGATCAAGGCACGTGATCCATAGGTTTCCTAGTGGTCGGGCGACGCATAGCCCGCCGCATCGACCTCACCCACCACAGACCGGAGACCGTCATGCCCTCGGCCGTCGGAACCCTGCCGGAACCCGCCACCAGGCCGACCTCCCCCGAAGGGGGAAGCGAGTTCACGCCCCTGCTGCGCGCCATCAAGGGGCAGGGCCTGCTGGAGCGACGCACCGGCTGGTACGTGCGCACCATCGTGGTCAACGCCCTCTGCCTGGGCGCCGTCGTCACGGGCATGGCCCTCCTCGGCGGCTCGTGGTGGGTGCTCGCCCTCGCACCGGTCCTCGCGATGCTGTGCGCACGCACCGCCTTCGTCGGACATGACGCGGGCCACGCCCAGATCACCGGGAACCGCTCGGTGAGTCGGCTGATCGGCCTGGTCCACGGCAACCTCCTGCTCGGCATGAGCTACTCCTGGTGGAACGACAAGCACAACCGGCACCACGCCAACCCGAACCACATCGAGAAGGACCCCGACGTCGCCGCCGACGTACTCGTCTTCACCAGCAAACAGGCCGCCACGCGCGCGGGGTTCCGCGGCTGGCTCACCCGCCACCAGGCCTGGCTCTTCTTCCCGCTCACCCTGCTCGAAGGCATCGCCCTCAAGGTGTCCGGATTCCAGGACCTGCGCCGCCAGAGCGGCCGCGAACGTCTCGTGGAGGGCGCGTTCCTGATCGCGCACGTGGTCGGCTACCTCACGCTGCTCCTCACCACCATGCCGATCGGCCACGCACTCGTCTTCGCCGCGCTCCACCAGGCCCTGTTCGGGCTGCATCTGGGTATGGCGTTCGCCCCCAACCACAAGGGCATGGAGATGCCGGACCCGGACGGCGACAAGTGGGGCCACCTGCGCCGCCAGGTCCTTACCTCGCGCAACATCAAGGGCGGCCCACTGACCGACTGGTTCCTCGGTGGCCTCAACTACCAGATCGAGCACCACCTGTTCCCGAGCATGCCCCGCCCCCACCTGCGCCTCGCCCAACCCATGGTGAAGGCCCACTGCCGCGGGCTCGGCATCCCCTTCGTGGAGACAGGGCTTGTCGACTCCTACCGCCAGGCACTGCGCCACATGTATGAAGTGGGAGAGCCGCTGCGGGCCGACATCTGAGGACCCCCCGTCGTGTGCGACGGCGTGAAATCAGGGATGTCTCAGGGTCAGGCGACGGAACTGCGGGCGACGTGGGCCCGTTTCTCACAGCAGAGGCGGGTCCGCTCCACTCAGGCGAGGGCGGGCCGCCCCGAAGGAGGCCACACACATGTCGAAGAACGCGAAGATCGCCGCGGGAGGTGTGGCGGTCGGCATCATCCTGCTGATCTGGCTGCCCTGGTGGGCGGCCCTGCTCATCGTGCTGGGCGCGCCCGCCGCCGCGTACCTGATGCTGGACCCCTCACAGCGGCGCAGGTTGCGCCGCGTCTCGCGCAAGGAACTGGGCCGCTGAGGGGACCTTGTGACGGTCGGAGCCGTGCGGGGCGCGAGCGTCCCGTGCGGCTCCGGCGGTTCACGTAGGGCGGACGGCCATCTTGTCGAGTGCTTCGAGCAGGCTCGGCAGCTCCCGGCCGCGGCCGACCGGCAGCACCTCGCCCGGCTCGTCGTCGAGGAGCACGAAGGCGATGTCGTCGGTCCGCGCGACCATCGACCAGCCGGGACCGTCGGCGCGCAGCGTCCGCGCGTCGCCGGAGGCGAACGAGGAGCGCACGCGGCCCAGCGGCGGCGGCGCGTCCACGTACCCGCGTACCTCCGAGAGGACTCGCCGGATGCCCGGCTGGGATCCGCTCGGCCCGGCCTCCGCCGCGTCGCCCTCCTGAGGCGCCTCCGCGTCCTCCTCCGTGGCGAACTGGGAGTCGTCGAGCTGTTCCCGCCACACCGCCCACTGAAGGGCTATCTCGTCTGCCCCCAGACGTCGTTGGGCCGGCCCCCACGTCTCCGTGTCGGGCGGCGTCAGCGGCGGCGCGTCGGCGTACTCGGGGTCGGGCTCGGGATCGTGCGGCGCGGGGACGCCCGGGGCCGCGACGGCGAGCGCGAGCGGCCAGCCCGGCAGCGCGGCGACCATGCTGGCCTCATCGGGCGAGAGTTCGTACTCCATGCCGCAGTCCCACGACGCGATGGCGACGGCGACCAGCGACACGTCGTCGACCACGACGGTCCAGCGGGCGCCCTGTCCGTCCTGGCCGAGCACCAGGCCGTACCCATCGGCCAACGGTGCGAGCCCCAGGACCTCGCATGCCTCCGGGTAGTCGTCCCCGAGCACGCTCGGGAACTTCGCAGGCGTCAGCAACACCGCCGTCAGCACGTACAGCGCGTCGTCCCCTTCGACCGCTGCTTCGTCCACTCCGGCCACGCCAGCCTCCCCTGAACTTCGTTCCACCGGCGAGACCTTAGCCAGTGTCCGATGGTGCCGTACAGGGGGGTCCATGGTCGATGACCAGGAAAATCGGCAGCGGTTCAGCTCCTGTAGCCCTGCCGTGAGTAAAGTGTCGACATCCCGTGCCCGACGTGTGTGCCTCGCGAGCATGGGGCATCTGTGCCTCGCGCGTGTGGGGTCAGCCGGCGGGCAGTCCAAGGAGGCCGCGGGCGACGGTTCGTGGCGGCTCGTCGCGTTCCCGTGCGAGGGCGATGACGGCCCTGCAGGCCAACTCGTTGACCCCGAAGGCCAGGGCACTCGGCTCGACCCAGCCCGCCGCCTCGTCGGCACGCTCCTGGTCGTCCTCGACGCACCCCACCACGTAGGCGGCAGCCGCTTCGAAGAGATTGTGCGCACGCTCCCTCCTGCTCGGCGAGCCGCCGTCCTCGCGCCATGTCCTCCACGCCTTGCGGACCCGATCGATCATGGACGCCACCGTCCCCCTGCCCGTAACCGCCAACGTGTGTCGCGCAGTTGCGGCCATGGTGACAGACCAGGCCGCGGAGCGGATCCCGCGCGGTGGTGCTCGGTGGGCCCGGTTTTCCGGCCTTTGACCGTGACGCTCGGTCACATGAGCGCGCTCAGTCCTCCTCCCGTACCGCGAGTGCCAGGAAGCGCTCGTCCTCGTCGGCGTACGAGGTCATGCGCCAGCCGGCGGCGGCCAGCAGCGGGCGCAGATTGGGCTCGGCGCGCAGGTCGTCCGGCGTGAGCGCACGGCCGTGACGGGCGGCGAGGGCGGCCCGGCCGATCGGGTGGAAAAGTGCGAGCAGCCCGCCGGGGCGCACCACACGCGCCAACTCCCGCAGATTCGCGGCCGGTTGCGGCAAGTGCGAGATGAGCCCGGCACCGAACACCGCGTCCAGTACGCCGGTACGCAGCGGCAGCCGGGCCACGTCCGTGCGCAGCAACTGCCCCTCGGTGTCCCTACCCGCCCGTACGGCGCGCTCCAGCATGGCCGCTGTCAGATCGGCGCCCAGGACCACTCCGGAGGGCCCCACGGCCGCGCGCAGCGGCGACAGCGCCCGCCCCGTGCCGCAGCCCGCGTCGAGCACACGGCCTCCGGGACGCAGCCCCAACGCGGCCACCGCGGACGCGTAGGCCGGACCGTCGTCGGGGAAACGGGCGTCCCAGCCGGCGGCCCTTGCCGTGAAGAACTCCTGCACACGCGTGGCGTCATCGCTCATGCGCTCCATGATTGCGCAGCGCACTGACAGCGGCGCCCAGGCACGTCCTGTGACACGAGTGGGGGACACGGGATCGAAAGGTCCTCTTCTTCGTCGGAGACATCGCATGCACGTGCGGTGCGCATGTTCGACTCTCCGGCGACCGATCCGAACCGCATCTCCTCCGTATTCCAAAACCTTTCGGACTGCGCCCCTGTTGTACGCCCCCACCGGCATAGCGTCCCTGACCCATGGGACACCTGGACCACGCCACCTTCGGTTGGCTCACCCCCGTGCTGTCGTACGCGATGGCCTGCATCGGCGCCGCGCTCGGACTGCGCTGCACCGTGCGTGCCCTGAACACCACGGGGCGCGCTCGGCGCAACTGGCTGCTCACCGCCGCCTCCGCCATCGGCACCGGCATCTGGACCATGCACTTCGTGGCGATGCTCGGCTTCACCGTCACCGGCACCGAGATCCGCTACAACGTTCCGCTGACGATCCTCAGCCTGGTCGTCGCGGTGACCGTCGTCGGCGTCGGCGTCTTCGCGGTCGGCCATCACGGCGAGCGCGGGCGCGCGCTGGTCCTGGGCGGCCTCACGACGGGCCTCGGCGTGGCCAGCATGCACTACCTGGGGATGGCGGCCCTGCGCCTGCACGGGCAGGTCGGCTACGACCCGCTGCTGGTCGCCCTCTCCGTGGTGATCGCCGTCGTCGCGGCGACCGCCGCATTGTGGGCCGCCCTCAACATCAAGTCGCCGGGCGCCGTCGCGGTCGCCTCCCTCGTCATGGGCGGCGCCGTGAGCAGCATGCACTACACCGGGATGATGGCGGTGAGCGTGCGGGTGAGCCCCTCCACGGCGGAGATCGCCGGGGCCACGCCGATGCAGTTCATCTTCCCGCTGGCCGTGGGGCTCGGCTCCTACCTCTTCTTGACCTCGGCGTTCGTCGCGCTGTCCCCGACCGCGGACGAGAGGGAGGCTTCCACGTCGGCGCAGCGCCCGCTGGAGCACCAGACTCCCTGACCCACCGCACCGCCACCGGCCCGGCACCAGTAGCGCGAAGGTGCCCCGACCCCGATCGAGGAGGCCATGCGCCCGCCCCGCAGAACCCCCGGCTCCGGCCCCGTGCACGAGAGTTCGGCCCCCGCGCGCGGACGGCGTGCGCACGCCGGGCTGCCCGCAAACGAAGACGTCCTGGAGGAGCCGGAGCCCCGCAGGCCGCCCCCCGCGCGCGCGGGAACCGTGAATCTGCGTCCGCGTACGGTCCGGGCGAAAATCATCTGCCTCCTGATGGTGCCCGTCGTCTCGCTGATCGCCCTGTGGGGCTTCGCCACCGTGAGCACCGCCCAGGACATCGCGCGGCTGCGGCAGTTGCAGCGGGTCGACGAGGCGGTGCGCGCACCCGTGGGCGCGTCCGTGGCCGCCCTGCAGGCCGAACGCACCGCAGCCGTCTCCTACGCCACCGAGCCCACCGCGGGCCGCGGCGACGACTTCACGAGGCGTGCGGCCGCCACGGACCGCGCCGTCTCGGCCCTGCGCATCGGCAAGGACGGCACGGTCGCTGACGGAGCGGACCTCCCGCGTGCGGTGGCCGGCCGGCTGGAGTCGTTCGTCGCCGGCGTCGAGCACCTAAGTAGCGTGCGCAAGGCCGTGCGAGATCGGCGCACCGGCTGGGACGACGCATACGGGCAGTACACCAGGACCGTCGACAGCGCCTTCGCGGTCAGCGGTTCACTCACCGGCATCCAGGACTCCGAACTCGGCTCCGACGCGCGCGTGCTCCTGGAGTTCGGCCGCTCCGGCGAGATGCTCGCCCGGGAGAACGCGGTGCTCGTCGGCGCACGCCTGGCCGGTTCCCTGGACGGCCAGCGCCTGCGGCTGTTCACCGGGGCGGTGGAGACCCGCAAGAACCTGATCGGCACGGCCGCGAGCGACCTGCGCGGGCCCGAACGAGCCGCCTGGAAGCGCCTGGCGGCAGGCCGCGCCTACGGCGACGTGCGCGCCGTCGAGGACCGCACCCTCATCGCGGAACCGGGCGGGAAGGCGCTCGCCGCCGCGTCCGCCGGCTCCTGGAACACGGCGTACGCGACCGTACAGGGCCGCATGCGTGCCATCGAGGCGGACGCCGCACGCGACGCCGCGGTCCGCGCGGACCCGCTCACCCGCGGACTGCTCACTCCGGCGGGAGCGGCCGTCCTGCTCGGACTCGTCGCCGTGGCGGCCTCACTGGTGATCTCCGTGCGCATCGGCCGCGGCCTCGTCGTCGAACTGGTCAGCCTGCGCAACACCGCACTGGAGATCGCCCGCCGCAAACTGCCCGACACCATGCGCAGGTTGCGGGCCGGTGACGAGATCGACGTGGCGGCCGAAGCCCCCGAGGGTCCGCCCGCGGAGGACGAGACGGGCCAGGTGTCCGAGGCGCTCACCACCGTGCACCGCGCGGCCCTGTACGCCGCTGTGGAGCGCGCCGAACTCGCCAGCGGCATCTCCGGGGTCTTCGTCAACCTCGCCCGCCGCAGCCAGGTCCTCGTCCACCGTCAACTCGGTCTCCTGGACAGCATGGAGCGCCGCGCCGACGACCCGAGCGAACTCGGCGACCTGTTCCGGCTCGATCACCTCACCACAAGGATGCGCCGCCACGCGGAGAGCCTGATCATCCTCTCCGGAGCGGCGCCGGGTCGCGCCTGGCGACAGCCCGTCCCGCTGACGAACGTCGTACGGGCCGCGGTCTCCGAGATCGAGGACTACGCGCGCGTGGAGGTGCGCCACCTCTCCGCCGCCCAAGTGTCCGGCGCCGCCGTCGCGGACCTCACCCACCTGGTGGCCGAACTCGTCGAGAACGCCGCCCAGTTCTCGCCCCCGCACACCAAGGTGCGTATCAGTGGCGAGCCCGTCGGTAACGGGTACGCGATCGAGATCGAGGACCGCGGCCTCGGCATGGGCAAGGAGACCCTCGCCGAGGCCAATCAGCGCATCGGGCACTCGGAAGCCCTCGACCTGTTCGACAGCGACCAGCTCGGCCTCTTCGTGGTCAGCAGACTCGCCAAACGCCACGACATCAAGGTGCACCTGCGAACGTCTCCATACGGGGGCACCACCGCCGTCGTCCTCCTGCCCACTCCCTTGCTGCACAAGGACGGCGAGATCGGGCCGAGCACCCAAGACGCGCACCAACTGTCCCAGGAAGAGCGCCGCTACGCGCGCGTGCCCGAGCCCGAAGCGGCACCGATGAACGACAGCCACCCCGTCCCCGCGCAGGTGCCCCGCCCGGCGCTCGCCCCCTCGGCGGAGACCGAGAGCCCCCGGCATCCGCCGGGCGTCACCGCGCTGCGCCTGCGCACTCCGCCGGAGCCCGCGCATCCAGAACATCCCGAACACCCCGGCAACGATTCGGCCGCACCCCCCGACGGCCTCCCGCGCCGCATACGTCAGGCCAGCCTCGCGCCCCAACTGCGCGAGCGGCCGACCGAACCGACGCCCCCTGCGCGCGTACCCGCACCGGACGAGCGCACCCCCGAACAGGTCCGGGCCCGGATGGCCTCCTTCCGGGACGGCTGGGCCAGAGGCGGTGGCCGCCCGCCCGGCCCCGACACCCATGAAGGAGATCCCGCATGATCAAGGAATCGAGTACCACGGGCACGGCCCATGGTTCCGGTGAACTCGACTGGCTCCTTGATGACTTGGTGCTTCGAGTGCCCGAACTGCGGCATGCCGTGATCCTCTCCAACGACGGGCTCGCCGTCGGCGCCTCCAGCGGCCTGCGCAGGGAGGACGCCGAACACCTCTCGGCCGTCGCCTCCGGCTTCAACAGTCTCGCCAAGGGCACGGGGCGGCACTTCGGTGCGGGCGGGGTGCGGCAGACCATGGTCGAGATGGATGAAGGTTTCCTCTTCGTTGCGGCCGCAGGCGACGGTTCCTGCCTCGCTGTCCTGAGCACCGGCACCGCCGATATCGGCCTCGTCGCCTACGAGATGGCTCGCCTGGTCAAGAGGGTCGGCGAACACCTCTACACGGCCCCGAGAGCCGCCGGGCAGCCGCCCACCGCGAGTTGACGGGCACGGTCGGCGACATGAACGACAACGACCCCGGAAGCCAGTGGTTCGACCAAGAGGCCGGGCCCCTGGTCCGCCCCTACGCGATGACCGGTGGACGCACCGCGCCGGGGCCACAGGGAGCACACTTCGACCTGATCGCCCTGGTGACGCTCGACACCGCGGCGCCAGGCGCCCACGAAGACACCGGCCTCGGTCCCGAGCACAGGTCGATCATCGACCTGTGCCGCACGGAGACCCAGACGGTCGCCGAACTGGCCGCGGGCACCGATGTGCCCGTGGGCGTGGTCCGTGTGCTCCTCGGCGACCTGCTTGAACTGGCCTGCGTGAAGGTCAGCAGGCCGGTGCCGCCGGCACAGCTACCTGACGAGAAGATCCTGAGAGAAGTCATCGATGGACTCAGAGCACTCTGACACCACGGCCGAAGGGCCCACCGCCGCCCTGGCCCTGAAGATACTGGTCGCGGGCGGATTCGGAGTGGGCAAGACCACCCTGGTCGGCGCGGTCAGCGAGATCAGGCCGCTGCGCACCGAGGAGCGCCTGAGCGAACTGGGCCAGCACGTGGACGACACCGGGGCGGTCGAACGCAAAACCACCACGACCGTCGCCATGGACTTCGGCCGCATCACCATCAGGTCAGGCCTGTCGCTCTACCTGTTCGGCACGCCGGGCCAGGACCGCTTCTGGTTCCTCTGGGACGAGCTCTCGCAGGGCGCGCTCGGCGCCGTGGTCCTCGCGGACACGCGGCGGCTCGAGGACTGCTTCCCCGCCGTGGACTACTTCGAGCACCGGCACATCCCGTTCGTCGTGGCGGTGAACTGCTTCGCGGACAGCAGGGCCTTCGGGGCGCAGGACGTGGCCCGCGCCCTGGACCTCGACCGCGGGACCCCCGTGGTGCTGTGCGACGCGCGTGACCGTGACTCGGGGAAGGAGGTACTGATCAGACTGGTCGAGTACGCCGGGCGCATGCACTCCGCCCGGCTGCTCGACTCCGTGGGCTGAGGCTCGTGGCCGGCCCGTTCAGCCGGTCATGTCGCCCAGCGCCACGACCTTCTCGACCCGTACGCGGACGACGAGTTCACCCGGCACCGCGTTGCGCCGGCCGAACTCCTCGGCGCGGTCCGCACCCATGTAGCGGCCGCCGATCCTGGTGGCCGAATCCAGCAGTTCGTCCGGGTCCTCGCTGAGTTCGGCGCGGCCCTGGATCGACACGAACGAGAACGGGGGCCGCTCGTCGTCGACGCAGAGGGCGACCCGCTCGTCCCGGGCCAGATTGCGGCCCTTGACCGTGTCCTTGTTGGTGTTGAACACGATGTCGTCGCCGTCGAGAACGAACCAGACGGGCGCGATGTGCGGGCTGCCGTCGGCTCGCACAGTGGACAACTTGGCGGTGTGAGTGCCCTCGGAGACGAAGGCCTTCCATTGCTCATCGGTCATCTTGTGTGCCATGCGCCCATCCTCCTTGCCCGGATGCCCAGGGTGGGGAAGGCTTGCGAGTGAGATCCTCCGGGCAGGGGAGCGGATCCCCTCCGGGGCGGGGAGCCACAGGGAAGCGGGGACAGGGGATCATGGGGCAGCAGTACGAAGGACTGGGTTGGCTGCTGGACGACCTGACGCAGCGCGTCGAACATGTGCGGCACGCTCTGGTCCTGTCCAACGACGGCCTGGTGACAGGGGCGAGCACGGGCCTGCGCCGCGAGGACGCCGAGCACCTCGCCGCTGTCTCGTCCGGACTGCACAGCCTCGCCAAGGGCTCCGGCCGGTACTTCGGCACCGGCGGAGTGCGCCAGACGATGATCGAGTTCGACGACGCGGTGCTGTTCGTCACCGCGGCGGGCGAGGGCAGCTGCCTCTGCGTGCTCAGCGCGGCCGAGGCGGACATCGGGCAGGTCGCGTACGAAATGACGCTGTTGGTGCACCGGGTCGGCGAACACCTCACCGTCGACGTGCGCAATCCGGACCGGGGTCCACTCGCGGACCTCTGACCTGCGTTAACTCGCGGTCCGGCGGGGTTATCCACAGGCTCGCACGGGGTCGGGTGATCCGGGCTACGGTTCTCTCGAGCGGTCACGGAGAGTGACCGCGTCTGATTCGCAGACGGGGGAGAACCATCGTGCAAGGCGACATCATGACCAGGCCCCAGAGCAGCGCGGCGCGAGAACTGGGGCTGAAACGCGGCGAGTTCGACCTGGCCGTCCGGTTGGGCCGCATCCGAACCGTCCCGGCTCCGGGCGGCGGCCGACGCCGCGTCCCGCGCGAGGAGATCGACCGCATCCGTGCGGCCGAGGGATTCCCGAACACACTGCTCGATCAGGTCAGGGTGGTGGGCACGACAGAGGGTGCCGAGCTCATGGACATCCCGTCGACCCGTTTCACCAGGCTGGCTCGCGCCGGGATGCTGACGCCCGCGAAGTTCTACGTCAACCGGTACCGGACGGTGGTGTGGCTGTACCTCGCCCAGGAGCTACGGGAGTTCGCGGGGGCCGAGGTCAACGGGCCGCTCCTGACGGGGCGGGCGCCCGACAGGGTGCGTGCCAGGCTGCGGGCCGGCGCCGATCTGCGGCCGAAGAACTGGCGGGCCAGGCACGCCGGGTATCTGCTCGGGCAGGCCGACGGCCCGTGGGAACGAGCGGCGGCCGTCGCCACACTCCTGGACCCGGCGCATCTCGCGGAACTCGTCGCGAGCCCGTACGAGCGGGCCCATCTGCAGCGGCTGCGGCCGGACGAATTCTGGTACGGAGCACCGGAGTCGCCGAACGCCGCGATCGTCCAGCGCATCCTGACCGCCGACGACCCGGACGAGATCAGTTGGCTGCGCGGGAACCTGCTGCTCAACCTGGAGGAGGCTCGCAGGCGGCGCCCGGCCCCACGGCCCGCCGGCCACATGGAGCCCCCGGCGGCCCTGCCGGAAACGTCGCCGGAGCCCATGGCCGAACCCCCGGAGGCGAGGCCGCGGAGCCTGTGGGCCCGCCTCACCGGAAGAGGAGACTGAACCGCCGCGCGGCCCCGCCGGTTCGACCGCCCTGCACGAACCCGAGCCGGCCTCGCCTCCGGTCAGCCCTCGAGCTTGCGGAACAGCCCTTCCTGGACCACGGAGACCAGCAGGCGGCCCTCCGTGTCGTAGATGCGGCCACGGGCAAGGCCGCGGCCGCCCGTCGCGATCGGCGACTCCTGGTCGTACAGGAACCACTCATCGGCACGGAAAGGACGGTGGAACCACATGGCGTGGTCGAGCGATGCCATGTCGAAGCCGCGCGGGCCCCACAGCGGTTCGATCGGCAGACGCACCGCGTCGAGCAGCGTCATATCGCTCGCGTAGGTGAGCGCGCAGGTGTGCACGAGCGGATCGTCGCCGAGGGGGCCCACGGCACGCATCCACACCGCGCTGCGCGGCTCGGCCGCCTCGATGTCCTCGGGCGACCAGCGCAGCCGGTCGACATAGCGGATGTCGAAGGGCTGCCGGCGGGCCATCCGCTCCAGGGCATCGGGCAGCGCGCCCAGATGGCCCCGCACCTCGTCGGCGATCGTCGGCAGCGAATCCGGGTCCGGCACCTGCCGGGCCGGCGGCAACTGGTGCTCGAAGGCACCCTCTTCGGGCTTGTGGAAGGAGGCGGTGAGATTGAAGATCGTGCGGCCCTGCTGCACGGCGGTGACACGTCGCGTGGTGAACGAGCGCCCGTCGCGCATCCGCTCGACCTGGTACACGATCGGCACGCCGGGGCGGCCCGGACGGATGAAGTACGCGTGCAGCGAATGCACGGGGCGGTCGCCCTCGGTGGTGCGTCCCGCAGCCACCAGGGCCTGGCCCGCCACCTGCCCGCCGAAGACGCGCTGGAGGGACTCGTCCGGGCTGAGTCCGCGGAAGATGTTGACCTCGATCTGCTCCAGGTCGAGCAGGTCGACGAGCTTCTCCGCAGGATTCGTCATGGGGTGTTCTCTCTCGTGTGTGCGACCGGAGGACTCCGGTGCAGGGGCGCGGCCGGAACCTACCGTCCGACCGTCCTTGGATCTACAACTGGCCGACGTCCGTGACCCGGACGACGGCACGGCCCTCGGCGTCGGAGGCCGCGAGGTCGACCTCGGCGCTGATGCCCCAGTCGTGGTCGCCGTTGGGGTCCGCGAAGGTCTGGCGCACCTTCCACAGCCCGTGCTCCGGGTCCTCCTCGATCATGAGCAGCTTGGGGCCGCGCGCGTCGGGGCCGGTACCGAGGTCCTCGTACTCGTCCCAGTACTTGTCCATCGCGTCGCCCCAGGCATCCGCGGTCCAGCCCGATTCGCCGTCCAACTCGCCGAGTTCCTCGACGTTGTCGAGCGCCGCGAGTTCGACGCGGCGGAACATGGCGTTACGGACGAGGACCCGGAACGCGCGCCCGTTCGCCGTGACCGGCTTGACCTGGTCGGCCTTCTCCTGGGCTTCCTCGGCGGTCATCTCACCCGGGTTGGCGAGCTGCTCCCACTCGTCCAGAAGGCTGGAGTCGACCTGGCGCACCATCTCGCCGAGCCAGGCGATCAGGTCCTCCAGGTCCTCCGACTTCAGGTCGTCGGGCACCGTGTGGTCGAGCGTCTTGTACGCGCTCGCCAGGTAGCGCAGGACGATCCCCTCGACGCGGGCGAGTTCGTAGTGGGACACGAACTCCGTGAAGGTCATGGCGCGTTCGTACATGTCGCGGATCACGGACTTCGGCGACAGCGGGTGATCGCCGACCCACGGGTGGCTCTGCCGGTACGTGTCGTAGGCGTGGAAGAGCAGCTCTTCCAGAGGCTTCGGGTACGAGATGTCCTGGAGGCGCTCCATGCGGTCCTCGTACTCGACCCCGTCCGCCTTCATCAGCGCCACGGCCTCGCCGCGCGCCTTGTTCTGCTGGGCGTGCAGGATCTGCCGCGGGTCGTCGAGCGTGGACTCCACGACGGACACCATGTCCAGGGCGTACGAGGGCGACTCCTGGTCGAGCAGGTCGAACGAGGCGAGGGCGAACGTCGACAGCGGCTGGTTGAGCGCGAAGTCCTGCTGCAGGTCGACGGTCAGGCGCACGATGCGGCCGGTCGGATCCGGTGTGTCCAGCTTCTCGACGATGCCGCCGTCCAGAAGCGAGCGGTAGATCGCGATGGCCCGGCGGATGTGCCGCAGCTGCGCCTTGCGCGGCTCGTGATTGTCCTCGAGGAGGTGGCGCATCGCGTCGAAGGCATTGCCCGGACGGGCGATGACCGACAGGAGCATCGTGTGCGTGACACGGAAGCGCGAGATGAGCGGCTCCGGCTCGGAGCCGATCAGCTTCTCGAAGGTGCTCTCCGACCAGGCGACGAAGCCATCGGGAGCCTTCTTACGGACGACCTTGCGGCGCTTCTTGGCGTCGTCGCCCGCCTTCGCGAGGGCCTTCTCGTTCTCGATGACGTGCTCCGGAGCCTGCGCCACGACGAGGCCGGCCGTGTCGAATCCGGCGCGGCCCGCACGGCCCGCGATCTGGTGGAACTCCCGTGCGCGCAGAGTCCGCACGCGCGTGCCGTCGTACTTGGTGAGGGCGGTGAACAACACCGTGCGGATGGGCACGTTGACGCCGACGCCGAGGGTGTCGGTGCCGCAGATGACCTTCAACAGGCCAGCCTGGGCGAGCTTTTCCACCAGGCGGCGGTACTTCGGCAGCATGCCGGCGTGGTGCACACCGATGCCATGGCGTACGTAACGGGACAGGTTGCGGCCGAACTTGGTGGTGAACCGGAAGTTGCCGATCAGCTCGGCGATCTGGTCCTTCTCCGCGCGCGTGCACATGTTGATGCTCATCAGCGACTGCGCGCGCTCGACCGCCTGCGCCTGCGTGAAGTGCACGATGTAGACGGGCGCCTGTTTGGTCTCCAGGAGCTCGGTGAGCGTCTCGGTGATCGGCGTGAGCCGGTACTCGTAGGAGAGCGGCACGGGGCGCGTGGCCGAGCGGACCACGGACGTGGTCCTGCCGGTGCGGCGCGTGAGGTCCTTCTCGAACATGGCGACGTCGCCGAGCGTCGCCGACATCAGGATGAACTGCGCCTGCGGCAGCTCGAGCAGCGGAATCTGCCAGGCCCAGCCGCGGTCCCCCTCCGCGTAGAAGTGGAACTCGTCCATCACGACCTGGCCGATGTCGGCCTGCGCGCCGTCGCGCAGCGCGATGGAGGCGAGGACCTCGGCGGTGCAGCAGATGACGGGCGCGTCCGCGTTCACGGAGGCGTCGCCGGTCAGCATGCCGACGTTCTCCGTACCGAAGAGCTTGCACAGCTCGAAGAACTTCTCCGACACCAGCGCCTTGATCGGTGCCGTGTAGAAGGTGACCTCGTCCCGTGCGAGCGCGGCGAAGTGCGCTCCGGCGGCGATCATGGACTTGCCGGACCCGGTAGGCGTCGAAACGATCACGTTCGCGCCGGACACCACCTCGATCAGCGCCTCTTCCTGGTGGGGATAGAGGGTGAGCCCACGCTCCTGGGACCACGACTCGAAGGCGTCGTAGAGGGCGTCCGGGTCCGGGGTCTTCGGGAGCTGATCGATAAGGGTCACGGCACCATCTTGCCTGCCTTCCGGCTCGATCCGGCAATCGGATGTCCGAGCGAAGATCACGAAGGCTACGCTGGGTCGCCGACGGGGCGTCAGCACGCGCGGGGCCCTCACGGGCCAACTCGGCGCAGCAATAAGCGACATGTCGGCACATCGCGTGCGGCCGACACAACAGAAACAGGGGCGGAACACAGCCATGATGGGACCGGCACACTCGCTGTCAGGAGCGGCGGCCTGGCTGGGGGTGGGGGCGGCCACAACGGCGGCCGGGTACCCGATGCCATGGCCGGTCCTCCTCGTCGGAGCGCTGATCTGCGCGGGCGCCGCGCTCGCGCCCGACCTCGACCACAAGTCGGCGACCATTTCGCGCGCCTTCGGCCCGATCTCACACGCCCTCTGCGAAATCGTCGACAAACTCTCGTACGGCGTCTACAAGGCCACCCGGTCGACGGCCGACCCGCGCCGCTCCGGCGGCCACCGCACGCTCACCCACACGTGGCTGTGGGCGGTCCTGATCGGGGCGGGCGCCTCGGCCCTGGCAATCTTCTGCGGCCGCTGGGCCGTCCTCGGGATCCTCTTCGTGCACATGGTGCTCGCCATCGAGGGACTGCTGTGGCGGGCGGCACGCGGCTCCAGCAGCGACATCCTCGTATGGCTGCTCGCGGCGACCAGCGCGTGGATACTCGCGGGGATCCTGGACCAGCCCGGCAACGGTTCGGACTGGCTGTTCACGGACCCCGGCCAGGAGTACCTGTGGCTGGGCCTGCCGATCGTGCTCGGTGCGCTGGTGCACGACATCGGGGACGCCCTCACCGTCTCGGGCTGCCCGATCCTGTGGCCCATCCCGATCGGCCGCAAGCGCTGGTACCCCATCGGACCGCCGAAGCTGATGCGGTTCCGGGCCGGCAGCTGGATCGAGCTGAAGGTGCTCATGCCGGTGTTCATGCTGGCCGGCGGCGTGGGGTGCGCGGCCGCGCTGAACTTCATCTGACCGAAGGCCGGCCCGCGCACGGCCGGCCGTCAGCCGCCCAGGTCGGCGGACGACCAGACCCGGCCGGAGTCGTCCACCAGGTCGACCCGGTCGATCGAGCTCGCCGCTCCGTGGGCGATCCAGGTGGCCGCTCGGACGACGGCAGCCACCAGTGGCCCGCGTCGCGGACGGAGCCGTCCTTCAGCAGGAGCCGGCACGTGCAACGGCTATTGAGGCGACGCCGGTCGGAAGCCATCCCGAAGAGAGGGCTCCCGACCGCCACCGTCCACACGCCGGCCGCTCACACGTCAGCCGTCCGCACGTCAGCCGTGCCAGGACCGCCACAGTGCCGCGTACGCGCCGTCGGCCGCGACCAGGTCGTCGTGGCTGCCGAGCTCGCGGATCCGGCCGTCCTCGACCACGGCGATCACGTCCGCGTCGTGCGCGGTGTGCAGCCGGTGCGCGATGGCCACGACCGTGCGGCCGTCGAGCACCCGGCCGAGCGAGCGCTCCAGATTGCGGGCCGCGCGCGGGTCGAGCAGCGAGGTCGCCTCGTCGAGGACCAGCGTGTGCGGGTCGGCAAGGACCAGCCGGGCCAGCGCGATCTGCTGGGCCTGCGCCGGGGTGAGGGCGACCCCGCCGGAGCCGACCTCCGTGTCGAGGCCGTCGGCGAGGCCATCGGCCCACCCCTCGGCGTCGACCGCGCCGAGGGCGGCCCACAGCTCCGCGTCCGCTGCGCCGGTCCGGGCCAGCCGGAGGTTGTCGCGCAGGGAGCCCACGAAGACGTGGTGCTCCTGGTTGACCAGAGCCACATGAGAGCGCACCCGTTCGGCCTGCATCCGGGAGAGTTCCGCGCCGCCCAACGTGACCTGCCCGGTGCGCGGCGCGTAGATCCCGGCGAGCAGCCGCCCGAGCGTCGACTTGCCCGCGCCCGAGGGGCCGACCAGGGCGAGCCGTGTGCCGGGCGCGACCTCGAGGGACACCTTGCGCAGTACGTCGACGCCCTCGCGGTAGCCGAAGTGCACCGCGTCGGCCTGGACGGCGCGGCCGTCGGGCCGGACGGAGGCGTCGCCCGCTTCCGGCTCGATGTCCCGTACGCCGACGAGCCGGGCCAGCGACACCTGAGCGACCTGAAGCTCGTCGTACCAGCGCAGGATCAGGCCGATCGGATCCACCAGCATCTGCGCGATGAGCGCACTCGTGGTCAGCTGCCCCACGCCGATCCAGCCCTGGAGGACGAAGACACCGCCGACCACGAGCACCGACAGCAGCACCAGGACGTGCACGGTGTTGATCACCGGGAAGAGCACGGAGCGCAGATACAGGGTGTAGCGCTCCCACGAGGTCCACTCCTTGACGCGCTGCTCCGACAGCTCAATGCGGCGGTCACCGAGCCGGTGCGCCTCGATGGTGCGCCCGGCGTCCACGGTCTCGGCGAGCGCGGCGGCGACGGCCGCGTACCCGGCGGCCTCCGAGCGGTACGCGGACGGCGCCCGCTTGAAGTACCAGCGGCAGCCGAGCACCAGGACCGGCACCGCGATGAGCAGCGCGGGAGCCAGCGGCGGCGCGGTCACCGCGAGACCGCCGATGAGCAGCGCCGCCCACACGACACCGATGGACAGCTGTGGCACCGCCTCCCGCATCGCGTTCCCGAGCCGGTCGATGTCCGTGGTGATCCGGGACAGCAGGTCGCCCGTGCCCGCCCGCTCCAGGACGCCGGGAGGCAGGCCCACGGACCGCACCAGGAAGTCCTCCCGCAGATCCGCCAGCATCCGCTCGCCGAGCATCGCCCCGCGCAGCCGCACCTGTCGGATGAACACGGCCTGGATCACCAGGGCGAGTACGAACAGGCCGATGGTGCGGGCCAGTTGGGGCCCTTCGAGGGAGTCGACGCCGCCCGGGTTCTCGGAGACGTCCTGGATCAGTCCGCCGAGCAGGTACGGGCCGGCCATCGACGCGACGACGGCGACCGTGTTCACGCCGATGAGCAGGAGGAACTCGCGCCGGTGGCGCTCGTACAGCTCGCGCACGTAGGCGCGGACCGTGGCCGGGGCGCCGACGGGCAGGGTGTTCGCCGTGGTGGGGGCCGCCGGGTCGTAGGCCGGGGGCGCTACGCCGATCATGCCGTCTCCTCGATGTTGATCTCGATATCGGTCCGGATGCCGGTCCCGGTACTGATTCCGGCCCCGGCCCCGGCTCCGGCTCCGGCCCTGATTCCGGTCCCGGCTCCGGGGGGTGCCTTCTCCTCGTCGGTCTCGCGGGTGACGACCGCGCGGTACCGGGGCTCGGTACGCACCAGTTCGCGGTGTTCGCCGACCGCGGCGACCTCGCCCTCGTGGACGAACACCACGCGGTCGGCGCGGTCGAGAACCAGCGGCGACGAGGTCAGCACCACGGTCGTGCGACCGCCCCGCAGCGCGCGCACGCCCTGGGCGATCCGGGCCTCGGTGTGCGAGTCGACGGCGGACGTCGGCTCGTCGAGCACCAGCGTCTCCGGGTCCGTGACCAGCGAGCGGGCCAGCGCGAGGCGCTGGCGCTGGCCGCCGGAGAGGGACCGGCCGCGTTCGGTGATGCGGGCGGCCATCGGGTCCTCGTCGCCGGCGCCCTGGGTGAGGGCGGCCAGCACGTCCGAGCACTGGGCGGCGTCCAGCGCGTCGTCGGGTGCGACGCCTCCGGAGGCCGGTACGTCGAGGAGTTCGGCGAGGGTGCCGGAGAGCAGCACCGGGTCCTTGTCCTGGACGAGCACGGCCGTCCGCGCGACATCCAGCGGCAGTTCGTCGAGCGGCACGCCGTCGAGCAGGACGGACGGTGCCACCTCGCCCGCGCCGTCGTCGGTGGCGGAAGCGGGGTGCCCGCCGAGCCGCTCGGCGAGGCGCCCCGCCAGGTCCGGGTCGCCGCAGACCACGGCGGTGAGCCGCCCCGCGGGAGCCAGTACGCCGGTCGCGGGGTCGTACAGGTCGCCGGTCGGCGCCTTCGCCTCGCGCAGCCCGCCCTCCGGTTCGGTGACGCGCTCCAGCGACAGCACCCGGGACGCGCGCTGCGCGGACGGCCGGGAGAACGAGTACGCCATGGCGATCTCCTCGAAGTGCCGCAGCGGGTAATTGAGGAGCATCACCCCGCTGTAGACGGTGACCAGTTCACCGACGGTGATCCGGCCCTCGCGCGCGAGGGCGACGCCGTACCAGACCAGCACGATCGTCAGCAGGCCCGGAAGGAGGACCTGGATCGCGGAGATCAGCGCCCACATGCGCGCGCTGCGCACGGCGGCCCGGCGCACGTCCTGCGAGGCGCGGCGGTAGCGGTCGAGGAACAGTTCCTCGCCGCCGATGCCGCGCAGCACGCGCAGGCCCGCGACGGTGTCCGAGGCGAGCTCGGTGGCATGGCCCGCCTTCTCCCGTTGATGGTCCGCGCGCCGGGTGGCGCGGGGGAGCAGGGGCAGCACGGCGAGCGCCAGGACCGGCATGCCGAGCGCGACGACGACACCGAGCGCGGGCTGGTAGATCAGGAGGCCCACGGCGGCGATGACGATGGTGAGCGCGGCGGCGGTGAAGCGGGACAGCGCCTCGACGAACCAGCCGATCTTCTCCACGTCACCGGTGGACACCGCGACGACCTCGCCCGCGGCGACCCGCCGGGTGAGGGCGGCGCCGAGCGTCGCGGTCTTGTGGGCGAGGAGCTGCTGGACGCGGGCGGCGGCGGTGATCCAGTTCGTGACGGACGTGCGGTGCAGCATCGTGTCACCGACCGCGACGCCGATGCCGAGCAGCACGATCAGTGCGCCGGCCTTGGCGAGACCGGAGCCGGAGCGGTCGACGACCGCCTGCACCGCGTAGCCGACGCCGTAGGCGAGGCCGGCGACGGAGACGAAGTGGATCAGGCCCCAGGCAAGGGACTTGGCCTGCCCACCGAGCTGGTTCCGGCCGAGCCAGAGCAGGAACCGGGGGCCCGAGCGTGCGTCCGGTACACCCGGGTCTGGATACGGAAGGTCGGAGATCTGCATGACGTCCCAGGGCTCGAAGCGGGGTGGATCGAAGAAGCGGACTCAAAGGCAGCAAACTTTGAAAGGTTCGCGTTTTTCGGCGAGACGAGGCAAACGGTTTTCCGGTGCCGGGCAAAGAATCGGACCGGATCGCCCGTCGTGATCGGAGTCGGTCCCGCGGTTCGCGACCTGTGGTGCGACCATGGAACCCATGCGGAGTGCGTGTGTGATCAGGGCGGGCGTCGCGATGGCGGCGTGCGGTGTCCTGCTGACGACGGTGGCCGCCTGCGGCGCCGACGGCGGCGACAGCGGGAAGAAGGCCACGGAGGGGGCGAACTCCTCGGGCGGCGAGTCCCAAGGCGCCGAGGCGCGCGCGGCGGACCTCAAGCGCATCCCGGGGGTGGGCGACCGCTACCAGAAGCAGATCCCGGCGAACGCTCGGCAGGTCGTCGCCGTGTACGGCGACGGCAAGGACGCGGCGGGCTCCACCCTGGCCCTCTACACCAAGTCCGGCGACACGTGGAAGAAGCAGCGCGGCTGGTCCGGGCACAACGGCAAGAGGGGCTGGACGACGAGCCACCACGAGGGCGACAACCGCAGCCCCGTCGGTGTCTTCACGCTCAGCGACGCCGGCGGCGTCCTGGCCGACCCGGGCGCCAAGCTGCCGTACACGCGGTCCGCGTCGTTCCAGGCCCCGCACTACTGGTCGAAGTCGCACTGGCACGACTTCGATTACGTCGTCGCCATCGACTACAACCGCGCCAAGGGCACGTCGCCCAACGACCCGACCCGGCCGCAGGGCCAGTCCAAGGGCGGCAGCATCTGGCTGCACATGGACCACGGCAGCGGCACCTCGGCGTGCGTGAGCCAGTCGAAGGGCGACATGGAGTACCTGCTCAAGACGCTCGACCCGAAGCAGCACCCGGTGGTCGTGATGGGCGACAAGGCCGAGCTCAAGGCGTGAACCGCGCCGGTCGGTGGGGGTACGGCCCGCACCCCCACCGCGCGCTCAGGCCTCGTTCGGCTTCTCGGAGTCCACACCGCCGCGCTTGTTGCGCCACTCGCCGCGCGTGAAGTCGGGGATCTGCTGCGGCGCACCGTTAGCCTTGATCGAGAGGTGGCTCAGCGGTACCGGCGACGTCCAGGTGGCGGCGTCGTACACATCGAAGTCGGGGACGAGCCCGAGGCGCATCGTCTGCATCAGGCGGAACACCATGATGTAGTCCATGCCGCCGTGTCCGCCCGGCGGATTGGCGTGCTCCTTCCACAGCCAGTGATCGTGGTCGGCGTACGCCGAGAAGTCGCCCCAGGCGTCGTCCTTGTGGTCGGGCTCGATGTAGATGCGCTCCGGGTAGTCCTCGAATACGCCCTTGGTGCCGCCGAGTTGGTTGATCCGCGAGTACGGGTGCGGAGTGGAGACGTCGTGCTCCAGGCGGATCACCCGCCCCTTCGCCGTCTGGACCAGGCTGATCGTGCGGTCCGACTCGATGTACGACTCCTTCCAACTCGGGTCGCCCTTGGGCATGTTGGCCGCGCGGTATTCGGCGAGTCCCAGAGAGGGCGTGCCGAAGCTGGAGATGTGGGTGACGCGGTCGCCGCGGTTGACGTCCATGTAGTTGGCGACCGGTCCGAAGCCGTGGTTCGGGTACAGGTCGCCGCGCAGCCGCGTATGCCACAGGCGGCGCCATGGGCCCTCGTAGTAGTCCGGGTCGAACATCAGGCTGCGCAGGTCGTGGTTGTACGCGCCTGCGCCGTGCAGGAGTTGGCCGAACTTGCCCGCGTGCGCCATCCGCAGGACGCGCATCTCGTTGCGGCCGTAGCAGCAGTTCTCCAACTGCATGCAGTGTCTGCGGGTGCGCTCGGAGAGGTTCACCAGCTCCCACAACTGGTCGAGTTGAAGCGCGATGGGACACTCGACGCCGATGTGCTTGCCGTTCAGCATCGCCGTCTTCGCCATCTCGAAGTGCCAGTCCCACGGCGTCGCCACGTACACGAAGTCGATGTCCCCGCGCTTGCAGAGGTTCTCGAAGTCGTGATCGCCCTTGGTGTACGTCGCCGGGGCCGGCTGGCCCGCGGCCGTCACCTTGGCCGCCGCCTTCTGCGTCTTGTCCTTCACCGGGTCGCACAGCGCCACGACCCGGACCCCGGGCATCGCGAGGAACAAGTCGATCATGCTGCCGCCGCGGTTGCCGAGGCCGACGATGCCGACCCGGACCGTGGAGCGCCGCTCGAACGGCACCCCGGCCATCGTCCGGCCCTCCCGTGCGGGAGCGCTCGCCTGTGCGGGTACGGAGGAGGGTTCGGCGGCGTGGGCGGCGCCGGTGCCGAACGCGGAGAGGCCGAGGCCGGCCCCCGCGACACCCGCGGTGCGCAGGACGTCGCGGCGCGAGTGACCGTCGGAAGGGGTGGCGTCCAGGGGCTGGTTGTCGTCGTCGTGCATCGGACCTCCAAGGCTGGTGGGTGCGGTGCCGGGCAAACGCAAGCCACCTTGGAGGGGGTGAGGGCGGGGCGCAAGGGACAGAAGGAGATGGGGAGTTGGACTTTCCTTTACCCGCCCTTGGAGCCCCGTCCTTGGAGACCCGCCCTCGGAAACCGGTCGGAGATCAGGGCCGGGTCGCGCGCTCCAGCTCCACCAGTACGGAGTAGTACGAGCGGCCCGTCGCATGGTCCATGCCGACCTCGCACATCCGGTTCGCCGACAGATGGGCGTCGTACGCGCGGGCCGTGACCTCCGCGGCCTCCTTCGCCGTGGCGGACTCGGTCAACTCCTTGTGGAGCATGCCGCGGTCGCCCGCGAAGCCGCAGCAGCCCGCGTCGTCCGGCAGCACCACCTCGTCGGCACAGGCCTCGGCCACGGCTCTCAACTGGTCCACATCGCCCAGGTGTTCCATGGAGCACGTCGGGTGCAGCACGGCGGAGCCGATCGTGCGCTCGATGGTGAGGCGCGGCAGCAGCTCCTGCGCGGCCCAGACCAGGGAGTCCACGATGGTCAGCTCCGCGTGCAACTCCCGGTTGTCGTCGGTGAGATACGGCACCACCTCGTGCGCGATGCCCAGCGTGCACGAGGAGGCGTCCACCACGAGGGGCAGCCGGCCGCCACCGGTCCAGGCCCAGGCCGCCTCGACGATCCGGTTCGCCATCACCTTGTTGCCCTCGTCGTAGCCCTTGGAGTGCCAGATCGTGGCGCAGCACGTCCCGGCCACGTTGTCCGGGATCCACACCGGCTTGCCCGCGCGCGCGGAGACCGCGACAACGGCCTGAGGCAGCGATACGTCTCCGGGGGTGCCGAAAATGCGGTTCACGCACGCCGGGTAGTAGACGGCCGTGGCCCCCACGCGCGCGGTACGCGGTAGCTTCCGGGCCGCCGCGGCAGGTACCTCCGGCAGCCACTCGGGAACCAGGTCGGGCCGGATCGCCTTGCGCGCGGCGCCCGTCACGGCCGTGAGGAGGCGGTCGCCGATCTTGTCCGCAGCCGCCACCGCGAGCCGGGCCGAGGCCTCCACCGCCTTGAAGTTCTTCGCGGTGAGCGCGGCCGTCCGCTCCTCGCGCGGCGAGTGACGGGCGTGCCGGAAGCCCTTCATGAACGCCCCCGTGTCGATGCCGACCGGGCAGGCCAGCTTGCACGTGGAGTCACCGGCGCAGGTGTCCACGGCGTCGTACCCGTAGGCGTCGATCAGCTCGCTCTCCACCGGTGAACCGGCGGACTGGCGCATCATCTCGCGGCGCAGCACGATCCGCTGGCGCGGCGTGGTCGTCAAGTCCTCGCTGGGGCACGTGGGTTCGCAGAAGCCGCACTCGATGCACGGGTCGGCGATCAGCTCCACCTTGGGGATCGTCTTGAGGCCCCGCAGATGAGCTTTCGGGTCGCGGTCCAGGACGATACGCGGTGCGAGCACCCCGTCCGGGTCGATGACCTGCTTGGTACGCCACATCAACTCCGTGGCCCGGGCGCCCCATTCGAGTTCCAGGAAGGGGGCGATGTTGCGGCCCGTCGCGTGCTCCGCCTTCAGGGAGCCGTCGAACCTGTCTACCGTGAGGCGGCAGAACTCGTCCATGAACGCCGCGTACCGCTCCACGTCCGCGGGCTTCGCCGCGTCGAACGCCAGCAGGAAGTGCAGATTGCCGTGGGCCGCGTGCCCCGCCACCGCGGCATCGAAGCTGTGCCGCGTCTGCAGTTCGAGCAGCGCCTCGCAGGCCTCCGCGAGCCGCGCGGGGGGCACCGCGAAGTCCTCCGTGATGAGCGTGGTACCCGAAGGGCGCGAGCCGCCGACCGCCGTCACGAACGCCTTGCGCGCCTTCCAGTAGCCCGCGATGGTCTTCGCGTCCCGTGTGAACTCATTGGTCACCGAGGCGACGGGCGCGACGAGTTCGAGTCCTTCGAGGGCCTTCGCCGCCGCCGTCTCGTAGGCGGCCTGCGCGGTCTCGCCCGGGGCGCGGAACTCGACGAGCAGAGCCGTCGTCTCCTTGGGCAGCTCGGCCCAGTCCTGCGGCACACCCTGCACGCTGACCGAGGCGCGCAGTGTATTGCCGTCCATCAACTCCACGGCCAGGGCGCCCGCCTCGTTGAACACCGGTACCGCCGCCGCGGCCGCGGGCAGGGAGGGGAAGAACAGCAGCGCCGTCGACACCTTCCGGTCCAACGGCAGGGTGTCGAAGACGACTTCGGAGATGAACCCGAAGGTGCCCTCCGAACCCACCATCAGGCCGCGCATGATCTCCACCGGCGTCCCACCGTCGAGGAAGGCGTCGAGACGGTACCCGTTCGTGTTCTTGATCTCGTACTTGGCGCGGATCCTGCGGGTGAGCTCCGCGTCCTCCTCGATCTCCCGCTTGATCGCCAACAGGGCCTCGCAGAGCGCCGGTTCGGCATGCGCCAGATCCTCGTCCGCGCGCGGGTCGCCCGTGTCGACGACGGTGCCCGACGGCAGTACGAAGGTGAGGGAGGAGACCGTCCTGTACGAGTTCCGGGTCGTGCCCGCCGTCATCCCCGACGCGTTGTTCGCCACCACGCCGCCCACCGTGCAGGCGATCGCGCTCGCGGGGTCGGGGCCGAGGACGCGCCCGTGCCGCGCGAGCGTGGCGTTCGCCCGCACGATCGTGGTGCCGGGGCCGATCCGCGCGCGCGAACCGTCGCCGAGCACCTCGATGCCCGCCCAGAACTTGCGGACGTCGACCAGGATGTCCTCGCCCTGCGCCTGGCCGTTCAGCGACGTGCCCGCCGCGCGGAAGACGACCTCGCGGCCCTTGCCGTGCGCGTAGGAGAGTACCGCCGACACGTCGTCGATGTCCTCGGCGATCACCACGACCTGCGGCACGAAGCGGTACGGGCTGGCGTCCGACGCGTAGCGCACCAGGTCCGAGATCTTGGTGAGCACCTTGTCCGCGCCGAGCAGCCGCGTCAGCTCCGAGCGGAGCGGTTCGGGCGTGCCCCCGGCCTGCCGGTCCGCGACCCGGTCGGGCGCCGGGCCCGACGGTCGGGCTCCGGGGCGCAGGGCTTCCGGCTTCGGCTCCAGCAGCGGCATGGCCTCTCCTCGATCGCTGTCAGTGTTCCGGCGCTGTCAGCACTCCGGCGCGCGCGGGGACTCGAACAGTGCGTTCAGCAAGACCGTCAGCTGCGCGCGCTGCTCCTTGTCCAACGGTGCCAGGATCTCCTCTGCCGCGGCGCGGCGCGCGCTGCGCAGCTCCCGCAGGGCGGCCCGCCCCTTGTCGGTGAGCTCGATGCGGATGACCCGGCGGTTCGTGGGATCCGGCGCACGGCGCACCATGTCGGCCGCCTCCAGACCGTCCACCGTCGTCGTCACGGCGCGCGGCACCACCTCGAGGCGCTGCGCGAGATCGGCCATGCGCGGCGGCGTGTCGTAGTGCACCAGCGTGCGCAGCAGCCGGGACTGCGCGGGGGTGATCCCCACCGGCTCGAGCTGGCGGCGCTGTATCCGCTGCAGGCGGCGCGTCAGCCGCAGTAGCTGCTCGGCGAGGAAACCGTCGGCGTCCGGTGTCTTCATGTCGGGAACATTATCAGGACCCCGTGCATTGTGAATAGAGGTAACAATGCACTATGCTCCTCAAGGTTCGATCTCTGAAGTCTCTAGGAGGCCCATGCCCCGCGACGAAATCCGCTGGACGCCGCCTCCCGATGCCGAAGCATCGGGACAGCCGCGCCAGGTCCGCCGCATCCTGTCCCTGTTCCGCCCCTACCGCGGCCGACTCGCCCTCGTCGGGCTGCTGGTCGCAGCCGCGTCCCTGGTCACGGTCGCGACGCCGTTCCTGCTCAAGGAGATCCTCGACGTCGCCATCCCGCAGGGCCGCACCGGCCTGCTCGGCCTGCTCGCCCTCGGCATGATCGTCAGCGCCGTCGTGACAAGCGTCTTCGGCGTCCTGCAGACGCTGATCTCGACGACGGTCGGCCAGCGCGTCATGCACGATCTGCGCACCGCCGTCTACGGCCGGTTGCAGAGCATGTCCCTCGCCTTCTTCACCAAGACCCGCACCGGCGAGGTCCAGTCCCGCATCGCCAACGACATCGGCGGCATGCAGGCGACCGTGACCTCCACCGCGACCTCCCTCGTCTCGAACCTGACGAGCGTCGTCGCCACGGTCGTCGCGATGATCGCCCTCGACTGGCGCCTGACGATCGTCTCCCTGCTTCTGCTGCCGGTCTTCGTGTGGATCAGCCGCCGGGTCGGCCGCGAGCGCAAGAAGATCGCCACGCAGCGCCAGAAGCAGATGGCGGCAATGGCCGCCACGGTCACCGAGTCCCTCTCCGTCAGCGGCATCCTGCTCGGCCGCACCATGGGCCGCGCCGACTCGCTCACCAAGTCCTTCGCCGACGAGTCGGACGAACTGGTCGGCCTGGAGGTCAGGTCGAACATGGCGGGGCGCTGGCGGATGGCCGTCATCAGCATCGTCATGGCCGCCATGCCCGCGGTCATCTACTGGGCGGCCGGCATCGCCCTGCACTTCGGTGGCCCCACCGTCTCCATCGGCACACTCGTCGCGTTCGTCTCCCTGCAGCAGGGACTGTTCCGGCCGACCGTGAGCCTGCTCCAGACCGGCGTCCAGCTCCAGACCTCGCTCGCCCTGTTCCAGCGCATCTTCGAGTACCTGGACCTCCCGGTCGACATCACCGAGCGTGCGGACGCGATCCGCCTCGACACCGTGAAGGGCGAGGTCCGCTTCGAGAACGTCGAGTTCCGCTATGCCACCGAAGACGCCGCTGACGAGCGGCAGAACGCGATCCTGGACGGCATCGACCTCACCGTCCCCGCGGGCGGCAGCCTCGCCGTCGTCGGACCCACCGGTTCCGGCAAGTCCACGCTCAGCTATCTGGTGCCGCGGCTCTACGACGTCACGGGCGGCCGCGTCACGCTCGACGGCGTGGACGTACGCGACCTGGACTTCGACACCCTCGCGCGCGCGATCGGCGTGGTCTCCCAGGAGACGTACCTGTTCCACGCCTCGGTGGCCGAGAACCTGCGGTTCGCCAAGCCCGACGCCACCGACGAGGAAATGCACGCGGCGGCCCGGGCGGCCCAGATCCACGAGCACATAGCCGCGCTTCCGGACGGCTACGACACCGTGGTCGGCGAGCGTGGCCACCGCTTCTCCGGAGGCGAGAAGCAGCGCCTGGCCATCGCCCGCACCATCCTGCGGGACCCGCCCGTGCTCATCCTCGACGAGGCGACCAGCGCGCTCGACACCCGCACCGAGCACGCCGTGCAGGAGGCCATCGACGCGCTCTCCGCCAACCGCACGACGCTCACGATCGCGCACCGCCTCTCCACGGTCCGCGGCGCCGAGCAGATCGTGGTCCTGGACTCCGGGCGCATAGCCGAGCGCGGCACGCACGAGGAATTGCTCGGCCGCGAGGGCCGTTACGCGGCGCTGGTGCGGCGGGACGCGCGCGTGGAAGCGGCGGCGTGACGGGCGGCCTGCCCGAGCCACCATGACATCGGCGCGAACAGTGGGGAGAGTCCGTGAGGGAGCCAAGGAGCGCCGATATATGGCAGGGATGTACTGACACACGGGTTACCGTTCCGGCATGCAAACGGAGACTCCGCGACGGAACACGACGCGCATCACGCGCCGAGGGCGCGTCGCCCTGACGGTGACGGGGGCCGTCGTGGCGGCTACCGCCGTCGCGGTACCACTGGTCCTATCGGGCGAGGACGAGACGGACCAGGTTCTGACCATTCCGGAGGGCTGGCGTTCGGGGCAGGTGTACGACGCCGTCGACAAGGCGCTCGACGTCCCGTCCGGCACCACGAAGAAGGCCGCACCCAAGGCGCACCTCAAGCTTCCGGGCGACGCGGGTGGCAACGCCGAGGGGTACCTCTTCCCGGCGACGTATCCCTTGAGCGACAGGTCGACGCCGCAGTCGGTCCTTGCGTACATGGTCCACACGGCCAACAAGAGGTTCGGCGGCAGTGGCACCACCGCGGGCGCCGAGAGCAACGCCGTCAACCCGTACCAGCGCGTCATCATCGCGAGCATCGTGCAGGCCGAGGCGGACAACCAGGAGGACATGGGCAGGGTCGCCCGCGTCATATACAACCGGCTCGATCACGGGATGCCGTTGCAGATGGACTCCACCATCAACTACGCGCTCGGCCGCTCCACGTTGGACACCACCCACGCCGACACCAAGATCAACAACCCGTACAACACCTACGCGCGCAAGGGGCTGCCGCCCACCCCGATCGGTAACCCGGGGGAGCAGGCGATGCGGGCGGCGTCCAGTCCGACGGCGGGCGACTGGCTGTACTTCGTGACGGTCAAGCCGGGGGACACACGCTTCACCGCGGACCTGGCCGTGCAGGAGAAGAACGTGACGGAGTTCAACAAGATCCAGGCGAAGGCCAAGAACAAGGACTGACGGGGCGTACCGGGGTACCGGGGCGCCGGGGTGTCGGGCAGCAGGGCGGTACCCACTTGTTCGGTTCGGGGCGCCCGAGTGTGGCGCCTCACGCCGTGACCGGTGCCCTCCGGTCGAGTAGCCGCTGGATGTCGCGGACCGCGGCGCGCCCCGCGCGGTTCGCGCCGATCGTGCTTGCCGACGGGCCGTAGCCGACCAGGTGGATGCGGGGGTCGAGGGCCGCATGGGTGCCCTCGACGCGGATCCCGCCGCCCGCTTCCCGCAGCTTCAGCGGCGCCAGATGCTCGATGGACGCACGGAAACCGGTGGCCCAGAGGATCACGTCGGCCGCCACCTCGTGCCCGTCGTCCCAGGCCACGCCGGTCGGCGTGATCCGGTCGAACATGGGGTGCCGGTCGAGGACACCGTTCGCACGCGCCGCGCGGATCGCATCGTTCACCGGAAGCCCGGTCACCGACACCACGCTCAGCGGCGCGAGCCCCTGGCGTACCCGCTCCTCGACCGCCGCCACGGCGGCCCGCCCCTGGTCCTCGCCGAAGGGGCCCTCGCGGAAGACGGGCGGCCGGCGGGTCACCCAGGTCGTCGCGGCGGCGTACGGAGCGATCTCCATCAGGTGCTGCGTCCCGGAGGCCCCGCCACCCACCACCACTCCGCGCTGACCTGCGAACTCCTCGGGTCCCTGGTACTGCGCGGTGTGCAGCTGCCGCCCGCGGAAGGTCTCCTGTCCCGGGTAGCGCGGCCAGAACGGCCGGTCCCAGGTGCCCGTCGCGTTGATCAGGGCTCGCGTGGACCACACCCCGTCCGAGGTCTCGACGAGCAGCCGCCCCTCCTCCCCTTCGCGTACCGCCCGCACATCGACCGGGCGCCGTACGCGCAGGTCGAAGGCCTCCTCGTACGAAGAGAAGTACCCGGATATGACCTCCGAGGACGGGCGCGCGGGGTCGGCGCCGGTCAGCTCCACGCCGGGCAGCGCGTGCATGCCGTGCACCTTGCCGTACGTGAGTGAGGGCCACCGGAACTGCCAGGCGCCGCCGGGGCGGGGCGCGTGGTCGAGGACGACGAAGTCCCGCTCGGGCTCGAAGCCCACGCGGCGCAGGTGGTAGGCGGCGGACAGACCGGCCTGTCCGGCGCCGATGACCACCACGTCGACCGGGCGGGCCGAGGTGGTGGCGGTGTCGTCTCGTACCCCGATGTCGTTCACATTTCTACTAACTCCATCGGCGCGCGAGATCTTCCCGCCGGGGGATCAGGACTCCAGGATCAGGACTCCGAGATCAGGACTCCTTGTCGTAGGTGCGCGGAGCGGTGGTGGAGGGCGGCAGCTTGCCGTTGAAGCGGGTGTCGACGTACTTCGAGAAGTCGACCTTGGACGGGATCAGCTTCAACTGGGTGAAGGTGTCGGCGATTTGCTGCTCGGACGCGATGACGCCCTTGTCGACGGCGACCGTGACACGTGTGCCGTTCGTACGCTTCACCGCGTCGTACGCCGCCCCGTACGGCAGTCCGGTGTCCTTGGCCCACACCTTCGCCCAGGCCTGCGGATGCTTGTAGACCCAGTCCTGGGCGCGCCGCAGCCGGTCGAGATAGTCCTTGATGGCGGCGGACTTCTTCTTGTCGGCGAGCGCGATGGGGGAGGCGACCTGGAAGGCGAGCCCGTTGGTGACCCCGTCGCCGTCGGTGAGCACGCGACCGAGCTTCGCGCGCAGCGCTTGCGAGGTGTACGGGTCCCAGACGGCCCACGCGTCGACCTTGCCCGCGGTGAACGCGGCCAGCGCGTCGGCCGGCTGCAGGTACTTGACCTTCACGTCCTTCAGCGTGAGCCCGACCTTCTTGAGCGAGGCGACGAGCTGGTAGTGCGCCGAGGATCCCTGGGCCACCGCGATCGACCTGCCCTTGAGCCCCGCCGGACTCTTCAGCTTGGAGTCCTTCGGGACCAGGATGGTGTCACCCTTGGCGGTTCCGTGGCTGGCGGACACCACCTTGATCTTCGAGTCGGCGCCGGCCGCGAAGACCGGGGGTGTGTTGCCGACGCCGCCGATGTCCACGGCCTTGGCGTTGATGGCTTCGAGGAGTGGCGGCCCCGAGGTGAACGTGGACCAGCGAATCTTGTAGTCCAGGTCGTCGAGTTCACCGGCAGCCCTGAGTATCGCCTCCGAACCACCCTTCTGGTCACCGACGTTGAGGGTGAGTGACCCCTTTCCGTCGATGCCGCCGCCACTTCCGCCGCTGCCGGTGGAGGTGCTGGCGGTGGAGGCGCCGGAGCAGCCGGCGAGCAGGAGGGCGAGGGGAGCGAGGAGGGCGCCGGCTGTGAGGGGACGTCGCATGACAAGTCCGATCAGGGGAGGGTAGGGGGCGGGGGTTGGGATGGGCGTGAGCGGGGGTGAGTGGAGGCGAGCGGGCGGTCTGGGTCAGTGGGAGGACTCTTCCGAGCCGTCCACGCCCAGTCGGTTCAGCAGCTCGGCGCGCAGCTCGGCGAAGCGCGGATCGGTGAGATCGCGCGGCCGGTCCAGATCGATACGGGTCTCGTGGGCGATGACACCGTCGTCCATGACGAGCACACGGTCGGCGAGCAGCACGGCCTCCTCGACATCGTGTGTCACCAACAGGACCGCGCAGCCCCGCCGTTGCCACAACTCGCCGACCAGGCGTTGGGCCGTGATTCGCGTCAGTGCGTCGAGCGCGCCGAACGGCTCGTCGAGCAGCAGTAGATCGGGCTCACGCACCAGGGCGCGGGCGAGCGAGGCACGCTGGGCCTCGCCGCCGGACAGCGTCTTGGGCCAGGCGTCCGTACGATGCCCGAGCCCCACCTCCTCCAACGCCCGCTCGGCCGCGGCCCGTTCGGGCTTGCCCGGCAGGCCGAGCAGTACGTTGCGCCAGACCCGCTTCCACGGCATGAGCCGCGGCGCCTGGAACGCGACGGCCTTGCGCCGCGGCACGAGTACGGTGCCCTCGATGTCGCGGTCGAGCCCGGCGAGGATGCGCAGCAGCGTGGACTTGCCGCATCCGCTGCGTCCGAGCAGGGCAACGAACTCCCCTGGCCGTACATCGAGTTGAAGGTCATCGATGACGGCGCGCCCGTCGAAGGAGCGGGAAAGCCCTTCGACGCGGACGGCGGAACCGGCGCCGACAGTGGTCTCAGGGGCGGTGGTCACCGGCCGGTGAACGTCGGTCGCCATTGCAGCAGCAGCCTTTCGAGGGAACGGACGACGAAGTCGGCGAGCAGGCCGAGGAACGCGTAGACGATCAGGCAGACGACGATGACGTCGGTACGCAGGAAGTCCCGGGCCTGCACCATCAGGAACCCGATGCCGGCGTCGGCGTTGATCTGCTCGGCGAAGACGAGCGCCAGCCACGCGATGCCGAGCGAGTACCGCAGACCGGTCATCGCCCCGGGCAGCGCACCCGGCAGCACCACATGGCGTACGAGCCCCCATCGACTGAGCCCCAACGACTCACCGGCCTCGATGAGTTGGGGGTCTACACCACGGATCCCGGCGTACACATTCAGGTACAGCGGAAAGGACACACCAAGGGTGATGATGGCGACCTTCGGTGCCTCGCCGATGCCGAACCAGATGATGAACAGCGGGATCAGCCCGACGAACGGCACGGTGCGCAGCATCTGCACGCTCGCGTCGACGAGATCCTCGCCGACCCGGAAGAGACCGGACAACAACGCGAGTCCGGTCCCGACGACGACACCGCACAGCAGCCCGACGGCGACGCGTTGCAGCGAGACACCCATGGCCGCGGGCAGCGACCCGTCGGAGACAAGGTCCGCCCCGACGCGCGCGATGGTGCCGGGCGACGCGAGCACCTCGGGCGTCAACACGCCTACAGACGTGAGGACTTGCCACAGTGCGAGCAGCAGCAGCGGCCCACTGGTGCGGCGCAGCCAACGGGGGACGCGGGTGCGGCGGGTGGAGGAGGGGACGAGGGGGACGAGTTCGGGCGACGACGCCGGGGAACCGGGCGAATCGGGGTCGGCGGATGCGCCCGGTTTTTCGGCAGGCGAAACGGGCGGAGCATGACTGATGCTCATGGCACTCCATGGCAGGCGAGGGCACGCCTCGGTGTCAGCGGGCGCGCGTCAGCGGCGCACCGTCACGGACGAACACCGAAGCGGCAGCGAAAAAGAAGGTGAGGAAAGCGAGAGGGGAGGAGAGGGCGTCAGCAGCCGGGTCGACACGCGGCAGAGGCCACCCGCAGCAGGTCGATGTGACCGCGCGTGGTGAGCATGGCTGAACGCAACATGCGGCAGAACGTATCCAGTTGTCGACGTATGGTCAACAACGTCTCAGCCCATGGACCGGCCGTCCCGGCCGCCGCTCGTCCCCACCGGGCGCCCGGCCGCCTTCCTGGGCGACAATGTACCCATGTCAGACGTCTTCACGACCCGAGTCCTGGACCTCGCCACCGGCTCCACCGAGCGCGTCGTCGACCTGACGCGCGACTGCGAGTCCTTCCTGCGCGAGGTCGCCCACGGCCGCGACGGCCTCCTCAACCTCTTCGTCCCGCACGCCACGGCGGGCATCGCCATCATCGAGACGGGCGCCGGCAGCGACGACGACCTCCTCGCCGCCCTCCACACCCTCCTCCCCGCGGACGACCGCTGGCAGCACAGCCACGGCTCCCCGGGCCACGGCCGCGACCACGTCCTCCCGGCGCTCGTGCCACCGCATGCGACGTTGCCGGTGGTGGGGGGTGGTCTTGAGCTGGGGACGTGGCAGTCGGTGTGTCTGGTGGATACGAACGTGGACAATGCCAACCGTCACGTTCGGTTGAGCTTCTTTGGTGGGTGAGTTTGTCGTCCCAGGACCGACTCGGGCCGCCGTCGCCGTCGGCCGGCCGGCTATTCGGGGAACGGGCCGCGTACGGACACTCCTCCGTCGAGGACGATCTGTTGCCCCGTGACGTAGCGTGCCGCGTCCGAGGCCAGGTAGACGGCGGCCGCGGCCATTTCCTCCGGCGTTCCGTAGCGCCCGGCCGGGATCTCCGGGACCCAGTCACCGGCCGGCCCGGCCTGGTTGACCGCGATGTTGATGGCTCCGCCGGCGACGATGTTCATCCGGATGCCGTCGGCCGCGTACTCGGCGGCAACGGTGCGCGCCAGGCTGTAAAGACCGGCCTTCGCGGCGCCGTATCCGGCCTGCTCCGGTGCGGCCATGAACCCGGCGACCGAACCGATGCTGACGATGTTCCCGCCCGTGCCTTGTTCCAGGAACAGTTGGAGTACGCGCCGTACGGCACGCACCACGTAGCGCAGGTTCACCTCGTAGACGGTGTCCCAGTCCTCGTCCCTCATCTGGTGGAGTTTGACCGCGGGTATGAACGCGACCTGCCCGCCGACGACCGTGACCAGGGTGTCCAGACCGCCGAGCCGCTCGGCAGCGCCGGTGACCATGTCGTCGAGCTGCTCACGCGAGCGGACGTCGCCGCTGATCGCGTGGGCCGTGTGCCCGGCCTTCTGCGCCTCCTCCGCAGCCTCGGTCACCCGCTCGGCGTTCACGTCGGCCACGACCATGTGCGCCCCGGCGGCGGCGTAGGCGCGGACGATCGCGCGACCGATCCCCTCACCACCCCCTCCCAGAATCAGCGCGCGCATGCCGTCGAGTCTGCCGCTCACCTCGGTCATATGCCGTCCGTACCTGTCGAGTTGACCAAGACTAGTCACGGCGCCCCTCGAGCAGTCGGCATCTTCGATCGATCGGCGGTCACCAACCGGGACAACCCGCGATCGTAGGGTCCGCTACTGCTTGACCGGGGTCGTGCCGTTCATGGCGAAGTGGGCGGAGCACTGCTCGTCGGACCGGTTGCTCGCGTTCCAGACGCAGATCCACATCGTGTGGCCGATGTTGGAGACGGAGCTTGTTTTCGCGGCGCCCCACGAGGCGTGGAAGGTGTACGCGAGGTCGTCGCTGCGGTGCAGTGCGGCGCCGCAGCTCTGGTTCATCGAGGTGTTGAGCACACCTGCGAGCTCACCGGAGCCGTTGTCGCGCAGCCAGGCGGAGCAGGTGGCGTTGTTGCCGACCCAGGACGTGTCCGCCTCGGAGCCCTTGACCTGTGCCGGGTCTTCGTTGCCGTTGATGCCGCTGATGGACGACGAGGTGACGCGGGGGGCGGCTGGTGCCGAGGACGCGGCGGTTTTGGAGGGCCGGGACGGTAAGCGCGAGATGGATGCGCTCGGTGGGGCCGTGGCGGGTGTGTCGGTCGGGGCGGCAGGGGCCGGGCGCCCGGACTTCGCGGTGGGCGAGGTCTTGTGGTTCGGGCTCGCGGAGGACGTTCGTGTCGATCCGGCCACGGTCTCGTGGGTGGTGGGTCCATGGGCGCCGGCGTCGTCCCGGGAGCCCGACGGGATGAGTACGAATGCCGCGACCGCGCCCAGGACGATCACCGCGCCCGCCGTGAGCAGGAGCCGGCGAGTGCGTGGGCGGCGGGGTGGTGCCGGGGGCGCGGTCCGGGGAGTGGGTGTCGGTGTCGGTGTCGGATCCGCATCCAGGTCCGGCGGCGGGACGGTCTTCAGCTTGCTGACCGGGGTCGTGGCGAAATCGTGCCGCGAGGTGATGCGTGACATGACCTCGGAGGGCCACGAGGGAGGCGGAACGGGTAGGTGTGCGCGGGCCGCCTCCGCCACCTTGGCGGCGGTGGGGCGGTCCCCGGGGGCGGTCGCGAGGCAGGAGTCGATGATGGCGGCAAGGTCCGCGTCCGCGGCACGTAGTGGCTCAACGTCGGGGATGACACCGGGCGTTCGGCCCGAAGCCGCGTAGAGTGCCAGCGCCCCGAGCGAGTAGACGTCCGTGGGCGCGTCCACGTTCTCGTCCCCGGCTTGCTGTTCCGGTGCCGAGAATCCCTGCGTGCCGTAACTGCCGCCGCTCCTGGTCAGCCTCGCCTGGTCCGCCGCGCGAGCGATACCGAAGTCGATCAGCTTCACGCCGTCCCGCACCAGCATGACGTTGGCCGGCTTGATGTCACGGTGCACGATCTCCAGGGCGTGCACGGCCGCCAGGCCGCCGGCCGCCTCGGCCAGCAGCAGCCACAGCGCCTCGGCGGGCAGCGGACCGCGCAGCCGGACCGCCTCGTCCACGGTGAGTCCGGGCACGTACTCGGTGGCGAACCAGGGACGCTCCGCGGTGCCGTCGCTCGCCAGCACCCGCGGGCCCACCCCGGCCGGTACCCGGTAGAGGATGCCGACCTCGCGTTCGAAGCGTTCGCCGGCGACCAGCCGTGGCCGGACGCGCTTGACGGCCGCGTAGCCCTTGTCGGAAGCCCCGAGGTAGACCTCGCCCATGCCGCCGATGCCGAGCAGGCCGATGATGTGGAAGCTGCCGATCTCCTGCGGATCGTCCGCGCCGAGCGGTTCGGCGATCGTGCCATCCGTCATCAACAGTTCCCCGACCGCTCGTGCTCACGGATGGGCAGGCTATCGACCAAGTCGGGGCAAGGCAACAGGAGTTGGCGGCAAACGCCCCTTTGGTCAGCGTGCACATTCTCGGGAGGACCGGTCCTCACGGCGCGCTCGTACACTGACGCGAGCCGAGCCGGAGGTATGTGACATGACGTACGGAATTTTCCCGCCCCAGATGCTGCCACCGGGCAGCCCCGCGGACCGGGTGCCCTCGGCGCCGCCAGGGACCATCTTCGTACTGGGGCCGGAGGGCGGGTATGCCGTGCCGCCGCGCCGGTACACGCTGCTGTTCGGGCGGGACCGTGAGGACGTGCATGTGCCGGTCGGTGTCGACGACCCGACCGTCAGCCGTCGCCACGGTGTGTTCACCTGCACGGCCACCGACAGCGACTGGTGGCTGGTCAACACCGGGAATCTGCCCATCGAACTGCCCGACGGTGTGCTGATACTGACCGGCCACAAGCGGCTCATCGAGTCCGGATACACCCCGCTGGTGATCAACTCGTCCAAGCGCCGTTCCCATCTGGTGGAGGTGCGCGTCGTGGACGAGGACGACCGCAACCCGCGCTCCGCGAGCGGTGCGGAGACCGTGGATCCCGAGACGGTCTATGAACTCGCCCCGCTGGAGCGGCTGGTGCTCACCGCGCTCGCTCGGCGCTACCTGGCGGGCCACGATGCCTTTCCGCTCCCACTGACCTGGGAGGAAACGGCCCGCCTTGCCAATGCCTCCCGGTACACGACCAAGTCCTGGAACCACAAAACGGTGGCGAACACGGTCGAGGACGTGCGCGAACGGCTGCACCGCCGGGGCGTGCGCGGGCTGTTGCGCGACGAGGTCGGTGAGCCGGTCGGCTCGACGCTCAGTGTCAACCTGATTCGGGAGCTGCTGAAGACGGCGACGTTGAGCGCGCAGGACCTGGAGTTGCTGGCCGACGACGACTGAGTGGAGTGCACGGTGTGTGTCTGTGCCCCGGCCGATGGGCGGCCGGGGCACACACCGTTTCTCAGGCCTCCGGTCCCGGCTCCCGCTCGGCCGCGGCGTGGTACGTGACATGCATCGTGCCGTGTTGCTGAGCGAAGACGGCCGCCTGATCCTGCGCCGAGCTCTGCTGCCGAGGCTCCGGCTCCGGCTCCGGCTGCGGCGGCAGTGGCTCGGTGTGGTGCGTCGTCTGCGTCACGTTGTTGTTGTCACCTACGACGAAGGTGCCGGAGACGTCCCCCGCGGTGATGTCTCCGTGAGTGGGTTCCGTGGGCATGGCCTGCCTTTCGTGGTGGGTGTGTGTCGGGGTCACGCGCCGCAGTCGGTCTGGAGGCTGTCCGACGCGGCGTTCATCGTCGAGGCCGCACTCGACGGGTCGACCTGCGAGTTCTCCGGGTCGCTCGCGTACGACTCGTAGTCGCTCGTGAGTTGCTGAGTGGCCGTCAGCATGTCGTCGAGGTCCGATTCCACCGAGCTGTCCTCGGCTTGGGAGATGGCCCCTTGCAACGTGGACTCGAGGGACTGAAGATCGCTGATGATGGTGCCGACCTGGGAACGCACCGTGCTGTCGTCGGGAGGAGTGGACGCGGCGCCCGAGTTGTAGGAGTTCATGGCGCTGTTGTACGAGTCGATCGAGTCCGCGGCGATGGCCGCGTCGGTGGAGTACTGCTGGAGATCCGAGGACAGGTCGGGGATCGCGGTCGCGCACACGGGATCGAAGCTGGGCGACGGGGTTTCGTCGGGCACCGTGTCGTCGTCGGGCACGGTGTCGTCGGCCGGCACGGTGTCGTACCCCGGGTTCGGCGAACTGACGGCGCTCGGCGCGGCGATCGGTGACGGGGTCGGCTGGTTGTTCGCGTAAACGATGGCGCCTACGCCCAGTACGGCAGCGACGCCGATCGCGCACGCTGCGGCGAGTGTTCCGCCCTTGGCCCCCGCCGCAACAGTGGCGACATGCGGCGCGTGGCCCGTGCCGGCCGCGGACGTCGTAGTGCTCGCGGAAGGCGTCGAGTGGGTCGCGGAAACGTGTGACCCCGAGAAGTCGATCCGCGGTGGTGTCGGTGCGGTGGCCGAGTGGGCGGTGGCCGAGTGTGCGCCGGTCCCGTGGGCGGTGACGTGCGACTGCGCGGCATGCGACTGTACGGCGTGCGACGACTGCGCGGCATGCGAGGAGGACATGTCGACCACCGGCCTCGTCGCCCCGTGGGCGGACGCGGACGCGGCCGTCTGCCCGTGACTCGCGGTGACGGACGCGGTGGCAGGCGTCGGGTCCGGGAGAACCGGCGCGTGCGCCAGGCCGGGCGCCGGGGCGACCGACCCGCCCCCGGCCGGCCCCATGGTGGCGATCTGCTGGGCCGCCGACTGCCCATGCAGCGCCGCGAGTTCATGCCACAGCGCCCCCGACTCGAGTACCAGGGCCGCCGTCATCGCGCCCCGCCCGATCGCCTTCCGCCGGGTGCGGGCCTCGTGCAGGAAGAACTTCTCGTCCTCCGCGAGCCCCGCGCTCCGCGCCGCCGCCCAGCCGACTCCGAGCAGGCTGCCCCACGCGTCGAACTGCCGGGACAACGCCAGCTTCGGCGAGGCGGCACGTGCCAGCGCCGAGCCGAGCTGCGCGTGTCCGCTCCGCTCCGCCCGCAGCACCGCGACGTCCAGGGCCTGGAAGTGCACCGCGACATCGTCCGGAGTGGTGTCCCGTGCCTCGACCCACAGGGTGAGTGTCCGGCAGAGCCGGTCGGCGGGGAACTCCGTCCGACGCGTGTCCAGCACGCAATCGGCGACATCCTGGGGGCAGCTGTAACCGGTCTCCGATGCGAGCAGCAGGCCGTGTCGCACCAGGCCGTCGGCGAGTGCGCCGCTGTCCGTCCGGTCGAGCAGTTCATTGAGGTGCCGGGGGGCCAGTTCGGCGCCGGACAGTGAGCCGAGCAGGTGCAGCAGGTCGCGTTCCTCGGGGCTGACCTTGTTGAGCAGCGCGGGAAGCAGTTCGGGCAGATCGGCGATGCCCGGCAGGCCCTTGCCGGTCGCGGCCGACATGGCGATGCGCCGCAGCCGGAGCGGGTTGCCGTCCACCGTGTCGCACAGCGCGTCCACGATCGGCACCTCGTCGGGCCGCAGCTCGCGGGAGAGCAGCGCCGACACCAACTCCGCTGCCGCCGCGGGCGTAAGACCCTTGAGCTCGATGGCGTGCACACCGTCGACCGTGGACCGTTCCTGTGCGGTGAAGACGAACGTGGACCGCGCGGCCATGTCGACGAGGCGGCGCAGCTCCTTCTGGTCGAGCGCCGCGTCGTCCAGGTAGATCCGCAGCCGCAGGGTCTTCAGGTGCTCCTTCAGCACCTCCCACGACGGCTTGTAGTTCGGCGCGTCGAAGCTGATGTCGAAGATCGCCTGCGCGATGTCATCGGCCGTACGTCCGCCGGCCTCGATGTAGGCGGCGCCGTCCTGGCCGAGCTCCGTCGAGCAGGCGAGATGGCGCAGCAAAGCGCTCTTGCCGACTCCGGACGCGCCCCAGATCTGCACCAACGGCCTTGCTGTGATGGCTTCTTGGAGTGTCCGCGCATCCCGTGCCCGGCCGATGAGCGGCTCGGTGGTGGAACGCGGCAGCTGGGAGATCGACGGGCGCTTGACCGGGTCCGGCGGCGTTCCACCCAGGATGCTCACGGTGTTGTTGTCGCCGATGACCACCGTTCCGGACACGTCGCCGGTCCGGATGTCTCCGGAACCGCCCGGAGCGCCGTTGTTCTGAGACATGTGCTTCCCTCGTTCTCTTCCGCGCCAGGTTCCCGGCACCAGGTCAGGCTGGCGCCGCCCCTTCGCGCGAACCCGGTGCTTTTACGTGTTCTGTCGCATTCGGCTAAGCGTTCTGCCGCATTCGGCTACGTGTGTCGTCGCATTCGGCGAGATCGCCGACGATCAGCTGGGCCCGGCCGCCGCGGCGATCCGGGCGAGGTGATCCAGGTCGTGGATGGTGATCCTGCGGTAGCCGGTCGTGATGGCGCCGGACTCCCGCAGCGCCCGCAGGGCCTTGTGGATGGACGACTCCGCCGCGCCGACCAGGGTGGCCATCTCCGGCTGTGACAGCGGAAGTTGGGCATCGAGTCGGCCGGGGCGCCCGTAGGTGACGGCGAGGTGGTGCAGGATCCTGGCAAGGCGTCCGAGTACGTCGCAGCCGGTGAAGTCGACGATCCGGCCGGTCGCCGTGCGCATCTTGGCCACGACGCTCGCGCTGAGCGCAAGCCCGATGGCAGGGTGCTGCTTTGTGCACTCCAGCAACTCGGAGCGCAGAATGTAGCGGGCCAACACCCTGCCGCACGCGGTCACGGTGCCGACGCGTGGCCGGCCGTCGATCCCGGCGAACTCCCCGACCAGGTCCCCGGCCATCCGCACCGCAAGGAGTGCCTCGCGGCCGTCCTGTGCGAGCGCGGTGACCTTCACCATGCCGCCGAGCAGGAGCAGTGCGAAATCCGATGTGTCCGCCTCGCGGATGGTGATCTGTCCGGCCGGATAGGCCACGCGGTGGCCGAGTCCCATGAGGATCGTGCGGTCGGCCTCGTCGAGCCGGCCGAGCAGCCCGGCCGGTGGCCAGTAGGCCGCGACCCCGCGAACACGTGTGGTGCTCATCGCCCCACCTCTCTTCTTGGTGCGGCCGAAACCGCACAAGCCGTATTAGTAGCCGTTCCGCCCGGGGACCCCTCCTCTACGGTCTCGTCAATCATCTTGTCCACACCGGATGTCCCGGACGACGGCAACTCGACCTCGATGTGCCGGAGTTCGCCGTGACCGTGGAGGCGCAGTGATTCCTAGATACGAGTACCGAGCCCTGCTGGCCTGCGACATCGCCGGCTCCGCGGGCCGCGGCGAGCGGCGGTTGCAGGAGATCCGCGGCGCGCTGCGTTCCGCCCTTGCCGACGCCCTGGGCGCGGTGGACCTGGACGTACGGGACTTCACCTACGGCGACACCGGCGACGGCTGCCGGCTCGTCGCACCGGCCCGACTGCCCAAGGCGGCCCTGCTGTCTCCGCTGCTCCCGGAGCTGGCCGTACGCATCCGTGCGCACAACCGGCAGGCCGGCGCGGACACCCGGCTACAGGTGCGGGTCGCGGTGCACGCGGGCGAGATCCGGCTCGACCCGGACGGCGCCGTCTCCGGCGCCCCCTTCGAGGCGCTGGCCCGACTGCTCGACTCGGACCCGCTCCGCCGCGCGACCCTGACCGGCACCGGCGGCACCCCGCTGGCCGCGATCCTGTCGCACCACGTCTACGACGACACCGTCGGGCACGGCCACGAGGGGCTCGACGCCGACGCCTTCACCGCCGCCGACGTGCGCGTCAAGGAGTACGCCGCGCGCGCCTGGCTCTGGTACCCGGGCAGCCCCATCGGACCACGCGCCGGCTCCGACCCGGTCTCCGGCCGCGACTCCGACTCCGCCTCCGTCGATCGGCCCGCGCCGCGACCAGAACGTCCCGCACCGTCCGAGCCACGTACCGCCTCCGTCGAGCAACTCGTCCGGGCCACGGGCCACGCGACGGTCTTCGCCGCTCACCGGGGCGACCAGTACATCCGCCACAACGACCGAGGTTGATACCCGCTGATGAACGAGGAACTCACCGCGCTGGCCGCAAGCGGCGCCACCGCACTGGTCTCCGCCATGGGCACGGATCTCTGGCAGGAGGCCAAGCGGCTGATGAGCCGCGTGCTCTCCCGGGCCCGCGGCAGCCGCAGCAACGAGCTGACTGTCGCGCTGGACCGGGCATCGACCGCCACGAGGGGAGCGGTCGATGCCCGGGCCGTGGACTACTGGACCGAGGCCCTGTCCCGGCTGCTCGACGGGGACCCGGGTCTCGCCCAGGACGTCAGTGCCCTGGCCTCGCTGCGCACCCCGGAAGGTCCTGACAACGTGACCCAGCTCAATTTCGCGAGCAATTCGGGTGAGGTGTACGCGGTGCAGAACGGCAGCCAGCACTTCGCGTCCGGGCCGACGCCCCACGAGCGCGGGGAACGGCCGTGAGCCGGGCCGACGGCCGGCGCGGCGCACTCATGGACGGGCGGCTGCGGTGGGTGCTGTTCGCGGCCGTCGTCATCGGCGCCTTCTTCGAAGTCGGCGCGGAACACCGGCGGTTCGGCCCGCTGGTGGACGCCTTGGCCCTCGCGGCCGTGGGGGTGATCGGCGCGGCGGCCGTGCTGGGCTCCGCGCCCGCGGCACGGTCGGCCGAACAGCGGGATCGACCCGCCCAGGAACCCCGCCCCGGCACGACACTTCCGATCTGCCGCTACGCCGCCGGGCCCGCGGCGCCCCAACCCCAGCCCCAACCCCCAAGGCCCCGGCCCTTCCTGCGCGAGCAGCCGACCGACCTGAGCGTCCCCCGCTTCGGCGACGGCGCCCGCGCCCAGGGCTACCGCTGGCTGCTGCCGGAGCGCACCGTGCAGAACGGGATCGCCGCCGACGAGGCCACGGTCGGTTCCTTCACCCTCCGCGCGGCCTCCGTCATCGGTCCTGGCCACCGCTGCGCCCAGCCCGCCGAGCCGCGCCAGGACTCCTACCGGATCGGACGAAGCGGGGACAGCCGGTACGCGATCGTGGCCGTGGCCGACGGCCTGTCGAGCGCGTCCCGGTCCGACGCCGGGGCCACCACGGCCTCCAGCCAGGCCGTCACCCTGTTGCGCGAGCAACTCGAGTCCGTGGGATTCGGCGGGCTCGACGCCAAGGACCTGTACGGGCGGATCGCGCAGTCGATCGCCGCGCACGCGAGCGGCCGGGGCGTCGACACCTCGGAGCTGGCCACCGTGCTGATCACCGCGGTGCTCGCCGAGCCGGACGCGAACGGCGTCGCGCAGGCCTGGATCGCGTGGCTGGGGGACAGTTCGGCCTGGACGCTCGACCCGCGTGTCCCGTCGTGGCGGTTCGCGGCAGGCGAGGCCAAGGACCGTACGTCCGCCGTGGTCTCGAACGAGGTCGCCGGCCGACTGCCCGACACCCCGCAACTGGTCGGGGACGTCTACGTCCCGCTGGCTCCCGGCGCCGCCCTCGCCCTGGTCACGGACGGGATCGGCGACGCGTGGGCGGACCCCGCGGGCAACGTCAACGAGTACTTCGCGAACGCCTGGCGTGCGCCGGTCCCGGCGACCCGGTTCACCGCCGACGTCGGCTTCGACGCGCCGCAGTGCCTTGACGACCGTACGGCGGTCGTGGCGTGGAACGGGGGCCGGGCATGACGGAATCCCCTCTCGCCAGCGGTGCCGGTGGCAGTCCGGCGGCCGATCCACGCGGCTTGGCGTTGCCGCGCACCGTGAGTGTCGGCGATCTCGGCCCGCTGGCCGAGCCGATCTCCGAACACAACGGCCAGGCCGTCGCCGTACGGCCGTTGACGAACCATCCGGGCTGGCTGGCCAAGCTCTACCGGCCGGACCAGCACCCGGAGGACGCCCAGCGGCTCGACCTGCTGATCGCGGCCCCGGACACACTGCCGGAGGAGGAGCGCGCGCTCCTGTACGCCGGTACGTGCTGGCCCGCGGCCCGGATCGAGGAGCCCGGCAACCCGGCCGTCGGCTGCGTGATCCCGATGGCGCCCGAGGAGTACCGGTGCGAGCTGCGGCGCGGCGCGTTCAGCGAGCGCCGCTTCGTGGAGATCGACTGGCTGGCGAAGTCCGACGAGTCGATCCGGGGCGTCGGCCTGCCGTCCCCCGGTGCCGCGGGCAGGCTGGACGCCTGTCGCCAACTGACGCGGCTCGCCGCCATCTTGGAGAGCCTGGGCCTGGTCTATTCGGACTGGTCGTTCTCCAACGCCTTCTGGAGTCCGGGCCGCAGCTCCGTGTACCTCATCGACGTCGACGGATGTCAGCCGGCGAAGATGCCCGACATCCACCAGCCGAACTGGGCCGACCCACTCACACCGCCGGGCACCGACGCGGACGAGTACACCGACCGCTACCGGCTCGGACTGCTCGTCGCCAAGTGCATGACGGGCCTGCGTGACGCGCACACCTTCCACACCGTCGCCGCGTCCCCCTGGCCGAGCCGGCCGGCCGTCTCCGAAGTGCTGCTCGACATGCTGCTCGCGACCGACCGCGAGCGACGCCCCTCGGCCGCCCAGCTGAACCAGGCGCTGAACGCCGGCCCCTATCTCAGGGCCACACCACGCCCGACACGCACCAAACTGCCGCCGCTGCCTGCGCGGCCCACGAAGCTCCCGGCTCCGCGACCGCCCGCCGTCTCTCAACAGGCGGCGAAGGAAGCCGAGTTGGGTTCCCAGAAGCCATCCGAGACCGCCACCCAGGTCGGCTGGGTGCTCGTCCTCGTCCTCGCCGCGATCCTGCTGATCGTGATCGCCGCCAACCACTAGCTCAGAGGTGCACCATGTCACTCTGCCTGCCCACCTACGTCGTGATCGACGCGTCATCGTCGATGAAACAGCACGAGGCAGTGCTCAACGCGACCCTTGCCCGTCTGCACTACAACCTGGCGACGAATCCTCGTGTCTCGGAGTTCGCCCGGGTCTGCGTGGTCGCCTTCTCCACCGATGTGCACGTGGTCATCCCGATGTCGGACATGGAGCAGGTACCGGTCATGCCCGAGGTGATCTGCGGCGGACGCACGGAGTACGGCAAGACCTTCGACCGGGTGCGGGAGTGCATCGAACAGGACGTCAGCGACCTGAGAACGCAGAACCTCGACGTGCTGCGGCCGACGGTCTTCTTCCTGACCGACGGTGTGCCCACCGACGCGCACTGGCGGGACCCGTTCCGCACACTCGTGAACCGGGACTGGCCGCGCCATCCGCATGTGATCGCCTACGGCTTCGGCGGCGCGCAGCGCGACGTACTGGAACAGGTGGCCACCAAGGCGCTGTTCATCGCCGACGGTTCGGACACCGAGTCCGCGCTCAGCGCGGCGATCACCGGTCTGCTGAACACCCTGATCGCCTCGTCGCAGAGTGGCCACATGCGGATCGACACCAACGTCCAGGGCTTCAACTACGTTGAGGTCGCCCAGGAGTACGTGGACTGATGACGGACATCGAATCGCGTGCCACGGCGACCCGTCGTCGGCGCGCCTCCACCGGACTCACCGCGCTGGCCGTGGCACTGCTCGTCTGCGGCGCCGCGGTCGAGGCGACGGGCCACCTTCTCGACACCCCAGGCAACGGGAGTGGGAACGGGAGCGGAAGCGGCCCGCGCCCGGCGACGACCGCGCAGCCGAGCCACACCCGCTCCCGCGCAGCCGAGCCGACACACACGCCGCCGCATTCGCCCCCGCCGGACCGCCGACTCCCGACCGCGCCCTCCCTTCCGCCCAGTCCCACGCCCACTGCTGCCAGTGGTCCGTGGAACGGGCGATAGAAACGGGCGATAGAGAGGTCAGATGCGGTCAGACGCCCTGGGCCGGCTCCTCCGCCCGCTGCCGCAGCAGCTTCTTGTCGGGCTTGCCCGCGTCCGTCAGGGGCAGCGCGTCCACGAAGGTGATGTGGGCCGGTTCGTACATCGGGCCGCGCTGCCCGCGCACCGCGGCCCGCAGCTCCTCCGCCTCCAACGCGACGCCGGGCGCGGCTACGACCGCGGCGTGCACCTGCTCCATGCGGTCGGTGTCCCGGACGCCGAAGACCGCGCTCTGCGACACCTTCGGGTGCGAGTTGAGCAGGTCCTCCAGCTCGGTGGTGTACACGTGACCGCCGACGACCACGATCATGTCCTTGAGCCGGTCGACGACGGTGATGTAGTTGTCCTCGTCGAGGAAGCCGATGTCACCGGTGTGCAGCCACCCGTTCCGCAGCACCTCGGCGGTCAGCTCCGGCTGCTTCCAGTAGCCCGTCATCGTGCCCTCGGACCGGATGCAGATCTCGCCCAGTTCGCCGACCGGCAGATCCTTGCCGTCGGTGTCACGGATGGCGACCTCCACGCTCGGCAGCACCTTGCCCGCGGAGCGCATCCGCTCGGGCCGGTCCAGGTCGTGGTCCGCGGGGGTGAGGACGCTGATGCCACCGGCCTCGTTCTGCCCGTAGAACTGCAGGAGTACGGGCCCGAAGCGGCGCACGGCGTCCGAGATCCGCGCGGGCGACGCCTGGCAGCCGCCGTACGTCAGGCCGCGCAGGCTGCTGAGGTCGCGGCGCTCGGAGTCCGGGTGGTCGAGGAGCTGATAGACGAGCGGCGGCAGCAGGAACAGGTGCGTGATGCGCTCGCGCTCGATGGTGGCGAGCACCTCGCCCGCGTCGAAGTCGTCTTGCAGTACGACGGTGCCGCCGGCCTGGAGGACGCCGTCCGCCAGCATGCCCGCGGCGTGCGCGAGGGTGGTGCAGGCGAGCTGCCGCGGCGCCTCCTGCTCCGAAGGGGTCGCTTGAGCCACCATCCGACGCATCCGGTTGACCTGCTCGAAGGTGGTGACGATGCCCTTGGGGTGGCCCGTCGTGCCACCGGTGTGCCGGATGGTGCAGATGTCGTCGGGGCGGGCGCGGGACACGAACGGCTCGTCGGGCTGCTCGGTGGCGAGCGCCAGCAGATCCTGCCCGATCTCGCGCTTGGACTCGCCCAGTACGAGTACGTGCCGTACGGGCGCGGCCTCGGTGATCTCCGCGGCGCGGTCCGCGTAGTGCGGGTCGACGATCAGTACCTGGGTCTCGACGTCCTGAACGATCGCAGCCTGAACGTCGGCCGACAGCTTGTTGTAGAGGTGGTTGACCCGGCAGCCCACGAGGTTGGCGGCGTACCGGGCCGCGACGGTCTCCGGCAGGTTGCCGCTGAGCAGGGTGACGGTCGCGTCGCGCGTCACGCCCTGAGCGGCGATCGCATGCGCCATGCGGTATACCAGCGACCGGAATTGACCTGCCGTCAGCCGACGGTCCTCGTGGACCAGGACCTCGCGGTCGGGGTGGGCCGCCAGCATGTCGAGGTTGTTCTCGACGAAGGTGCGGAAGGGGCCCGACGTGTCGGACGCCGCGTCAGATATCACCGGGTCGTTCGAACTGACCTTGGATGTCTGGGGTGTTGCGGGGGTGGGGGTGGGTGCGGATGCCTCGGCAGGCATGGATCGTCCTCCTGGGGCCACCGGCCCGCCAGTCTGCGTACGCGCCGGTGGTAGTGCTTTTGTTGGGCGTGGGGGAGGCGGTCCGGAGCCGTCGGCGCATGACACCGAGCCCGGCGCGAATGGCACCCGCCCAGGAACATTGGTTGCCCCGGACAACCAAGATCCAGGCTAACTCCCCACTCCTTCCGCACGCGCCTCGGGATGGCCCGCATCCGCACGCTTGACTCCTTCTTTTCCTTTGCCCTTCCGGGATTTGACCTCTGTATCCGTCGGTACGTGCCGCAGTTCGCGGCCCTACGCCGACGTCGCGGCCTGCGGCGAGCGCAGCACCAGCAGCGTGATCTCGCTGGGCGCGAAGACGCGGAAGGGTGGGCCCCAGAAGCCGGCGCCGCGGCTGGTGTAGAGGAGGGTGCGCGGGCCGTGGTGGCTGAGGCCGGCGAGGGCCGGCTGGTCGAGGCGGACCAGGTGGTGGAAGGGCCAGATCTGGCCGCCGTGGGTGTGGCCGGAGAGCTGGAGGTCGACGCCGTGGGCCGCCGCCCGGTCGATGAACTTGGGCTGGTGGGCGAGGAGGAGCACGGGGAGTTCGGGGTCGGCGCCCTCAAGGGCTCCGGCGAGGTGGGCGCGGTGGCCGGCAAGGCCGGAGGATTCGGCCGTGACGTCGTCGACGCCGGCGACCACGAGGGTGTCACCACCGCGTTCGAGCAGCAGATGGCGGTTGCGCAGCGGCTCCCAGCCCAGTTCGTCCATCAGGTCGACCCAGCCCTGGGCCTCGCTGTAGTACTCGTGGTTACCGGTGACGTAGACGAGGGCGCGGGTCGCCTGCACGGTGCCCAGCGGGGCGGCCTGCGCGCGGCGGCGTTCGGCGGTGCCGTCCGCGATGTCGCCGGTGTGGCAGACCAGGTCGGCCTCCAGGGTGTTCACCGTCTCGCAGAGCCGCTGCGACCAGCGGGCGCGGTCGAGAGGACCGTAGTGGGTGTCGGTGATCAGGACGACGCGGGTGCCGTCCAACCCGGCGCCCAGGCGCGGGAGTTGTACGTCGAGCCGTCGCACGCGCGGCACGCGCTTGGCCTCCGCGTACCCCCAGGCGAGCAGCACGGCGGACACACCGAGGACGGCCCACGTGACGATGCGCGCCCGGCCCTGACCGTCACCGACGCCGGCCACGGTCAGGGCGAGCCGCAGCAGAACGCCGAGCAGCACGGACCACGTGAACAGGACCCAGATGGAGCCCAGCAGCGTGTCACCGACGATCGCCGCGCGGTCCTGCTGGCGCCGTCCGTGGCCGCGCATCATCGTGAGCGGCATCCCGATCATGCCGAGGGCGAGCAGCACGGTGCCGATCGGCGTCACGGGGGCCGGCCAGTGCTGACCGGCGTACAGAAGGACCCAGCACGGCACCGCCCACAGCAGGACGGGGGCGATCAGGGGGATGTAGCGCATCAGGCGCTGAAGCCGGCTCCGTGGCGCCTCGCCTCGCCCTTTGTCGTCGGCGGCGGATCGGGTGTCGCTGGTCTCGGTCACGCTTCCCCTCCAGTTCCGGAGCTTCTTGGAGAGCTCATTGTCCGCCGTCGGGGAACGGGCGGTGTTCGGGCCCCGGTCCTGGCGTCCGCCCAGCCGTCGGCGCGAACGGGTCCAGTACCATCGCGCCCATGCGGCCTGCCGAATACACCGATGAGGACCTGGAGCAGCACTCCCTGCGCCGACGTGTCGCGGACGACGGACAGCGGTCGGGGTTCGAGCACGATGTGGACCGCATCCTGTACTCGACGCAGTGGCGGGCGCTCGCGGGCAAGAGCCAGGTCGTCGCGAGCAGCGAACTCGGCGCCTACCACACGCGGCTCACCCACTCGATGAAGGTCGCGCAGCTGGGGCGGCGCATGGCCGAACGGCTGGAGCGCCGCTACGGCGGACCGAATCCCGCACTCGTCGAGGCGGCCTGCATGGCGCACGACATCGGGCACCCGCCGTTCGGCCACGCCGGCGAGATGGCGTTGCGCGCGACGATGGACGAACTGCACGCCGGACACGGCGTCCTCGACAGCTTCGAGGGCAACGCCCAGACCCTCCACATCCTCACCTTCCTGGCCGCCCACAAGTACGCGGGCCATCGCGGACTCCACCTGTCCCGGGCCTGCCTGGACGCGGCCACGAAGTACCCGTGGGAGCGCGCCCCGCGCGACGTGGACCCGGCGCGGCACGCCAAATGGGGCGTCTACGCGGTCGACCGGGAGGCGTTCAGGTGGGTGCGCGCGGGCCGCGACGACGACTCGGTGCCCATCGAGGAGCAGCTGATGGACTGGGCCGACGATGTCACCTACGCCTGCCATGACGTGGAGGACTTCTATCGCGCCGGGCTGATCCCGCTGGCCGCGCTGTTTCCGTCACCCGGGGCCGCGGGCGGCGACACGGAGCGCGAGACGCAGCGCTTCCTGGACTACGTCTCGGCCAAGCGCCACCGCGCGGGCGCCGGTTTCGACCGCGACGAGGCGGTCCACATCCTGGCCGGCATCGCCAAGGCGCTGTCGATCGCCAAGCCCCACGGTGGCCGCCACGCGGACGATGTCGCCCTCAACGCCCGCACCGCCAAGCTGATCGACCACTTCACCCGCGACATAGACCTGGAGGTCGGCGGCGCGGCCGCGATCCGGTACGGTGCCCGCCTCGTCGTCCCCACCGAGCGTCGGACGGCCTGCGAACTGCTCAAGGAACTGGTCTGGTGCTACGTCATCGACCGTCCGGCCCTGGCCACCCAGCAGCACGGCAAGCGCCGCATCGTCTCCCAACTGCTGCGCTGGACCCACGAATCCCCGCACCTGCTGCCCACCGGCCGCGCCGAGGAACTCGACCTCCACGGCGACCCGCTGCGCGCCGCGGCCGACCACGTCGCGTCGCTGACGGAGGGGCAGGCCGTCTCCCTGCACCGGCGCCTGTCGGGTGTCGGCCTCGGATCCGTGACCGACGGCGACTGGCTCTGACCCGTACCGCGGTTCAGTCGTTCTCGACCCCGCCCTCCAGGAGCGCCAGGGCGTAGCGGGCGTGCTGGTCGCACAGGTCCTGTTTGGTCAGCCGGCCTTCCGGGCGGTACCACGTGGCGATGGTGGAGCACATCGCGAGGATGCTGCGCGCCGCGTCCCGTGGGTACGGGGTGGTGAAGGCGCCGGACGCGGCGCCCGCGGCGACCAGCTCCTCGAAGATCTCCTGGTTGCGGTCGCGTTCGGCGACCACCTGGGCGCGCTCCTCGCCCTCCAGGTGCCGCACCTCGCTCAGCGCGATGAGCATGGCGGTCTGGTAGTCCGCCACAAAGCTCACGTACGCGCGTACCGCCGCGCCCAGTTGCTCGGCCACTTCCTTGCCCGCGGTGTCCACCGCCGATGTCACCTGCGCGGACAGCAGCGCGTTGGCGCGGTTCAGGAGCTCCGCGAGAAGGCGGGCCTTGGACGGGAAGTAGTTGTAGAGGTTGGACAGGCTGGTGCCCGCGGCGCGGGCGATGTCCCGCATCGAGGCGCCGTTGAAGCCGCGCTCCGCGTACAGCCGCAGCGCGGCGCGGAGGATGGCCGCCTCATTGCCCCGGCCGGAGTCGCCGATCAGGTCCGGTACGGGAGAACGATCGTTCATGCGGGGAGGCTACGGGCCCCTCCTGGAAAGGTCAACGCACCTATTGACGGGCGGACTTGTGCGCTGCTTCTCTACGCATGAACGTTCGTTCTTGTCGCGTTCGTTCTTGTCGGAGTGGATGAGAGAGGGGTGACGATGGATGGAGTCGCGCGTGGCAGCATCACAACCGGCGGCCCGTACGCAGTCCTTGTACTTCGAGGACTTCCGGCCCGGCCAACGCTGGACCAGTGGCACGCGCCGGATCACCGCCGACGATCTGGTGGCATTCACGGAACTCAGCGGTGATCGGCACCCGTTGCACACCGACCCCGAGTGGGCGGCGCGGACGCGCTTCGAACGGCCGGTGCTGCACGGGCCGTTCGGCATCGCGGCGTTTCTCGGGTTCCTCCACGACATGGGCCTCGCGGGTGAATCCGTCATCGCCCTGCTGGACACCAACTGGCGCTACCTGAAGCCCTCGTACGTCGGTGACACCCTCCAGTGCACGCTCACCATCACCCGCTGCCGCCGCACATCCGACCCGCACCAGGGCGTGGTCCACCGGCACGTGGTCCTCGAAAACCAGCGCGGCGAGCGCGTCCAGGAGGGCACCAGTGCGGTCCTGGTCGGCGCCCGTGGTGCGGGGCCCGACCCGACCGCCCTCGCGCCCGGAACCGTGGAGTGGGGGAGCGCCCTCGCGGAACTCCTCGCCCAGGACGAGCGGTTCGCCGCCGTGACCGCCACGTGGGACGGCGCCATCGGGCTCCGGTCGGGAGACAGCGAGGTGCAGTTGCGCGTCTACCTCGGCCGCGTCGTCGACGTCGCCCGCCGCACCCCGCACGGGCCGACCTTCACCCTCGCCGCCGACGAGCTGACCTGGACCGAACTGCTCACCGGGGAGCGCAACGACCTCGTCGCGCGCATGATGCGCGGACAGTTCCACGCCACCGGCGACGCGTACGAGTACCTGCGCCTGACCAAGGTCCTCCACCTCATCACGGACGCGGCACGGACACTGGCCGAGGAGGCGCGCGCATGACCCGCATCCGGCACGAAGCCCGCTACCTGGAGATCGACGGAGTACTCGGCTACGTAGAGGAGGTGTACGCCGAGCGGGCGGAGGGTGGCGCCCCCGTGCTCTGCCTGCACACGGCCGGGCAGAGTGGTGTGCAGTGGCGCCGCACCACCGACGAGCTGGCCGCGTTCGGCTACCGCGTGATCGTTCCGGATCTGCCGGGACACGGCCGCTCCGAGCCCGCCCGCTCAGGCCCGGTCGAGGACCTGTCCCAGTACGCGGACTGGTGTCAACACCTCATCGCTGCCCTTAAGTTGGAGCGGCCGTACGTCGTCGGGTGCTCCATCGGTGGCAAGATCGCACTCGACCTGGCGGTGCGGGCGGGGGAGGGGCTGGCCGGTGCCGTCGTCCTGGCGGCCGAGGCCGGACCCGGGCGGGTCAACGTGGCGGGGCTCCGCCGTGAACTGCAGGACCTGGCCGCGCCCAGCCGCTCCGACCGGACGTACCTGGGCACCCTCGCGGTCGTCGGCTCCGCCGCGCCGCCCGCCACGGCGGAACTCATCGCCACCATGCACCGCCGCGAGGACCCCGCCGTCTCCAGCGCCGACCTCATCGGCTGGGGAACGCACGACGTACGGGAAGGGCTCGAAGACACGCGCTGCCCCGTCCAACTGGTCGCGGGCGCCGATGACTTGTGGCTCGACCCCGAACGGCTGCGGCGGACGGCCCAGGCGCTGCCGAACGGGCGGCACGTGCTGCTGCCCGGCGTCGGCCACTATCCGATGGAGGAGCTCGACGGCTTCGCGGGCCTGCTGCACGGCTGGCTGGGGCAGCTGTCCGGGGCGAAGGCGCCCGACGGGCCCTCCCACGGCGCGGGCGCCGTCTCGTCAACCGCACGGTGAAAGGACTCCGATGACCACGCTCACCGACCTGCTGTCCGGGCTCGTGGACCGCGACCCCGACGCCGTCCTCGCCATCGACGCGGGCTCCGATTCCGGTTCCGGCGAGGGCACGACCGTCACCCGCCGGGAGTTCCAACTGCACGTCGCACGGCTGCACGCGGACCTCGCCGACGCCGGAGTCGGCCGAGGCGACTGTGTCGCGGTGTGGCTGCCGAACTGGTCGTCCGCACTGGTCTGGCAGTTCGCCGCCGCCGGCCTCGGAGCCCACGTCATCGGGGTCAACACCCGTTACAACGTGGACGAGTTGGTGCACGTACTCGACCGTGCCCGCCCGCAGGTCATCGCCCTCGCGCACGACTTCCACGGCCTCGACCTGGCCGGCATCCTCCGCCGCGCCCTGCCCCGCACCACCGCGCCCACCCCCGTGGTCGCCGTCGTCCCGGGCCCGGACGCGGACCCGCCGGCCGACCCCTCCGCGTACGACGTGGGCTCCGGTGCCTGGACACCCCGCAGCGTCACCGGAGGCACCACCGCCCCGCCCGTGCACACCGGAGACGAACTCACCGTCGCCTTCACCACCTCCGGCTCCACGGGCCGGCCCAAACTCGCCGCGCACCGCGAGTCCGCCGTCGTCGCCCACGCGCAGGCCGACGCCCGAGCCCTCGGCATCGAGGACGGCGACGTCGTCGGCTGCATCCTGCCGCTCTCCGGCACCTTCGGCTTCACCACCGCCATGGCCGCCATCGCGGGCGGCGCCGCCTGCCTGCTCGAACCCGTCTTCCAGGAGGACACGGCGCTCGCCGGTCTCGCCCGGCACGGGGCGACCCACCTCGTGGGCGGCGACGACATGGTCTCCCGGCTCGTCGACGCCTGGCGGCGCGAGCCGCGCGACCTCTCACGGCTGCGCTGGCTCGGCATGGCCGACTTCCTCGGCCGGACCCGTGACATCGCCGCGTGGGCGCGGAAGGAGTTCGGTACGCACACCTCCGGTGTGTACGGCTCCTCGGAGGTCTTCGCCCTCGCCCTGTGCTGGCCGACCGCCGAACCCGCGCCGCGCCGCTGGACGGGCGGCGGCCATCCGGTGTCACCGGACATCGCCGTACGGGTGGTGGAACCGGAGACCGAAGAACCCGTACGGCCCGGCGGCCAGGGCGAGTTGCAGCTGCGCGGCCCCAACGTCGTCGACGCCTACCTGGGCGATCCGGAGGCCGCCGAGCGTGCCTTCACCCCCGACGGATGGTTCCGCACCGGGGATCTGGCGACGATCGCCGAGGACGGGGCCGTCGAGTACGTGTGCCGGATGGGCGACGTGCTGCGGCTGCGCGGCTTCCTCGTCGACCCGGCGGAGATCGAGCAGCGGCTGGCCGCGCACCCCGCCGTAAGGACCGCGAAGGTCGTCGGCGCGCGCGGCCCGGACGGCGCGCCGCAGGCCGTGGCCTTCGTCGTCCTCGACACACCCACCGAACCCGAGGGTCTGCGGGAGTGGTGCGCGCAGGGCCTGGCCCGCTTCAAGGTCCCTGCGGCCGTGCACGTACTGGACCGCATGCCCACCACCTCGGGCACGAACGGCACGAAGATCCGGGCCGCCGCGCTCCGCGAACAGGCCCAGCAGCTCCTGAACCAGCAGCTCCCGACAGGAGGCGACCAGCGGTGACCAGCAGCGGAACGCGCGACAGCGGAACGCACGGCAACGGAATGCGCCGGCTCGCGGGGGCGGCCGTCCTCTCCACGGCGCTGGAGTGGTTCGACTTCCTCATCTACGCCACCGCCGCGGCACTCGTCCTCGGGGACCTGTTCTTCCCCTCCTTCAGCGACATCGCAGGAACCCTGGCCTCCTTCGCGACCTTCGCCGTGGGCTTCGTCGCGAGGCCGCTCGGCGGGATCGTCGCCGGCCACCTCGGCGACCGGTTCGGGCGCAAACCGCCACTGGTGGGGGCGCTCGTGGTGATGGGCATCGCGACGTTCGGCGTCGGTGTGCTCCCCACGTACGACACCGTCGGCATCTGGGCACCCGTACTGCTCGTACTCCTCCGCCTCATCCAGGGGCTCGGCGTCGGCGCGCAGTGGGGCGGCGCGGCGCTGCTCCTCACCGAGCACGCGCCCGTGGAACGCCGCGGCTTCTACGGGAGTCTCGTCCAGACCGGCGCCATCATCGGCGCGGTCGCGGGCAACGCCGTGTTCCTGCTGCTCACCGCGACCCTGTCCGACACGGCGTTCACCAGCTGGGGCTGGCGGATCCCCTTCGTCACCGGCCTCGCCCTGGTCGCCGTCGGCCTCTACGTACAGCTGAAGATCGAGGACTCGCCGGTCTTCCAGGCCATGCGCGACCAGTCCGCGCAGGCCGAGCACACCGCCGGGGTCCGCAAGTCTCCGCTGCGCCAGGCCCTGCGCCACCACTGGCGGGCCATCCTCCAGGCATCCGGCGCCTTCTTCGTCGTGAACGCCACGTTCTACATCCTGATCAGCGGCATGCTCGACTACGGCACCACGCACGCCGGCCTCTCCCGCACCACCACGCTGCTCTGCGTCCTCGGCGCCGGTGCCACCCAGATCGTCACCATCCCGCTCTTCGGCGCGCTCTCCGACCGCTGGTCCCGCCGCAAGCTCTACCTCACCGGCGCGGCGCTCATGGGCCTCTTCGCCTTCCCGCTGTTCTGGCTGATCGACACGGGATCGGCGCCGCTGACCTTCCTCTCCCTGCTGACCGGCTTCACGATCCACGCCACCATGTACGGGCCGCAGGCCGCCCTGTATGCAGAGATGTTCCCGGCGGAGGTGCGCTACTCCGGCGCCTCCCTCGGCTACCAGACGGCCTCGGTGCTCGCGGGCGGCCTCGCCCCGTTCCTCATGACCGCGATGCTGGCCGCGACGGGCTCGTCCTGGTCGGTCTCCGCGTACATCCTGCTGCTCTCGGTCCTGACCTTCGTCTCGGTCTACACGATCCGGGAGTCCTTCCGCCGCGACCTGTACGCGGCGGGGTCGCAACGCGTGGCGGAGCCCGCCCTGCGCCTCGACTGAGGTCGCGGGGCGGAGCTCGCGTGGCGGATCAGCGCAACCCGGCGAAGAGGTCGTTCTCGGGTGTGGGCGCGCCCGTGGTGTCCTTGACGCGGACGAAGGTCTCCAGGCCCATGAACTCGCCGAACCGCTCCTTGCCCATCTTGAGGAAGAAGATGTTCTCGCCCTGGCTGGCGTGCGCGGCCAGCGAGTCGAACTTCTGGTCGCTGAACGCGGTGGTGTCCACCCACGTGGTGATCTCGTCGTCCGGGAGGCCGATGTCGGCCATCGCGGCGGTCTCGGCGGGGTCCGGCTCCGGCATGTCCGGGTGGAACTCGCGCAAGATCTCGCCGAACCGCTGCATACCCGAGCGGGGCATCGTCGTCCAGTACACCTTCGGCGTGAAGTCGATCATCTCCAGGGCCGCCATGGTGATGCGGTTGGCCTGGATGTGGTCGGGGTGGCCGTAGAAGCCGTTCTCGTCGTACGTGACGACCACGTCGGGGCGGTAGTGGCGCATGAGCTCCGCGAGCCGGGCGGCGCCCACCTCAACGGGGGTCTGCCAGAAGGATTCGGGGGCCTCGTTGCTCGGCCAGCCGATCATCCCGGAGTCGGCGTAGTCCAGCGTCTCCAGGTTGCTGATCTTCAGGACCTCGCTGCTCGTCTCCAGTTCCTGGCGGCGCATTTTGACGACGGCTGCGGGATCGTGGCCGGGTTCGCCGGGCTTGACGCCTCCCGGCCCGTCACCGCAACCGCCGTCGGTACAGGTCACGAGCACCGTGCGGATGCCTTCCGCCGCGTACCGCGCGAGGACCCCTCCGGTGCTGGTGGCCTCGTCGTCGGGGTGGGCGTGCACGGCCATGAGCGTCAAGGGTCGGTCGGTCATGAAGAGGTCCTCCTGCGGAAACATGTCTGATCGGAGCGCGCGGTGGATGCGCCGCGCCCCTGCAGATGCAACCGCGCGGGACGGGCCTGCTGTTCCCGAGGCGACCGATCAGGTCAGTTCCTCTCAGGCCAGTTCCTCTCAGGTCAGTTCCCCGGCGAGCAGATCCATCAGCAGACCGTCCTCCGGTACGCCCGTCCGATGGTTGCGCCAGTATGCCCGCATGATCCCCACGGGCTTGAAGCCGACCTTGGTGTAGCTGCGGATCGCGACGGTGTTGGCCGCGGCCGGGTCGATGGTCAGCCGGTGATGACCGCGCTCCCGCACGAGCCACCCGGCCAGCGTGCGCACCGCGTCGGTCCCAAGCCCCTGCCCGTGCCGCCGCGCGGTCAGGAAGATGTCGATGCCGGCGTGCCGGAACTCCGGCTCGTTCTCCTCGTCGAACTGGATCGCGCCGATGATCTCGCCCTCGAAGACGACGGCGAGCATGTCCTCGAAACCGTCCGGCGGCGACCACCACGCCGCGACCTCCGGTTCGCTCACGATCTTGGCGAGGATCTCGCTGTCGCCGTCGCCCACGGGTCGCAGGAGGACCTTGTCCCCGTTCAGCTCCATGGGCGGCATCCTGCCTCGGGGGCGCGGGTCCCTCAACGGAATTTGTCCGGCGTGGCAAGCCCACGTCGGCCCGCTTACGCCTCCTGCTCGGCCACCCGCTGCACCTGACGGTACAAAGAGGGGAGTACCGCCAGGCAGCACACCGAGCCGAGGACGACCCAGAGTGTGGGGGCGTAGACCGTGAGTTCGCCGGTCGCCCAGGTCATCAGGACCGGGGTGGTGCCGGCGAAGAAGACGGCCGCGATGTTGTAGCTCAGTGACAAGCCGGTAGAGCGTACGCGCACGGGGAAGGCCCGTGGCAGGACCGACGAGACGACACCGGCGAAGCCCGCGACGGCGCCACACAGCACCATGTGGACCACCAAAAGCACCGGCACCTGCGGCTGGGCATGCAGCCACATCAGACAGGGCGTCGGCAGGACGATCATCGCCACCGCGCTCCCCGTGAGCAGCGGCCTGGTTCCCACGCGGTCGGCGAGGCGCCCGGCGGACAGACAGCCCGCGAGGACGACGACGTTGCCGACGAGCGAGGCGAGGAACGTCTGCTGTGCGGTGAAGCCGAGACCGGCCTCGGGCAGCTTGTAGTACGTCGGGAGGTAGATCAAGAAGGCGTAGACGCTGATGGTCCACAGCATGGAGACAAGCAGGGCGGTACCGAGCGCGGCCCGGTGCTGCGACAGGAGTACGCGCAGTGGCCCCGGCTCGTCGGCGGCGCCCTGCCCCGTCCCGTCCTGTTCCGTGAAGGCCTCGGTCTCCGGCAACTGACGGCGGATGTACACACCGACCGGAATGATCAGGAGGCCGAGGAGGAACGGGATCCGCCAGGCCCAGTCCTGCAGGGCCGACTCCGGAAAGACGGAAGTGATGATGAAGCCGACGAGGGCGGAGAGCAGATTGGAGATGCCCATCGACGCCTGCAACCAGGACGAGTACAGCGCGCGGCGGTCGGCGGGAGCGGTCTCGATCAGGAACGACGCGGCTCCGCCGATCTCGCTGCCGGTGGAGAATCCCTGGAACAGTCGGCCGATCAGCAGCAGGATGGGGGCGCCGACGCCGATCAGGGTGACCGGTGGCGCGACCGCGATGAGGAACGTGCCGATGCCCATCGCCCCGATCGACATCATCAGGGCGGCCTTGCGGCCGATCCGGTCGGCGTACACACCGCCGACCACCGCGCCAAGGGGACGGGCCACGAACCCGGCGCCGAAGACGACGAACGTGCTCATCAGCGCCGAGGTCGCGTTGTTGTCCCGGAAGAAGTTGTGGGCGATGTAGCTCGCGAAGAAGGCATAGACCGAGAAGTCGTACCACTCCATCGCATTGCCGAAGGCTGCCGCCGCCACCGAGCGGCGGGCGACCGCGCGCTCTTCGGTGACGCTCTGGGCGGCAGGCGGATGGGCGCTGGTCGTGGGGCGCGATGTCATCATGGCGCGGGTCTCCTCCTCGTGATGCTCTGCCGGGTGGCGCGTCGGACGGTGTGCCGGGCCGTCACCGGATTGCGGCGGGCTGTGCACGGTCGTCGAGTCCGGTGAGAGCGGCGGCGAGTACGTGTGTGCCGCGGGCGATGTCGGCGACCTCGGTCAGTTCCTCCGGGCAGTGGCTGCGACCACCGACGGACGGGACGAAGACCATGCCCATCGGGCCGAGCCGGGCCAGGTGGGCGGCGTCGTGGCCGGCCCCGGACGGGACTGCCTTCCAGTCCATGCCGAGTCCGTCGGCGGCACCGGCGATCAGGTCCTGCATCGACATGTCGGTGGGCACCGGGTCCTGGTCGGTCAGCCACTCGAAGTCCACGTCCACGCCGCGCTGCCGGGCTTCCCGGGCGATCTCGTCGACGATCTGCTTCTGCGCACCGCGCAGCCAGTTGCCGTCGACGCTGCGGATCTCCGCCCACAGCCGGGCCTCGTCGGTGATCACGCCCATCGAGCGTGGCGACGAGTCGATGCTGCCGAGTGTGGCGACCCCGTGCACCGGAGCCCCGCAGCCGACGCGCTCGACGGTGAGGACGGCGGCCGCCGCCGAGACCAGGGCGTCGTGCCGGTCCTCCATCGGTGTGGTGCCGGCGTGCCCGGTCTGTCCCGCGAAGTGCACCAGCAGCCGGTCAATCCCGGCGATCGCCGTGACCACTCCGATGCCGTGGCCACTGCGCTCCAGCAACGGCCCCTGCTCGACGTGCAGTTCGACATAGCCGTGGACGTCCTGGGAGCGCCAGCCGGAACCGAGCGCGGCGCCGGGGGCGAGCCCGAAGCGTTCCATGGCGTCGCCGAGGCGGAGGCCCGTGCCATCGGTGCGCTCCAGGTGCTCCGGGGCGAGGATGCCGGCGATGGAGCGCGAGCCGATGCAGGAGATGCCGAACTCGTTCGCCTCCTCGCCGAGGAAGTCGACCACCAGTAGATCGCGTTCGAGCCGGGTACCGGTCTCCCGCAGGCGCTCGGCGACCTCGATGCCGCCGATGACGCCGACGATGCCGTCGAAGCGCCCGCCCTGCCGCACGGTGTCCGTGTGTGAGCCGGTGACCAGCGCCGGTGCGGTGGAGTCCTTGCCCCGAAGCCGCCCGACGATGTTCCCCGCCGGGTCGACCACGGTCTCCAGGCCGGCCTCCGTCATCTGGGCGCGCACCCACTCCCGCGACGCACGGTACGGCTCCGAGAACACTTCGCGGCTCCAGCCGGGATGGTCCGGGTCGTGGAAGGACGCCAGCGCTTCGAGGCGCCGGCTCAGGCGCTCCGGTTCCGGCGCGAGACGGTCCAGGTCGACAGGGGTGGTCATGGCTTTCCTCGGTTCTCGGATCGGGAGGGGAAACGGGTACGCAGGCCGACGCGTTCGGCGCATCGGTCCGAACGAGCGGCGGAGGGCTGCTACTTGGCGGACGTCGGCCCGTCGGCTTCCTCGGGCGACGGACCCGGCGGAAGCCAGGAAGCAGGAAGGTCGACGGGCAGTCGGGAGGCGAGGCCCGTCGCCGCCTGCCGCAGGAGCCGGAGTACGGGGGCGGGGTCGGCGAGCGCTCCGTCCGCCGCGACGACGGACAGTGCGCACAGGCATCGCCCGCCGACCATCACCGGGACCCCGACCGCCGACATGCCGGGGGTGAGCCAGCCACGGGTGACGTGGTGGCCCTGCCGGCGGATCGACTCCAGTTCCGTGCGGAGCTGTTCGGCGTCGGGAGTCGCCGCGGTGTAGCGGAGCAGACGCCCCTCCAACACCTGGCGGCGAACCGCCGCAGGTGCCATCGCGAGCAGCGGGGTGGCACTCGCGCCGGAGTAGAGGGTGTGCACTTCACCGCGGTGGAAGGCCACACTGCCGACACCGCAGCGCCGCGAGTCCAGGCAGAGTGCCGCCGAGTGCACCCGTACGGAGAGCGCACTGCTCAGCCCGGTGGCCTCGCGCAGCTGGACGAGGAAGGGCCGGGCGACATCCACCAGGTGGTCGGGGTGCCCGGCGGCGCGGTCGGTGAGTCGTTCGCCGGGCAGCAGCCGGTCCCCGACCTCGACCAGGAACCCGGACTGCTTGAGACGCTGGGCGTACCGATAGGCGGTCGACAGGGGGATGTCGAGGCCGGCGGCGATGTCCGCGACCACGACCTGGCCCCGGTCCTGCACGAACGTCAGCACGCGCAGCCCCCGGTCGAGCGAACTGAGTCCGCCCGCCGGCCGCTCGGGGTCCTGGGCCATGGCCGTCATGGTCAGCCCCGGCGCACCTGGGCACCGCGGCCGGGCGCGGCGAGCAGCCCCTTGCCGGCATCCCAGACGACGTCGCCGCGGCTGAGCGTGAGGGTGACGCGGGCGCCCGGAACGTACCCGTCGTACGGGCTCCAGCCGGCGTTCGAGTACTGTGCCGTCGCCTCGATCTGCCAGTCGGGAGAAGGAGTGAGAACCATGAGGTCAGCATCGTAACCAGGCTTGAGCCGACCCTTGCGATCGCCGATGCCGTACCGGTCGGCCGGGTTCTCGGTGAGGGCCGACACCGTGCGGGAGAACTCCTTGCCCGCACCGTATCGACGGAGGCAGGCGCCGAGCGTGGTGGCGACCAGGGTCTGGGTGCCCGGGGTGCCGGAGCTGTTGTCGAGGATGCGCTCATGGTCCTTGAGGGAGCTGGGCCATGGTGCGTGGTCGGAGGAGATGACGGACGCGGCGCCGGTGATCACGGCCTGCCACATGGCCTCGCGGTCCGCCGGGCCGCGCAGCGGTGGGTTGATCTTCAACCTGCCGCGCTGGCGCACCATGTCCTCCTCGGTGAGGAGCAGGTAGTGCGGGCAGGTCTCGAAGGTGACATCCACGCCCTGGCCGCGGTACCAGCTCACCAGGTCGGCGGACCGGCCCGTGGAGAGGTGACACAGGTGGAGCGCGTTGCCGCGGTCGGCCGCGATCTCCATCGCCGTCAGCACCCCGAGTGCTTCCGACACCGGCGGGCGCGTGCGGGCGTGTACGCGCGGGTCGGTGGACGCCCGGTTCGACTCGTCGGCGAGGAGTGCCTTGATGATCTCGTTGTTCTCGGCGTGCGTACACAGCGTGGACCCGGCCTCGCCGACAGCTGAGGCCACATTGAGCAGTTCGGCGTCGTCGATCCTCGGAAAGCGGAACGGGTCGGTGTCGAAGAGGGAAACCTTGAATCCGACCACGCCGCCGTCGACCAGCTCGCCGGCCCTGCGCCACCCGCCGCCCGGGGCGAGTGTGCCGAGGAGTGCGACATCGACGACCGCTTCGTCGGCGACCTTCTCCAGCTTCGCCTCGAGCCGCTCACGGCAGTTGACGGGCCCCGCACCGTCGAACGGCATTTCGACGATGGTGGTCACACCACCCGCCGCTGCCGCGGAGGTGGCGGCGCGCAGGCCTTCGCCCGAGTGCGAGTACGAGTGCACGTGGGCGTCGACGGCCCCGGGGAGCACGAAGGACTCCCCGACATCGAAGGCCCGTACGCCGTCGGGGTGGCCGGTGTCGCTGGGCACCGCGCTGTCGGGAACGACGGCACTCACCGTGCCGTCCCTGATGAGGACCCTTCCTCGTTCGAAGGTGCCCTCGGCTGTCTGCACCAGACCGGCCACGATCGTGTCGGCCGTCTGGAATGCGTGCTCGGAACCGCTCATGCCGAGCAGGCTAGGAAGGGCGTCGAGCTCTCCGGCAGAGGATTCCCGCGGAATGAGAAAGGACTCGGCTTCGGCCACGCCCCTACAGATGCGCCACAACCGTCTTGCCGCCCGGTGGGTGGGGGACGGTTTCCCAGTGGTCGCACAGGGCCGATACGAGGAGCAGGCCGCGGCCGGTCGTGGGGAGTGGGGCGGATGTCGGTGGGTGGTGGGGGAGGCGGTCGCCGCGGGCGTCGGTGGTTGCGATGCGGAGGTGGTGGGAGGTCGTGTCGTACGTGAGTGCCAGGCGGAAGTCGCGGCCCGGGAGGCGACCGTGGGTGACCGCGTTCGCGGCGAGTTCCGCGACGACGAGTTCGGCACGCTCCGTGAGGTCGGGCGGGGCGGCCCAGGAGTGCAGCATGGTGACGGCCAGGTGTCGGGCCAGGCGGGCGCCGCGGGGTGTCGAGGGCAGGAGGTGGGTGAACGTGCGTACGGGTGTGGTGAGTTGGGGTGCCGGGTGGTGGTTCATGGTGGCAGCGTGGTGCCCGTGATCCGGTGGGGCGAGGGGCGAGGCCCGTACGGGGAGTCAGCGTACGGGCGCGTGGGGTGGACAGTACGAGGGGGTGGTCGTCACTCTGGGTGCATGGATCGCGGCAGCTCGGCGCGATGCGACTCGGAGCAGAGGGGGCGGCGGATGGGCGGCGTCGGGGAGATCGAGGTCGGCGGGCTGTTGGGGGAGCAGGAGCGGGAACCCCAGCCGTCTGACAGTCTGCGTACGTTCGGTGCGGTCGTCCAGGCCCTGCGCGAACACGCGGGGCTGAGCAGGGAGGAGCTGGGCACGCGGGTCCGGTACTCGAAACACACCGTGGAATCGGTGGAGTTGGGGCGGCGGATGCCGGACGAGGCGTTCGTGCGCAGGGCCGAGGAGGCCCTCGGGAATACCGGCGCGCTGTGCAAGGCGGCGCGTCATCTCACGCGCGGCGAGGCGGGGTTCGCGGTGTGGTTCCGGCGGTGGGCGCGCCTGGAGCGGGAGGCCGCGGGCCTGTGCACGTACGAATGCCGACTGGTGCCGGGGCTGTTGCAGTCCAGGTCGTACGCGCGGGCGGTCTTCGAGGGCACCATTCCGCTGCGCACCGACGAGGAGTTGGAGGCGCAGTTCGCCGCGCGGATGGAGCGGCAGACGATGATGCGGGAGCGGCCGACCGTGCCGTTCGGCTTCATCGTCGAGGAGCATGTGTTCCGGCGGCGGTTCGGCGACGCGGACGCGATGCGCGAGTCGTTCGACCATGTGCTGGAGCTGACCGCGCCGCGCAATGTGACGCTGCAAGTGGTGCCGTTGGAGGGCGGGTTGCATGCCTGCCTGGATGGGCCGGTGCGAATTCTCGAGACGGATGAGGGGGGTCGGCTCGCCTACTCGGAGGGGCAGGAGAACGGGCGGATGATCTCTGGCCCGAAAGAGGTGAGTGTGCTCTGCCGTCGCTATGACACACTGCGCTCGCAGGCCCTGAACCCCAAGGAATCGCGGGCCCTGCTGGAGCGACTGCGAGGAGAGCTATGAGCAGCGTCACGACGGAACTCGCCTGGTTCAAGTCCAGCTACAGCGGCAGCCAGGGCGACGACTGCGTGGAGGTCGCCATCGCCGAACAGGCCGTCCACGTACGGGACTCCAAGGATGTCCGCCGCCCGGCCTTCGCCGTGGGGGCGGAGGGCTGGGGGCGGTTCGTGGGGTTCGCGGCGGGTGGCTGAGGGCGGTTCAGTGCGGGCCGGGGCCGCGGTCCTTGCCCGCGATGACCGGGCTGAGGGTGCGCAGGGCGAGGCCCGCGGCTATCAGTGTGAGGCAGCCGACGACGAGGCCGAGTATCGCGAGCGGGCCGAGGGCGCCGGTCATGGCGAGGGCGCCGGTGCCCGCGCCGCCGAGTGCCGCGGCGCTGGTGGGGTTTGCGTACATGGTGGTCGACTCCTTGGCCGGATGGGTGAGTTGGGGAGATGGGGTGGGCTGGTCAGGTGGCGACCCAGTGCGCCTCGCGGCGCAGCGCCAGGTCGATGAGTGAGCGGACGAACACCGCCTGCCGGAAGACGTCGTACAGCAACTCGGGTATGAGGGGCAGCGCGAGGAGCGTGGCCCGTGGGCCGAGGCGGCGTACGGTCAGGGTCCGTTCGGCGACGAAGATCAGCATGATCGATGTCCAGAAGAGGGACAGTCCGCCCCAGCCGTTGATGGTGAGGTTCAGGACCGCGTACAGGAAGAAGAGTCCGAGTGCGAGGGCGCCGAAGCCGAGCATGACCTGCTGCCCGAAGTACTTCCTGGTGACGGGCGTCCAGCCGTAGTCGCGCAGGTTCTCCAGGGCGCCGCGCTGCCAGCGCAGCCGCTGGTGCCAGAGCTTGCCGACCGAGGGCATCACCTCGGTGACCAGCCAGCAGCCGTCGGGCGAGACGGTGCGGTGGCCGAGCGTCTTGACGGCCTTGGTGATCTCGTCGTCCTCGGTGAGGGAGGCGAGGGAGTAGTAGCCCTCGCCGCCGCCGATGACCCCGTCGAGGCGGGCTTGGCGCACCTGGCGCAGGACGCCCGCGCGGAACATGCTGCCTGTCCCGGTGAGCACGACGGCCTCATTCTTCTTGCGGCGGATCTCCAGGGCGTAGCGCTGGTACTCCATGCGCTGGAGCTGGCCGAGCAGGCCGCCGCCCGGTTCGCCGTAGAAGATGCCGCCGACCGCGCCGACGGTCTCGTCCTCCATCGCCTCCACCGCACAGCGCACGAACTCGGGGTTGAGGACGGTGTCGGCGTCCTGGACCAGCACCAGGTCGTCGTCGGCCAGGTCGGCGATCACGGGGGCCATGGCCTGGTTGAGGGCGCCGGCCTTCTTGTCCTTGTTGTCCGTGGGCACGAAGACCTCGGCGCCGCAGTGGTCGGCGATGCGCGCGGTGCGATCCGTGCAGTTGTCCGCGACGACGACGATGCGGTCCGGGCGGACCGTCTGGCGGTACAGGCCCGCCAGCGTGGCGACGATGCGGTCCTCTTCGTTGTGCGCGGGGATCAGTGCGACGAGTGTCATTGACGAGCCGTCCCTTGCTCTGTCGTGGACTGTCGCAGGCGGATCGCCCTGCGACGTCCCCGACTCTGAGCGCACGGGGGAGCAGCGAGGTCGTCGGAAGGTTGCACGACGGTTGCAGGGGGTCGGGCGGGGGGAAGAGGTGACTTTCGGCCCGGGACCTACGGCAGGTGCGAGACGGGCGGAACGTACCGGTAGCCCACGCCGCGCACGGTCTCGATGGGCGCATCGACCCCGGTGGCGCGCTCGATGCGGCGGCGCAGGCGCAGGACGGCGTACTTGACCTTGTGCGCGTCGCCGTCGCCCCCGGGGCGGCTGCGCCATGCGCGGTTCAGCAGCTGCTCCGGGGAGAGGACCTGCCCGGGATTGCGGGCGAGGAAGTGCAGCAGGTCGAATTCCAGCGGGGTCAGTGGCACGTACTGGCAGCCCATGGTCACCTCGTGGGTCGCGAGGTCGAGCCGGAGGCAGCCGTCCTCCAGGAGCTGGTCGGACGGCGACACGGGCGTCGCGCGGCGCAGCCGGGCCATGACCAGGGCCGTGGCCAGCCCTTCGGGCATGTCGCGCCAGAGCACGTCGTCGGCGCCGGCTTCGAGGGCCCGCAGGGCGTCCGCGGCGTTGAAGTGCCGGGCGGTCACCATGACGCGGAGGTCATCGGTCATGTCGCGGACCCGCTGGAGCACCTCCCAGGGTCCCGGGTCCCGCACATGAAGTCCGAGCAGGAACAGATCGGGTTGGTAGCGGTACAGGCAGCGCAGGGCTTCGTGGCCGCTCTGCGCGAGGTGGTAGGAGAAGCGGGGGTCGTCGAGCTCGTCCAGCCAGTCCAGGGGCACGTCGGGCGCCGCCGCCACCAGGAGCAGCGGCAGCGCCCGACCTCGCGGGTCGCGAGAGGACGTGGATGCCTGCATATCCCACATCGTCGGGCCGTGGGGTGTGCGTGTCGACCGGACCGCCGCCCGTGCCGGGAGGGGGATACCCGCGCTATACCCCCGGGTGGTACCTCCGCTCCACGTGGCCCTTCAGGTCCTCCGGGTAGAAGTACACCGGCCGCAGGTCACCGCTCGCGTACCGCTTGACCTGGTCGCCGAAGTGCGGGGAATCCGGGTGGCCGCTGGCGCCGCCCGCCGTGATGGCCCACGCGCGGAGCTTGGGGCCGAATTCGACGACCGCCACGAAGCTGTTGCCGCTCGTGCCGTAGTAGCGCTTCGTGCCGGGGTAGCGCTTCGCGCCGAAGGAGGCGAGGGAGCCCCATTGGGCGGAGGTGAAGGGGACCGGGTAGCTGGGCTTGGAGTCGTCGAAGGTCTGGGTGACGGCGCCGTCGTTGCGCTGGTAGCGGTTGATCTCGGACCACGGGACCTGCCAGCCGCCGAAGTCCTGCGTCAGGCGGTCCACCGCCGATTCGAGGGCCGTGAGGCGCTGCGTGTCCGTGGCGCGGTCGGCCATGTAGTCCCAGACGGAGAGGCCCGCGTCCGCTGCCGCCTTCGACACCAGGGCCCAGAGGGCCTCGCCCCAGAACACGGCCAGCGAAGTGGCCTTCGACTTCGCCGACCAGCGGCGGTCCCAGCCGTCCAACAGGGCTACCGGGTCCGCGAGTTGTTTCCTCTGGGCGTTACCGGCGGGGAGCTTGTCCCAGGCCTTCACCAGGCCGGGCAGGAGGCGGGCGAACGCCGTCAGGTACGGGTCGAAGGCGCCCTCGATGAGGGTCTGCGGGGTGAAGTCGTCCCGTGATGTCAGGACGCGGATCGCGTGCGGGCCGCGCGGATTCTCGCCCGCCTTGTCGAAGTAGCGGGGGTAGTCGGAGGCGTGCGGGCTGTCCGCGCCGGCCGCCGTCCAGGGCCAGTTGTTGCTGTTGAACGCCCAGCCGCTCTTCGGGTTCACCGCCTGCGGCATGCTGTCCAGGGTGTGCAGACCGTGCCAGTCGGTGGCCGGGTCGCTGCCGTCGACCGGCTTCATGTAGTCGAAGCGGTCGTCGCGGACCGGCATGAACTGCGGCATCAGGAAGGCGATGTCACCCTTCGAGTCCGCGAAGAGGGTGTTGTTGGAGCTGTTGGCCTTCAGCTCCGCCACCTTCATGTACTCGGCGTAGTCGCGGGTCGTCGTCCGCAAGTAGCTCTGCTTCAGGGCCTCCACCGGCTTGTTCATCAGTGCGCACGCGATCCACTTGCCGTCCGCCTCGCGGACGATCGGGCCGTGGTGGGTCGCGTACGTCGTGAAGGTGTGGTGCTCCGTTCCGCCGCTCTCCGTACGGCAGGTCAGCGTGATGTCGTGTGTCGTGACCGGGCGATTGGCGCTGCCGTAGCGGTACGTGTGTGTGCCGTCCGAGGCGCGGGTGACGGTCTCCGCGAACTCGTCGATGTTGTCGACGCCGGCCGATGTGTGCATCCAGCCGGTGTTCTCGTTGAAGCCCTGGTAGATGAAGAACTGGCCCCAGGTCGCGGCGCCGTAGACATCGAGTCCCTCGTCGCTCGTCACGTGCTGTTCCGCGCGGAAGAAGAAGCTGGTGTGGGGGTTGATGAGGAGGAGGGCGTTGCCGTCGCGGGTGCGGCTGGGGGCGATCGACATGCCGTTGGAGCCGGACGGTTCGCGGAACGTCAGGCCGCGTTCCTCCTCCGTCGGGGGGACCTCGCGTCCCGCGTAGAACGCTTCCAGTTGGCTCAGCGCCACCGATTCGATGTCGCCTCCGATGCTGCCCTCGGAGAAGCTCAGCGGCATCCACGGCTCGAAGTGGGTGATGACTCGCGGGTGTACGTCGGGGTGGGTCGCCAAGTAGTGGTTCAGGCCGTCGGCCCAGGCGCGCATCAGGGCGCGAAGCCAGGACGGGCACTTTGCGTACTCCCGCTTCAGGGCCTCCGGGTCGATGAACAGGCGCTGGCGCAGGTCCTGCCAGAGCGCGCTCTCGCCCTCGGACTCGGCGAGGCGGCCGAGGCTGACCAGGTAGTTGCGCTCGATGCGGTTGAAGTCGTCCTCGGCCTGCGTGTACATCATCCCGAACACCGCGTCGGCGTCCGTCCTGCCCACCACGTGCGGGATGCCCCAGTCGTCGCGGGTGACCGTCACCCGGGACGCGTGTCTCTTCCAGCGGGCGACGTCGGCGGGGGAGGGCTGGGCGGGGGTAGCGGCGGATGCGAGGCCGGTGGGCAACGTTGTCGCGGCGACGGCCAGCGTGGCGGCGGTGCCGATCACTCGGCGGCGGCTGGGGCCGTTGTGCGGTGCCTGGTCTTGCTGATGTGCGTGGCTCATGCGGTGCTCCACCTTCGTCAGGGCCGTGTGGGGGGTGGGGACGTGTCCACGGTGCGACGGGGTCGAGACTATGAACCTCCCGGTTGATGATCAACAGTGCGGCCGAGACCCGTCGTTGCGGATCCCGCCCGGCGCGCTCACCCTCGCGGAGCGATGTCGGAGGCGTTCGGCGTGACGATGCTGTTCTCCCAAGTCCGACGCGCTCGGGGGGACTTATTCATGGCATGGAATGTTCCGCTCGTCGCCCGCAGGTCGAAGGTTGTGGCGCCGCGTTCCGATGCCTCGCCCGTGGTGATGCGGCGGGTCGCGGACTGTCTGGTGATCGAGGTGCGCGAGGCGATCGGCCCCGCGGCGGAGGCACGGATCGGGCGGGTGCTGCATGCGGCCATCCGGCCGGGTGGCGCGGGGGTCGTGGTCGACCTGAGGCACGTGCGTGACCTGGGGGTCAGCGGCCTCAGTGTGCTGCGGCTCGCGCGCCTGCTGGCCGCGCAGCGCGGCGTGGCGTTCGGCTTCGCGGGTGAGCTCCGCCCCGTGCCCGAACTGCCCCCGGGTTGAGGGTTTGTGGGGCTCTACGTGCACGGGGGTGCGGCCCCGTCGGCGTGTGCCACTCACCCGTCGCGGAGGATGCCGGGCGCGCCGCCGCCTGCTTCGGTCGAGGCATGGTCGAGGTGAGTGCGGGCGACGCCGTGGCGGTGGCGGGCCGGGTGGCGCGGGGTGCGCTCGGCGTGCTGGGGAGGGTGCCGCGGGCGGTCGTCCGACGGTCGGTCGGGGCGCTGCTCGACTGCCTCGACCTGGACGAGCTGGTCGCCCGCGTGGACGTCAACGCGGTTGCGGCGCGGGTGGATGTGGCGGCGGTCGCGGGGCGTGTGGATGTGAACGCGATTGCGGATCGGGTGGATGTGGATCGGGTGGCGCGGCGCGTGGATGTGGATGGTGTGGCGGACCGGGTGGATGTCAACCGGGTCGCGGATCGGGTGAATGTGGATCGGGTTGCCGGGCGGGTGGACGTCAACGCGATCGCGGAGCGCGTGGATGTGGACCGGGTCGCCCGGCGGGTCGACGTGGATGGTGTGGCCGACCGGGTGGATGTGGACCGGGTTGCGGCGCGGGTGGACGTGGACCGGATCGCCGGGCGCGTGGACGTCGACCGGATTGCGGCGCGGGTGGATGTCGATCGCATCGTCGCCCGCGTGGATATCGATCGCGTCGCGGGCCGCGTGGACATCGACCGTATCGCCGCGAGGCTCGACGTCGGTGCCGTGCTGGCGCGGTTCGATCTGGTGGGGATCACGCGCGGGGTGTTGCGGGAGATCGATCTGGGGCGGATCGTGCGGGACACCGGGGGAGGGCTCACCGTGGAGGCCGTCGAGGCGGTGCGGGTGCTCGGGCAGCGTGGGGACCGGGGCGTCAACCGGTTCGCCGACAGGATGCTGCGGCGTGCCGGGTCGCCGGATGAGCGCTCCCCGTGACCGCGCCCCACGGTGAGCCCGCTCGCCGAGCCCATCGTGGTCCCCGGCCTGCCGGGATCGTTTCGCGGGGCCTTGCCGTGATGGTTGACGTGGTGGTGCTCGCCTTGGTCGGGCTGGGCGTCGAGGTCGGTGTCGGGTGTGTGCGGTTGGCGGTCGGTGGGCCGCCCTTTCAGGTGCCGGATGTGTCCAACTGGGCCGCCGGGCCGATCGGTTGGGGACTCGCCGTGTGCTATTTCGGGGGCTTCTGGGTGATGGTCGGGGCCACGCCCGGAGCACGGTTGCTGGGGCTGCGCGTGACGGACCGGGCGGGGCGGCGGCTGCGGACGGTGCGGGCGTTCGTGCGGGCCGCGGTGGCGGTGAGCTTCCCGCTGGGGCTGTTCTGGATAGCGTTCAGCAAGCGACGGGCAGCCTTGCAGGACCTCGTGGTGCGTTCCACGGTTTCGTACGAACGTGGTCGCTACGAGTGGTGATCTGCTGTCGAAGGTGTCGGCGGGGTTCGTGGCAGGAGTGCCGCTGCCCAGAGGCCGCCGAGTCCGATCATCGCGAGGACCACCAGCGCGACGGCGTAGGGGCCGACGGCCGGGTCGGCGACGAGGATCGTGCCGGCGAGCGCGGTGCCCACGGATGAACCCAGGTTGGACACGCTGCGGGACAGGCCGGAGATCTCGCCCTGAAGGTCCTCGGGGAAGCTGGACTGCACGATGTTGACCGACGGGGTGAGCATCAGGCCGACGCCCAGGCCGATCAGGAAGAGGCCGGGCGTGGAGGCCCAGGCCTTCGGGGAGTCATGGGCGACGGCCAGGAGCGCGCCGATGCCGCACACCGTGACGGTGAAGCCGGCCATGATGAGGGTGCGTTGCTCGCGGCGCTTGGCGAACCGCTCCGCGCCGAGCGAGCTGACGAGCAGGCCCATGGTCGACGCCGTGAAGATGACACCGGTGTCGATGGCGCTGTAGCCGCGCACGACCTGGAGATAGGCGGCGGCCACGAACGACACACCCATGAGCATCAGCCACTGGGTGTGCTGCGTGATCAGGCCGAGGTTCGACGTCCGGTTGTGGAACAGCTCGGTGGGGAGCAGGGGTTGGGCACCGGCCCGCTCCCGCGTGCGGACCCAGCGGAAGAACGCCACCAGGATCAGCGCCCCGACGAGGAGCAGCCCGCCCATGAGCCACACGTTGTCGTCCGCCGCGAGGATCCCGGAGACCACGAGGACGAGTCCGGTCGCCGACAGGAGCGCGCCCACCGTGTCGAAGTCGCGTTCGTGGTCCGGGGGAAGGGGGTCGCGGAGCCCGCGGCTCAGCAGGATGATCGCGGCGACCACCACCGCCTGGAACACGAACGCCGCGCGCCAGCTGATCGCCGACGTGATCAGTCCGCCGAGGAGCGGACCCATGGCGGCGCCGAGGCCGGCGAAGGCCATGATCGTGCCGAACGCCTTCGCCCGGCCCGTCACTTCGGTGAAGAGGAGGGTGGTGAGGATGTACACCGGCGGGATGAGGAGGGCGGTGCCGATGCCCTCCAGGATCGAGTTGCCGAGGATCAGCACGCCGAGGCCGGGCGCCGCCGCGCTGAGCAGCGCCCCGACCCCGTAGATCGAGAGGCCGACGACGAGGCAGCGCTTGCGGCCGTAGCGGTCGGCGAGGATCCCGCCGGGGATCATCAGCGCGGCCATGACCAGCAGGAAGATGGTGATCGCGGTCTGTACGCCCTGCACGCTGGTGTCCAGGTCCTTGCTGATGTCCTTGATCATCACGTTCATGTTCGAGCCGGCGAAGCTGCAGATGAACTGGGCCAGAGCGAGCGGCGCGAGAACGCGGCGCAGCCGGCCACGGTCCTGGCCGGGGCCGTCGCCGGGGCGGTCGTCGGGTCCTGGCGGCCTTCGGCCGTCGGCCGCCTCGGGAGTGCTCGCCACGCTCATCGCCTCGCTTCAGCTCGCGGGCCGGATTCCCGACAGCCTCCGCGTATGACTCAGTCGGGTCGTCACCCCCGGAGGGTGACGACCGCGGCTCCGCCGGGCCATGACACTCGGCGGCACAGCGGGGCACTGGGCACCCGCCTCGACCTTTGGGGGTCTGTGATGGCCACCTCGACCACGTCTCGGCACGGCATGGGCAGCGCGAAGGAAGCGGCCGCCGGGGGACTGACCGTCTTCGCGGCGGTGATGCTCTTCATCGCGGGGACCATGGGCTTCTGCCGCGGGCTGATGGCGGTTCTGAAGGACAACGTGTTCCTCAGGACGCCCGACTACACCTTCGAGTTCGACCTCACGGCCTGGGGCTGGATCCACATGATCCTCGGCGTGGTCGCCGTGGCCGTCAGCTTCGGCCTGTTCGTCGCGGTGAAGTGGGCGAGGGTGCTCGGTGTGCTCCTCGCCGCCCTGATCATGATCGGGAACTTCCTCTCCATCCCCTACTACCCGTTCTGGTCCCTGACGCTGATCGCGGTCAACGCGCTCGTCATCTGGGGCCTGTGCGCGGTGAAGCGGGACACGCTGTACTGACCGGCGGGACCCGCGGCGGACGCCGGCGGGGCTGAAAAGATCGGGGCTCTGCCCCGGACCCCGCTGCTCAATCGCCGCAGGGGCTATAAATGCAATCACCGGCGGGGCTTGACACTCAAGCCCCGCCGGCGACTGGTAGCTCAAGTCCGCTGGCGATCGGCAGCTCAAGTCTCGCTGACGGGTGGGTACATCGGGCTCCGCCGGCGGGTGGGCACTTCAAGCCGTTCTGGTGGGTGGGCCCGTCAGGCCGCTCTGGCGGGTGGGCATATTGAGCCCCGCCGGCGCTTGAGGCGCGGGGCCGGGGCAGAGCCCCGAGGCCGTGACGGCCGTGCCGCGTCACGTCTCCACGGCCAGCAGATGCACTCCCCAGGCCGGGAGGTCCACGTACAGACCCGTGTCCAGGAGTTCCGCGCCGGAGCGGGTGAAGTGGGTCGTGTCGAGGAGGCTCGTCAACTGCCAGGGGCCTGCGCCCAGGTCGGGCCAGGGGAGGTGGATTCGACCCTGGGCCGGGTGGTCGGAGAGGTTGATCACCGTGAGGAAGTGGCCCGCCGGGCCCGTCCAGCATGATGCGATGAGGGCCGCTGCCGAGTCGTTGTCGGGCCAGCCTGCGCAGTCCAGCAGGCGCCAACTACCCGTGCGCATACCGCTGTTGTGTACGGCCGACAGCAGCAGTTCGTGGAACGAGCGCAGCTCGTCGTCGGCCGGCTCGTCGGGGCGACGGTCGAGGAACACCGGCAGGTGTACGCGGCGGCCGGTGAACTCGCCCTCGTGCCACAGCGTCGCGCCCGGCAGCGTGGCGATGAGGGTGGCTGCCGCTCGCTCCTTCGCCGGAGGCAGCGTGTGCGCGGCCCGTGGCTCGTCGTGGTTCTCCAGGAAGCGGACGAGTCGGCGCTGGTACGTCTCGTCCGCGTGCAGGTGGGCGCGGACCGACGCCGCGTCGTGCGCGAGGATCCGGTCGTAGAGGCGCTTGTCGTAGCAGAAGTCGAAGCCCTGCTGCTGAAGCGTCCATTCGAGGTCCCAGTACGCCTCCGCCGCGAACAGCATGTCCGGGCGCTCGCGGTGCACCGCGTCGATCACCTCCACCCAGAACTCCTCCGTGGGACGCTTCCCGGCCCGCTCGCCCCACGTCCGCTCGAAGACGTCGTTCGTCATCAGCATCGCCATGTCGCAGCGCACCCCGTCGCAGAACCGCCCGATGTGGTCGAGGATCCCGACGGTCGCATGTCGCAACTCCGGTGCGAACGCGTTGAGTTGGACGACGTCGGGCCACGGCGGGAAGTACGGGTCCCGCCCCCGCGCGAGCACCGCGCGCCCCGTGTCGAGGAAGCCGTCCGGGTCCCGCCGCAGGTCCTCGGCGTCGCCGCGCACGAACAGCTGCGGGTACTCGCCCACCCACGGATTGTCGGGGGCCACATGGTTCGGCACGTAGTCGAGGAGCAACCCGACGCCCCTGCGGTTGAGTTCGGTGCGCGCCGCGGTGAGGCCGACGGCCCCGCCCAGCGTTCCGTCCACCTCGTAGCGGCGGATGCAGTACGGGGATCCCGCGATGTCCTGCTCGCCGATGCCGGGGACGGCCGCCTCGAACGCGGCCCGCAGGGCGGGGTTCTGGAGGGCGATGGCGCGGCCCTGCGGGCTGCGCTCCCACACCCCCATCAGCCAGACCACATCGACCCCGGACGGCGTGATCTCGTCCCAGATGTCCTTGGGTACGTCCGCGAGTCCGACCTCGCGGCCGAGCCTGCGGCCCGTCTCCCGCAGCCACACACGGGTGTTGACCTCGTGGATCACGGGCTGTGCCGGTAAAGCGGCCATCGCTGTTACCTCCTCGTGGTCCGCGGCCGGAAGGCGTCGGGGCCGAGCGTGCCGAAGATCTTCATCAGGGCGGCGACGAGCCCCGTCCACCCCGTCTGGTGCGAGGCGCCGATGCCGGCGCCGTTGTCACCGTGGAAGTACTCGTAGAAGGAGACGAGGTCCCGCCAGTGCGGGTCGTCGCGGAAGAGCGGCTGGCCGCCGTAGACCGGGCGGTGTCCGTCCTCGTCGCGCAGGAAGATGCGGGTGAGTCGGGTCGAGATCTCCTCGGCGACCTCGAACAGGTTCTTGCGCACCCCGGACCCCGTCGGGCACTCCACGGTGAGCTCGTCGCCGTAGAAGCCGTACAGGTTGATGAGGCCCCGGATGACGAGGACGTTCATCGGCAGCCACACCGGGCCGCGCCAGTTGGAGTTGCCGCCGAACATCCCGGTGTCGGACTCGGCGGGCAGGTAGCCGACCTTGTACTCCTGGCCGTGCACCCAGAACGTGTACGGGTGCTCCGCGTGCTGCCGGGACAGCGCCCTGATCCCGTACGGGCTGAGGAACTCGTCCTCCGACAGCAGCCGGGACAGTACGCGCACCAGCTTCTTCTCGTCGACTACGGAGAGCAGACGCGGGCCGCCCGCCTTTCCCGCCTGGGCTTGCGCCAGCGTCACCGAAAGGGAGGGGTGGCGTGCGGCGAAGCGTTGCAGTCGCTCGCCGAGGCCGGACAGGCGCTCCAACTGCTGCGGCTGGAAGACGGTGGACGCGCACAGCGGGAGCAGTCCGACCATCGAGCGGACCTTCAGGCGCTGCGCCTGCCCGTCGGGAAGGCGCAGCACGTCGTAGAAGAACCCGTCCTCCTCGTCCCAGAGTTCGTCGCCGAGGTCACCGAGCCGGTCCATGGACGCGGAGATCCACAGATAGTGCTCGACGAACTTCAGGACGAGATCCTCGTACGCCTCGTTCCGCTCGACGAGTTCGAGCGCGATCTGCAGCATCGACTGGCAGTACAGGGCCATCCAGGCCGTGCCGTCGGCCTGTTCGAGGGAGCCCCCTGTCGGCAGTGGGGCGCTGCGGTCGAAGACGCCGATGTTGTCGAGGCCGAGGAAGCCGCCCTGGAAGACGTTGCGGCCGCTGGGGTCCTTGCGGTTGACCCACCATGTGAAGTTCGTCAGGAGCTTTTGGAAGGTGCGCTCCAGGAACGCGTGATCGGCGCGGCCGGTCGTCTCCTTCTCCACCATGTAGACGAAGTACGCGGCCCAGGCGTGCACCGGCGGATTGACGTCGCCGAAGCTCCACTCGTAGGCCGGGATCTGCCCGTTGGGGTGCAGGAAGGAGTCCCGCAGCAGGAGTTCGAGCTGCTGCTTGGCGAAGTCGGTGTCGACGACGGACAGGGCCACCGCGTGGAAGGCGAGGTCCCAGGCCGCGAACCACGGGTACTCCCACTTGTCCGGCATGGACACGATGTCGTCGCTGACCATGTGGAACCACTCGCGGTTGCGCACGCCGTCCCGCGACACGCTCCACGGCGTCACATCGTGCTCGGCGAGCCACGTCTCCAGGTCGAACGCGTAGTACTGCTTGGACCACAGCATTCCGGCGAGCGCCTGGCGCATCACCCGCGCCTCGTCCTCGCTCACGCCCTTCGGCGTCAACTCCCGGTAGAACGCGTCCGCTTCGGCGATCCGGTCGCGGAACACCGAGTCGAAGGCGCGGGCCAGGGTGAGCTGGGCACCGGCGGGTCCGAGTCGCAGCCGCAACGTCTCGGACCCGCCGGCGGGCACGGTGAGTGTGTGGTGGGCGGCGGCCTTGGTGCCCTCGTGGGCCGGGTTGACGGTGTCCGGCTCGCCCTCGACGACGTGGCGGCCGATGCCGTCCTTGACGTACGGGGCGTCGCTCGCCGTGCCGAACAGGCGGGCCTTGTCGGTCTCGTTCTCCGTGAACAGCAGCTCGGCCGAGGCGGAGCAGCGCAGGTCGTAGCTGCCGAGCTCCGGGTGGTCGGCGCGGATCGTGCCGGTGGAGCGGGGGCTCTCGGCCGCCCGCAGTACGGGTTTGGCTGTCGCGGCGGCGTGCTCGCCCCACGACCAGGTGTTGCGGAACCACAGCGTGGGCAGCACGTGCAGTGTCGACTCGTCCGGGCCCCGGTTGTCGACGGTGATCCGCATCAGGATGTCGTCGTGATCCGCCTTGGCGTACTCCACCGTCACGTCGAAGTACCGGTTCTCGGCGAAGGCGCCGGTGTCGAGGAGCTCGTACTCGAACTCCTGGCGGGAACGTGAGCCGTTGACCGCGACGAGGTCGTTGTACGGGTACGGGGTCTGCGGGTACTTGTACAGGTACTTGAGGTAGGAGTGGCTGGGCGTGGCGTCGAGGTAGAAGTAGTACTCCTTGACGTCCTCGCCGTGGTTGCCCTCGGCGTTGGTCAGGCCGAAGGCGCGTTCCTTGAGGATGGGGTCGCGGCCGTTCCACAACGTGACTGCGAGGCAGAGGCGTTGCTTCTCGTCGCAGATGCCGCCGAGGCCGTCTTCGCCCCAGCGGTAAGCGCGGGAGCGGGAGTGGTCGTGGGGGAAGTACGACCAGGCGTCGCCGCCGGGGCTGTAGTCCTCGCGGACGGTGCCCCATTGACGTTCGCTGAGGTAGGGGCCCCAGAGGCGTGCCCGGGGGCCTCCGGCGGTGGTGGGGCCGATGCGTGGCTGCGACTTCATGTGGCCTCCCATGTTGCGGTTCACCGGTGTTGCGGTCGCGGGGCTCTGCCCCGGACCCCGCGCCTCAATCGCCGGCGGGGCTTGATAGTGGTGCTCGGCCAGGTGCGTCAGTCTCGGCAGGGGGGCGCGGGGGTGCCTCACCTTCCGGGGGTGAGCCGTTCCCGCGGGCCGCGAAAGTGACTGTGATCTCGTACGCGGTGAGGAGTACCGCGATCACGAGGAGGGCGGTCCACGAGGACAGGAGGATGGAGATCAGGGCCGCGACGGCCGCGCCGCCGACGCGGAGTACGTCCGCGTGGTGGGTGAGCCAGGGGCGCAACTGGCCGTTCGTGCCCAGGTGTTGGCCCAGTTTCGTGATGCCGTGGCCGGTGGCGCGGGCGCCCTGGGCGGTCCAGCCGCGCAGGGCGGACGGCAGGCGGCCAGGGCCGACGAGGTAGCAGAGGGCGGCGACGGCGACGCCGAGCCACAGGAGTTGGTCGCCCCGTTCGCGGAGCGTCGTGAAGATGGTCCACAGGGCCGAGCGCGCCCCTTCGCGGTAGACGCCCTCCGGGAGTTGGCCGAGCAACTGGTCGCGCACGCCGCGCAGGACGGCCGTCAGGATCGTGACCGTCACCACCAGCCACAGGCCGAGCTGGAGCAGGGTGCGCCGCCGGTTCGGCGACACCCACAGGGAGAGGGCGAGCAGGACCGGGACGGCGATCAGCAGGCCCACCAGCGCGTGCTTGAAGAGCACGACCGCGTCCTGGAGTTGGCTGAGCGTGTTCCGGTTGTAGAGGCGGATCTGCGCGAAGTTCTCGGGCAGGTCCTTGCCGATCGCCTTCTCGATCCGCTGGTGCAGGCCGGGCGGCAGCTCCCCGGAGGACAGCGTCGGCAGGTCGATCTTCTTGCCGAAGACGGACGGGAGTTCGGTCTCCAGGGAGCCCAGCAGGTTGTTGACCACCGGGAGCAGGTTGAGGGTGACCGTGTCGCCCTTCACCTGGACGTTCTCGTTGCGCTTCTCCAGCAGGGCGACGATGCGTTCGTGCGCGAACCGGTTCGTGGTGCGCCACAGCTCCTGGAACCGCTCGTCCGCGATCAGTTGCGAGATCTTCTCGCGCATGAAGTCGTGCACGGCCCCCGTCACCGGGCCCGCCAGGAACGAGGCGCGTGGCGGCAGCGCGTCGGACAGCCGCTGTTCCACGTCGAGTTGGTCGAAGATCTCGTTGGCGAGGTACTTCGAGACCGCGGCGTTCACCTTCGGGTCCTCGGGGAGCGTGCCCACCGTGGAGATCCAGCGGTCCGTGTTGAGAGTCGTCCGCGAACCCCACACCCCGACCACGGAGGTGACCGCGAGCACCGCGACCAGTGCGACGAGGATCGCGGCGATCGTGCGCCGCACCACGAACGTCCGTGCCCGGCGGCGGCGTTCGGTGCCCGCGCGGTCGCGCAGCAGCTCGACCTCGGCGCGCAGCCGTGCCAGTTCCGCGTCGGTGGCGGACGGAGGGCGGGGCGCGGCTTCGGCGGAGCCGGGGGGCTGTTCATCGCTCATGGCGTGGCACCTCCCGCGGTCAGCGTCGCCGCGGTCCGGGCCGCGTTGCTCACCTATGGCGGGTGACGCGCGGAGCGGGCGGCACCGCTGTGATGCCGGTGGAGCTTCACGTAGCGAGCCAAAGACAGTCAGGTAGACAGTCAGAGGGAGACGCCATGGCGGTCATCGGACCGGTGCAGCTGCTCACCATCGAGTTCGGGCCCGACGCCAAGTTCGAGGGGCGGATCGTCGAGGAACTGGCGATCCTTGAGGCGAACGAACAGATCCGCGTCCTCGACATGCTCTTCGTCAGCAAGGAGCCCGCCGGCGGCCTGTTCGCCCTCGACTTCCAGCAGGAGGGGATGGGCGAGACCGTCGCCGCCCTGCTCGGAATCTCCCGGGAGCGGATGCGTGCGGTACGGGAGACGTATCCAAGCCTGGCCGAGGGCAACGCGTTCGGGCTGAGCTCCGGCGACATCAGGGAGATGGCCGAATCCCAGGACCCGGGCACATCGGCGGCGTACATCCTGCTCGAACACGTCTGGGCGAAGCATCTGCGCAAGGCGGTCAGGGACGCCGGCGGGGTGCCCGTCGCCGAGGGGTTCCTCACCGAGGAGGCCCTGGAGCCCGTGGTCGTCGAACTCGCCGCTGCCACCGAGCGGTTGGGCGACCCGGTCGTACCCAAACCCACTCCCGTACCCACTGCCGTACCCAAACCCGGCAACCGTCCCAGGAGGACCTGATGGCCGAACTCGTCGTACTCGGATTCTCGGACAAGGAAAAGGCCGAATCGGTGCTGCGCCTGGCCGGCGAGCTGTCCCGGAAGGAACTGCTGGAGCTCGAGGACGCCGTGGTGGCCTGGCGCACCATGGACGGAAAGATGCACGTCCACCAGACGCACAGCACGACTGGGGCGGGCGCGGCAGGCGGCGCCCTGTGGGGCGCGCTGTTCGGCATGCTCTTCCTGATGCCCGTGTTCGGCGCCGCCGTGGGCGCGGCCACCGGAGCCGCCGCAGGCAAGCTCACCGACATCGGCATCAACGACGCCTTCGTCAAGGAGACCGCCCACGCCCTCGAACCCGGCCGCGCCGCCGTCTTCGCGCTCGTCCGGCGCACCACACCGGACCGGGTACAGGAAGCGCTCCGCCCCTTCGGCCCCACCGTGATCCACACCTCTCTCACCAAGGACCGCGAGGAGGAACTGGTCGAGGCCCTCCAGTCCAAGTAACCGCCGGTCGGCCCACGGGCCCCACCATGCCAACGCGCCGTCCCACCCGGGAACTTCACCCGGGTGAGATGGCGTCTGGCATGTGCCGGACGCGGTGACCCCGGCCCCACACTGGCCTCCCATACGGGGGTGTGGGTCCATGGCGCTGCGAGAGCGAGGGTCACCATGGCCGAGTGGTCACACCGCACACCGGACCGCGAGCACGGCGCGGAACAGGCCGACTCCGTGCCCGCGCTGCCCGACTGGATCGTGCCGCGCCCCCGGCTGACCGACCAACTGGCCAGGGGCGTGCGCGGCCCCCTCACCGTGGTCGTCGGCCCCGTGGGCGCGGGCAAGACGGCCCTCGCCCTGGAATGGGCGCACACCCGGCGCCCGCCGTGGCCGCTCGCCTGGGTCACCTGCGACGGGCCCGCCGAGCACCCCGGAGTGTTCTGGCAGCGGGTGTTCGGCGCGCTGCGGGCCGCGGGCGTCGAGGTGCCCGAGCCCGCCGCGAGCGAGGACGGTCCGCTGCTCGTCGCGACCCTCGCCGACTGTCTCAACGGGCACGGCGAGCCGTCGGTCCTCGTCCTCGACGACTTCCAGCCCGCCCTCGACTCACCGATCGCCCGCGGCGTCACGCACCTGCTCCGGCACGCCCCCGACGCGCTGCGGCTCGTGGTGCTCGCCCGCCGCGACCCGCCCCTGCACCTGCACCGCGGGCGGCTCACCAGCGAGGTCGCCGAATTACGCACCGCGGACCTCGCCTTCGACGACCGGGAGGCGGCGGCCCTCCTGGCCCAGCACGGCATCGACGTGGCCAAGCAGACGGTGAGCACGCTGCGGCGGCGCGCGGACGGCTGGGCCGCGGGGCTGCGGCTCGCCGCGATGTCCATGGAGCGGTGCGGCGATCCCGAGCGGTTCGTCGCGGAGCTTGCGGGCGACGACGAGGCGATCTCCAGCTATCTGGTCGAGGAGGTGCTCGACCAGCAGTCGCCCGGCATGCGCCGACTGCTCCTGACGACGAGCGTCCTCGACCGGGCGAACGCCGAGCTGGCCGCCGAACTCGCGGGCGACACCGACGGCGCCCTGTTCGCGGGACTCGTCCGGGAGAACTCCTTCCTCCGGCCCCTGGGACAGGGCTGGTACCGCTGCCACCAGATGTTCGCCGACGTGCTGCGGACCTGCCTGCGGCACGAGACACCCGGGCTCGTGGCGCCACTGCACCGCACCGCCGCCGCGTGGCTCGCCGAGCACGGTCTGCTCGCCGACGCCGTGCGGCACCTGTTCGCCGCGGGCGACTGGGACGAGGCGGCCCGCCTCATCGTGCGCCGCCTCGCGATCGGGCAGGTGCTCGGCCTCGCCAGGACCCGGCTGCCTGTCGACGCGGGACGGCAGCCGGCCGGGGAACCGTCCGCCGACGAACCGGAGTCCGTGCTGCTCGCGGCGGCCGTCGCCAGGACCCGCCGCGACGACCAGGCGTGCTCCAGGCACCTGGAGCGGGCCACCGAACTCCTCGACGGGATACCGCCGGGGGAGGACGACCGACTCGCGAGGTGCCGGCTCGCCCACGCCGTGATCCGGATGGAACGGCTGCGATGCCGCGATCCGCGGCGCGCCGGGACCGCCGCGGCCGACGCGGAGGCGGCGGCGCCGCACGTCCCTCACACCCTGCTGGCCGAGCGCCCCGAGATCGGGGCCCTCATCCTGACCGTACGGGGCAGCGGAGAGCTGCGGGCCGGCGCCCTGAAGGCCGCGCAGGCGTCCCTCACCCGGGGACTCAAGGCGGCGGGCGCCGCTGGGAACGGCGCGCTGCGCCGGGACTGCCTCGTCGAACTCGCGCTCCTGGAGGCGCTGCGCGGCCGCTTCCGGGCCGCGGACGAGCTCACCGCCCAGGCCGTCAGGGCGCCGATGCCGCCGTGGACCGCGGGCGAGCCCTCGCGCGCCACCCTGCACCTCGTACGGGCCTGGGGCGCCCTGGCGCGCGGCGAGCCGTGCCGGGCCCGGCACGAACTCGCCCATAGCGACGGCGTGTTGGGGAAGGTCTCCGACCCGTTCCTCGCCGAGCTCGGCGGCGTCGTCGCCCGGATCGCGGCCACGATGGAGCGCGGGATCCGGGGCGCCGAGGCCGTCGCGAACGCGGTGACCGTGTCCCGGCTGCCGCAGACGGTGCAGCGGACGCTCGCGCCCACCTGCGCCCGGCTGCTGAGCCCGGCGCAGCCGCACCGCACCCACGCCGCCGGGCCGCCCGAGCGGGACCCGCTCGCGGAGGTCCCCGCCGAGCGGCTCAGCGCACGCGAACGCGATGTCCTCGACCGGCTCGCGCAGATGATGACCACCGAGGAGATCGCCGATGAGCTCTACCTGTCGATCAACACGGTGAAGACACACCTCAAGAGCGTCTACCGCAAACTGGCCGTGTCCCGCCGCTCGGCCGCGGTCCGCAGGGCCCGGGAGCTCCAGATCCTGTGAGCGCCCCGGCCCCGGCCGCGACTCAGACGAGTCCCAACTCCCTTGCCCTGACGAGCGCTTCGGCGCGCGAGCGGGCGCCCAGCTTCCGGTACACGGCGCGCGTGTGGCTCTTGACCGTGTTGTACGAGACGTAGAGATCGTCGGCGATCTGCCGCAGCGGAACCTCCTCCTGCAACTGTCGGAGCACGGCGAGCTGGCGGCCGGTCAACCGCTGCGGCGACGGGTGCGCGCCGTTCTGCCGCGGGACGGGCACCGCGGCGAGCGCGGCCGACGCCCGATGCACGAGCGCACCGGCGGTCCGCGGATCCGCCACGTCCCCCGCGATCTCCACGAGAACACCGGCCACCCACATCAGACAGGTCGTCAGGGCGGCGTCGGCCGCCGCGCTCTCCTCGTGGAGCGGGCACAGCTGGAGGCGGAGCGCCATGACGCGCCCCGTGTTCCCCGGATCGTCGACCGTGCGCGGGCACTGTGCTGTGGGCATGCCCCTCACCTCCCCATGTGGAGGGCATCACCCCACCACGGTGCGGTGCGCGGGCACGCGGCGAAAGGGGGCTTACGCGCCGTTCTCGAGGAGGTCCGAATCGTTACCGGGGCCGACCGGCTGCTATCCGCGTGCCTCGCGCGGCCCGGGGAGGCGGCGGACCTCGAGAAGTTCGAGGCCGAGGCCCTGGATGCGGTCGAGGATCCCGTACAGGGCGGCCTGGTCGAGCCCCGCGCCGACCAGCACCGTTTCGGCGGGGCGCAGCACGACCGTCAGCTCGTCGAACGCCGACCGGAAGGCCTCGCCGAGCCTGCCCCTGACACGGATCTCGAAGTCGCCGCCACCGGAGGGCGTTCCGGCCGGCTCGCGGCCCGGACCCGTGTGTGAACCGCCCATGACGCCACCTCCCGTGCGAGCGTCGTCCCGCACGCCATTCTCCCGGCGACCGCACCGCCGGGGGCATCACCTCGCACGGGTGACAGCCGCGCGTGGGGGCGAGGCTCATCCGCTGCGGGTGAACCGTTTTTGGTGGCGCGGGCCGCATGCTCCGGTTCCATCGGGTCCTGATCCACCGAGATCGAGGAGGGTTGCGACATGGCCGAGCCAGAGCCCCGTGTCCGTCCGGCCGCCGTCGGCGGAGTCGTCTTCGCCGCGTTCGTGATGGGCATCATCGGCGCCTTTCACGCCATCGCCGGCCTCGCCGCGGTGCTCAACGACAACTTCACCCAGGCGCAGAACGACTACGCGTACGACTTTGACGTCAACGCGCGCGGCTGGGTGCAGATGATCACCGGGGTCATCGTCTTCGCCGCGGCGGTCAGCCTCTTCAGCGGCCGAACCTGGGCGCGGATCGTCGTCATGACCATCGCGGCGATGAGCGCGCTGGAGAACTTCTTCTTCACCCCGTACCAGCCCGTCTGGTCGGCGATCCTCATCGCCCTCGACATCCTCGTGATCTGGTCCCTCGCCATGTACGGACACCGCGAGGCGCACAAGGTCTACGGGGCGCCGCTCTGAACCCCTCACGGGCGCCGTACCGTCAGGGCCAGGCCCGTGATGCCGCGCCAGTCCAGCGGCGGGCGTTCGCGGTACGTTCCCGGGCGCTGCCTCGGCACGATCACCCGCAGCGCGCCGGGGCGCACGTCGATGCGTACGGGGACGTCCATCCGCACCGCCTCGCCGTCGAGGCCGACGGGGATCGAGTCCTGGTCGGCGTCGACGACCACCGAGTCGGCGGTCCGTGTCGTCACACCGGTGGACCGGCTGCCGCGCAGCAGCCCGGCGGCCTGGGCGGCGCTCGTGACCCGCACGGCGACGCAGCCGAGGATCCCGCCGTCGAGCCGGGTGCGCCGGCCGAGGCCCGCGATGTCATGGGCGCCATAGGGGTTGTTGCTCACCAACAGGGCCTGTGGCTCCGCGACTTCGTGCTCGCCGACCCGCGCGGTGAGCTCCGCGCCCTTGTGCCGGGTCAGTAGGTCTGGCAGCAGATCGAGGGTGGTACGGGTCTTGTCGTCGCGGTAGGCCGGGCTCTGCACCACCTCGGCGTACGCCCCGAACGAGACGTTGTTGACGAACGGGTGGCCGCCCGCCCGGCCGAGGTCGACCCGCAGCTGCACGCCGTCGGCCAGCGCGTCCAGCGCCTTCGACGGGTCCTCGCGGTCCAGGCCCAGGTCGAGGGCGAAGTGGTTGCGGGTCCCCGCGGGGATCACCAGGAACGGCAGGCCGAGTTCGGCGGCCACGTCCGCGACGAGCGCCTGTGTGCCGTCGCCGCCCGCGACGCCGAGCAGATCCGCCCCGGCGGCGGCGCGCTCCCGGGCAAGCGCCGCCACGTCGATCGTCTCGGGCCCCTCCAACAGCACGACGTCCGCGCCCAGTTGCTCGGCCTTCGCGCGCAGGTCGAAACGGTCGACCTTGCCGCCGCCCGAGCGCGGGTTCATGATCAGCACCGGCCGGTGGAACGCGGGCGCTGCCGTCTCCTCGGGCGCCGGGGCCGGGGTCGAGCGCGGCCCCAGCGCCGCCCGCCCCGCACCCGCGGCGAGCAGCCAGAGCCCGCCCGACACCAGCACCACCCACACCAGGTGCGCGCGGGCGTACGCGACGAGCACCCAGACCGGCGCCGCGACGGCCAGAAGCAACGCCAGATACCGCGCGGGCCCCCGCCTGCTGAGCACCCACCACACGGCGGCGGCCGTGACCGCCGTCCCCAGGATCCCCGCGCCGAGCAGCGCGAAGGTCCGCAACCCCGCGAAGGCGGCCAGGACCAGCACGGCGCCCGCCGCGGCGGCCAGCGACCCACGCGCCAGCCATCGTTGCCCCGGTCCCTGTACCTGTGTCGTCGGTTCCATGACCGGCAGTCTGCGACCGGGAGGCCCGCGCGGACTCACCCCCGGGAGGCGACCTCACACCGGCGGGGTGACGTCGCGGCGCCCGGCCCGGCGCACGGTGTGCACAGCCAGGAAGGAGCCCGCCATGACCGAGATGACGAGCCGTCGCCGCAGCGCGCGCGAACGGGTGAGCACGGGCAGGTCCGCGAGGTCCCGCGCCCCGCGCTCCGGGCACGCCGACTACGCCCCCGCCGCCGACCGCCCCGACCCCGTCGACATCCTGGAGAAGCAGTCGGCGGCCAGGCTGCCGGAGCTCGTACCGATCCGCTACGGCCGCATGCTGGAGTCGCCGTTCCGCTTCTTCCGGGGCGCCGCCGCGATCATGGCGTCCGATCTGGCGCACACACCCGTCACCGGCCTGCGGGCCCAACTCTGCGGCGACGCCCACCTGTTGAACTTCCGGCTGCTCGCCTCCCCGGAGCGGCGCCTGATGTTCGACATCAACGACTTCGACGAGACGCTGCGCGGGCCGTGGGAGTGGGACGTCAAGCGGCTCGCCGCCAGCCTCGTCATCGCGGGCCGCGGCAACGGCTTCGGCCGTCCGGAGCGCGAGCGCGCGGTGCGGGCCACGGCCGCCTCGTACCGGCAGTCGATGGAGCGGTTCGCCGGGATGCGCACGCTCGACGTGTGGTACTCGCGGATCGAAGCGGAGGAGCTGTACGCCGCCGTGTCCGGGAAGCTGGACGGCCGCACCCGGCGGCGCATGTCGCACGCCCTGGGAAAGGCCCGCGGCCGTGACCACCTCCAGGCCCTGGAGAAGCTCGCCCACGTCGTCGAAGGCGAACCGCGCATCGCGGCCGACCCGCCCCTGATCACTCCGCTCGACCAACTGCTGCCCGGTGTCGAACGCAAGCAGCTGGAGGCGCAGTTGATCGACCTGATCGAGCGGTACGCGCGCACACTCAGCGCCGAACGCAGGGCGCTGCTCGGCCAGTACCGGGTCGTCGACATGGCGCGCAAGGTGGTCGGCGTGGGCAGTGTGGGCACCCGCTGCTGGATCGTTCTGCTGCTCGGCGGCGACGGCAGAGACGTCAACGATCCGCTGCTGTTGCAGGCGAAGGAGGCGGGGCCCTCCGTGCTCGCGGAGTTCGCGGGGCCCGGCGCCCACGCCAACCAGGGCGAGCGCGTCGTCGTCGGGCAGCGCCTCATGCAGGCGGCCGGCGACATGTTCCTCGGCTGGGAGCGGGTGGAGGGCCTCGACGGCCGCCAACGTGACTTCTATGTACGGCAGTTGAGGGACTGGAAGGTGATTCCGCAGGCGGATCTGATGTCCCCGCGCGTCATGGGCCTGTTCGGCCGGGCCTGCGGCGCGACGCTGGCCCGCGCCCACGCCCGCTCGGGCGACCGCGTCGCCATCGCCGCCTACCTGGGCCGCTCCGACCGCTTCGACCAGGCACTCGCCCGCTTCGCGGAGGCCTACGCCGACCAGAACGAGCGCGACCACAAGGCGCTCGCCGCCGCCGCGCGGGACGGCAGGGTGACCGTGGAGTCAGCGTGACCCGGTGACCGTCGTGCCGCCGAGCCGGCGCCGCAGGAACTCCTCCTCGGCCAAGACGCGTCCGACGGCCACGCCGAACACCACCATGGTGAAGAACAGGATCAGCCAGGACAGCACCGTGAACACCGAACCGAGAGCCCCGTAGCGCTCCACACTCATCCGCAGCGCATGCGGCAGCCACAGCCCCGACGCCCCACAGAACGCGACGACTCCCGCCGCGGTCAGCAGCGCCCCCGGCAGCAGCGGCAGCCACGGCACCCGCCCGGCGAGCAGCAGATGCTGGGTCCACCACCACATCAGCGCGGCCGCCGCGAACTGCAAGGGGTAGCCGAGGAGCACGCCCGCGCCGAACGCCCGGTGCAGCGTGCCCTGCACGATCAGCATCACCACCCACACGAGCAGCCACACCGCCCACCGCCACGCCACCAACCTGACCCCGGAGTGGGACACGTCCCAGGCGCGCTCGCACAGCCGTTGCAGGGCCCGGGTGAACGCGGTGGCGGAGAGCAGCGCCACCAGCACACCGGCCGCGCCCCAACTGTGCAGCGCGGCATCACCGCCCCCGGTCACCTCCTCGGCCTGCCGCGCCACCGCCCCGGACGTCCCGGTCAACGTACGCAGCGAGCGCAGGAGTTCATCCCGTACCACCTGCGGACAGAACGAGGCGAGGGCGATGAGCATCGGCAGGGCGGCCAGGAACGCCTGCGCGGCGAGCCGCGTCGCCATGTCCAGGATGGTGACGTGCACCAGCTGCTGCACGATCCGGCCCGCCAGGGGCCGGGCGGCATCCGTGATCGTCATGACAACGCCCTCCCGGGGCGGGGGACCCGCACTCCTGCCGGGCACTGTCGGGCCGGGCGCCGGGACGCACGTCGCCCGCGCCGGGTGACACACCACCTGGATGTAGGCTCCACGGATGGTGACGCACGAGCGGGAAATCGTGGATCCGGTGGACCTGTGCCACCCCGACGGCAGCCTCGACCAGGCGGCGGTCGGCTGGTCGAGGACGCCCGTGCACCGCGCCAATCTGCGCGGGTGGGGGCGGACCAAGCGCTGGGAGCACTGGTGCGTGACCACGCCGACGCATCTCGTCGCGCTGACCGTGAGCGACCTGGACTTCATCGCCCTCAACTCCGTCTATCTGCTCGAATTCGGGGCGCAGGGGCGGGAGTTCGAGCGCGCCGCCGTCGTTCCGCTCGGGCGCGGGGTGCGGCTGCCGGACCGGGTGGCGGGGGCCCCGGGCGTACCGGACGTGGTGGTCGGGCCCGCCCGGCCGACCGGCGGCAAGGTGCGGATCGAGATCCGCGACGAGGAGGGCGGCGTCCGGCTGCGCGGCCGGTGCCTCACGCCCGACCGGCTCCCGGTCGACATCGACCTGCTGGTCGCGCGGCCGAAGGACCATGAGTCGCTGAGTGTCGTCGTGCCGTGGGGCGCGCGGCGGTTCCAGTACACCTCGAAGCAGACCGCGCTGCCCGCGACGGGACGGGTCCGGATCGGCGGTGAGCGGCTGGAGTTCGGCGAGGGCGAGAGCTGGGCCGTGCTCGACCACGGGCGCGGGCGCTGGCCGCGCACCGTCGACTGGAACTGGGGCGCCGCCTCCGGACGCTCGGACGGACACACGCTGGGCCTGCAATTCGGCGGCCGGTGGACCGCGGGCACCGGCTCCACCGAGAACGGGCTGTGCGTGGACGGCCGGCTCACGAAGATCGGGGAGGAGCTGGACTGGCGCTGGTCGACCACCGACCCGCTCGCTCCCTGGAGCATCCGCACGACCGCGTCGGAGCAGGTCGACCTGACGTTCACGCCGTTCCACAACCGGTCCTCCCACACGGACCTCGGGCTGCTCGCCAACCACACCGACCAACGCTTCGGCCATTACGACGGCCACGTGCGCACCGACGACGGCACCGAGATCGCCGTGCGGGAACTGCTGGGCTGGGCCGAGGACGTACGCATGCGCTGGTGACCTAACCGGACCGGAAGACGGGCCCCGCCCCACCCGGGCGGGGCTTTCGCGTGCCCGGATTCCCCTGGCCCGATCCCACATTTGCGTAAAGGTGATCGAAACAAGCCTTGACCCATCAACTTCGAGCAAATAGCGTCCTTGCATTCCGGTCGACTCTTCACCAGGAAGGCTCCCTGTGCGCAGGCGCTCTCTCCTCGCCGCGGCCGCCACGACACTCGCGGCAGCGCCGCTCACGTCCGGCTGCGGTCCCTCCTCGTCGAATGCCTCTATGGCCAAGGGCGGCGATTCGCGGCGCGGCCACCTCACGTACGGCGTCTGGGACGTCTACCAACTGCCCGCCATGCAGCGCGCGGCCCGCGCCTTCGAGCGGTCCCGGCCGGGCGTGAGCGTCGACGTCCAGCTGACCCCGAACGGGACGTACTGGACGAAGCTGCGCACCGCCTGCACCGGCGGCGCCGCACCCGACGTGTTCTGGATGAACGGGCCCAACTTCGGCATGTACGCCGACGCAGGGCAGCTGCTCCCCCTGGACACCGGCGGCGACGACGCCGTGCTCCGCACCGACGACTTCCCGTCCGAACTGGTCTCCCTGTACCGCTGGAAGGGCACCCAGTACGGCGCTCCGAAGGACTTCGACACCGTCGCCCTCTGGTACAACAAGGAGCTCTTCGACCGGGCCAAGGTGCCGTATCCGGACGCCCACTGGACCTGGCAGGACCTCATCGAGAACTCGCAGCGGCTCACCGACCGCAAGCGCGGGATCTACGGGGTGGGGGCGCCCGTCCGCGCCCAGGAGAACTACTACGACTCCATCCCGCAGGCCGGCGGATGGGTCATCTCCGCCGACAAGCAGCAATCCGGATACGCCGACGAGAAGACCCGCGACGGGCTGCGGCTGTGGATCGACCTGATCCACCGGTACCGCAGCTCGCCCACCCTCCAGCAGATGGCCGACACCGACCCCACCCAGATGTTCCAGTCGGGCACGCTGGCCATGACCTACGAGGCGTCCTACAACGCCGCGACCTTCCACACCGACCGCGAGCTGCGGGCCAAGATCGACGTCGCGCCGATACCCAAGGGGAAGCACCGCGCAGGCGTGCTGCACGGCCTCGCCAACGTCGTCTACGCCCGCACGCCCAACCCCGAACTCGCCCGCGACTTCGTCCGCTTCCTCGGCACCGAACGCATCTCCCTCCTCCAGGGCAAGTACGGCACCGCGATCCCCGCCCGCAACGGCACCGCGCAGCCATGGGCCGCCGGAATGCCGCACTTCAACCTCCAGGTGCACCTGGACGCGCTCGACGACGCGGTGCTGTATCCCAGCTCCGCCAACAGCGCGGCCTGGCAGCACAAGGAACAGATGTGGCTCGCCAAGGCGTGGAGCGGTGTCGAGAGCCTCGAATCCGCCACCGACTCCCTCGCGGACGCCATGAACCAGCTGCTCGCGCAGGAGAGGAAGGGCAGGGCCTGATGAGCGTCGACACGCAGCCGAAAGCGGCGGTTCCCGCGCAACGCAGCCACCAACAACCGTTGAACAACAAGGAGTTGAAGCGCCGCGAGCGCCGGTTCCAGCACCGCGACAAGTGGTGGGGCTACGCCCTCATCGCCCCCGCCGGGCTCGGCCTCGCCGTCTTCTACCTGTGGCCCGTGGTGCAGACGGTGTACTACAGCCTCACCGAATGGGGCCCCTTCGGCGGGACGACCTGGATCGGCGCCGCCAACTACCGCACCCTCGTCGGCGACCCGGAGTTCTGGCAGTCCCTCGGCAACACCGCCATCTACACCGGACTCGTCCTCCTCGGCATCCCGCTCTCCATGGTGATCGCCGTGCTGCTCAACCTGAAGGGGCTGCGCGGCACCGGCATCTACCGGACCCTCTACTTCCTCCCGGTCGTCACGATGCCCGCCGCGGTCGCCGTCGTCTGGCGCTGGCTCTACAACGGCGACGCCGGCATCCTCAACCACGCGCTGTCCACGATCGGCATCGACGGCACCCACTGGGTGTCCGACCCGGGCACCATCCGCTTCGCGGTCGCCGTCGTCGGCGTGTGGATGACCGTCGGCTACAACATGATCCTGCTGCTCGCCGGGTTGCAGTCCATCCCCGGCGACTACTACGAGGCCGCCGCCCTCGACGGCGCGGGCCGCGTACGGCAGTTCGTCTCGGTCACCCTCCCGCTGATGAGCCCCACACTGTTCTTCACCACCGTGCTCTCGGTGATCCAGTCGCTCCAGGTCTTCGACCTCGTCTACCTGATGCTCGGCGCCAACACACAGAACGCGCTGCAGAACCCGGCCTACGGCGAGGGTCAGACAGTGGTGATGCTCTTCTTCCAGAAGGCGTTCTTCGACAACCAGCGCGGCTACGGCGCGGCCATCGTGTGCGTCCTGTTCGTCCTCATCATGGCGCTGACCGCCGTCCAGTTCCGGCTGCAGAAGAAGTGGGTCCACTATGCGTAAGACGGACACCCGACAGGGACGGATCTGGCCCGCCCACGTCCTGCTCGTGCTCGGCGCCGTGATCACCGTGTTCCCGCTGCTGTGGGAGCTGCTGACCTCGTTCAAGAGCTTCGGCGAGTCCGTGCGCGTACCGCCGACGATCCTGCCCGCGCACTGGGACTTCTCGAACTACGTCAAGGTCTTCGACGGCGTCCCGTTCGGGACGCAGTTCGTGAACACGACGATCATGGCGCTGCTGCGGACCGCCGCACAGATCCTGCTGTGCTCGATGGCCGCGTACGCCTTCGCCCGCATCCGCTTCCCCGGACGCGGCCCGATCTTCCTGGGCTTCCTCGCCGTCCTGATGGTGCCCGGCCAGCTCTTCCTGCTGCCGCAGTACCAGATCATGCAGAGCCTCGGCTGGCTCGACTCCATGCAGGCGCTCGTCGTCCCCGGCATGTTCTCCGCGTTCGGCACCTTCCTGCTCCGCCAGTTCTTCATGGGACTGCCCGAGGAGGTGGAGGAAGCGGCCCGGCTCGACGGTGCCAACCCCTTCACCGTCTTCTGGCGCATCGCGCTGCCGCTCGCCCGCCCCGGGCTTCTCGCGCTCGGCATCCTCACGTTCCTCTGGTCCTGGAACGACCTGATGTGGCCGCTCATCGTCAACACCGACCCGGCCAAGATGCCGCTGTCGGCGGGCCTCGCCTCGCTCCAGGGCGCCCACCTCACCGAGTACCCGGTGCTGATGGCGGGGTCCCTGCTCGCCACGCTTCCGGTGATCGTGGTGTTCGTCGCGATGCAGCGCCAGTTCATCCAAGGCATCGCTTTCTCCGGCATGAAGGGCTGACCAGACATGACCACGGACATCCGTACGCAAGAGACGCACGGCACCCCCGTACACACCCGCGAACTCCGCCTCGGTGTCATCGGTCTCGGACTGCGCGCCACCGTCGCCCGCGAAGCCCACCACCCCGGCGAGGGCTCCGCCGTGGTGGCCGTCGCCGACACCGCGCCCGGCATGTTCGACCGGGCCCGCGAGTGGTTCGGCGCCGACGTGCACACCTACGAGGGCCACCGGGCCATGCTCGATGCCGAGGACCTCGACGCCGTCTTCGTCATCACCCCGGACCACACCCACGAGGAACTCGCGGTCGACCTCCTCGAAGCCGGTGTCGCCGTCTTCGTCGAGAAGCCCCTCGCCATCACCACCGAGGGCTGCGACCGCGTCCTTGAGGCCGCCCGCACCTCCGGCTCCCGGCTCTACGTGGGTCACAACATGCGGCACATGCCCGTGGTCCGCGTCATGCGCGAACTCATCGAGCGCGGCGAGATCGGCGAGGTCAAGGCCGTGTGGTGCCGCCACTTCGTGGGCCACGGCGGCGACTTCTACTTCAAGGACTGGCACGCCGACCGCCGCAACACCACAGGACTCCTCCTCCAGAAGGGCGCCCACGACCTCGACGTCATCCACTGGCTGGCCGGCGCCTACACGGAGCGGGTCACCGCGCTCGGCGGCCTCACCGTGTACGGGGACATCGCCGACCGCTCGGGGCAGGCGCCCGGCGCCACCATGCCCGACTGGTACGACCCCGAGAACAACTGGCCCCCGAAGTCCCTCACCGGCCTCAACCCGGTCGTCGACGTCGAGGACCTCTCCATGATGGTGATGCGCCTCGAAGGCGGCATCCACGCCAGCTACCAGCAGTGCCACTACACACCCGACTACTGGCGCAACTACACCGTCATCGGCACCGAGGGCCGCCTGGAGAACTTCGGCGACCACGGCGAGACCGCGGAGGTCCGCGTCTGGAAGCGGCGCAGCGGCTACCGCGCCGAAGCCGACCTCGTCGTCCCGATGCCCGCACCCGGCGAGGGCGGGCACGGCGGCTCCGACCCGCTGCTCGTCGCCGAGTTCCTGCGCTTCGTGCGCGAGGGCGGCGCCACCGACACCAGCCCCGTGGCGGCCCGCGAGGCGGTGGCGGCGGGCGTCGCCGCCACCGAGTCCCTGCGGGCGGACGGGCAGCCGGTGACGGTGCCGCGCGTGTCGCCCGAACTCGCCAACTGGTTTACGAACGACCAGAGTTGAGGGCCCCAGGGATTCTGCTGGCCCTCATCCCGTCCACGACCAGTTCGCGACCTCGGGGAGGTCCGTGCCGTGCTCGCGGATCCACGCGTGGTGCCGCGTGCGGGTGTCGGCCATCGTCTGGCGCACCGCCGCGGCCCGCACGGCGAGCCCCGGCACCCGGTCGATGACGTCCATGACCAGGCGGTAGCGGTCCAGGTCGTTGCGCACGACCATGTCGAACGGCGTGGTCGTGGTGCCCGACTCCTTGTAGCCGCGTACGTGCAGGTGGGCATGGCCGGTGCGGCGGTACGCGAGGCGGTGGATCAGCCACGGGTAGCCGTGGTACGCGAAGATCACCGGCTTGTCGGCCGTGAACAGCGCGTCGTACTCGGAGTCCGGCATGCCGTGCGGGTGTTCACCCTTGGGCAGCAGCCGCGTCATGTCGACGACGTTGACGACACGCACCGCGAGCTCCGGCAGATGCGTGCGCAACAGGCCCGCCGCCGCGAGGACTTCCTGCGTCGGCACGTCTCCCGCGCACGCCAGGACGACATCGGGCTCGCGGCTGCCGTCCTCGGTGCCCGCCCACTCCCACACCCCGGCGCCGCGCGCGCAGTGGGCGCGGGCATCGTCGAGCGACAGCCAGTCGAAGGTCGGCTGCTTCCCGGCCACCACGACATTGACGTAGTCCCGGCTGTGCAGCACGTGCTCGGCGACCGAAAGCAGCGTGTTCGCGTCCGGCGGCAGATACACCCGTACGACGTCGGGGCTCTTGTTGAGGACGTGGTCGACGAAGCCGGGGTCCTGGTGCGAGAAACCGTTGTGGTCCTGGCGCCACACGTGTGAGGTCAACAGGTAGTTGAGTGAGGGCAGCGGCGCCCTCCAGGACAACTCCCTTGATGTCTTCAGCCACTTGATGTGCTGGTTGACCATCGAGTCGACGATGTGCACGAACGCCTCGTAGCAGGAGAACAGGCCGTGCCTGCCGGTGAGGTTGTAGCCCTCCAGCCAGCCCTGGCACAGGTGTTCCGACAGCACCTCCATGACCCGGCCGTCGCGCGCCAGGTGCTCGTCCGTGTCGAGCGTTCCCGCCTGCCAGGCCTTACCGGTGGCGTCGTAGACGGCTTCGAGGCGGTTGGACGCGGTCTCGTCGGGGCCGACGATGCGGAAGTCGCGGCGGTCCGCGGTGTCCCGCATGACCTGGGCCAGCAGGTCGCCGAGCACACGGGTGGGCTCGTGGAGCGCGGTGCCCGGCTTGTCGACGGGCACCGCGAAGCGCTCCAGCGGGGCGAGCGGCAGCTTGCGGGTGAGCAGCCCGCCGTTGGCGTGCGGCGTGGCACCCAGGCGCCGGGTGCCCTCGGGCACGCAGTCGAGGACCTGCCGGGTGGGGCGGCCCTCGGCGTCGAAGAGTTCCTCGGGGCGGTAGGAGCGCAGCCACTCCTCCAACTGCCGCAGGTGGTCCGGGTTCTCGCGGACGCCGGGCAGCGGCACCTGGTGGGAGCGCCACGTGCCCTCGACGGGTTCGCCGTCCACGTCCTTCGGGCCCGTCCAGCCCTTCGGCGTGCGCAGCACGATCATCGGCCAGCGCGGGCGCTCCTTCGTCTTCCCCTCGCGGGCCTCGCGCTGGATGCGGGCGATGCGGTCAAGGGCCTGGTCCATGGTGCGGGCCAGGTCGCGGTGCACGCGCAGCGGATCGTCGCCGGTCACGTGCAGAGGCTCGTGCCCGTACCCGCGCAGCAGCTCGTCGAGCTCGGCGTCGGGGATGCGGGCGAGCACGGTCGGGTTGGCGATCTTGTAGCCGTTGAGGTGCAGGATCGGCAGTACGGCCCCGTCGTGCGCCGGGTCGAGGAACTTGTTCGCGTGCCAGGACGTCGCGAGCGGCCCGGTCTCCGCCTCGCCGTCGCCGATCACACAGGCGACGAGCAGGTCCGGGTTGTCGAGGGCGGCGCCGTAGGCGTGCGCGAGGGAGTAGCCGAGCTCGCCGCCCTCGTGGATCGAGCCGGGCGTCTCGGGCGCGACATGGCTCGGCACCCCGCCGGGGAAGGAGAACTGCTTGAACAGCCGCCCCATCCCTGCGGCGTCCCGCGAGACGTCCGGATACGTCTGCGAGTACGACCCTTCCAGCCAGGAATTGGCGAGCACGGCGGGCCCGCCGTGTCCCGGACCCCAGACGCACAGGGCGTCGAGGTCGCGCTCCTTGATGACACGGTTGAGGTGGGTGTGCACGAGGTTGAGGCCCGGGGAGGTGCCCCAGTGGCCGAGAAGGCGCGGTTTGATGTGCTCGGGGGTGAGCGGCTCGGTGAGCAGAGGGTTGTCGAGGAGGTAGATCTGGGCCGCCGCGAGATAGTTGGCGGCCCGCCAGTGTGCGTCGAGCGCGGCGGCCTGGTGCTTGGACAGATCCTTCGCCATGGCAGCTCCATCAGTAGCGGCAGTGTGCTCGGGCGCCGCCAGTCTGTCGCCCGGTCCGGCCGCGCACGAAGAGCCCTTGTGGCCATCGTGCCGGGTCGCCGGGCCGACCCACCCCAAACACGAGGGGCGAGTCGGGTGACGTGTGGCTACAGGGTGAGCGGGCGGTCGACGTGACGGCAGAGCCGGCGTCGTGTCCGCTTTGGGCAGCAGCCGTGGCCGGTCGGCTCAGCTGCTCAGCTGTCGCCGCATGAGGGTCAGGTCGAGCCAGCGGCCGAACTTGGTGCCCACCTCGCGCACCGTTCCCGCGTGCTCGAAGCCGTGCCGTTCGTGCAGACGGATCGAGGCCGCGTTGCCCGACTCGATCCCGGCGATCATGACGTGCAGGCCCGCGGCGGTGGCCGAGTCGACGAGCGTCGTCAGGAGGGCGGAGCCGATACCGGCTCCCTGGTGGCCCCCGGTGACGTACACCGAGTTCTCCACGGTGTGCCGGAACCCGGAGTACGCCTTCCAGGGCCCGTAGACACCGAACCCGACGACCGCGCCGCCGAGCTCCGCCACGTACGCCGAACCGCGCTCAAGGTGCGCGCCCAGCCAGGCCGCGCCCTCCTCGCGGGACTGCGGGGTGTCCGTCCACAGCGCCGTGCCGTGCTCGATGGCGTGGTTGCGGATGGCGAGGACGGTGTACAGGTCGTCCTCGTGGGCCGGGCGGACCTTCACCGCCGGGGCCGGCGTCTCGTATCGTAGAACCATGTCCAATATCGTAGACCCCCTGGTGGAGCGCATCGGCGCCCGGATTCGCGTGGAGCGGGACCGGCGTCATTGGACCCTGGCGGAGCTGGCCGGGGAGTCCGGGGTGTCGCGGGCGATGATCCACCGGATCGAGCGCGGCGAGAGCAGTCCGAGCGCCGTGATCCTCGGGAAGCTGTCGGCGGCGTTCCGGCTGAGCGTGGCGATGCTGCTCGACCCGGAGCCGGTGCCCTCCGGGGAGCGGGTCCGGCGTGCGCAGGAGGCGCCGCGGTGGCACGACCCGGAGACCGGGTACGTACGACGGCAGGTGTCCGGGCCCGCCTTCCCCGCGGAGGTGGCGGAGGTCCGGCTGCCGGCCGGGGCCGAGGTCCCGTATCCGGCCGCGGCGTTCGCGTTCCACCGCCAGATCATCTGGGTCCTCGAAGGACACCTCACGTTCCGCGAGGGCGACGTGGTGCACGAACTCGACCCGGGCGACACGGTCGAACTGGGCCCACCCGCGCCCTGCGTCTTCGCCAACTCCGCGACGCACGACTGCCGTTACGCCGTGGTCCTCGTACGCGACGGGGCGCCGTGAGCTGAGTGGGGAATTTAAGCCCCTGCGGCGATTGAGCAGCGGGGTACGGGGCAGAGCCCCGATCTTTCCAGCCCCGCCGGCGTTTGAGGCGCGGGGTCCGGGGCGCAGCCCCGTGCGGTGGGGCGCGGGCCGAACGGTGACCGCAACGCCCCCGCCGGGATCAGGACTCGCGCCGCGCCCGCTGCTCCGCCTGCTCGGCGTGAAGCTTCTTGACCCGCACATTCTCCTTGCGGACATCCGCCTGCGTGGCCCGCTCCACCTGCAACCACTCCGGGTTCTCGGCCTTGATCGCCTCGATCTGCTCCGTGGTCAGCGCCTCCGTGACACCGCCACGGGCCAGACCCGCGATGGAGACACCCAGCTTCTGCGCCACCACGGGACGCGGGTGCGGGCCACTCTCACGCAGATCGGCGAGCCACTGCGGCGGCTCGGCCTGCAGCGCGGACAGCTCGGCGCGCGAGACGACGCCCTCCTGGAACTCGGCGGGCGTGGCCTCGAGGTACACACCCAGCTTCTTGGCCGCGGTCGCGGGCTTCATGGTCTGGGCGTTCTGATGCGAACTCATGAGGTCAAGGGTATCGAGCGCGACGGGGCCCGCCGACCACGACGGGTAGCCTTGCCCCGTGACCGGCACGCAAGAAGCCCCCGAACCGCCCGCAGAGCCCGGCTTCCGCCTGGCCTACGTTCCCGGGGCCACCCCCGCCAAGTGGGTGCGGATCTGGCGTGAGCGCCTGCCCGACGTCTCGCTCGACCTCGTGCAGGTGGCCGCGGCCGAGGTGGCCGACGTGCTGCGCCGCGGGGATGCCGACGCGGGTCTGTTGCGGCCGCCCGTCGACCGCGAGTACTTCAGCGCGATCCCGCTCTACACCGAGCAGACCGTGGTCGTGGTCCCCAAGGACCATCTCGTGACCGCCGCGGACGAGGTCACCCTCGCCGACCTCGCCGACGAGATCGTGCAGCATCCGCTGGACGACGTGCTCGGCTGGGAGCGGCCGCCCGGGCAGCCGGCCTTCGAGCGACCCGCCACGACGGCCGACGCCGTCGAGCTGGTCGCGGCGGGTGTGGGCGTGCTCGTCGTCCCGATGTCGCTTGCCCGTCTGCACCACCGCCGTGACCTCACGTATCGCACGGTCACGGATGCGCCGGAGTCGAGCGTGGTGCTGGCCTGGCCCGAGGAGCGGACCACGGGGCGGGTCGAGGACTTCATCGGCATCGTGCGGGGGCGGACCGTGAACAGTACGCGGGGGCGTGCGCAGGCGGAGCCGGAGAGGTCCGAGAAGAAGAAGCAGCAGCCGGGGAAGAAGCCCTACGTGAAGCCGGGGCGCATCCGGCAGGACGGTAGGCCGCAGTCGAAGCGGAGTGCGAATAAGCCGGCGAAGAACAAGCCGCGGAAGCGGTCCTGAGTCACCGGGCCGTGTGCGGTGGACCGTCCTCCGGTCGCGGGGCTCCGCCCCGGACCCCGCGCCTCAATCGCCGGCGGGGCTTGAATGGGCTCAAGCGCCGGCGGGGCTGAAAGGCTCAGACGGCGGCAGGGTTGAAAGGCTCAGGCGGCGGCGGGGCTTGAATGGCTCAATCGCCGCGGGGGCTTGAATGGGGGCATGGGTGTGATGGTGCTCCTGCCCGAAGGCCGTCCATCACCAGGTCCAGTAGGCGGCCCGCCCGTTCCTGCCACGCCCCGTGTGGGTCGATCAGCCAGAGGCCTGCGATGGCCAGCATGAAATCGTCCGGGGTGATGCCGGGGCGGATGGTGCCTGCCTGCTCGTTTGCTTCCAGGAGGTGGGTCACCGCCTGGGTCAGGGGGCCGTGGGCCAGTTGCTTCATCGTGCCGCGCGCGCTCGTCGCCTCGCGGAGCGCGTCCGCGAGGCCCGCCTTGGCCATCGCGTACTGGGCGAGCCGGTCCATCCACTCGCGCAGGGCCCGCTCCGGCGGCCGGCAGCACAGCAACTCGCAGGCCGCGTCGGCGACCTGCTCCACCTCGTAGCGGTACACCTCGAGGACCAGCGCCTCGCGGCTCGGGAAGTTGCGGTAGAACGTGCCCTGCCCGACGCCCGCCTTCTTCGCGATCGCGCTGAGCGGCGTGTCCGCGGAGCGCGTCAGCTCGGCCAGGGCCACCTCGAGGATGCGGTCGCGATTGCGCTGCGCGTCCGAGCGCAGCGCGGCAGGCTTCTTGGCGTGCCCCACGCGAATTCTCCTCTCTTCGGCCGTGGCGGGGAATAGTGCTTGCTGGGCGGACAGTTGTCCACTACGTTCGTGTCCCGTAGAGCGGACAGTTGTCCGGTTAGAGTCCACACCATAGTGGGTGCGGGCTCCCACCGCACCCATGCCCGGTCCGCGTCCCACCTTGCGTACAGCGCCGATTCTCCACGCATCAGACACGCGAAAGAAGGCTGCACACATGCCCCCAGCTGACATCGGCGGCACGACCGTGTCCGCTACGTCCAGCGTCGTCACCTTGAACATCAACGGGGAGAAGCACACGCTTCCCGTCGATCACCGCACCACACTGCTCGACGCCCTGCGCGAGCGGCTCGATCTGACCGGCACGAAGAAGGGCTGCGACCAGGGGCAGTGCGGCGCCTGCACGGTGCTCGTCGACGGGCGCAGGACCGTGGCCTGTCTGCAGCTCGCGGTCGCCTCGGAGGACCGCGAGATCACCACCATCGAGGGCGTCGCGGGCCCGGACGGTGAACTGCACCCGGTGCAGGAGGCGTTCGTCGAGCTCGACGGCTACCAGTGCGGCTACTGCACACCCGGTCAGATCTGTTCGGCCATCGCCGTCATCGAAGAGCACGCCGCGGGCTGGCCGTCCGCGGCCACCGGCGACGTGCGGCCCGGGGTCGTCCCGAAGCCGCTGACCCCCGAAGAGATCAGGGAACGGATGAGCGGAAACCTGTGCCGCTGCGGCGCCTACGTGTCGATCGTGCAAGCGGTCGCCCACGCGGCCGCGCACGCCGCCGACGACGCGAAGGAGACCGTGGCGTGAGGGAGTTCGGATATGAGCGGGCGTCCGATGTGTCGGGCGCGGTCGCGGTGCTCGGCGCCGACCCCGAGGCACGCTTCCTCGGCGGCGGCACCAACCTCGTCGACCTGATGAAGATCGGCGTGGAGCGCCCCGCGCGCCTCGTCGACGTACGGGAACTTCCGCTGGATCGCGTTGAGTTGACCGCTGGCGGTGGGCTTCGGATCGGTGCCACCGTCACCAACAGTGACCTCGCCGCCCACCCCGAAGTGCGGCTCCGCTACCCGGCGTTGGCGCAGGCCGTGCTCGCCGGTGCCTCCGGGCAGCTGCGCAACATGGCCACCGTCGGCGGGAATCTGCTGCAGCGCACCCGTTGCGGCTACTTCACCGACGTCAGCAAGCCGTGCAACAAGCGGGAGCCCGGCAGCGGTTGCCCGGCCATCGAGGGTGAGCACCGCAATCACGCCATCCTCGGCGCGAGCGAGCACTGCGTCGCCGTGCACCCGTCCGACATGGGTGTCGCGCTCGCCGCGTTCGACGCCGTCGTCGAGTACGAAACCGCCGAGGGGAAGGGGGAGTTGGCGCTCGCCGACTTCTATCGGCCCGTCGGTGACACTCCGCACCTGGAGACCGGACTCCCGGCCGGCGCGCTCATCACCGCGGTCGCCCTGCCGCCCGCGCCCGTCGCCGCCAACTCGACGTACCGCAAGGTCCGCGAGCGCGCCTCGTACGCCTTCGCCATCGGCTCGGTCGCCGCGGCCGTCGACGTACAGGACGGTGTCGTACGGGACGCGCGGATCGCGCTCGGCGCGGTCGCCTCGCGGCCCTGGCGGGCCCGTGCCGCCGAGGCGGCGCTGATCGGACAGCCCGCCGAGGGCGCGACGTTCGCGGCCGCCGCCGACGCGGAACTCGCCGCGGCGAAGCCGCTGCCCGACAGCACGTACAAGGTGCCCCTGATGCGCAATCTGATCGTTGCGCTGCTCACCGAACTCGCCTCGGAGGCCACCCGATGACGACCACCACCACAGCGGCCGGCACGACGAAATCGGAGTCGGTGGGTGTCGGACGCAGCCGCGTCGAGGGGCGCGAGAAGGTCACGGGAGCCGCCCGGTACGCGGGCGAGTTCCCGTTCACCGACCTCGCGCACGGCTGGCTCGTGCTGTCCACCGTGGCGCGCGGCCGGGTCCGTTCGGTCGGTGAAGAGGCCGTGCGTGCCATGCCCGGCGTCCTCGCCGTCATGCACCACGGCAACGCGCCGCGCATCAACACCGACTACCTCACCCTGATGGGGCCGCCCGACGGCATCCTGCACGTCTTCCAGCACGACCAGGTGCTGCACGCCGGATGGCCCGTCGCTCTCGTCGTCGCCGAGACGCCCGAGCAGGCCCGGGAGGCCGCGGAGGCGCTCGTCGTCGAGTACGACGTCGAGCCGCACGACATAGCCTTCGAGGCCGACCGGCCCGGCACCTACACCCCCGAGGGTTCGGAGGCCGCCAAGGGCGACCTGGAGGCCGAACTCGCCGCGTCCGCCGCCGTCGTGGACGAGCGGTACACCACCCCCGAAGCGCACCACACGGCCATGGAGCCGCACGCGGTGACCGTGCGCTGGGAGGACGGGCGCCTGGAGGTGCACGATGCCAACCAGGGCAGCAGGGCGGTCGCCGACCAGCTCGCGCAGACCTTCTCGCTCGACCCGTCCGCCGTGCACGTCCGCTCGGAACACGTCGGCGGCGCCTTCGGCGGCAAGCTCGTGGCGGCGCACCACATCGCCGCCGTGATGGCCGCGACCGAACTCCAGCGCCCCGTCCGGCTCACCATGACGCGCCGTCAGGTCTTCGCGCTCACCGGCTACCGCAGCCCCACCACGCAGCGGATGCGGCTCGGCGCCGACGCCGACGGACGCCTTCGCGCGTTCGGACACGACGCGCAGTCGCTGACGTCGAACATCCGCGAGTTCGTCGAGGCGAGCGCCGGATACGGGCGCGTGATGTACGCGTCCGAAGCACACCTCTCCGTGAACCGCGTGGTGCCCGTGGACCTGCCGACCCCGACGTTCGTCCGGGCGCCCGGCGAGGCCCCCGGCTCGTACGCCGTGGAGTCGGCGCTCGACGAACTCGCCGAGAAGCTCGGCATGGACCCGGTCGCGCTGCGCGTGCGCAACGAGCCGGATGTCGGTCCCGTCTCGGGGCTGCCCTTCAGCAGCCGCAACCTCCTCGGCTGCTACGAGGACGGCGCGCGCCGCTTCGGCTGGGAGGGCCGCGACCCGCGACCGCGCGTGCGCCGCGAGGGCCGCTGGCTGCTCGGCACGGGCGTCGCCGCCTGCTCGTTCCCGTCCGGTGTTGCCCCGTCCACGGCATCCGTCACCGCCGAGCACGACGGTACGTTCACGGTCCGGATCACGGCAGCGGACGTCGGTACGGGAGCCCGCACCGCGCTGACCCAGATCGCCGCCGACGAACTCGGCGTCGACCAGGGCCTGGTGCGGGTACGGATCGCCGACAGCGACTTCGGGCAGGCGTGGCTGTCGGGCGGCTCGATGGGCACGCGCTCGTGGGGCTGGGCCGTGATGGCGGCCAGTCGCGAACTGCGCGACCGGCTGTCGCCGACCGCCGCGGTTCCGACCGAGGGCCTCACGGTCCGCACCGACACCACCGAACTGGTCGGCGCCCTCGCACAGAAGGAGCGCTACTCCTACGGCGCGCAGTTCGCCGAGGTCGCCGTGGACGTGGCGAGCGGCGAGGTCCGCGTGCGGCGCCTCCTCGGTGTCTTCTCCGCGGGCCGCATCATCAACCCGCTCACCGCGCGCAGCCAGTTGGTGGGCGGCATGACGTGGGGCATCTCCATGGCGCTGCACGAGGAGGCCGTGCGGGACGCGGCGGACGGCGGGCACGTCGGCGCCGACTTCGCGGGCTACCACGTCGCCGCCAACGCGGACGTGCCGGCCATCGAGGCGCACTGGGTCGACGACAACGACCCGGACGACCCCGTCGGCATCAAGGGCGTCGGTGAGATCGGCATCGTCGGCACGGCCGCCGCGATCGGCAACGCCGTGTGGCACGCGACCGGGGTACGCCACCGCGATCTGCCGCTGCGGCCGGATCGGGTGCTGCTCGCCGAGACGGAGCGCAATGCTTGACCTGGCCGCCGAACTGAGCGAATGGGCCGCGCAGGGCCGGGAGTTCGCTGTCGCCACCGTCGTCTCGGTGAGCGGCAGCGCGCCCCGGCCGCCCGGCGCGGCCCTCGCCGTCGACGCGGCGGGCGAGGTCATCGGCTCGGTGTCCGGCGGCTGCGTCGAGGGTGCGGTGTACGAACTGTGCGTGCAGGCCCTGGCGGACGGGGCGCCCGCGCGTGAGCGGTTCGGCTACAGCGACGACGACGCGTTCGCGGTGGGGCTGACCTGCGGCGGCGAGGTCGAGGTGCACGTCGAACCGGTACGGCTCGACTCGCCGTCGCGGGAGGCGGTGGTCACGGCGCTCACCGTCGCGGCGCGCGGCGAGGCGGTGGCGCTGGCGCGAATTCTCGACGGTCCGGGCGAACTTCCGTCCACCGGCGGCCTGTTGATGATCCGCCCCGACGGCTCGCACGAGGGGCGTCTCACGCAGGGCGACGACTCGGGGCTCGCGGCGCAGGCCCGCGCCTACCTCGACCTCGGCCGTACCGGGCTGTGCGAGGTGCCGGAGAGCAAGGCGCGCTGCGAGGGCGACGTCACGTTGTTCGTGGAGTCGAGTGTGCCGCCCGCGCGGATGATCGTGTTCGGTGCGGTGGACTTCGCGGGCGCGCTGGTCAAGGTCGGCAAGCTGCTCGGCTTCCACGTCACGCTGTGCGACGCGCGCGGTGTCTTCGCCACGTCCGCGCGGTTCCCGGAGGCGGACGAGGTGGTCGTGGAGTGGCCGGACCGCTACCTCCGCTCGACCGACACGGATGAGCGCACCGTGCTGTGTGTGCTGACGCACGACGCGAAGTTCGATGTGCCGTTGCTGGAGGTGGCGTTGCGGTTGCCGGTCGCGTATGTCGGGGCGATGGGGTCGCGGCGCACGCACGAGGACCGGTTGGCGAAGCTGCGTGAAGTCGGGCTGGGCGAGGTCGAGTTGGGTCGCCTGCACTCCCCGATAGGGCTCGACATCGGTGGCCGTACGCCGGAGGAGACGGCGGTCTCGATCGGAGCGGAAATCGTTTCGGCGCGGCGGGGTGGCAGTGGATTGCCGCTACGGGGCGGTGACGGGGCGATCCATACGGGGTGACCCGTCCTTGTTGCCTGGGGGTTCAGATGTCGCGCTGCTCGAGGCCGCGGGTGGCCGGGCCCTGTACGACCTGTCCGTCCGTGGCGAAGCGGGAGCCGTGGCAGGGGCACTCCCAGGCGCGCTCCGTCGCGTTGAACGCGACCAGGCAGCCCAGGTGGGTGCAGCGCGCGGACACGGCGTGCAGCTTGCCGTCGGCGTCCCGGTAGACGGCCGCGCGCCCGCCCTTGGTGCGCAGCACCGCCCCGGAGTCCGGTTGCAGCTCGTCGACGGATCCCGCGCTCGGGGGCCGCACCCGGTCGCCCACGAAGTGGTAGGCGACGTCCGCCTGGTGCTTCAGGAAACGGGGCGCCTCGCGCAGCACCGAGCGCACCCGGCGCGGATCGTAGAGGCCCGTCCACTCGGGTTCCTCACGGCCCGTGATGAGCGCGGTGAGCAGCCGGCCGGCCATGATGCCGCCGCTCAGCCCCCAGCCGCCGAAGCCAGTGGCGACGTACGTGTGCTTGGCCGCCGGGTGGAGGCGGCCCACGAGCGCTGTCGTGTCACAGGGGAACGTGTCCTGCGTGGCCCACCCGTAGGCGGGTTCGATGCCGGGGAAGTGGTTCTCGGCCCAGGTCACGAGGCGCTCCAGGCGCTGCGGGGTGTTCCCGGTGCCGGGGGTGAACTTCTCGCCGGTGACGATGAGCAGCCGCTGCCCGTCCTTGTAGGGCGCGGTGCGCACTGAGCGGGTGTTCTCCTCCGGCGTGATGTACATGCCGTCCGGGTCGCGCTCCGCGTCGATCGGCGCCGCCACCACCAGCTCCCGGCGGGGCGCGAGCCGGGCGAACAGCAGGGCCCGGTCGAAGATGGGGTAGTGGGTCGCGACGACCACGTCGCGCGCGGTGACCCGGGCCCCGGTCTCGGCCGTCAGGTGGCAGGCACCGTCCTCCTCCAGGCCGAACACCGACGTGTGCTCGTGCAGCAGCGCGCCGCGCGCCCGCAGGTCCTCGGCGAGCCCGAGCAGGTATTTGCGCGGATGGAACTGGGCCTGCCCCGTGACGCGTACCGCCCCCGCGACGCGGAACGGAAGGCCGGTCTCCGTCACGAACGACGCGGGAAGCCCCGCGGCCTGCGCCGCCCCGGCCTCGGCCCGCACCGCGGACAGATGCTGTCCCTCGGTCGCATAGGTGTAGGCGTCGCGGCGCTCCAACTCGCAGTCGATGCCGAGGAGTTCGGCCACCTCGAAGGCGTGCTCCACGGCCTCGGACTGGGAGCGCGCGTACAACCGGGTGGCCTCGACGCCCCGCGTGCGCCGCAACCGTTCGTAGGTCAGCGTGTGCAGCGCGGACAGCTTGGCCGACGTGTGCCCGGTGACCCCCTCGGCGATCCGGCCCGCCTCCAGGACCGCCACACTCAGCCCGGCCCGCGTCAACTCCCACGCGGTGCTCAGCCCGGCGATCCCCGCGCCGATCACCGCGACGTCCACGTTCACGTCCCGCTCCAGCGGCGGGAAGCGCGGCCCCGGCGCGGACTCGATCCAGTACGAACCTTGGACGGATGCACTCTCGGTCATGGCCCACGAGTCCCCCTGAACGGGCTGCTCAAGCGTGCGAGCGGTTTCTCGTCGAGCCGGTCGACGGGGTTCAGGCCAGTGATCACTACGGGGTGTTGACCGACTTCGCGGTGCCGGAGAGGGCGTCCGGGGCCTGGGCGGAGTGATCCGTCGCCGCCGACAGGTCGTTCAGGAGGCGGGTCGTCGCCGTGGTCAGTTCGCCGAGTGAGGCGAAGCCGCGGCCGGCCGGGTCGGCCAGGTGCGAGGCGATGCGGTCGCCCGCCGCCCGCGCCTCGGCGAGCGCGTCCGCGGCCTGCTCGCCGCCCGGACGGCCGATCCGGTCGGCGTCCGTGGCACACGCCTCACCGGCCGAGCGCAGCAGCGTGGCCAGCTCGTGCAGCGCCTGCGGCGGAGGTGCTGCGAACGGTGGTGTGTCGTGCGCCGCCTCCGTCAGTGAACGCAGGGCCTCCGCGAGATGGTCCGCGATCCGCTCCCAGTGGATGTCGTGGGACGGCGGGGCGGGCGGCCCGCGGCGCAGCCTGCGGCCGGGGTTCAGCCGGCGGCTCTCGTCCGCACGGTGCCGCGCGGTACGCAGTTCGGCGACCGTGGCACCGAGCCGCAGCGCCCGCCCGTGCCACTCCTCGGCGTCGGCCGCGCCGTACCCGTCCTCGATGCCGTCCGCGATCTCCCGCAGCAGCCGGGCGCAGTCCGCCGGCACCTGGGCCCGCAGCCGCCGCACGTCGCTGGTGTGCACGGGCGGCAGCACGAGCGCGTTGACGAGGACGCCGACGACCGCGCCCAGCACGGTCTCCATGAGCCGGTGGCCGATCTCCGCGGGGCCGTACGAGCCGTACGTCAGGACGAAGAGGGCCGCGCTCGGCGCGTACCAGCCCTGGTCGCCGAAGCGCCCGTACGAGCCGATGAGCACGGTGAGCGGAAGCGCGATCGCCATCCCGATCATCACGTTCTCGGTGAGTGCCATGGCCCCGGACGCGATGAGCGTGCCCGCCGCGACGACCAGGAACTGCTGCGCGGCCGAGCGCACCGAGCGGTACACGGTGCTGTGCACCAGGACCACCGCGGTCCACGGCGCGAGCAGCGCCATCGGCGCGTTCCACCATGTGCCGGCGAGCGCCCACGCCACGATCGCCGCGGCGGCCGCCTTCAGCGCCTGCACGGCTGTGGTCCGCTCGGGGCCGGGAACCGACACGGCGCGGCGTGCGGAACCCCCGATGGCCCGGAACTCGTCCACGATCATGCGCCCTGGCATGTGTCGCGGCATGGGTGCGTCCTCCAAGGGGTGGGGGAGTGGTCGGCCGGGTTCCCCGGCGTGGGTCGGGCGAAACACCGCAGGCCGGGAGTGGTGTGGGTGAGCAGGGGTACTCGGGTGCCATGACCCTCACGAACGACCGCGGGGCGGCAGTGCCGGCGCCCGGCCCCACGGCGGAACGGGCCCCGGAGCTGCCGCCCCCGCGCGGACCGCTGTCGGCCGCCGTGCTCGCGTATCTGCGCGGCGCGCGCCACCCGCTGCCAGGACCGGAGGCGATCGCCGCGGCGCCCCCGCTCGGCGACGACGTCCAGCTCGCCCTGTACCTCTGCTACGAACTCCACTACCGGGGTTTCGCCGAAGTCCCCGACACCCTGGAATGGGACCCGGACCTCCTGCGCGTACGAGGCGGCCTGGAACAGCACATGCTGGCCGACCTGCGCGCCCACGCGACCCGGCACGCCCACGCGCACGACGCCCTCGACGAGCTGCTGATGGAACCGGCGGACGGCGAAGGACTCAGCCATCTCCTCAGCGAGAAGGGTGAGCTGTGGCAGCTGCGCGAGTACGCGGCCCACCGCTCGATCTACCACCTCAAGGAGGCGGACCCGCACGCCTGGGTGCTGCCCCGGCTGCACGGGCGGCCCAAGGCGGGGATGGCCGCGATCGAGTTCGACGAGTTCGGCGGTGGCCGCGCCGACCGCATCCACGCGCGCCTCTTCGCCGACCTGATGGCGGACCTGGGCCTCGTCACCGACTACGGGCACTACCTCGACGCGGCATCGGCCGAGGCGCTGGCCCTCGTCAACCAGATGTCCCTGTTCGGCCTGCACCGCTCGCTGCGCGGCGCACTGGTCGGCCACTTCGCCACCGTCGAGACGACCTCGTCGCCCGGCTCCCGGCGCCTCGCGCACGCGCTGCGCCGCGTCGGCGCGGGCGAGCGCGCGGTGTTCTTCTACGACGAGCACGTCGAGGCCGACGCGGTGCACGAACAGGTCGTACGGCACGAGGTCGTGGACGGCCTCCTGGCCCAGGACCCCGGTCTCGACGCGGACATCGCCTTCGGCGTCGACGCCACCGGGTACCTGGAGGACCGCTTCGGAGGGACACTGTGGGCCGCATGGGAGGCGGGGGAGTCGTCCCTGCGCACCGTGTCGTCCCTGCGCGCCGTGTCGCCCTCGCACCTCGGGAGCCCGGCATGACCAGCCCACTGCTCAGCTTCCCCGGCGTCTACGCGCCGCAGGACGACACCTGGATGCTCGCCGACGCGCTGCTGCGGGAGCCGCTGGCGCGCGGCGCCGAGGTGCTCGACGTCGGCACCGGGACGGGGGCCGTCGCGCTCTTCGCCGCCGGTCGTGGCGCACAGGTGACGGCCGTCGACGTCTCGTGGCGTGCCGTGCTCACCGCGCGGCTGAACGCCCGGCTCAACGGGTTGCAGCTGCGGGTGCTCCGCGGCGACCTGCTCGCACCCGTCGCGGGCCGCCGCTTCGACCTCGTCGTCGCCAACCCGCCCTACGTTCCCGCCCCCTCGGCCGCCGTGCCGCGGCGCGGTGCGGCACGGGCCTGGGACGCGGGCCGGGACGGGCGTCTCGTGCTGGACCGGATCTGCCGCGGCGTGCCACCGCTGCTGAGCCCCGGCGGCACGCTGCTCATCGTCCAGTCGGCACTCAGTGACGCCGATCGCACGCTCGACCTGCTGCGTTCGCGCGGGCTTCGCGCCGAAGTGGTGGGCCGCCGGTCGATCCCCTTCGGGCCGGTCCTGGAGGAGCGCCAACAGTGGTTGCGGCGGCGCAAGTTGGTCGCCGATGACGCGTCGAGGGAAGGGCTGGTGGTCATCCGTGCCGCACGAACCGACTGAGGTGACGCCGCGCCGCGACGTCACCCGTATCAGTGCCGAGCGCACCGGTCCGCTTCTCGTCGAGGGGCCCGTCGAAGTCACCCTCGACGACGGTACGACGGTGCGGTCCGACCGGTTCAAGGTCGCGCTGTGCACGTGCCGTCGCAGCCGCCGGTACCCGTGGTGCGACACGAGCCACCGGCGTGGGCCCCGGCAGGCGTCCGACTCCGCCGAACCGGCGTGACGGACACGGGGCTCCGCCCCGGACCCCGCGCCTTAGTCGCCGGCGGGGCTTGATCTGGGGCTCTGCCCTGGACCCCGCGCCTTAGTCGCCGGCGGGGCTTGATCTGGGGCTCTGCCCTGGACCCCGCGCCTCAATCGCCGGCGGGGCTTGATTGGCCGAACCGGCGTGACGGACGTGTAGCCCGATTGGAGGCAGGTGGCATGAACAGGCCCGATACCCGGTACCCGGGCCCCATGGATCACACCGCCGCCCCCGTCCTGGAAGCCCTCGACTCGTATCACGCGCATGGCAGGCTCGCCTTCACGCCACCCGGCCACAAGCAGGCGCGCGGCGCCGACGAGCAGGCCAGGAGAGTCCTCGGCGACGCCTTCCACGCGGACGTCCTCGCCAGCGGCGGCCTCGACGACCGTCGGATGCGCGGCCGGGTGCTGCGGCGCGCCGAGCAGCTGATGGCCGACGCGGTCCACGCCGACCACACCTTCTTCACCACGTGCGGCAGCTCCCTCTCGGTCAAGGCCGCGATGCTGGCCGTCGCCGGGCCCCACGAGCAGCTGCTCATCGGGCGTGACGCCCACAAGTCCGTGGTGAGCGGGCTGATCCTGTGCGGCATCGACCCCGTGTGGGTCGAACCGCAGTGGGACGCCGAGCGGGGCCTCGCGCATCCGCCCTCCCCGCAGTCGTACGAGGAGGCCTTCGAGCGCCACCCGGACGCGCGCGGAGCGCTGATCACCAGCCCGACCTCGTACGGGACCTGCGCCGACCTGGAGCGGCTCGCCGAGATCTGCCACGCGCGCGGCAGGCCGCTGATCGTCGACGAGGCGTGGGGCGCGCACCTGCCGTTCCACCCCGACCTGCCCAAGTGGGCCATGGACGCGGGCGCCGACGTGTGTGTCACCAGCATTCACAAGATGGGCAGCGGCCTGGAACAGGGCTCGGTGTTCCATCTCCGTGGCGACCTCATCGACCCGGCCACCCTCACCTCCCGCGCCGACCTGCTCGGCACCACCAGCCCCTCCGTCCTCATCTACGCGGGCCTCGACGGCTGGCGGCGCCAGATGCGGCTGCACGGCCGCGAACTCCTGGGCAACGCCCTCGACCTCGCCGCGGAGGCGCGGCAAGCCGTTGACGCGATCGACGGCATGCACGTGTACGGCCGCGACGCCCTCACGGGCCCCGGCCTCGCGTACGACCTCGACCCGCTGCCGATCCTCGTCGACGTGGCCGACCTGGACACGAGCGGCTACCGCGTCGCCGACTGGCTGCGCTCCCACCGCGCCCTCGACGTGCACATCGCCGACCACCGCAGGATCGGCGCCCAGCTCACCTTCGCGGACTCCCCGGCGACACTCGCCGCCCTCCTCGACGGCCTGCGGGACGTCGCCGAGCACCGCGCCGAACTGCGCGGCGCGCCCGCGGTCGCCGTACCCAAGCCGTCCGAACTCCGCCTGGAACAGGCCATGTTGCCGCGCGACGCGTACTTCGGGCCGGTCGAGGACGTGCCGCTGGAACGCGCCGACGGGCGCATCGCCGCCGAAATGGCCACCCCGTACCCGCCCGGCATCCCGACGGTACTGCCGGGGGAGCGGCTCAACGATGAGGTGATCGGCTACCTGCGCACGGGCCTCACGGCGGGCATGAACGTACCCGACCCGGCGGACCCGGAACTGCGCACGATCCGGGTGGCGGTGGAGCGCGCCTGACCGCGCCTGAAGCGGCCGCTACGGACTCCCGGCCGGCGCCTCGCGCCGCACCTCCGGCACCACCGGCGCCTGTCCGGGATCGTCGTCGCGCCGTGAACTCCCGCCGTTGAACGCCAGGTTGAGGCCGAACGCCAGCAGGGTCGCGCTCGTCACGGGCGAGCCGAGGACGATGCCGACGCCGTCGGGGAAGCGCGAGTACAGGTCGGGTGCCACCTCGGGTGCCATGCCGACGCCGATCGACACCGCGACGATCAGCAGGTTGTGCGTGCCGTCGAAGTCGACCTTGCGGAGCGTGTTGATGCCGACAACGGCGACCGTCGCGAACATCACGAGCCCCGCCGCGCCGACCACCGGCTGCGGCAACCCGGCGACCAGCGCGCCGAGTTTGGGAACCAGGCCGAGGATCACGAGGATGCCGCCGGCGATCGTCGCGACGTGCCGGCTGCGCACCTTCGTCATCGTCACCAGGCCCACGTTCTGCGCGAACACCGTGTCCAGGAACGCGTTCATGACGCCTCCCAGCACCCCGGAGAGCCCGTCCGCGGCCAGCCCGCGCGCCATGTCGGCGGTCGTCAGCCGCTTGCCGGTCAGCTCCGCGACCGCGATCAGATCGGCCGTCGACTCGGCGAACAGGACCAGCATTACCACGCACATCGACAGCACGGCGACCGCGGGGAACTCCGGCGCCCCGAAGTGGAACGGAGTGCTGACCCCGATCCAGTCCGCGGTCCGCGCCGCCGAGAAGTCGACCAGGCCGAACGGCACGGCGACCGCCGTCCCCGCCAACAGGCCCACCAGCACGCCGGTTTGCGCGAGGAATCCGCGCCCGAACCGCGCCACCAGCAGGATCACGACGACGACGAACGCGGCGAGCGCGAGCCGCGAGGGCGCCGCGTGGTCGGCGGCCTTCGGGTCGTTCCCGACGACCAGGTTCACGCCCACACCGATCAGCGCGAGGCCCACCACCGTGATCACCACGCCGCTCACCAGCGGCGGGAAGAAGCGGACCGCCTTCGCGAACGGGTAGGCGATCAGCAGCCCGAACACGCCGGCCGCGAGCATCGACCCGTACACCGCCTGGAGGCCGTACTCCCCGGCGATCAGGATCATCGGCGTCACCGCGGTGAACGCCGCCCCCGCCATCACCGGCATCCGCACGCCGAGGAACCGGCCGACACCGGCGCCCTGGATCATCGTGACGACGCCCGCGACGAGCAGATCGGCGTTGATCAGGACGGCGATCGTCGCGGCGTCGAGCCCGGCCGCGGCGCCGAACACCAACGGCACGGTCACACACCCCGTGTACATCACGAGCACGTGCTGGACCCCCAGCACCGCGAGCCGCCCGAAGCCGGCCCGCTGTCCGCCCCTCGCGGGCATCGTCACGTCAACCACCTTTCTATCGCGAGAAGTTGGCAGCGATCCGCTGCTGGATGTAGTCGGCAGCGGTGATCGGCGGGTAGCGGCCCTCCGGGCCCTCGATCACCACGTCACGGTCGGCCTGCGCGAAGAACGCGATGCTGTGGCGGGCCGACCGGTCGTCTCCCGGGCCCGGTGACATCACCCGGTGGAAGTTCGACGGGAGCCGGTCGTCGCTCCACCGCATCAGCATGTCCCCGATGTTGCAGGTGATCACGGAGTCCGCCGGCTCGACCGGCGTCCACTCCTGTGCGTCGGCCTCCTTCCCCGGGCACACCTGAAGTCCGCCCTGCCCGTCCCGCTGGAACAGCAGCGTCAGGCAGTCGAAGTCGGTGTGCGCCCCGGCCCGCCACGTGTTCGCGGGGATGACGGCGTCGTCGGGCACGGCGAAGTAGTGCAGCATTCGCAGCGTCGACTGGTACTGCGGGCTCGCCGGGTCATGGGCGCGTGCGAAGAATCCGTCGGGCAGCCCAAGGCGGTCCGCGAAGCAGGACAGCACCCGCATCGCCAACTCCCGGCAGCGCGCCTCGAATTCGAGTGTCCGCTCCCGGAATCCGGGCAACGCGTCGTCCGGCCACAGCCCTTCCATGTGCGGGCGGGTCAGCTGGTACGACTCCTTCTGGTCGGGCGTCCCGATCGACGGACGCACCTGGGTCATCGACTCCCAGCCGGAGTTGAGCCCCTTCTTCAGGCCGTGCCGCGCCTTGGTCTCCTCGGGCAGCGCGAAGAAGGCCTCGGCGTCGGCGAACGCGCCGTCCACGGCGGCGGGTTCGATGCCGTGGTTCACCAGCTGGAAGAAGCCGATGTCGGTGGCGGCGGCCCACAGCTCCTCGGTGATCTCCGCCTTGCGGTGCTCGAAGTCGGTGAGGTCGACACGGCGGATCTCCCGGGCGGACGTCTGCGTTCCGGCCCCGCCCATCCGGGTCTCCTTGGCCAACTCGTCGAGTGTGTACGTGGTGTTCGTCATCGCGGCTGTCGCTCCTCGGACGTGGAGTTGCGTACGGGATGCAGTCACCGCCCCTGCGACCCCCAGCACGGGCACTCAGAGGCCCGCGTGCACGGTCGCGGCGGACCCCCTTCGTGGGGCCGGGCGCCGTGTGCTGGTGCGGGCCCCTGCGCGGGGCCCGCACGCGATGGGATCAGCCTGCACGGTGTGTGTTACCGGTGGGGATCGTGCTGTTACGCGGCCGTAAAGGTGACGGTGACCCGGGGCACGGTCGCGGGGCGCTGCCCCGGACCCCGCTGCTCAATCGCCGCAGGGGCTTGAGTGGGCAAGCCCCGCCGCCAACTCCCGCGACGGCAGGCGGACATGCTCACCGTCGCGTACCAGGACCTCACCATCCACGAGTACGGCCGCAACCGTCCTGCTGCCCGCACACGTCAGCAGCGTCGCCCCCGGGTCGCGTACCGGAAGGCAGGCGTAGTCCCGGTCGAAGCGGTGCAGGACGAGGTCCGCCCGCATCCCGGCCCGCAGCCCGCCGTCCGGGTTCTCCTCGATCCCGAGGATCCGGTTCGCGCCGCCCGCCGCCATCGCGAACATCTCGGGGAACCCGAACAGATCCGCCTTGCGGTGCGCGGCCCGTTGCAGATACGCGCCGATGCGCAGTGCCTCCAGGATGTCCTGCGTGTCGTTGCTGGCGGCCCCGTCGACCCCGAGCCCGACGCTCAGTCCCGCCTCCAGCATCTCGGGCACCGGCGCGATCCCGCTGCCGAGCCGCATATTGCTCAGAGGGTTGTACGAGACACCTACGCCGTGCCGGGCGAGGGTGTCCCGCCCCTCGGCGTCGAGCTCCACGCAGTGCACGGCGAGCAGTCGCTCCCACAGGAACCCGGCCCGCTCCAGATACTCGACGGCGCCAACTCCCGTACGTTCACGGCACATTGAGTCGTCCGTCAGCGTCTCCAGGAGGTGCAGCGAGACGGGCAGGTCGCGCTCGTCCGCGTACGCGCGTACGGCGGCCATCCCATCCGGTGTCAGGCACCGCGGGTTCGGCACGGCCACGCCGACGTCCACCCGGCTGCCGCGCGCCTGCGCGATCAGCTCGTCCGTGTGCGCGAGGGACTCCTTCAGTGGCTGCATCAGCCGCGGGTCGAAGCCCCACTTGCGGCTCTGGTCCGCCCGGTCGGCGACGCCCCGGCACAACACGGCCCGTACGCCGCTGTCCTTGAGGGCCCGCAGCACCGCGTCGTGCACCTCGGGCGACGGGTGCGGCCACATGTGCTCGACGAGCGTGGTGGTTCCGCTGCGCAGCGCCTCGGCCGCGGCGGCGGCAGCGGTCGCGTAGGCGCGCTCGGGCGTGAGCAGCGCCGCCTCCTCGCCGACGGCGCTCAGCCACGCGAGCAGCCCGAGCCCCTCACCGATGCCGCGCAGACCGGCCTGGAAGAGGTGCGTGTGCGTGTTGACGAGGCCGGGAGTCAGATGCCCGCCGCTGCCGTCCAACACCTCACCGCTGCGAGGGAGTTCACCGTGCGGTACGAGTGCCGTGATCCGCCCGTTGGTGATGTGCACGTCCATTCCGGGCAGCCAGCGGCCCCCGCTGTACACGGTGACATCTGTGATCGTCCCGAGTCTCACAGGGCGGGCTCCTTCCGGAGACGGGCGGCGCCCGTGTGGTGGAACAGCAGATTGAGCAGGAACGCCACGATCCCGGTGACGGCGATGCCGCTGTCCAGGACGGTGCGCACGTACGAGGGGAGTGGCGCGTAGAAGTCCGGCGCGCCGAGCGGGATCATGCCGAGCGCGAAGGCGAGGGCGACGGTCAGCAGATTCCGCGGCTCGGTCAGATCGGCGCGCGCGAGGATCCGCAGCCCGACCGCGCCCACGGTCCCGAACATGACGAGCGACACCCCGCCGAGGACAGGACCCGGCACGGCGGCGACGGCGGCCCCGAGCACGGGCACGAACGCCAGCGCCACCATCAACACCCCGGACAGGGCGACGACATGACGGCTCTTCACACGCGTCACGCTCACCAGGCCCACCGACTGCCCGAACGTCACGACGGGGAAGGAGGCGAGCGCCCCCGACAGCACGGTGGCCGCGCCGTCCGCGCGCAGCGCCCGTACGACGGTGGGCGCGTCGTCGCCGCGGCCGACGATCTGGCCGACCGCGAGGGTGTCGCCGACGGACTCCACCATGTTCACGAGCTGCACGACCAGCATCGCCGCGATGGCGGGCACCACGAACGTGGGCGCCCCGAAAGCGGTCGGATCGGGCGCCGTGACGACGCGCGCGTCCGCGACCCCCGACCCGTCGAACAGCCCCAGCGGCAGCGCGGCCACCGTCCCCACGCCCATGGCGACGAGCACCGAGAACCGGGCGAGCGCGGGCGGTGCGACGCGCTCCACGACCACCACGAGCAGCACCGTCCCTGCGGCGAGCGCGAGCCCGCGGACACCGCTGCCGCCGGCCCCCTCCCCGGCGATGAGACCGGCCGCCGAAGGCACAAGCGAGAACCCGATGACGGCGATGACCGTCCCCGTGACCAGCGGCGGGAACAGGTGCAGACAGCGCCCGAACCACGGAGCGACGGCCAGCGTCACCAGGCCGGACACGACGGTCGCCCCGAACACGGCGGCGAGCCCGTGCTCCTGCCCGATGAGAACGGCGGGCGTGATCGCGGTGAACGTGGACCCCATCACGATCGGCAACCGCGCCCCGAACCATTTCAGGCCCAGCGACTGCAACACGGTCGCGACGCCGCTGACCAGCAGATTCGCGCTGATGAGCAGCCGAATCCGGTCCTCGGGCAGATGTAGCGCCGTCCCCACGAGCAGCGGCATCGTGGCCATGCCCGCGTACGCGACGAGCAGATGCTGCAGGCTCAGCGGCACCAGCCGCCGCCACGGAGGCCGTATGTCGACGGGGTGGGGTCCTTGGTGTGCGGGCGCGACGGCATGCTCGACTACAGCCATCGTTCCTCCTCACAGCTCGGCGGAAGACGGCTGGTTAGCACCCCGGCGGACCGCACCCGGACACCCACCGGCCGTTGCAGCCATGACCGGTGTGGAGGTGACGGTAGGGAGACGGTGTTTCGACGGCGTTGCGCTCAGGAAACCGCGACGTAGCCGAACGGACGGGCGTTACGTACGCGTCGGTGACCGGCCCTCGTCGGAGGGGGACGGCTCGGGTTTGAAGGCCCAGCGCATCTCGGGCTCCATGGCCCAGCGGAACAGCCACCGCACGGGTGGGGTGCACAGCGCGGTGATGACCGCCGCCGCGATCACGGTGACGGTGATCTCGCCGAGCGGCGTGTGCACCCAGGCGTGGTCGTACCAGCCCCAGAAGCGGGAGCCCTTCGCGAGGAAGCCGTGCAGCAGATAGCCGTACAGGGTGCCCGCGCCGAGCGCGGTGCACCACAGCCTGCGCCCCGGCACCCACGCGAAGAAGCAGGCCATGAGGATCACCGAGCAGGCGAACAGGGCGAGCGTCATCACCACGCCCGTCCAGCCCGGCGCGCCCAGCTCCTGCGCGCTGTCGCGGCGGTAGAACCAGGCGGCGGTCATCCGCGGCGAGGCCCAGTACGCGACGACCAGCGCGCCCACGAACACCGGCGCGGCGAGGATGCGGGCCCTGCGGTTCCGCACCAGCTGGAGGTGCTCCGGTTTCAGGCAGAGGCCGAGCACGAAGAAGGGCAGGAACTGCAGCACCCGCTGGAGGTCCAGGTCGTCACCGATGTCGGGGGAGACGGCGGCGAGCACGGCGACCGCGAGGGCCAGCGGCAGCGGCCAGCGAATGATCTTCCAGAGCGGGGTGGTGAGCCGCCAGATGAGGAGCGCGATCAGGAACCACGTCAGATACCAGGGGTCGAGCAGACTGATCGGGTAGTCCGGGTCGTCGCCCACCGTGCGCTTGAAGAACGTGTACGCGAGCTCGAAGATCACGTACGGCACCAGTACGCCCGTGACCAGGCGCTTCATTCGCCGGGGGCTCGCGTCGAACGACCGTGAGAAGTAGCCGGAGATCACGATGAACGCAGGCATGTGGAACGTGTAGACGGTGAAGTACAGCGCCGAGGCCGCGCGGCTGTCCCCGCGCAGGGGCTCCCAGGCGTGCCCGAGCGCGACGAGGACGATGGCCAGGTACTTGGCGTTGTCGAAGTACGCGTCACGGCCGTCCGCCTTCATACGCCCTCCGTCCCCGCCGGTATCCGTCCGGATCACGCTTCCCGTCCCTTCACGATTGCGCAAGTGAAAGGGCTACGGACGATACGGCTAGATGGGCAGCAGGCGGCCGACCAGGGTGCTCAGTTGGCGGGCGTTGCGGCATTCGTGCAGGGGGACCACCTCGGCATACGTGGAGGCCGCGGAGTCGCCCGTGTCCCACTGGGAGCGGGGTTCCGGGTTGAGCCAGTGGGTGCGGCGGGAGGCGCGGGTGATGCGGCGCAGGGCCGGGAGGTTCGGGTTCTGCTGGTTGTTGCGGGCGTCGCCGAGGATGAGGACCGTCGTGCGGGGGCCCACCGCGGACTCGTAGCGCTCCACGAACTCGCCGAGCGCCGTGCCGTAGTCGCTGCTGCCGTGCCAGCCGGTCAGCGTGGCCTCGGACGCGATGCGGGCGCCGAGGCCCTCCGCGTCCGCGGCGCCGTGCGCGATGAGGTCGGTGACCTCGTCGATCCGGTTGACGAAGGCGAAGACGCGGATCTTGCTGAACTGGTCGTGCAGGGCCTGGACCAGCAGCATCGTGAAGTTCGCGAAGCCGGCGACCGAGCCCGACACGTCGCAGAGCAGGACCAGTTCCGGGCGGGTCGGGCGGCGCCCCCGCAGGACCGGCTTCATGGGGACGCCGCCCGTCGACAGCGAGCCGCGCAGCGTGCGGCGCAGGTCGATGTGGCCGCGGGCCGCGCGGCGTCGGCGGGCCGCGAGGCGGGTGGCCAGCTTCCGGGCCAGGGGGTGGACCGTGCGGCGCAGCTCGGCGAGCTGGGCCTTGTCCGCGTAGAGGAACAGGGTGCGGTCGGGCGTCTGCACCGGCATCCGGCGGGCCAGCTCGTCGCGGTTGCGGGCCTCCGCGACCCGGCGGCGGGCCTCACCGCGAACCCCTTCGCGGAACTCCTCGATGCGGCGGCGGATCTCGTCCGCCTCGATGCGGTCGGTGAACGCCCCGGACTGGCCGCTGCCGCCCGCGCGGATCGCGGACATGACGGGCGCGAGGAGCGTCTGCGGGCGCAGCCGGTCCAGCGTCTGCTGCGAGGACCATCCGTTCGCGTCGTAGCCGCCGAGCGAGTCCACCGCCTCGGCCGCAAGCCGGGCGAGGGCGGCGCTGTCGTTCGTGGTCAGGGCCTCGGCGAGGCGTTCGCGCAGGCTCTCCCGGTCGGTGGCGCCGCCCTGGCCGGGCGCGCCCACCGCGTGCGGGAAGTACACGTCGAAGACCGGGTCGAAGACCGCACGCTGACCCTGGTCGTGCAGGAGCGCGGAGGCGAGCCCCTCGCGCAGGTGGTCCCGGCTGTCCAGGCCGAGCGCCGCCACCGCCTGCGCGGCGTCCACGCTCTCGCCCGTGCCGATCCGGATGCCGTGCGCGCGCAGCGCCCGGACGAGCGAAGTGATGCGGTCGGTGGTGCTCACACCGCGTCCAGATCGAGCTTCGCCGCAGCCGTGTTCACGTCCTCCTGATGCTTGAGGACGACGCCGAGGGAAGCCCGTACGACCTCCTCGTCGAGCCGGTCCGCGCCGAGCGCCAGCAGGGTGCGCGCCCAGTCCACCGTCTCCGCGACCGAGGGCACCTTGTGCAGATCCATCGCGCGCAGCGCGCCCACGACCCGTACGAGGGACTCGGCGAGCACCGTGTCGAGCTCGGGCACCTGCAGGGCGAGGATGCGGCGCTCCAACTCCTCCTCGGGGAAGCCGATGTGGAGGAAGAGGCAGCGGCGGCGCAGCGCCTCCGACAGCTCACGGCTCGCGTTCGAGGTGAGGACCACGAAGGGGCGCCGGGTGGCGGCGATCGTACCCAGCTCGGGGACGGTCACCTGGAAGTCGGAGAGGACTTCGAGGAGCAGGCCCTCCACCTCCACGTCCGCCTTGTCCATCTCGTCGATGAGCAGGACCTTCGCGTCGTCCCCGCGGATCGACTCCAGCAGGGGGCGCGTCAGCAGGTACTCCTCGCTGAAGATGTCCGTGCGCGTCTGGTCCCAGGTCTCGTCACGGCCCGCCGTGATGCGCAGCAGTTGCTTCGCGTGGTTCCACTCGTAGAGCGCGCGGCTCTCGTCCACGCCCTCGTAGCACTGGAGGCGGATCAGGCGGGCGTCGCTGATCGCCGCGACCGCCTTCGCGAGCTCCGTCTTGCCGACGCCCGCCGGGCCCTCGACGAGCAGCGGCTTGCCGAGCCTGGCGGCCAGGAAGACGGTGGTCGCCACGGCGGGCGAGGCCAGATAGCCGGTCTCGGCAAGGCGCGTGGTGACTTCGTCCACGGAAGCGAACAACGGGGCCTCCAGCTCGGTGCGTTGTAGGACTCCAGGTGATCAGCCGGGAGCCCCGTCCACAATGGGCCCGCACCGTTCATGGTGAACGTCACGTCCTGAGTCCTGTACCGAGACCGACCCGGTTGGTCCGTCCGTATCCTGACGGCATGAGGCGCACTTCCTTTGCCGACTGGCCCTGCTCCATCGCCCGCACCATGGACCTCCTGGGGGACTGGTGGACGCCGCTCGTGCTGCGCGAGGCGTTCTACGGCATCACCCGCTTCGACGTGTTCCAGCAGGAGCTCGGCATCGCCCGGACGACCCTGGCGGAGCGGCTGCGGCGCCTTGTCGAGGCGGGGCTGATGGAGAAGCGGGCCTACGACACGGCGCCCGTGCGGCACGACTACGTGCTCACCGAGAAGGGCCGTGACTTCTTCGGCGTCCTCGCCGCCATGAACGCCTGGGGCAACCGCTGGCTGTCCGGCGAGGAGGGCGCACCCGTCGTCTTCGCACACGACCGGTGCGGGCACGAGAGCGAGGCCGCGGTCGTCTGCGCACACTGCGGCGAGCCGATGACCGCCGACGACACCCACGCGCGGATGGGCCCCGGCTACCCGGAGAAGCTCGCGCGGCGCCCGGCGATCGCGGCGCGCTTCACCCGCTGAACCGATGCTTCCTTCTGATGGCCGGGTTGCTCTTGACGTAGTGAGTCCATCTACGAAACTCTCATGGTCACAGGCTGTTCTCCGGAGAGGTGGAGCACGATGGAGTGGACCGGCGCACGCTACGCGGACACGCCGACCGTCGAGGTGCGGCGCACGATCGCGGCGCCTCCGGACCGAGTGTGGGAGCTGATCAGTGATGTCGCCCTGATGCCCCGGTTCAGCGCGGAACTCCAGTCGGCCGAGTGGCTGGACGAGAAGCGAGGTGTCGGCGCCCGCTTCCTGGGACGCAGCCGGCACGAGGCGTTCGGGGCGTGGGAGACCACCTCGTGTGTCGTCGAGTGCGCGCGGGGCCGGGTCTTCGCGTGGGCCGTGGGCGACCCCGAACAGCCCAGCGCCGTATGGCGGTTCAGCATCACGGAGAACGAGGACGGGGGCACGGAACTGACGCAGTGGGCGCGGATGGGGCCCGGCCGCTCCGGTCTCTCGTACGCCATCGACCGGATGCCGGAGAAGGAGCAGAAGATCGTCTACGGGCGGCTGCGGGAGTGGGAGCGGGGCATGAACGCGGCGCTCGACGGCGTCAAGACCCTCGCCGAAGGGACCGATGCCTGATGCGTACGTCGACCACCATCGAGGCGTCCGGCGGGGACTGGCGGGAGACCGTCGACTTCGTCACCGAGGCCGAGAAGCTGGGCCTGGACATCTGCTGGGTCGCCGAGGCCTGGGGCTCCGAAGCGCCGTCCCCGCTCGGGTACTTGGCGGCGCGCACCGAGCGGATGCTGCTCGGGTCCGGCATCATCCAGCTCGCCACCCGCACCCCGGCCGCCATCGCGCGCGCCGCGATCACGTTGTCGAACATCTCCGAGGGCCGCTTCCTCCTCGGGCTCGGCCCGTCCGGGCCGCAGGTGATCGAGGGGTTGCACGGGGTGCCGTTCGCGCGGCCGCTGGCCCGGATGCGGGAGACCGTCGAGATCGTGCGGATGGCGGCGACCGGCGAGAAACTCGCCTACGAGGGGCGGGAGTTCGCGCTGCCGCTCCCGGGAGGTGATGCCCGTCCCATGCGGCTGTCGATGCGGGCCGAGCACGAACTGCCCATCCATCTGGCCACGTTGTCGCCGAAGATGCTGCGGCTCACCGGGGAGGTCGCCGACGGATGGCTCGGGACGAGCTTCGTGCCCGAAGGGGCGAAGGAGGCGTACTTCGACCACCTGGACGCGGGGCTCAAGGCCTCCGGCCGGACCAGGGCCGATCTCGACATCTGCCAGGGGGCGGAGGTGAACTTCGTCGAGGACGAGGAGGAGCTGGCCGCGGTGGTGGGCGGCCGGAAGAAGGAACTCGCCTTCAGTCTCGGCGGCATGGGCTCCGCCTCCACCAACTTCTACAACCAGGCGTACAGCAGGCAGGGTTGGGCGGATGTCGCCGCGGCGGTCCGCGAACGCTGGCAGGCCGGCGACCGCGAGGGGGCGGCCGCCCTGGTCACCGACGACATGGTCCTCGCCACGACGCTCATCGGTACGGAGCGGATGGTGCGGGAGCGGTTGGCCGTGTGGCGGGCGGCGGGCGTCGACACGGTTCGCCTCTACCCGGCGGGGGACACGGTGGACGCGCGTTTGGCGACGCTGGGCCGAGCGATTGACCTGGTGCACGGGGTGGGTTGACCCCTCCGCGGCACCGAGGTCTTTGTGCGGTGCCGGGGTCGGCGCCTGAGGTATCGGGCGCGCCGCACCGTGGCGCCGCCTTGCCCACCCTGCCGCCCAAGGCGGCAGATTGCCCAAGGCGGGACGGCACCATCAAGCCCGGGCTGCAAAATCAAGCCCGGGTCGGCACCATCAAGCCCCTCCGGCGATTGAGGCGCGGGGCCCGGGGCGGAGCCCCGATCTTTCAAGCCCCTCCGGCGATTGAGGAGCGGGGTCCGTGGCGGAGCCCCGTGGCGTAGGTGCGGTCGGCCGCTGCCAGGTGGAGGGCCGGATGGCCATTCGCGGACCAACCCGCGTCACCCTCTATGCGGCGCAGCAGAATGCCCTCCCGGATCGCCCACGGACACACCGTGAGCTCACGGATGCCCATGAGCTTCATCGCCGTATGACCGACAAGCGCCCCCGCAAGGGACTGCGACGCCCGAGGCGCGGAAATACCGGGCAGCTCCGCCCGCCGCTCGGCAGGCAGCGCCGCCAACTCGGTGACCGCAAGCCCCAACGACTTACGGCTCAACTGCCGCGGCACAAACGGCCCATGACGCCCCGGAGGGGCCCCGCACAGGCGCGCCAACTGCGTGAACGTACGCGACGTGGCCGCCGCCGTGAGCGGCCCCTCCCAGCGGATCCGCGCCGCGACGTCCCTGAGCTGATGCCGCACATGCCGCCGCAGCGCCTTCACCTCCTGCTCCGTCGGCGCCGCTCCGCCGCCCGGCAGATGCTCGCGCGTCAGCCGCCCCGCCCCGAGCGGCAGCGAGATCGCGAACTCGGGCAGCCGGCCACGCCCGAAGGCGACCTCCAGCGAACCGCCGCCGATGTCGAGGACGCCGAGCGGGCCGGCCCGCCAGCCCATCCACCGCCTTGCGGCGAGGAACGTCAGCTCCGCCTCCACCTCGCCGGGCAGCACCCGGGGCCGCACCCCGGTGCCCTCCTCGACGGCGTCGAGCACCTCGTCCCGGTTCGGCGCGTCCCGGACGATGGCCGTGGCGAAGACGAACGGCTCGTCGCTGCCCCAGCGTTCGGCCTCCGTGACCGCCGTCCGCACCGCGTCGACCAGTCGCTCGACGGCCGCGGGACCCAGTCGCCGGTCGCCGTCCACCAGCTCCGACAGGCGCAGCCGTCGCTTGGCCGTGTGCACCGGCAGCGGTGCGCCGTCGCGGGCGTCCGCGATTGCGAGGCGCACGGTGTTCGAGCCGACATCAACCACACTGATACGCATGATCGACCGAGTACCCCTGTTGGCGGGCGTCAATGCGCGGACGTGTCCGAGGTCATGATCGGCGCGTCCAGTGCCGACACGACCCAACTCCGGGAATCCGCCGGGTCGATCACCGCGTCGATCTCCAGCGCCGCCGCCGCGTTCACCGCCTTCCCGTGTTCGTACATCTCGGCGACCCGCGCCTCGAACGCCCGCTCCCGCTCGGCGCGATCGGTGATCGCCTCCAGTTCGCGGCGGTACCCGAGCCGCACCGCACCCTCCAGGCCCATCCCGCCGAACTCGCCGCTCGGCCAGGCGGCCGTGCCGAGCGGGGCCCGCGTGGAACCGCCCATCATGGCCATCGCCCCGAGCCCGTACGCCTTGCGCAGCACGAGGCAGACCAGGGGGACGGTGAGGCGGGCTCCTGCCACGAACAGGTCCGCGAACTGCCGTACCGTCGCGGTGCGTTCGGACTCCGGACCGACCATGAAACCGGGCGTGTCGCACAGCGAGACGACCGGGAGGCCGAAGGACTCGCACAGCCGGAGGAAGCGCGCCGCCTTGTCCGCGGCGTCCCGGTCTACGGCGCCGCCGAGGTGCGCCGGGTTGTTGGCGACCAGGCCCATCGGCCGGCCCTCGATCCGTACGAGCGCCGTGATGACACCCGTACCGAAGCCGCGGCGCAGTTCGAGCACCGAGTCCGTGTCGGCGAGCCCGTCGATGGCGGTACGGATGTCGTAGGCGCGGCGCCGGTTCTCGGGGATCGCGTGGCGCAGGCGCCGCGGGTCCGGTGACTCCCAACTCGCCTGCGGGCCCTGGAAGTAGGACAGGTAGGCGCGGGCCACGCGGACCGCCTCCGCCTCGTCGGCCACCGGCAGGTCCACCACCCCGTTCGGCACCTGCACCGACAGTGGGCCGATGTCCTCCGGGCGGTGCACGCCGAGGCCGCCGCCCTCGATCATCGCGGGGCCGCCCATGCCGATGTTCGCCTCGGGTGTCGCGATGATGACGTCGCAGCTGCCGAGCAGCGCCGCGTTGCCCGCGAAGCAGCGGCCCGACGCGATGCCGACGAGCGGGACCTTGCCGTTGAGCCGGGCCATTTGATGGAACGTCATGACGTCAAGGCCCGCGATCGACGCGGTGTCGGTGTCGCCGGGCCGGCCACCGCCGCCCTCCGCGAACAGCACGACGGGCAGCCCGCGTTCCTCGGCCAGGTGCAGCATCCGGTCGGTCTTGCGGTGGTTGTTGTGGCCCTGCGTCCCGGCGAGCACCGTGTAGTCGTACGACATCGCGACCGCGGGCGCGCCGCCGATCCGGCCCGTGCCGGTGACCATGCCGTCGGCGGGCGTCGAGCGGATCAGGTCGTCCAGCGGGCGGCGGCGCCGCTGCGCGGCCACCGCGAGCGCGCCGTACTCGGTGAACGTCCCCGGGTCGCACAGGTCCTCGATGTTCTCGCGCGCCGTGCGCAGCCCCTTCGCATGCCGCTTGGCAACCGCTTCGGGGCGGTTCTCGTCGAGACCGAAGGCGTGCCGCTCCACGACCTGAGCGAGGTCGGGGCGGACCGCGTCCAGGTCGATCTCGACGGCCGCGTCCTGCCGCGGTCCTTCCCCCTCCACTAGGTCGAGATGTAGCACTTCGGCGAATTCTGTAACCGTCTCGCCGACCACCACCCCCACCGCCCGTACGATGCCCGCCTGTTCGGCGCGCACGACGTGCTCCATCTTCATGGCCTCGAGGACGAGCAACGTGGCGCCCGCGGTGACGTGTTGACCGGCGACGACGTCGACGGAGACGACCGTGCCGCTCATGGGGGCGACCACCGTGCCCGCTTCCGTCGCGCGTTCGGGCTCGACCGGTGGCGCCAGTTCGGCCAGATGCCGCTGGACGAAGCCCGTGTCGAAGCCGCCCGCCGTGAAACCGGGGTGGTCGAGCAGCCGGGCCAGGAAGGGGATGCCGGTCCGCACACCCTCCACCGTGAACTCGGCGAGCGCCCGCCGCGCCCGCGCGCCCGCCGCCGCGAAGTCACCGGCCGGCGCGTGCGCGACGACCTTGGCGAGGAGGGAGTCGTAGCGCGTGCCGACGTCGGTTCCGGTGCGGACCGCGGTGTCGACGCGGACACCGGGACCCGTCGGCAGGTCGAGGCGCGAAAGCCGCCCCGCCGACGGGCGCACCGCTCCGTCCGGGCCCGTGACCTCCGCGTTCACCCGCAGCTGTACGGCGAAGCCGCGTGGCGCGGGCGGCTCCTCGGTGAGACCGAGGTCGGCCAGGCTCTCGCCCGCCGCGATCCGCAGCTGCGTCGCGACCAGGTCGACTCCTGTCACCTCCTCCGTCACCGTGTGCTCCACCTGGAGGCGCGGGTTGGCCTCCATGAACACGAACTCCTCGCCCCGCACCAGGAATTCGACCGTGCCGACACCTGCGTAGTGGGCTGCCCCGGCCAGGCGCAGGGCGGCGTCGAGGAGCCGGGCGCGCAGGCTCGCGTCGAGGCCCGGCGCCGGGGCGATCTCGACGAGCTTCTGGTGGCGGCGCTGCGCGCTGCAGTCCCGCTCCCACAGATGACTCGCGGTGGCACCGTCGCCGACGATCTGCACCTCAATGTGCCGGGCGCCCTCCCACAGGCGCTCCACATACAACTCGCTGCGGCCGAACGCCTGTTGGGCCTCGGAGGAACACCGCTCCCACGCCTCGTCGAGCTCCGCCGCGTCCCGTACGACCCGCATCCCGCGCCCGCCGCCCCCGCCCACGGCCTTGACCATCACCGGGCCGCCCGCCGCTTCGGCGAGGAACGCCCGCGCCTCCTCCAGCGTGGTGTCACCCTCGGTGCCGGGCAGGACCGGCACCCCGGTCTCGACGGCGAGCGCACGGGCGCGCGCCTTGTCCCCGAACAGGTCGAGCACCTCCGGCGAAGGACCCACGAAGGTGACACCGGCGTCCGCGCACCGCCGGGCGAGCCCCGCGGACTCGCTCAGGAAGCCGTAGCCGGGGTGGAGGTACGTGCAACCGGCCCGGCGCGCGGCCGCGACCAGCGCCTCGGCGTCCAGGTAGCCGCCCGCCGCGAGCGGCACGGCCTCGTCCGCCAAGTGCAGGTGCGCCTCGTCCCCCGGCTCGTGCACGGCCACCGTGCGCAGCCCGAGTTCGGCGGCGGCGCGCAGCACCCGGACGGCGATCTCCCCTCGGTTGGCGACGAGTACGGCGGCAGACCCCATGTGCCCCTCCGGGAATTCGAAGTCGGGTTCGGTACCAGGGTTTCCGGGATTCCGAGGACCCGAGGTTCCGAACGCGGATTCCGTCATGCTCATTGACACTGACGTCAACGTCAATACTCTGGCGCTGTGGCACGCAGTCAGCAGGACAGACCGCCCCGGCGGCAGGAATGGGCGACCCGCACCGCCCGCGACCGGACCGACGCACCGGCGCGCGGACGGCTGCTCGACGCGGCCGAGCAGGTCTTCGCACGGCTCGGCTACGGCCCGGCGACCATCGCCGACATCACGGCTCAGGCCGAGGTGTCACGGGCCGGTTTCTACGTCTACTTCGCGTCCAAGGAAGAGGTCTTCCGGGTGCTCGCGGGGCGCGTACGGGACGCGTTCCTCACCGCTCAGGACGTGCCCGGGGTGGACACCGACGACGTGGCGGCGGTGGCACGCGCCTCCACGGCCGCGTTCATCGCCGCCTACGCCCGGCATCTGCCGCTGCTCGTCCTGCTCGAACAGCAGGCGCGGGGCGACGCCGAGGTGCGTGCCCTGTGGGAGGAGATCCGCGAGCGTCCGGTCCGCCGCGCCGCCCGCTACGTACGCCGGGTCGCGGCCGAGGGCCGGGTGCATCCGGTCGTCGACCCGCTCACCCTGTCCCGTGCCGTCGGCGGCATGAGCATCGAATTCGCCCGGCTCGTCGCCGAGCGGCCGGCCACGTACGACCAGGCGGTCGCCGACGCGACCGTCATGTACCTGCACCTTCTCGGTATCGGAGCAGCACCGCAGCAGTAGGGAGCCGCACGTTGTCCACCGGCACAGCCATCCAGGCCCATCTGCACGACCTGCGCGCCCGCCAGGCCAAGTCCAGGTCCGGCCGTCAACCGTCCGAAACCCGCCATGAGGGAGGGGAGTTGACGCTCCCCGGGCATGTGGCCCGCTGGGCCGTGCTCCATCCGGACCGGCCCGCGATCGTCACGGCGGCGGAGACCCTCAGCTACCGGCAACTCGACGACGAGAGCGCCCGGTTGGCGGGCTGGATGGCCGAACAGGGCGTACGGCCCGGCGACCGCGTCGGCGTCTTCCTGCCGAACGGCGCCCGTTTCGTCGTCGCCCTGCTCGCCGTGCTCCGCATCGGAGCGGTGCACGTGCCGGTGAACCCGATGTTCCGCGCGGCGGAGCTGCGACACGAACTCAACGACGCCGGACCGGAGTTGCTCGTCACGCGGGACGCGCTGCTGCCCGCCATCGACGAGGTGCGCGCCGACACACCCGTACGCACCGTGCTCGCGGACGCCGACTGGCCGCGGGCCGTCGCCCACGCCCGCCACGAGACCATGGCCGACGACCTCGACGCGCTCGCCGCCCTCAACTACACCGGAGGCACCACCGGACTGCCCAAGGGCTGCGAGCACACCCAGCGGCACATGGTGTACACGGCCACCGCCATCGACAACGGCCGCTCAACCACCGACGAGGAGCAGGCGCGCGGCATCGTCTCGGTCTGCTACCTGCCCATCTTCTGGATCGCGGGCGAGAACCTCGGCATCCTCGCCCCGCTCGTCTCCGGCGGCACCAGCATCCTGCTCACCCGATGGAACGCGGCCGAGGTCCTCGACGCCATCGAGACCCACGGCGCGACCACCATGGCCGGCACCGTCGAGAACTACCTCGAACTCCTCGACCACCCCGATTTCGCGCGCCACGACCTGACCAGCCTGTCGAGCCCGCTCACCGTCTCCTTCATCCGCAAGCTCACCCCGGGTGTGCGCGCCCGGTGGAAGGCGGCCGTCGGCGAGCACAGTGTGCTGCGCGAGGCCTCGTACGGCATGACCGAGACACACACCAGTGACACCAACACACTCGGCTTCCAGGACGGCGACCACGATCTGCTGAGCGACCCGGTGTTCTGCGGACTGCCCGTCCCCGGCACGGACTTCATGGTCGTCGACTTCACCACCGGTGAGCCGCTGCCGCTGGGGGAGCGGGGCGAGATCGTGGTCCGCGGCCCGTCCGTGCTGACCAGGTACTGGCGCGCTCCCGAGGCGACCGCGAGCGCGCTGCGGGACGGCTGGCTGCACACCGGGGACATCGGCGCCCTCGACGAAGAGGGCTGCCTGCACTACCTGGGCCGCGACAAGGACATGATCAAGGTGAAGGGCATGAGCGTCTTCCCGACGGAGGTGGAGACACTGCTCGCCCAGCACCCCGACGTGCTGGCCGCCGCGGTCGTCGCCGTCGACGATCCGGAGAGCGGTCAGCGCCCGTACGCGTTCGCGCGCACCGTCCCGGGATCCGCGCTCACCGGGGAGGCGCTGAAGGAGTGGGCGGCCGGGAACATGGCGACGTACAAGGTGCCGGGCGTCGTCGAGATACTCGACGAGCTGCCGCTCACCCCCACCGGGAAGATCAGGAAGACGGAGCTGAGCGCTCGAGCCACTCGCACGCGGCCCGCGCCGTGAACTCCTCCTGACCGCCCTTGAACAGCAGGTCGGCCGTGGTGAACGCCGGGTCGTCCGCCTGCGCCGCGACATACGGCAGCGCGATGCAGCGCATGCCGGCCGCGTGCGCGGCGGCGGCGCCCGGCGCCGCGTCCTCCAGGACCACACAGTGCGAGGCCCGGGTGCCGAGCCGGTGTGCCGCCTCCAGGAACACGTCGGGCGCCGGCTTGCCGTGCTCCACCTCGTCCGCCGACACGTACAGCTGCAAGTGCGTGCCGAGCCCCGTACCGGTGAGGATCGCGTCGATGGCCTCCGGCGAGGAGCCCGACGCGACGATCATCGGCACGCCCGCCGCGCCCAGCCGCTCGACGAAGAGACGCATCTGCGGGAAGACATGGGTGTCGGCGCGCGCGAGCTCCAGATAGCGGGCGTTCATCTCCTCCAGCAGCTCGCCGTCCGGCACGTCGATGCCGTACGTCCGCTTCCAGATGCCGATGGTCTCCAGCGTGGAGATCCCGACGTACGTCTCGTGGTCGGCCCACGTGAAGTCCTTGACGCCCTGGCGGGCCAGGGTGGCGAGGGAGGCCCGGAAGTAGTTCGGCTCGCTGTCGACGAGGGTGCCGTCGAGATCGAAGACGACCGCGGTGTCGCCGAAGTGGTACGAGGGGTGGTTCGCGTCGCTCATGTGACCCAGGATGCAGGACCGGAGTCCACCGATCATCCGCGCGGCTGCCTCGCCGCCTTCCCGATCGACTCGACCAGCGGCAGCAGCCGGTGCGGGACGCGCTCGCGCAGCGCCACCTCCGTGCGGGTGCGGACCACGCCCGGCAGCCGGTTGAGCTGCTGGATCACATCCTCCAGATGCTCGGCGTCGCGCGCCGCGACGCGCGCGAGGAGATCGCCGCCGCCGGTCGTGGAGTACGCCTCGATGATCTCCGGCACGCCCGCGAGCTCGTCCCCGACGTCCCCCAGGTGGCCCTGCGTCGTCTCGATGTGCACGAAGGCGAGCACCGGGTGGCCGAGGGCCGCGGGCGAGAGGGACGGCTGCACGCCGGTGATCACACCGTCCCGCTCCATCCGGTCGACCCGGGCCTGGAGCGTCCCGCGTGCGACTCCGAGGATGCGGGCGTACTCGCGCATGCTGGTTCGCGGCCGCTCGAGGAGCAGGCGGAGGATGCGGGTGTCCAAGTGATCGACTGGCACGTCGCTGACTGTACCAATGGTCCAGTTGGGCGGCATCGGCGTTGCGGTCGCGGGGCTCTGCCCCGGGCCCCGCGCCTCAATCGCCGGCGGGGCTTGAGGGGCCCACCGGGCTTGAACTGGTCGACCCCCGAACCACCAGCTCCGGCATGAACACGAACTCCGTATGCGGCGCCGGCGTCCCCCCGATCTCCTCCAGCACCGTACGAACCGCCGCCTGCCCCATCGCCTGGACCGGCTTACGAATCGTCGTGAGCGGCGGATCCGTGAACGCGATGAGCGGGGAGTCGTCGAACCCGACCACCGAGATGTCGTCCGGCACCTCGAGCCCCCGCTGCCGTGCCGCCCGGATCGCACCGAGCGCCATCATGTCGCTGGCGCACACGATCGCCGTGCAGCCGCGGTCCATCAGGTCGAAGGCCGCGGCCTGCCCACCCTCCAGCGTGTAAAGGGAGTGCTGGACGAGCTCGCGCTCGACGTCGTCGGGCGCGAGCTCGAACCGGTCCCGCATCGCCCGCACGAAGCCCTCGATCTTCCGCTGCACCGGTACGAACCGCTTCGGACCGAGCGCAAGCCCGATCCGCGAGTGGCCGAGCGAGCCGAGGTGAGTGACCGCCAGTTGCATGGCCGCACGGTCGTCCGGCGAGATGAACGGCGCCCGCACCTGCGGCGAGAACCCGTCGACGAGCACGAACGGCACACCCTGCGCCCGCAGTTGCTCGTAGCGCCGCATGTCGGCCGTGGTGTCGGCGTGCAGGCCGGAGACGTAGATGATGCCGGTGACACCACGGTCGACGAGCATCTCCGTAAGCTCGTCCTCCGTCGAGCCGCCGGGGGTCTGCGTCGCGAGGACCGGTGTGTAGCCCTGGCGGGTCAGCGCCTGCCCGATGACCTGGGCGAGCGCCGGGAAGATCGGGTTCTCCAGCTCCGGCGTGATCAGGCCGACGAGTCCCTCGCTGCGCCGGCGAAGGCGTACCGGACGTTCGTAGCCGAGCACGTCGAGCGCGGCGAGAACCGACTGGCGGGTGGCCGCGGCGACGCCCGGCTTGCTGTTGAGGACCCGGCTCACCGTCGCCTCGCTCACCCCCGCCTGCGCCGCGATGTCGGCGAGGCGCGCGGTGGCGGGCGGGCCCTGCGCCGCCTTGCGGGCGGCCTGGGCGGGCAGCTGGGTCATCGCACTCCTTGTGGGGGCCAAGAGCTGGGGGAGCTGGGGCGGGAGTCCCGATGATCCCTGTGACGCCGCCCTGTGGCAAGAGCTTGCAGACCCTTGCAAGGCCTACATAGTGCCATGTAACAGGCGATAACAACCCGCTATCCAGCGGAACTTGGAGGTCACGAACCCGTAACCTCCATCCGTCTCTGCAAAATTTTTCAGCAAAGTCTTTCCTCGGGCTTGCGGCGCTGTTACGTTCACGTCGCTCAGTCGGGCCCAACCCTCTAGGAGATCTCATGCGGCGTGGCATAGCGGCCACCGCGGTGGTGGCGTCCCTCGCACTCGCGGCGACGGCCTGCGGTGGAAGTGACGACAGCGGCGACAAGGCATCGGGCCCGGTCACCATTACCTGGTGGGACACATCGAACGCCACCAACGAGGCACCCACGTACAAGGCGTTGGCCGCGGACTTCACCAAGGCCAACCCGGACATCAAGGTGAAGTACGTCAACGTGCCCTTCGATGACGCCCAGAACAAGTTCGACACGGCGGCCGGTGCCAGCGGCGCCCCCGACGTGCTGCGCGCCGAGGTCGGCTGGACGCCGGCGTTCGCCAAGAAGAGCTACCTGCTGCCGCTCGACGGCACCGAGGCGCTCGCCGACAAGGACAAGTTCCAGGCGTCCCTCATCAAGCAGGCCCAGTTCGACGGCAAGACGTACGGTGTCCCGCTGGTCACCGACACCCTCGCCTTCGTCTACAACAAGGCCCTCTTCAAGAAGGCGGGCATCACCGAGGCGCCCACCACCTGGGATCAGTTGAAGAAGGACGCGGCCAAGGTCAAGGCGGAGACCGGGGCCGACGGCTTCTGGGGCTCCACGGCCGGCTACTACGCCCAGCCGTTCCTGTTCGGCGAGAACACCGACACCGTCGACGCCGAGGGCAAGAAGATCACCATCGGCTCCGCCGAGGCCAAGAAGGGCCTCACCGCCTGGCAGGGCCTGTTCAGCGGCAAGGGCCTGCACAAGGCCGACGCCACCGCGGACGCGTACGCGCACATCCAGGACGCGTTCGTGAACGGCAAGGTCGCCTCGACCATCCAGGGCCCGTGGGAGATCACGAACTTCTACAAGGGTTCGGCGTTCAAGGACAAGAAGAACCTCGGCATCGCCACCGTCCCGGCCGGCTCCGGCGGCAAGCCGGGCGCCCCGACGGGCGGCCACAACCTGTCCGTGTACGCGGGCTCGGACAAGGCCCACCAGGAGGCCTCGCTCAAGTTCGTGAAGTGGATGACGTCGGCGAAGACGCAGGAGCAGACCGCCCTGAAGAACTCGACGCTGCCCACCCGCGAGGACGCGTTCACCGCGAAGGTCACCGCCGACCCCGGCATCGCCGGCTACCAGAAGGTGCTCGACGCGGCCCGGCCCCGCCCCGAGCTGCCGGAGTACAGCTCGCTGTGGACGCCGATGGACCAGGAGCTGCCGAAGGTCGCCACCGGCAAGGAGTCGCTCGACCAGGGCATCAAGGGCCTGGAGACCTCGTTCGCCAAGCTGCTGCCCAGCTTCTCCAAGTGACCTGGTGACACTGCCGGTTCGCGCCCCGGAGGGGAGGGCGCGAACCGGCACAGCCTTGCCGCAGACCGACATCAGGCAGCCCGATTCAGAAGGTGCCCGCATGACCCTTGCCGTCGACCGCCCGGCCGCGAAGAAGCCCGCGCCGCGCCCAGGCCCGATCCGGCGCTTCAAGGACTCGTACCGCAGGTACTGGTACGCGTACGCGATGATCGCCCCGGTCGTCGTCGTCCTCGGCGTCCTCGTCGTCTACCCCCTGGTACGCGGCTTCTACCTGACGCTCACGAACGCCAACAGCCTCAACTCGGCCCGCACCATCGGCGTCAACCAGATCGAGGCCACCTACGAGTTCGTCGGCCTCGACAACTACGCCGACATCCTGTGGGGCCCCTCCTCGTACGACCGCTTCTGGTCGCACTTCGTGTGGACCGTCGCGTGGACGGCGATCTGTGTGGCCCTGCACTACTGCATCGGGCTCGGTCTCGCGCTGCTCCTCAACGAGAAGTTGCGCGGACGCACCTTCTACCGGCTGATGCTGATCCTGCCGTGGGCCGTGCCGACCTTCGTCACCGTCTTCGCGTGGCGCATCATGCTCGCCGACTCCGGGATCATCAACGCGAGTCTCGGCACCCTGCACATGCCGCAACCGCAGTGGCTGGAGGATCCGACGTTCCAGCGGATCTCCGCGGTCCTCGTCAACACGTGGTGCGGCGTGCCGTTCATGATGATCTCGCTGCTCGGCGGCCTCCAGTCCATCGACGCGTCGCTGTACGAGGCCGCGGAGATGGACGGCGCCAACGCCTGGCAGCGCTTCCGGCACATCACGCTGCCGGGCCTCAGGCCGGTCAGCTCGACCGTCGTCCTTCTCGGCATCATCTGGACGTTCAACCAGTTCGCGATCATCTTCCTGCTCTTCGGCAACACGGCACCGGACGCACAGATCCTCGTCACCTGGGCCTACCGGCTCGGCTTCGGGCAACAGCCGCGCGACTTCGCGCAGTCCGCCGCGTACGGCGTGCTCCTCCTGTCGATCCTCACCGTGTTCACGTCCTTCTACTACCGCTGGTTGAAGCGCAATGAGCAGCTCGCCGTCTGACGCCGCAGGAGCCCCCATCATGAGCACTACGACCACCAGCTCCGCGTCACGTGCCCCCGCGGGGCGCCCCGCGACCGAGGCCGCTCCCGCGAAGACCCCGCGCGTACGCGGGCGCGGCGAGCGCGGCCCGCTCGCGAAGGCCCTCACCCACGGCGTCCTCGCCGTGGCGAGCCTCGTCGCGCTGTTCCCCGTCGTCTGGCTGACGTATCTGTCCCTTGGCCCCGACAAGGACGACTACCTTCACCCGGGCAACATCGCGAGCAAGGCGACCCTCGACAACTACAGTTACGTCCTGGAGCACACCCAGTTCTTCCACTGGGCGGCGTCGACGCTGATCGTGGCGCTCGGCACCACGCTCGTCGGCGTGCTGTTCGCGGCGACGACCGGCTACGCCGTCTCCCGGATGCGCTTTCCCGGCTACCGCCCGCTGATGTGGGTGCTGCTGCTCACGCAGGCCTTCCCGATCGCCGTGCTGATCGTGCCGATCTACGAGATCTTCTCCCGGCTCGGTCTGATCGACACCTACCAGGGCCTCATCCTCATCAACTGCACGACGATCGTGCCGTACTGCACCTGGCTGCTGAAGGGCTACTTCGACACCATCCCCGCAGAGATCGACGAGGCGGGCCGGATCGACGGGCTCAGCCCGTTCGGCACCTTCTGGCGGCTCATCCTGCCGCTCGCGAAGCCGGGCATCGCGGTCGCCGCGTTCTACGCCTTCATCACGGCGTTCGCCGAGGTCGCCTTCGCCAACACCTTCATGCTCAGCGACACCAAGTACACCTTCGCGATCGGCCTGTCGAGCTTCGTCAGCGAACACGACGCGCAGTGGAACCTGATGGCCGCGACCGCGGTGTTGATCGCCATCCCTGTGACCGCTTTCTTCTACCTTGTCCAGAAGCACCTGGTCACCGGCCTGACCGCCGGCGGAACCAAGGGCTGAACCCGGCTACGCAGCAAGGACATCATGAGCCAGCACTCCACGGACCAGCCGGTGGCGGCCGCCACCACGACCCGAGAGACCTCCGACTGGTGGCGGGACGCGGTCATCTACCAGGTCTATCCGCGCAGCTTCGCGGACAGCGACGGCGACGGCACGGGTGACCTCGAAGGCATCCGCCGACGCCTGCCGCACTTGCGCGAGTTGGGCGTCGACGCGGTGTGGCTGTCCCCGTTCTACGCCTCGCCGCAGGCCGACGGCGGCTACGACGTCGCCGACTACCGGGCCGTCGACCCGATGTACGGCACACTGCTCGACGCCGACGGGGTGATCCGTGACGCGCACGCCCTCGACCTGCGCATCATCGTCGACCTGGTCCCCAACCACTCCTCCGACCAGCACGAGTGGTTCAAGCGCGCGGTCGCGGAAGGACCGGGCTCCCCGCTCCGCGACCGCTACCACTTCCGCCCCGGCAAGGGCGCGGGCGGCGAACTCCCGCCCAACGACTGGGAGTCCATCTTCGGCGGCCCCGCCTGGACCCGGCTCCCCGACGGCGAGTGGTACCTGCACCTCTTCGCCCCGGAGCAGCCCGACCTCAACTGGGAACACCCGGCGGTCGCCGACGAGTTCCGCTCCATCCTGCGCTTCTGGCTCGACATGGGCGTCGACGGCTTCCGCGTCGACGTCGCCCACGGCCTCGTCAAGGCGGAGGGGCTGCCGGACCTCGGCGGCGGCGAACAGCTGAAGCTCCTCGGCAATGACGTCATGCCGTTCTTCGACCAGGACGGCGTCCACGACATCTACCGCTCGTGGCGCACGATCCTCGACGAGTACGACAGCGATCGCATCTTCGTGGCCGAGGCCTGGACGCCGACCGTCGAGCGCACCGCGAACTACGTGCGCCCCGACGAACTCCACCAGGCCTTCAACTTCCAGTACCTGGGCGCCCCTTGGGATGCCGAGGGGCTGCGCGAGATCATCGACAGCTCACTCGACGCGATGCGTCCGGTCGGCGCCCCGGCGACCTGGGTGCTGTCCAATCACGACGTCACCCGGCACGCCACCCGCTACGCCAACCCGCCCGGCGGCACCCAGATCCGCACCCCCGGCGACCGCGAACTCGGCCTGCGCCGCGCCCGCGCCGCCACCCTCCTGATGCTCGCCCTGCCCGGCTCGGCGTACATCTACCAGGGCGAGGAACTCGGCCTCCCTGATGTCACCGACCTCCCCGACGAGGTCCGCCAGGACCCCTCGTACTTCCGCGCCGAGGGCCAGGACGGCTTCCGCGACGGCTGCCGGGTGCCGATCCCGTGGACCCGCACGGGACCCTCGTACGGCTTCGGTGACGGCGGCAGCTGGCTCCCGCAGCCGGACACCTGGGGCGAGTTGAGCGTCGAGGCGCAGACCGGCGACCCGGAGTCGACCCTGGAGATGTACCGCTCGGCGCTCGCACTGCGCCGCACCACGCCGGGCCTCGGCGCCGGCGACGGTGTGAAGTGGCACGGGGACGCCCCGCAGGGTGTGCTCCACTTCGAGCGCCCCGGCTTCGCCTGCACGGTCAACACGACGGACACGGCGGTGCGCCTCCCGGCACCCGGCACGGTACTGCTCGCCTCGGAGCCGGTGACGGTGCCCGACGGAGCCATCGACCTGCCGGCGGACACGACGGTGTGGTGGGAGATCGCCTGACCTCAGGCACGGCAACGGTATGGGGCGGGGCCCGTCGGGCCCCGCCCCTTCGGCATAGGCTCCCGGCTGTGAGGTCACAGCGGAGGGTCGTGCGGATCGTGCTGTGGGCGCTGGTACTCGTCGCGTTCGCACTGCCACTGAGGCACGGGCTACTGGCGACACGTGCGTACGTGGACGGGTACTGGGCGACGGCGAATCAGATCGGCGAGTCGAACACCAGCGAGACGTTCGCCTGGAAGACACCACGCGGCGAGGCCGTGCACGGATTCGTGCACGGCCTCGGGGAGCAGGGGTACTTCGACGAGGCGCTCGAAGACGGGCAGCAAATGGGTCCGCTGCGCGTCTGGGTCTCCGCCTCCGGCTCGGCACACGTCGACGAGGCACCACCCGAGAACGCGATGGTGTTCGGCTACGGTGCCGCGCTCGCCGTCGCGGGCGCGACCGCCTACGTGCTGTGGGCGATGCGGCGCGCCCGCGACCCGCGCTGAGCGACTACGCGGTGTGGAAGGCCACCGCGCCCTTCGCGGGCACCGTGAGTTCCGCCTTGCCGCCGGAGACCGTCACCGAGCCTTCGCCGAGGGCGTTGTCGTACGTGCCGTCGGCCAGGCTCGTCGTGTACGTGTGTGTGCTGTCGGACGACGTGTTGTTGATCGCGACGAAGCCGACGTCGCCGCGCCCGAAGCCGATCACGTTCGACGCGGGTGACTGCCAGTCCGTCACGTCCTTGCCGGCCGCCGCGTTGTGCCAGCCCACCATCCCGGTGATGGCCTCGTCCCGGTCGAGGCAGGACCAGGCGCCCGAGCAGTCGGTGTCGGTGACGGCGCCACTGCCGTCGTTCGGCGGCGCCGCGTCGCTCTGGTCGAACTTCCAGGCGGCGTAGACCGAGGGCCGCCCGTAGCCGCGCGCCAGCTGGAAGACGTTGGCGAGGGTGGCGGTCGCGCCGTCCTTGTAGCTGAGCGTGTAGCCGTTGCGTTCGGTGTCGTGGTTGGTGACGAAGGTGTTGGAGTTCGCCTCGTCCGCGAGCCCCGAACCGCCGCCCAGCGATTCGAGGTTGGCGATGTCACCGCCGCCGAACGACGACTTCATGGTGGCGGCGTAGCCAAAGTCGAGGACGTCCCCGTTGGCGTAGTAGTCCCCGAGCGCGGGCGGGTTGCCCGGGTAGACCTCCTGTGTGATGTAGGGGGCGTCGCCCGATGTCGTCGTGTGCAGGGCGCCCACGATCGCGTTCATGTCCCCCGTGGGGATGTGCTTGGCGGCGTCGACACGGAACCCGTCGACGCCCAGGTCGATCTGCTTGTTGAGGAAGCCCGTGATCTTCTCGCGGACGCCCGACTCGGCTGTGTCGAGGTCGGGCATGCCGAGCAGTTCGCAGTTCTGGACCTCTTGCTGGTCCGACCAGTTGGCGATGGTCTTGGTGCAGTTGTCGCTGTCGGCCGGGTCGTAGTCCGGGGTGTCGTACTTGTTGGAGATGGTGGTGCCCGCGTAGCCGGTCCCGGTCTGCGCCGCCGTGTGGTTGATGACGGCGTCGGTGTAGACCTCGATGCCGGCGCCGTGGCAGGTGTCGACCATGTCCTTGAAGGCGCTCTCGTTGCCGAAGCGGCTGTCGAGCTTGTACGAGTACGGCTGGTAGACGTCCCACCAGTAGAGGTCGGCCTGCTTGAGGGACTCCTCGGGAGGGGCGACCTGGACGGCGCCGTAGCCCGCCGGGTCGAGGGTGTCGGTGCACTCCTTGGCGACCGACGCCCAGTTCCACTGCCACAGGTTGGCGATGACATCACCGTTGGGTGTGCCGGTGTCGGCGGCCTGTGCCGTCGGGGCGGGCAGGGACGCCATGCCGCCGAGGGTGAGGGCGCCGAGCGCCATCGCGGTGACGGTACGACGGCGCCGACGAGGGCTTTTGGGGGTGAGGGATGTGTCGTGCTGCATGTGCGGCTCCTGAATGTGGGGTTCTGGTGGCGCGTCGTGAGCGTGGGGCAGGCGAGTACGCCCCGTCAATGGGCAGTTGAAAATTCTTGCTACTTCTTTCGCAACTCTTGCAGTCGCGTTACGGCAGGCGTTAACGTCACGCGGCGGACCGGCCCGACCTCCCCACGCGCGCGGCCGGTCCGCCCCAACACACCGCATCCCGCGAGGAGTTCCCGACGTGAGCCGCAGTCCGTTTCGCGTACCGCACAGACGCGCCGCCGCGTACACCGCGGCCGCCGCCCTCCTCGTCACACTCGCCCAGCCGCTGGCCGCCCGCGCCGCCGCGCCTGCGGCCCCGCCCTCCGACGCGAAGCTCGCGGCCGAGCAGGACCGCCACGACCTCACCCGCGAGCAGTACTACTTCGTGCTTCCGGACCGCTTCGCGAACGGTGACAGCGGCAACGACAAGGGCGGCCTGACCGGTTCACGCCTCGCGACCGGCTACGACCCGACGGACAAGGGCTTCTACCAGGGCGGCGACCTCAAGGGCCTGACGAACCGGCTCGACTACATCAAGGACCTCGGGACGACCTCGATATGGCTGGCCCCGATCTTCAAGAACAAGCCCGTGCAGGGCGAGGGCAAGGACGCTTCGGCCGGCTACCACGGCTACTGGATCACCGACTTCACGCAGGTCGACCCGCACTTCGGCAGCAACGCCGACCTCAAGAAGCTGATCTCCAAGGCCCACGGCAAGGGCATGAAGGTCTTCTTCGACGTCATCACCAACCACACCGCCGACACGGTCGACTACGCCGAGAAGAAGTACGGCTACCGGTCCAAGGGTGCCTACCCGTACCTCGACACCAAGGGCCGCCCCTTCGACGACAGCAAGGGTGTGAGGGCGAAGGTCGACGCCGACTCCTTCCCGTACACGCCGAAGAACACGGGCGAGATGGTGCCGTCGTGGCTGAACGACCCGACGATGTACCACAACCGGGGCGACTCCACCTGGGAGGGCGAGTCCACGATCTACGGCGACTTCTCCGGCCTCGACGACCTGTGGACCGAACGGCCCGAGGTCGTCTCCGGCATGGAGAAGATCTACGAGAAGTGGGTGCGTGACTTCGCCGTCGACGGCTTCCGCATCGACACCACCAAGCACGTGAACATGGACTTCTGGACGCAGTGGGCCACGGCGCTCGACAAGTACGCCGCCGCGCACGGCCGCAAGGACTTCTTCATGTTCGGCGAGGTCTACTCGGCCGACACCGACGTGACCTCCCCGTACGTCACCCAGGGCCGCCTCGACGCGACGCTCGACTTCCCGTTCCAGGACGCGGCCCGCGCCTACGCCTCGCAGGGCGCGAGCGCCGACAAGCTCGCCAAGGTCTTCGCCGACGACTACAAGTACGCCACCGACAAGGCGAACGCGTACGAGCAGGTCACGTTCCTCGGCAACCACGACATGGGCCGCTTCGGCACCTTCCTGAAGGCCGACAACCCGAAGGCCTCCGACACGGAACTCCTCCAACGCGACAAGCTCGCCAACGAGTTGATGTTCCTCTCGCGCGGCAACCCCGTCGTCTACTACGGCGACGAGCAGGGCTTCACCGGCGCGGGCGGCGACAAGGACGCCCGGCAGACCATGTTCGGCTCGAAGGCCGCCGACTACCTCGACGACGACGAACTCGGCACCGATCGCACGCACGCCGACGCCGCGTACGACACCAAGCACCCGCTGTTCACGTCCATCGCCGCACTGTCGAAGCTCCGCAAGGACAACCCGGCCCTCGCCGACGGAGCCCAGAAGGAGCTGTACGCGAAGGACTCCGTGTACGCCTTCTCGCGCACCGGCGACGACGACCGCGAGTACGTCGTGGCCGTGAACAACGCGAGCGAGGCGAAGACGGTCGAACTGCCGGTCGAGTCCGCGAAGTTCCGCGCCCTGTACGGGGGTTCGGGCGCACTCAAGGCGTCCGACGGTCGGGTGAAGGTCACCGTGCCCGCCCTGTCCTCGCTCGTCCTGCGCGCCGATGGCAAGCTCCCGGCTCCGGCCGCGAAGCCCGCGCTGTCCCTCAAGGCCCCCGCCGCCGGAGCCACCGGCACGGTCACCCTCTCCGCCGACCCCGGCGCCACGGCCTCGGCCGGCGTCGTCTTCGCGGCTCAGGTGGGCGACGGCAAGTGGCGCACGCTCGGCTCCGTCGACCACGCCCCGTACAAGATCACGCAGCGTGTCCCGGAGGATGTGGCCGCCGGAACGACCCTGCGGTACAAGGCAGTTGTGGTGGACCGCGCCGGACGCACCGCGAGCGCCCTCGCCGACACGACGGCGGGGCAGGCGCCCGCGCCCGAGAAGCCCACGGCCGTGGACCGCGACTACGCCGTCGTCCACTACAAGCGTGCCGACGGCGACTACGACGACTGGCACCTCACGTCCGGTGACACCTCGGCGGAGTTCGTGGGCCGGGACGCCTACGGAGCCTTCGCCTGGGTGAAGGTGCCGGACGGCGCGAGTTCGGTGCCGTACACGATCGAGAAGTCCGGCGAGGTCGACGGGCCGCAGCGCACCGTCGACCTCGGGAAGACCGGCGAGGTCTGGGTCGAGCAGGGCAAGGACGGCCAGTCCGCGACCAGGCCCGACGGTGTGTACCCGCCGCAGGACGCCAAGAAGGCCGTCATCCACGTGCACCGCCCCGACGGCGACTACGAGGGCTGGGGCCTGCACACCTGGACCGGCGCCGCGAACCCCACCGACTGGTCGAAGCCGCTGCAACCCACCGGCAAGGACGCGTACGGCGTGACCTTCGAGGTGCCGCTCGCCGACGGTGCGACCTCGCTGAGCTACATCCTGCACAAGGGCGACGAGAAGGACATCGCCACCGACCGCTCCCTCGACTTCGCCACATATGGCAAGGAGGCGTGGCTCAACTCAGGAGACACCAACTACCTCCTGCCGTCCGCCGGTTCGGGAGCGGACCTCGACCTGTCGAAGGCCGAGGCGCAGTGGATCGACGCCGACACCGTCGTCTGGAAGGTGAAGGCCACCGCCGCCACCAGCCAGCAACTGGTGTACGCGCCGGAGGGAGGTGTCACGGTGAAGGACGGCGCCCTGAGTGACGAGGGGCAGTGGCTGCGCCTGAACCCCGGCGGCCTCACCGACGCACAGAAAACCAAGTACCCGCACCTCAAGGACTACCCGGCGTTCACCGTCGACCCGCGCGACCGCGACCGGGTGCGTGACGCGCTGCGCGGCCAGCTCATCGCCACGCAACGGGCGGCGAACGGGGCACTGCTCGCGGCGACCGGCGTGCAGACGGCGGGTGTTCTCGACGCCACGTACGCGGACGCCGCCCAGAAGGCGTCCCTCGGCCCGGTGTTCAAGAACGGCAAGGTGACCCTGTCGGTGTGGGCGCCCACCGCCCGTGAGGTGTCCCTCGAACTCGCCGGCAAGACCGTGCCCATGCGCCGCGACGACGCGAGCGGCACCTGGTCGGCGACCGGGTCCGCGGCCGCGTGGCGCGGCAAGGAGTACCGGTACGCCGTGCGGGTGTGGGCGCCCAGCGTCCAGAAACTCGTCACGAACAAGGTCACCGACCCGTACTCCGTGGCCCTCACGGCCAACTCGGAGCGCAGCCTCGTCGTCGACCTCGGCGACAAGTCCCTTGCCCCGAAGGGCTGGTCGGGCCTGGCAAAGCCCAAGGCCGTCCCCATGAAGGCCGCGCAGATCCAGGAACTCCACGTCCGGGACTTCTCGGTCGAGGACGAGACGACACCGGCGAAGGACCGAGGCACGTACAACGCCTTCACCGACAAGAGCACCGACGGCTCGAAGCACCTGCGCGCCCTCGCGAAGTCCGGCACTTCCTACGTGCACCTGCTGCCGGCCTTCGACATCGCGACGATCCCCGAGAAGAAATCCGAACAGGCCACGCCCGACTGCGACTTGAAGGCATCGGCACCTGACAGCGATCAGCAGCAGGAGTGCGTCGGCAAGGCAGCCGGCAAGGACGCCTACAACTGGGGCTACGACCCGTACCACTACACGGTCCCCGAGGGCTCCTACGCGAGCGACCCGGACGGCACCGGGCGCACCGTCGAGTTCCGCAAGATGGTCAAGTCCCTGAACGAGGACGGCCTGCGGGTCGTCATGGACGTCGTCTACAACCACACGGCGTCCGCGGGACAGGACAAGACATCGGTCCTGGACAGGATCGTGCCCGGCTACTACCAGCGGCTCATGGCCGACGGCTCCGTGGCGAACTCCACGTGCTGCTCCAACACGGCGACCGAGAACACGATGATGGGCAAGCTGGTCGTCGACTCGATCGTGACCTGGGCGCGCGAGTACAAGGTCGACGGCTTCCGCTTCGACCTGATGGGACACCACCCGAAGGCCAACATCCTGGCCGTCCGCAAGGCCCTCGACGCGCTGACACTCGCCAAGGACGGCGTCGACGGCAAGAAGATCATCCTCTACGGGGAGGGCTGGAACTTCGGCGAGATCGCCGACGACGCCCGCTTCGTGCAGGCCACGCAGAAGAACATGGCGGGCACCGGCATCGCCACGTTCTCCGACCGGGCGCGGGACGCGGTGCGCGGCGGCTCGCCGTTCGACGAGGACCCGGGTGTGCAGGGCTTCGCGTCCGGCCTCTACACCGACCCCAACTCCTCGAAGAACAACGGCACTTCGGCCGAGCAGAAGGTGCGGCTGCTGCACTACCAGGACCTCATCAAGGTGGGTCTGTCGGGGAGCCTGGCGGACTACAAGTTCACGGACACCGGAGGGCGTACGGTCAAGGGCTCCGACGTCGACTACAACGGCGCGCCCGCCGGCTACGCGGACGCCCCGGGTGACGCCCTCGCCTACGCCGACGCGCACGACAACGAGTCCCTGTACGACACGTTGACGTACAAGCTGCCCGCGACGACGACCGCTGCGAACCGCTCCCGGATGCAGGTTCTCGCGATGGCGACGGCGGCCCTCTCCCAGGGCCCGGCGCTCTCGCAGGCGGGCACCGACCTGCTGCGGTCGAAGTCCCTCGACCGCAACTCGTTCGACAGCGGCGACTGGTTCAACGCGATCCACTGGGACTGCCGCGCGGGCAACGGCTTCGGCCGCGGCCTGCCGATGGCCGCCGATAACGAGCCCAAGTGGCCTTACGCGAAGCCCCTGTTGGCGTCGGTGAAGGTGCCGGGCTGCGCGGAGATGGAGGGGACCTCCGCCGCGTACCAGGACCTGCTGAAGATCCGCACCACCGATCCGGACTTCCAGCTCTCGACGGCGGCCGAGGTCCAGAAGGCGCTCTCCTTCCCGCTCTCCGGCAAGGACGAGACACCGGGCGTCATCACGATGCGGCTCGGCGACCTGGTGATCGTGTTCAACGCGACACCGCAGCGGCAGAAGCAGACGGTCGACGGTGCCGCCGGGACCGGATTCCGCCTGCATCCGGTGCAGGCCGGTGGCGCGGACGACGCGGTGAAGTCGGCGTCGTACACGCGGAGTTCAGGAACCTTCACGGTCCCCGGACGTACGGTCGCCGTGTTCAGCCGCGGATGACTGTCCGACGCGTCCCGCCCCTCAGCGGGACGCGTCGCGCGCCACCTTGCGTGCCCACAGCACCAGCGGGATCTGCAGCGGAACCCGCGCTTGGACGGCGCGGCGCATCGGCGCGGGGCGGTCCTTCCAGTCGGCGGCCATCTTCACATTGGCCGGCACGACGGCGACGAAGAACGCGGCGGCCGCGGTGGCGGAGCGGGAGCGGGTTCGCGGCACGGCGACGCCCGCCGCGAGCGCCAGCTCCACCACCGCGCTGGCGTAGGTCCAGGTGCGCGGGGAGCCGGGCAGCCGGCGCGGCACGATGGCGTCGAACTGCTTCGGGAGCAGGAAGTGGGCGGCCCCGGCGCCGGCCAGTAGTCCGGCGAGGAGGTGGGAGGAGCGGGCGGGGCGCAAGTGAGCCTCCTGGGGCGGGGGAGCGTGGTGCGATCCGCACGACCCTACTTTCCGGTAACCACCGGCGTCGAGAGCCCGCGAGTCGAGAGTCCCCTGGCCGAGGGCCGCGAGTCGACAGCCCAGGCTGTGCAGCCAAAGTTGCACAGCCTGGGCTGTCGATCTATCGTGGAGGCATGAACGACGACAGCGCAGCGGTCGAGGAGCTCGCGGCCCGCGCCACCGACGAGGTGTGGGTGATCATCAGCCGGCTCCGCCGCAAGCTGATGGCGCTCGACGTGGACCCGGAGGGCGAGCTCTCGCCCGCCCAGGCGTCCGTGCTCTCCCGGCTCGACAAGTACGGGCCCTCGACCGCCAGTGAACTCGCGGCCATCGAGTCCGTCCGGCCGCAGTCCATGGCCAAGCACGTCATCGCCATGGAGGAGCGCGGTCTCGTCGAGCGCCGCCCGGACCCCGAGGACGGGCGCCGTCGCGTGGTCGCGCTCACCGACGCGGGGCGCGAGCGCCGCCAGGGTGTGCGCCGGGCCCGTCAGGAGTGGCTCGCCGGGCAGCTCGCCGAGCGCGGCAGCGCGGAGCAGCTGCGCGCCGTGATCACGGCGATGGCGCTGCTCGACGAGGTGACGCAGGCGTGAGTGGCATAGCCGAGCGCGTGCGGGGCGTGCGCGGGCGGGGCCTGCGCAAGCGCGGCGAGGCCGACGGATTCGACCGGCGCCTCGTCCCGCCGATGATCCTCGGGTCGATCCTGAACCCGATCAACTCCTCGATGCTCGCGGTCGCGCTCGTCCCGATCGGCCACGCCTTCGGCGTCCCACCTTCCCAGACGGCCTGGCTCGTCTCCGCCCTCTACCTCGCCACAGCCGTCGGCCAGCCGGTGATCGGCCGGCTCGTCGACGCGTTCGGGCCGCGCAGGCTCTATCTGCTCGGCACCGCACTCGTCGGCGCCGCGGGCCTGCTCGGCGTGTTCGCCCCGAGTTTCTGGCTGCTGATCGTCTCCCGGGTACTCCTCGGCTTCGGCACCTCCGCCGCGTACCCGGCCTCCATGTATCTGCTGCGCACGGAGTCCGAGCGCACCGGAATGAAGAGCCCCAGCGGCATCCTCGCCGCGCTGTCGGTGTCCAACCAGGTCATCGCCGTCATCGGCCCGACCCTCGGCGGCGTACTCATCGGCCTCGGCGGCTGGCACCTCATCTTCGCGATCAACGTGCCGCTGTCGCTCGCCTGTCTCGCGCTCGGCGCGCTGCGGCTGCCGAAGTCGGTGAGGGCCGGCCGCGAGGCGGACGCCGCGAATTCGGCGGACGTGCCCGGGATGCTGCTGTTCGCCGGGTCGCTCACCGCGTTCATGCTCTTCCTCACGTCGCCGGGGACCGCACACTGGTACCTGCCGGTGATCGGCGCCGTCGCGGGCGCGGTCTTCGTCCGCCGGGAACTGGCCTCCGCCGACCCCTTCATCGACCTGCGCGTACTGAGCGGCAACACTCCGCTGCTCGCCACGTACGCGCGTCAACTCCTCGCGTACACCACGTCGTACGCGTTCCTGTACGGCTACAGCCAGTGGCTCCAGGACGGCCGCGGCCTCGGCCCCGAACAGGCCGGTCTGCTGCTGCTCCCGATGTCCCTGATGGCCATCGGTGTCACCGTCCTCACCGGACGCCACCCGCAGGTACGGGGCAAGCTGTTCGTCGGCGGCCTCGCCCAACTCGTCGGAGTGGCAGCCCTGTTGGGGCTCAACTCCGGCAGCCCGATCTGGCTCCTCGTCGTCATCGGCGCGATCTTCGGCATCCCGCAGGGCCTCATCGGCCTCGCCAACCAGAACGCCCTCTACGCCCAGGCCGACCCGGAGCGCACGGGCGCGTCCGCCGGACTGCTGCGTACGTTCAGCTACCTCGGCGCGCTGCTCGCCTCCGCCGCGAACGCCGCGTTCTTCAAGAGCGGCGCCAACACGGCAGGGCTGCACGAGCTGGCCTGGATGCTGGTCGTCGTCTCCGTGCTGCTGCTCCTGGTGACCGTGGCCGACCGGGCACTGCGCCGCATCGGCCGGGACTGACCGCTCAGTCCCGCCCCGAACCACACACCACCCATTCAACTCCGCACATCCGTAAGGAATCCCACGTGTCTCTCACCACGCTCGACCCCAAGTCCGCCCTCGTCGTCGTCGACCTCCAGAAGGGCCTCATGGGCGTGTCCGGCGCCCCGCACACCGTGTCCGACGTCGTCGACCGCAGCGCCCGCCTCGCCGACGCCTTCCGCGCCGCAGGACTCCCGGTCGTCCTCGTCCGGGTCACCTTCGCCGCCGACGGCTCCGACGCGACGCCCGGACGCACCGAGACGCCCAGCGGTGGCCGTGCCATGCCCGAGGGGTGGGACGAGGTCACCGACGCGCTCGCCGGGCACCCCGAGGACATCACCGTCACGAAGCGGAACTGGTCGGCGTTCTACGGCACCGACCTCGACCTTCAGCTGCGCCGCCGTGGTGTCACCCAGGTCGTCCTGACCGGCGTCGCCACCAGCATCGGCGTCGAGTCCACGGCCCGCGCCGCCCACGAGCACGGCTACCACGTCACCCTCGCCACCGACGCCATGACCGACCTCGACCCGGAAGGACACCGCGGCAGCGTCGAGCGGATCTTCCCGCGGCTCGGCGAGACCGGCACGACGGACGAGGTGCTGAAGCTGCTGGCCCCGACTCACTGAGCCGCGCCCGGTCCCTGACGCCCCGTCGACCGCACCGTACGCTTCGAGTGTTCGAAGCGGTCGACGGAAGGCAGTTGCGGGGCATGGGGTTTCGGGAACGTACGTGGTTCGGGCGGTTGGGGCGGTCGGCGGCGCCGGCCGCGCTCGCGGTGCTGTTGCTCGCGGGATGCCAGGGGGTGGGCGACGGCGGGTCCGAGGACTCGGCGCACGGCTCCGAGCCCTCGACGTCGGCGGGCGCGACCACCGGAGCCCCCGCGCAGGAGGGCACCCTCCCCGGCGTGCCGAGCGCGGACGAGGCCCGCGGTGAGCTGGCCGAACTGAAGGTGGCGCCCCACGGTTCCATGTCCGGCTACAGCCGCGAGAAGTTCCCGCACTGGATGGAGCAGGGCGACAGCTGCTCGACCCGCGAGGCGGTCCTCGAGCGCGACGGCAAGGACGTGAAGACGGACGACGAGTGCCGCGCGGTCTCCGGGAATTGGGTGAGCGTGTACGACGGCGAGAAGTTCACGGACTCCGGGGACCTCGACATCGACCACACCGTGCCGCTCGCCAACGCCTGGCGTTCCGGCGCCGACCAGTGGACGCAGGAGCAGCGCAAGTCGTTCGCCAACGACCTGAAGCACCCCCAACTCCTGTCGGTGTCCGCCCACTCGAACCGCTCCAAGGGCGACCAGGGCCCCGACGAGTGGCGGCCGGATGCCAAGGACTACTGGTGCACGTACGCCCGTTCCTGGGTGTCGGTGAAGTCGACGTACGAACTGACCGTCACCGACGCCGAGAAGAAGGAGCTGACGACGATGCTGGGGACGTGTTCGGCGTGAGCGGGGAACGGCTTCAGGACGACGTGAAGGCGGGGCCCGGGGGCGCCATGACCGACGAGGTCGGCGTGGTCACCGGAGACCTCACCGTCGCCACGATCGGGGAGACCGGGGACCGGGCCCGGATCGCCGTCCAGTACACCGGCGCCGACGAGTGGTACACCCTCACCGGCAGCCCGGCACCGCTGCCGACCGAGGGCCTGGCCGCCCTGCACGCCGAGGTGCTGCGCCGCGTAGAACACGGGGGAGGCGCGGTCAGCCCTCCAGGTACCGCCGGGGATTGACCCGCAGGATCGTGTCGATGTCGTCCTTGGAGACACCCTTGCCGGCGAGGGCGGGCAGCACGTCCTCGCTGATGTGCCGGTAGTTCCAGTGCGGGGCGACCTCGGCGCGGTCGATGTCACCGAACCAGTCGATGACACACGCGGCGTCGTGCGAGATCGTGATCCGGTCCGTGTAACCGCGGCGTACGAGCTGGACGATGGTGTCGACGCGCTGCTCGGTGGTCAGTGGTGTGTCGAGCCCGAACCGGTCCATGCCGAGGTACGAGCCGGCGTCGGCGAGCCGCGTCAGATAGTCGAGGTCGGCGGAGTCGCCGGAGTGGCCGATGACGACGCGCGCCAGATCGACGCCCTCCTCCGCCAGCACGCGCTGCGCGACGAGCCCCGACTCCGAAGCCGCGTGGGTGTGCACGGTGATCGGCGCCCCGGTGTCCACCGACGCCCGGCCGACCGCCCGCATGGCCCGCTCGACGCCGGGGGTGAGGCCCTGTTCCTCGATGGCGCACTTGAGGAACGCGGCGCGCACACCGGTGTCCGCGATGCCCTGGGTCAGATCCTTCACGAAGAGGTCGACGAGCGGCTCGGGGCCGCCGAACAAGGTGCCGGGGCCGTTGTAATGGAACTGGAACGGCAGGTCGTCGTACGTGTAGAGACCGGTCGCGGGGACGATGTTGAGGTCCGTGCGCGCGGCGATCTTCTGGACGCGGGGGATGTACCGGCCGAGGCCGAGCACCGTCGGGTCGAGGATCGTGTCGATGCCGAGCCCCTTGAGCTCGTTCAGCTGGGCGACGGCGTCGTCGACGACGGCCTGCTCGTCCCACTGCGCGTAGTTCTGCCGGAACTCCTCGCCGACGATGACGACGTGCTCGTGGACGAGTACGTTCCCGAGTCGGTCGGCGTCGATCGGGCCGCGGACCGTCCAGACCTGCGTCATCGGCGCGCCTCTCGCTGTGGACGTCGGAGTTGACGTCGGGTTCAAGGTGAGCCGAGCGTCCCGCCGGGTGCCCGCGTGCGTCAAGGTGTGCGGCAGGGTGTGATCGAAAGAGGCCCGTCGGCGGAGTCTCCAGGGCGTTGGGGGCCGCCCCGAAGCCAGGCCGACGAGCGACTCAGAGGCGGCGGATCCAGGCGGCGACGCCGTGGCCCACCACGAGATAGATCACCGCGGGCAGTGCGTTGTTGAAGAGGACGCGCAGCCCCTCGGTGTCCATGGTGAAGATGTCCTGCGACCAGCCGGACAGCCAGTCGGCCATGCCGTGCACGAACTCGACGAACACGTTCGACTGGTTCGCGTCGAGCAGGTACAGCAGGATCCAGAGGCCGAGGAAGACCGCGGCGATGTCGGCGAGAGTGTGCACGATCAGCGCGAGACGGTCCGCGCCACGTCCGCTGCGGTTGCGCACCGGGCGGCCGGACGCGGTGAACCCGGAGTTCTGGCCGTAACCGGTGTGCGGGACGGGTTCGTACGGCGCGTCCGGGCCCTGTCGGTAGGCGGGCTGCGGGGGCCCGACGTACGGGGCGCGTTGGTCGCCGTGCATCGGGGCGCGGGGACCACCGTCGTACGGGGCGCCGGGGCCGCCGTGCATGGGGTCGGTGTCTCCGCCTTGTGCGGGATAAGGGCCCCTATATGGGGGCCTGTTCGGGCTGGATCCGTATGGGGCATTGTTCCCAATGCCGTCGCTGGGGTGAGTCACGGGCGGCATGTTGCCCGTCCCGAGCGGCCGAAACCCGCTTCACCGTCACTTCACACACGTTGCGCATCGCGGGCTCAATCGCGGGGTGCACCACGAGGTCGAGGGTGCCCCGCACGTCGTGATGATGTCGCATCGCGCCCCGACGTCGTCGTCCGCCGGACCGGAGACACCACCGCCCTGCCCCACGGCCCCTGCGGTGAGCCGATGGCTCGGTAGTGGCTGGCCGACCGGCGCCTCTGGTGGGCCGATGGATCAGTGAATTCGACCTCTCTTGAACCATCGGCCCCTCAGGTGCTGAGATGTGCGTGTCGATGGCGCTGCGGATCCCGAGGGATCTCCGCGGCGCCTTTCTCATGCGTGCGCAGGTCGACCGATCGAAGGGGCGGGGCACTTTGCTGAAGAGGGCGTTCGTGGTGGCGGATCCGGGGCGGATGCGGCTGCGGTTCGCGGCGCGGGCCGTGCTGGGGATCGGGCTCGCCGTCGCACTGTGCGGCGCGGTCGGGCAGTCGCTGACGGGCGCGATCACGGGCGGCCTCGCCGCGCTGCTCGCGCTGTTCACGGTGACCGACGCGACGGTGCGCGGGCAGGCGGTGACGACGGCGTTGCTGCCGCTGGTCGGGCTGCCGGTGCTCGCGCTCGCGGCCGTGCTCCATGACGTACCCCTCGCGCGCGACCTCGCCTTCCTCGCCGTGGTCGGCGCGGGCGTGTACGCGCGGCGGTGGGGGCCGCGCGGGCACTCGCTCGGCGTCTTCGCGTTCATGACCTTCTTCGCCGCCCAGTTCCTGCACACCGTGCCGCGGCAACTGCCCGAGCTGTACGTCGCGGTGCTGATGTCGCTCGGCGCGGCGGCGGTCGTCCGGTTCGGGGTGTGGTGCTACGAGCGGCGGCTCCCGGCTCCCGTCGGCGTGCCCGCGCCGACCGGGGGCACGGGGCTCGCGCGGATCACGACGAGGCAGGCCGTGCAGGCGACCGTGGGGGCGGGATTCGCGCTCGGCATCGGGCAGTTGCTCTCCGACCAGCGGTGGTACTGGGCCGTGGGCGCCACGTGGTGGGTGTTCGTGGCGACGACGTCGCGCGGGGAGACGGTGGTGCGGGGCTTCCGGCGGTTCCTGGGGACGGCGCTCGGCATCGTCCTCGGCTTCCTGGTCGCCGTCCCGCTGCACGACCACGCGGTGGCCGCCGCCGTGATCGTCGCGGTCAGCGTCTTCGGGATCTTCTACACCGCCCACGTCTCGTACACGTGGATGATGCTCGCGGTCACCGTGATGGCGAGCATGCTGTACGGGCTCCTCGGCGTACTCGACCCGGCGCTGCTGGCCCTCCGGGTGGGGGAGACGGCGGTCGGTTCGCTCGGCGCCGTGCTCGCGGTGCTGCTCCTGCTGCCCGTGACCACGCACTCCGTCACCGAGGCGTGGGTCGAGCGGGCCCTGCGGTGCGTGCACGCGTGTACTGCCGAGGCGGCGGCGCGGCTGGGTGGTGACGTGGGCGCCGATCCGGCGTCGCGCGTCGCGGAGCTCGAGCACATTCTCGGGCGGGTACGTCTGTCGCTGTCGCCGCTCGTGCATCCGCTGAGTCCCGTGAAGGGCCGCAAGGGGCGGGCCCGGCACATACTCGCGCTGCTCGACGACTGTGCGCGTGAGGTGCGCGGGCTCGCGTCCGTCGCCGCGGATCCGGAGGCGTCGCACGATGGGCGGCTCGCGGCGGCGTGTCAGCGGGTGGAGGGGGCGGTAGAGGTGCTTGTGGCGGGGGCGCCGTGTGCTCGCGTGGTGGTCGAGGCGCCGCGGATCGCGGACGCGGAGCATCCGGTCCTGTCCCACCTGCACGCGATCGAGCGCGCGCTGGTGGAGTTGGCGGTCCCCCTCCGCGGGGCCCGCGGCACGTAGCCCACGCCACGGGGCTCCGCCCCGGACCCCGCGCCTCAATCGCCGGCGGGGCTTGATTTTGCCGCAGGGGCTTGAGCATCAAGCCCCTGCGGCGTTTGAGCAGGCCCGCCCGGCAGGACTTTCGGGAAGGGGCGGGGTGGGCCAGACATGCGGCCCCGGCACGGGACAGCGGCGCGCAGGCGGATGCGCGCGCCCCCGGCGCAGTTCCCTGCGCCCTCCGCGGGGGCGTAACCAGCCGCCCAGCGGCGCGGACTTGTGGTTGTCTCGCAGCGGCGTGGACACCGGCTCACCGTTTGAGGCAGGTGTCCGGGGCACATACAGGGTGGATCAGTTCGCCCGACGGGTAGACCCCGCGCCATCGAACGTCCAGGGCGCACACCCGTGCGGGAGCGGGCCGCGCGCCGACGACCAGCCGCTGGGGGTGCACCATGCGTAGCAACCTGCGCCGAAACGGAACACGAGCCGCAGAGGACGCGACGAACGCGACTTACGCGAGGGGTGCGATGACCGCGCCAGACCCGGCGGACGCCGCCGGCTGGCTGGCCCTCGCCGCGAACCGGCACACCGCCGAACCGCCCCGCCACGACCGCTGCCCGGTCACCTCCGACGGCGCCCGCCCCAAGCCCGCCACCCCCCGCGAAACCGGCGAAGTCGCGTACGCCGCAACCGCGTTCGTCCGCCAGCACCACGCGGAGGAGGGCCTCGGCGACCCGGCCACCCGCCTCGCCGAGGTCGACGCGGAACTCGCGACCACGGGCACGTACACCCACACCCCGCAGGAACTCGTCTTCGGCGCCCGCGTCGCCTGGCGCAACGCCAACCGCTGCATAGGCCGCCTCTACTGGCAGTCCCTGCGCGTACGCGACCTGCGGCACCTCAGCACCGCCGAGGAGATCGCCGAAGCCTGCGCCGACCATCTGCGCGAGGCGGCCCCCGGCGGCCGCATCCGCCCGCTCATCACGGTCTTCGCCCCCGACCGTCCTGACCACCCAGGACCCCGCATCTGGAACGACCAACTCATCCGCTACGCCGGATACATCCAGCGCGACGGCCACGTGGTCGGAGACCCGCGCGGCACCGGACTCACCGCGTACGCCCGCCGCCTGGGCTGGCGAGGCGGCGACGGCAGCCCCTTCGACGTACTGCCGCTGCTCGTCCAGGCCGACGCGCGCGAGCAGCCCCGCTGCTTCGACCTCCCCGCCGACGCGGTCCTCGAAGTGCCCCTGGAACACCCGGAATTCGACTGGTGGTCGAGCCTGGGCCTGCGCTGGTACGCGGTCCCCGCGCTCGCCAACATGTGCCTGGAGATCGGCGGCGTCTGCTACGGCGCCGCGCCCTTCAACGGCTGGTACATGGGCACGGAGATCGGCGCCCGCAACCTCGCCGACACCGACCGCTACAACCTGCTGCCCTACCTCGCCGACCGCCTCGGCCTCGACACCACCAGCGACCGTTCGCTCTGGAAGGACCGCGCACTCGTCGAGCTGAACCGCTCCGTCCTGCACTCCTTCGACAGCGCGGGCGTCACGATGGCCGACCACCACACCGAGTCCCGGCGCTTCCTCACCCACGTCGCCCGCGAGGAGTCCCGAGGCCGCGCCGTCGGCGCCGACTGGTCCTGGATCGTCCCGCCGCTCTCCGGCTCGACGACCCCGGTCTTCCACCGCACGTACGACGACGAACCGAGCACCCCCGCCTACGTCCACCACCCCGACGCCCACACCCGCGCCCGCGGCGAGGACCCGCGCACACAACGACCCGCGAGTTCCTGGCGGGACCTGCTCTGACCTCCTGCGCTGCTACCGTCGGCGGCACGGGCGCCGGGCCCGCACGCCGAAAGGGGACGCAGTGACCGGGAGTCAGGCAGGGCGGGCGTACATCGGATCGTTCACGGCGGCCGGCGGGCGCGGCATCGTGACCGCGGCGGCCGACCCGAAGGACGGCTCGCTCACGCTCCTCGACGCCACGGACGAGCTGCCCGACCCCTCGTATCTGACGGTCCGTGGCGGCCTGTTGTACGCGGTGAGCGAGACGGTCGACGGGGCGGTGGCCGCGTTCCGCACGGACTCGGCGCCGCTCGCGCTCGCCGCGCCGCTGGTGCCGGTGAACGGCGAGGGCCCCACCCATCTGTCGGTGTGGGGCGGGCTGGTCCTGACAGCCAACTACGGTTCCGGCAGCGTCAGTTCGGTCCCGTTGCGCGGCGACGGCATCCCGGTCGAGGCCGCGGCCGAGGTCCACCGGCACACGGGCTCGGGCCCGCACCCACAGCGCCAGCAGTTCCCGCACGCCCACCAGATCCTGCCGGACCCGACAGGCGCCTTCGCCCTTGCGGTCGACCTGGGCACGGACTCGGTGCGCACGTACACGAAGAACCCCGACGGCAGCGGCCTCCTGCCGCACCAGGAAACGGCCATGCGCCCCGGCTCCGGCCCCCGCCACCTGGCCTTCCACCCGTCGGGCGACTACGTGTACGTCCTCAACGAACTCGCCCCCACGCTGACCGTCTGCGCCTGGAACGCCGCGGACGGCGCCCTCAAGCCGCTCACGGAGATCCCGGTCCTGACGGGTGCGCCGGCCGACGACGCGTACCCCTCGGCGCTCGTCGTCGCCCCCGACGGCCGCTTCCTGTGGACGGCGACGCGCGGCGCCGACCTGATCTCCCTCTTCGCCCTCGACCCGAGCGGCGAGCGGCCGACCCTCCACGGCACCGTGCCCTGCGGCGGAAACTGGCCCCGCGACCTGGCCCTCGACCCGTCGGGCCGCTTCCTCTACGCCGCGAACGAGCGCTCGGGCGACGTCACATGGTTCACGGTCGACCGGGAGTCCGGGGTCCCGGTACGGGGCGGCAGCGCGCCCGTCCCGGCCCCGTCCTGCGTGGTGTTCGGCTAGACCACCGGCTCGGCCATGCCGACCAGGTAGTTCCGAGCCGCGGGACGGACCTCCGCCGCCCAACCGAGGGCGGCCAGGTCCGCGGTCAGCGCCTCGGTCTCGTGGCAGATCTTCACGATGCGGTACCGGCTGCCGTCGTCGAGTTCGCGCACCGCCGCCGGGGAGGCCTCGCCCGTCAACAGCTCCTCGTCCGTGGCCATGGGCAGCCCGTCGTCGACGAAGACGACCTTGCCGCCCGGCGCGAGCGAGGCGGCGACGGTGTTCCAGAACCCCGGCATCCGGGCCGGTGGCACGTGCGACAGCCAGAAACCGAAGAACACGGTGTCGTAGCGCCGCGAGGGCCGCCAGTCGAACAGATCGGCGCGCTCGAAGCGGACGTTGGGCGCGTGGACCCGCTCCCGTGCGATCGCGAGCACTTCCTCCGACGCGTCGACGGCCGTCACGGACGTGGCCCGCGGCGCGAACAGCGCGGTCCACTGCCCCGTCCCACAGGCCAGCTCCAGCACGTCCCCGCCGACCGGCCACTCGGCACTGGCCCCCAACAACTCGCGCAGGTCCGCCCGTTCCGCATAGGCCCGGTCGTACTCGGGCGCCCGCGCCCGGTAGTAAGCCAGCTGTTCCGTCACGAGGGCGTCGTCAAGACTCATCAACCGACGCCAACCGCCACGCACCACCCCCGTCCGCCAAATCAAGTCCGTCCGGCAATCAAGCCCGTCCGGCGATTGAGGACAATCAACATCCGCCGCAACCAACACAAAAACGGGGCCCGGGACACCGCCCCGAGCCCCGACCCCCAACCGCTCAGCCGCCGGAGGCAACCGGCTGGGGCGTGATCCCCAGCGCCGCCGCGTACTGGGCGAGCGCGAGCTTGCCCATCGCCGGATACGCCCCCAGCGGCTCCGCCACAGCACACCCCGCATCCTTGGCGGCAGCCTCAAGCACGGACGGATCGAGCTCCGGACCGACGAGATACGGCGCGAGCGCCAGCTGCTGCGAACCGGAACCGCGCAGCTGCTCGGCGGTGGCGGCGACCGCCCCCTCCTCGTCGAGCGCCGCGGCCATCACCGGCACAGCGAGCCGCGCGGCGAGCAGCATGCCGGTGATCCCGGCGGCCTGCACCGCTTCCTCGCCGCCTATGGAGGCGAGGATGATCCCGTCCGCGGCCGTGGTCACGGCGAAGAGGCGGGCGCGGTCGGCGCGGGCCAGGCCGGCCTCCGAGAGCCGCACGTGCAGCGCCTCCGCGAGCAGCGGGTGCGGTCCGAGTACGTCGGTCAGCTCCGCGGCGACCCGGCTGTCGGCGATGGCCTGCCGGATCTGCCGCAGCTGGGCGTTGTCCGGTCCTGCGAGCAGCGGCACGACGACGCCGACGGGCCCGGCCGGCTCCCGCGCCTCGACACCGGCCGCGAGCGCCTGCTCGTAGCGGGCGGTGCGCTCCTTCGCGGCGTGCGCGAGCACGGACGCCAGCGAGGGGAACTCCGCCGAGATCGGGAAGTCGGTGAGCTCACCCTCCACGAAGCCCACCCGCGCGTCCAGACCGGGCAGCTCGGAACGGGCGATGCTCACGACCTCGTCGGCGAGCATGCGCGTCGCGGCGCTGGGCGTGCCGGGCACCGCGAGCACAAGAGACGGCGCGCCCTCAGGGGCGGCCACGGGTTCCGGACGACGGTGACGTCCGGACTGTCGGGGGCGCGGCATTCGTACGGGCAGGCCGGATGCGGGCCCAGTGGGGGTGCTCATGGCGCCGCATGCTACTGGCTCGACCGGGTTCGTTGTTCGGTCAGGGTGCAGGTGAGCGGTTTCCGTCCGAGATTGTCCTTTCAGTTACGAATCCTGCAAGTGTCCTGGTCCGGAGGGGTGTGCGGGATATTCGACGGGGTATTCGAAGTGAATTACGGCACATTCAGTAGGCGCCGGTCGAGCGGCAGCCCGAGTTCGTCCGCGGTGAGCGCGGAGGCGATCACGAGAGCCCCGTGCAGCGGGTCGCCGGCGGCGGTCACGACCGTGGCCCGCGGGAGCTGCTCGGCCAGCTCGTCCCGCAGTGGGCCGAGCAGCGGCTCGCCCATCTTGAAAAGGCCACCGGTCAGGGCGACCTCGCCGCCGTCGGCCGGGCAGACCGCCTCGGCGGCCTCGGCGACATGGGCGGCGGCCCGGCGCAGGATGTCGGCGGCGACTGGGTCGTCGACGGCGCAGCGCGCCACGTCGGGGGCGAAGGAGGCCAGCGCCGCCGGTCGGTCGGTGCGCGGGTAGATCCGGCCCGGCAGTTCGATGGCGGGACCGAAGCGTTCCTCGGCGAGCGCGAGCAGCGCCTTGCTCCCGCCGCGCCGCCCGTCGAAGGCGCGCATCGCGGCGTCGAGCCCGGCCTGTCCGATCCACGCGCCGCCGCCGCGGTCCCCGAGCAGGTGTCCCCACCCGTCGGCCCGCCGCCAGCTCCCGAGGTCGGTGCCGAGGGCGATCATCCCGGTGCCCGCAGCGACGACCGCGCCGCGCCGCTGCCCGAGCGCACCCGCGTACGCGGTGACTCCGTCGGCGGCCAACGCGAGCCGTTCGAGGCCCAGTTCACGCGCGAGCGCCCCCGGCAGCTCGGCCCGCAGCCCGTCGCCGAGCGTCGCCATCCCGGCCGCCCCCAACGCGGTGGCGGACACCGCGACATCACCGGCCCGGCCCAGCAACTCGCGGGTCAGCGGCACGAGTTGCTCGACCATGTGCCCGGGGTCGATGCCGGACCCTGACGTACGTACAGGTACGGAAGAAGCGGTCGTCAGCGCGCTCCCGATGTCGTCGGCCGGCGCGAGGGCGACCCGGAGCCCCGAGCCGCCCGAGTCCACCCCGAGCACCCACTCGGCCGGGGTCCTGGTCACGGCAGCCGCCAGTCGACGGGCTGCGCGCCCTGGCGTTCGAGAAGGTCGTTGGCCCGGCTGAACGGGCGGGAGCCGAAGAAGCCGCGGTCCGCCGACATGGGGGAGGGGTGCGAGGACTCGACCGCCGGATAGTCGCTGAGCAGCGGCCGCAGATTGCGCGCGTCACGGCCCCACAGAATCGACACGAGCGGCGTCCCGCGCGCGGCCAGGGCGCGGATCGCCTGCTCGGTGACCTGCTCCCAGCCCTTGTCGCGGTGCGAGGCCGGGCGGCGCGGGGCCACGGTGAGCGACCTGTTGAGGAGCAGCACACCCTGCCGCGCCCACGGCGTCAGGTCCCCGTTCGAGGGCTGCGGCAGGCCCAGGTCCGCGTTCAGCTCGCGGTAGATGTTGATGAGGCTGGGCGGCAGGGGCCGTACGTCCGGGGCCACCGAGAACGACAGACCGACGGCGTGCCCCGGCGTCGGATACGGATCCTGCCCGACGATCAACACCCGCACCTCGTCGAACGGCTGCTGGAAGGCGCGCAACACGTTGGCGCCCGCCGGGAGGTAGGTGCGCCCGGCGCCGATCTCCGCGCGGAGGAATTCCCCCATCGCGGAGATCTGTCCGGCCACGGGCTCGAGGGCCTTCGCCCAGCCCGCTTCGACGATTTCATGCAGAGGTCGTGGTGCCACGAGCGTCACCCTACTGCCGCCCCGGCGCCCCACCTCAACCGGCCGCCGTCAATCACCCACCGTGGTAAGGGCGGTGCGCAGCGCCCACGGTGTCGCGGCCGCCCACGCCTGCGGGGAGCAGGAGTGCGGGTAGGGGACCGGGCGGGCGGCGTCGGTGCGTTCGTAGCCGCCGAGCACCTCGGGGAGCCGGTGCCCGTGCCCGGCCGCCGCGTCGACCAGCCCGGACGCCATCCGGCGCAGCTCGTCGCCGAGCCCGTAGCGGGCGAGGCCGAGCGCGATGACGGCGTTGTCGTGCGGCCAGGCGCTGCCGCGGTGGTACGACAGCGGGTGGTAGGGGCGTTGACCCGCGGCGAGCGTGCGGATCGCCCAGCCGGAGAAGAAGTCCGGTTCGAGGAGTCGCGCTCCCACGCGTCGCGCGCGGTCCTTGTCGAGGATGCCCGACCACAGCAGATGTCCCGCGTCCGAGGCGAGCGCGTCGACCGGGCGGCCCGCGCCGTCGAGGGCGAGTGCCGGGAAGTCGTCCCCGGCCAGCCAGAAGTCGAGGGTGAAGCGCGCCCGCAGCTCGTCGGCCAGACGGTCCAACTCCCGTGCGTACGCGCCGTCCTGCCACACCTCCGCGGCCAGGCGGGCGGTGCGGCGCAGCGCGTCGTACGCGTAGCCCTGTGCCTCGGACACGGCGATGGGGCCCTCCGCCTGGGTGCCGTCCTTGAAGCAGATGGCGCCGGCGGAGTCCTTCCAGTTCTGGTTGACGAGACCGTTCGGGTCCGGCTCGTACACGAGATATCCGTGCTCGCGCAGGCCGCCGTCGCCGAGCATCCAGTCGACGGCGGAGCGGGCGTGCGCCTCCAGGCGGGTGGCGAGCGCCGTGTCCTTCGTCGTCTCGCAGTGGGCGTGCAGCAGCACCAGGAACAGCGGCGTCGCGTCGATCGTCCCGTAGTAACGCCCGTACGGAACCTGGCGGAAGTGGGCGAGTTCGCCGCGTCGCGTCTCGTGCACGATGCGGCCGGGCTGCTCGCCGCGGAACGCGTCGTACTCCCGCCCTTGCGTCGCGGCGAGCGCGCTCAGCGTGCCGACCGCGAGGGCGGGACGGTAGGGGAGCATGAAGTACGAGGTGAGCAGCGAGTCCCGGCCGAACAGGGTGAGGAACCACGGCACACCGGCCGCCGGGATGCTGACGGGTTCGCCGTCCACGCCGGGAGCGGAGATCGTCAACAGGTCCAGATCTGCAATGCCTTGGGCGCATGCACGACCCAAGTCGCCTGATACGTCGGTGAGTTCATACTCGCCGCCACGAACCCGGTCCGCCGCGAGCTGCGGCCCGCCGTGCGGCTGCGCCGTGACGTTCAGCCGCAGCTCGGCCCGGCCGTGCGGCGCCAGACTCAGCCGCCACACCAGCTCGTACGGGCCGTATCCGCGTACGGAATCGGGTGCAGGCGCCGCGGACACGACGGTGCGCGCGTGCCAGTCGGCCCGGCGGTAGTCGAACTCGACGCCGGTGTCCGTGCGGTGAGCCGTGTGTTCCGCACCGGGCTTCGGGTAGCTGCGTTCGTCCGCACGCAGTTCGAAGGTGTCGGCGAAGTCGGCGTCCGCGGTGATGACGACCTCGGCGACGAGCGGATCCGGGCTGTTGCTGACCAGCTGCAAGGTGTCCGTGAACTCGCCTGCTGTGACGGCCTGTTGACGGAACACGGTGTACGCGGGCGGCGCGTCGCGAGTCCCTTCCGGAGTGAGTACGCACTCGCCGGCCGGCCCGGTGGGGGAGAGGACGACGGGCGCGCTGCCGTCGACGGTGAGTTGCCAGCGGCTCAGGTGCCGGGCGTCGCGCACGAACAGCCCGTCAGGCGTGGCCCCGCGCGTACCCGTGACACCCCCATCGGGGTCGAGGTGCGCGAACGTGGCGTCGCGCACGAGTTGAGTGCGGGGAGCGGCACCGCTCATCGGGCTGCCTCCTCGGAGTTCAGCAGGTCGAGGGCGAGCGCCGCCGTCCACGAGAACGAGCGGGCGCCGCGCGCCGCGCCCGTGGTCGGATCGACGTACTCCGCGAAGCCGGAGGTGCCCGCCGTGTCGAGGAACGCGGCGCGGATCCGGTCGGCGTGCGGGTGCCGGCCCTGGGTGCGCAGCCCGCGCTCGATGAGCCACGCGGTGTTGAACCAGGCCGGGCCCCGCCAGTACCGGGTCGGGTCGAAGGCTGGGCCCGTCAGGTCGTAACTCGGCACGAGGGCCGTGGAGCCGGTGTGGAAGGCAGGGCCGTCCAGCGTCGACACCAGACGGTCCACGACCGCTTCGGGCAGACCGGGGGCGAGCAGCGGGACGAGTCCCGCCACGCTGCGGGCCGGCACAAATGTGTCGTCGACGAGGTCGCGGGCCCGGAAAAGACCCGCCTCGTCGTCCCACAGACGTGTCACCAGCGCGTCGGTGAGCTGCGCGGCCCGCGCCTCGTGGGCCGCCGCGTCGACGCCCAGGCACCCCGCGATCTCGGCGAGCGCCAACTCGCTTGCGATCAACAGGGCGTTCACGCACGGGTCCTCGAGCCGGAACGGGTGCGCGGCCGTACGGTCGTCGTACCCCGCGTCGCGGTAGTCGACGGCGAGCCGCACATAGCGTCCATAGTCGAGGTCGGTCGGTCGGTCCGCCGGGTGGCCGTGGTCGAGGTCGGCGCGCCGGTAGCTGCCGGGGTCCGCCGGGGTTACGCGGGCCAACGGGGCGTCCCAGCAAGGGCTGTTGTCCATGCCGGGCTCCCACGGGTGCACGATCGCAGCGAGGCCACCGCCACCCAGGTCGCGCCGGTCGAGGAGGTAGCGGTGCCAGGCCACGAGGCGCGGATACACCCGGGGCAGGAAGCCGCGACGCCGCGACTCGGCGGGGTCGGCCCGGTGCACCAGCCAGGCGGCGAGTGCGTGTACGGGTGGCTGGACGATGCCCGACGTCTCGGGCGAGAGGGGCGCGTCCACCCCGGCGCCCGCCGTGGACGAGCGCCAGAAGTCGGGGCTCGGGAAGTACGCCCCGTTCGGCACCGCCGCGTTGAACACGATGTGCGGGACCCGTCCGTCGCCCCACTGTGCCCCGAGCAGCGACTCCAGCTCGCGCTGCGCCCGGCGCGCGGACAGGTGCCGCAGGCCGATCGCGATGAACGCCGAGTCCCAACTCCACTGGTGCGGATAGAGAGTTCGGGACGGCACCGTGCTCGTCCCCACCCAGTTGTCGAGGAGGACCCGGCCCGCACCGCGCCGCAGGGTCAGGTCCGCGGCGGCGGTGCGGGCGGGCCGGTCGAGGAGAGCGGTCACGCGCCGGACCCCTTGAGGAAAGCGGGGACGGAGCGGACCGCCTCGACCGGGTCGCCGGTCAGCCGGCACTCGGCCGCGAGGTACCCCTCGTAGCCGGCGATGTGCAGGGCGCCCAGCCATGCCTGCCAGTCGAGGTGTCCCGCGCCCGGCTGGAAGCGGTTGGAGTCCGAGACCTGGGCGTGCCCGATGTAGGGGGCGTGGGTGAGAATCGCCTGCGCGGGGTCGGACTCCTCGATGTTCATGTGGTAGCTGTCGATGCCGATCCGGACCGAGTCGAGACCGACCTCCTTGATCAACTCGGCGGCCTGCTCAAGGCGGTTGACCATGTGGTCCTCGTACCGGTTGAGCGGTTCGAGGTAGAGCGTGACGCCCTCGGCGGACGCGTGCTCGCCGAGCTCGGTGAGCCCTTCGAGCAGGATCTCGCGGTCCTGCTCCTCCGAGCGCGGCGGCTCGAACGGGGGCAGCCGGCGCGAGAACATCCCGTACGAGGCCGGGGTCTGCGCGCCGAGCCCGCCGAGTTCCGCGATGACGGACAGCTGCGACTTCATCTGGGCGATCGCGTCGCGGCGCAGCCCATCGTCGAAGGCGCCGAAGAAGTGCAGCATGTCGACGCACACGGTCGGCATGACCACGCCGTCCTTGAGTGCCTGCTTCAACTCCGGGAGCCGGGAAGCGAAGTGCAGGTCGCCCTTGGCGCGCAGCTCGATGGCGTCGTAGCCGGCGCCCTGCGCGAACTCCCACTTCCGCTGGAGGCTCTCGCCGGGCAGCAGCTGTTCCTGGGCAGCGATCTTCAGCATGTTTCGAGGTACCTCTCAGAATTCCAGGACGACCTGGAGGGCGTCGGCGGGGCGTTCGTCGAGCAGCACGTAGGCCTCGGCCGCATCCGCGACCGGGACGACATGGCTGACGAGGGACTCCACGTCCACCTGCCCCTCGGCGACGAGCCGCAGGAACGTCTGCTGGAGGCGCTCCACGGTCCAGCGGCCGGACAGCGGTCCCGGCACGCCGCCGATCTGCGAGCAGACGATCTCCACCCGGTTGTGGTGGAACTCGTCGCCGAGCCGCAGCCCGATGCCGTCGCCCTGGTAGAAGCCGGAGGCGACGACGCGGCCGCCGACGGTCACCGAGCGGACGGCCGTGTGCAGCGCCGGGTAGGCGCCGCTGATCTCGATGGCGAGGTCGGTGCCGCGGCCCCCGGTGGCCTCGCGGATGCGTTCGGCGACCGCGTCCGTGCGGGCGTTGAGCGTGGCGTGGGCGCCGTACTTCTTCGCCGACTCCAGGCGGGCGTCCATCGCGTCGACCGCGGTGACGCGGGCGCCGCTGAGCTGGGCGAGGCGGGTGGCGATCAGGCCGATGACGCCCTGACCGAACACGGCGACGTCCTCGCCGAGGTTGATGCCGCCGGCCAGGACCGCGTTGTACGCGATGGCGCCGACCCGGGCGAAGGCGCCCGCCAGGGGTTCGAGGCCCGCCGGGAGGGTGTGGCCGATCATGCGCTCGGCCGGAACGATGCCCTCGCTGCGGTGGCCCCAGATGCCCCACACGAGATCGCCGACCTCGGGCATGCCGGGTGTGCCGGCCAACTCCGGGGAGACCTCGGTGACTTCGCCGACCTCGGAGTAGCCCCAGCCGACGACCGGGTACGAGATACCGGCCTCGTCGTCGCGGAAGAGCCGGGCATCGGCGTCCCAGGTCCGGGTCAGATAGGGGTTCGTGCCGCGGTAGGCGGTCAGCTCCGTGCCGGCCGAGATGCCCGAGTAGCGGGTGTGGACGCGCAGGTGGCCCGGCGGCAGCTCCAGGCTTTCGTGCTCGGCCACCTCCACCTGGCGAGGACCTGCGAATTGAACGACGCGTTCCACGGACGGCTCCGAAAAAGAGTGGTGTGCCTGTTGGTTGGGTCGAGAATATCCGCAACTTATGTCTTGTCAACATGCAAAAGTAGTGCTGAGATGCGTGCTTGACAGACGTAAGCCGGCGATGAGGACGGGCAATGCGCACCAGGACGCGGCGGTCGAGGGCGATCGCGGTCGGCGCCACGGCAGCCTTGGGCACAGGGCTGCTCACCGGCTGCTCCAGCAGCACAGGTCCGGGTACACCGGACCGAGAGATCACCGTGTGGTCCCAGGAGAACCTCCCGGACCGCGTCGCGGCGACGCAGAGGATCATCGACGGCTTCGAGAAGAAGACCGGTGTCAAGGTGCATCTCGTCGGCGTCGACGAGGGGCAGATGCCCCAGCTCATCATGTCCGCGGCGGCGTCCGGAAAGCTGCCCGACGTGATCGGCGCGGCCCCCATGGGCCAGACCTGGCAGATGTACAGCAACGGTCTGCTCAACACCGACATACCCCGACAGATCGTCAATAAGCTGGGCCCGGGGACGTTCGACAAGAACGCCCTCAAGCTCACCAGCGACGGCAAGGTCAGCCTCGGCGTCCCCTCCGACGCCTGGCTGCAGCTCCTCGTCTATCGCAAGGACGACTTCGCCAAGGCGGGCCTCGACAAGCCGGACACGTACAACAAGCTCGTCACCGCCGCCAAGAAGCTCACCACCAAGGGGCACGACGGTGTGTCTGCCGCCACCGACCCCTCGGACGTCTTCACCTCGCAGAGCTTCGAGAGCCTCGCGCTGGCCAACGACTGCCAACTCGTCGACGAGCGCGGCGAGGTCGCCCTCGGCTCCCCGCAGTGCGTCAAGGCCTTCGACACGTACGACAAGCTGGCGCGCGAGTACGGAGCCCCCGGCACACAGACCGTCGACTCGACGCGCGCCACCTACTTCTCGGGCCGCTCGTCGATGATGATCTGGTCCTCGTTCCTCCTGGACGAGCTGGCGGGCCTGCGCAAGGACGCCTTGCCCAGCTGCCCGCAGTGCGACGGCAAGGACAAGCAGTTCCTCGCCGACAACACCGGCATCGTCACCGCGCTCAAGGGCGCCCGGGCGAGCAAGGCCGCACAGTTCGGCGAGATCACCTCCTGGGTCACCACCAAGACCGCGGAGACGGACGCCTCCCGCGAGTTCATCGAGTACATGATGGGCAGCGGCTACGAGTCCTGGTTCGGACAGGCCCCCGAGGGCAAGATCCCGGTCCGCCGCGGCACCGCCGCCGAGCCCGAGAAGTACATGGCCGCCTGGCGGCACAGCAAGATCGGCGTCGGTGAGCGCAAGCCCCTCGACGAGGTCTACTCGCCGCAGCTCCTCGACCAACTGGCCGCCGGCATCGGCGATCTGCGCCGCTGGGGCATCGAGCAGGGCGAGGGCGCACTGGTCGGCGCCACCAACGGCGAACTGCCGGTCCCGAAGGCCATCGGCGCCATGACCGCGGGCCAGACCTCACCCCGCGAGGCCTCGCGCGAGGCCGAGGAAGAGGTCGCCGCCCTGAAGAAGTCCCTGCAGTAGCCCCTCCGCCGGACCCACGAAAGCCTCGCCATGACTACCGCCACCACCGGCGCGACGCAGCGCCGCAACCCACCCGACGGATCACCGACCCCGCCAGGCCGCCGCCCCCGCAGGCCCATGACCGCGAGCCGCCGCACCAACCGCGCGGGTCTCGCCTTCGTCAGCCCCACCTTCCTCGTCGTCCTCGTCGTCGTGGTGCTGCCGATCCTGTGGACGGTGCTGCTCGCCTTCCAGCGCGCCAAGCTCGTCGACATCCAGGGCATGGGCCTGTTCGGCAACTGGAGCCTGCGCAACTTCTCGCAGGTCTTCGACTCCGCCGGCTTCTGGTCCAGCCTCGGCACCACGCTCCTGTACACCGTCGGCGCCACCTTCGGCTCCGTCGCCCTCGGCCTGGTCGCCGCGCTGGCCCTGCGCAAGCCCTTCCGGGGGCGCGGCCTGCTGCGCGCCGCGATGCTGCTGCCGTACGTGGCGCCGGTCGTGGCCGTCGCGTTCGTGTGGGAGGTCGCGCTCAGCCCGCAGTACGGCATCGTCAACGAGTGGGGACAGAAGCTCTTCGGCTGGGACGACCCGATCGCGTTCCTGTCCACGCGCGCGTACGAAGTCCATGTCCTGGGCCTGCACTTCGACATCCCGCTCGCGCTGCTCACGGTGATCGCCTTCGAGTGCTGGCGCTACTTCCCCTTCGCCTTCCTCTTCATCCTCGCCCGCCTCCAGGCGGTCCCGGACGGCCTGGAGGAAGCCGCGATGGTCGACGGCGCCACGCCCACCCAGCGCTTCCGGCACGTCATGCTGCCGCAGCTCATGCCGGTGATCGCGTTGCTGTGCGTGCTGCGCTTCATCATGACGTTCAACAAGTTCGACGACGTCTACCTGCTGACCGGCGGCGGCGCCGGCACCGACGTCGCGGCCGTGCGCGTCTACGACTTCCTCACCTCGCGCTACGACGTCGGCGCCGCTGCCGCCCAGGCCCTCGTCCTGGCCGTCGTCCTCATGGTCCTGCTGGGCCTGTACTTCAAGTTCTTCGGCAACAAGGTCCAGGAGGAGTCGTGACCAGCACGCATACGGGTCCCGGCAAGCGGGCCATGACGCGCGCGCAGTTCGAGGAGCGGTTCTTCGGCATCGCACGGTGGGTGGTCATCGCGTTCCTCGCGCTGATCACGATCGTGCCCTTCTACTACATGCTGCTGCTTTCGGTGAAGCCGATCGACTCGCTGCTGCTCGACCCCGGCTCGCTGTGGGTGTCGGCCAAGCAGTTCACCCTCGACACGTACACCGAGGTGCTGCGCTCCACCGACGACGGTGGCCAGGGCTTCCTCCAGCTCCTGCGCAATTCGGCCCTGGTGTCCCTCGGAACGGTCGCCCTGACGCTGCTCGCGGCGGTCCCCGGCGCGTACGCGATCAGTCGCCTGAAGTTCTTCGGAAACCGCCAGGTCAGCGCCCTGTTCCTCGCGGTCTACATGTTCCCCTCGACGCTGCTCGCGGTCCCGCTGTTCGTGATGTTCGCGAAGATCGGCCTGTCGTCGAGCCTGATCGGTCTGGCGATCGTCTACGTGGCGCAGACCGTGCCCGTCGCGATCTACATGCTCAAGAACTACCTGGTCACCATCCCGTACTCGATCGAAGAAGCGGCGGCGCTCGACGGCTGCAGTCGACTTCAGACGGTCCGGAAGATCATCCTTCCGCTCGCCCTGCCCTCTCTCATGGCGACGGGCCTCTACGTGCTGATGATCGCGTGGAACGAATTCCTCTTCGCGCTCCTCTTCCTGGCCGCCGACCCCGACAAGTGGACGGTGTCGCTCGGACTCGCCCAGCTGTCCAACGGCATCGAGGTCTCGAAGACGGTGCTGATGGCCGGGTCCGTGGTGCTGACCATCCCCGTGGTAATCCTGTTCTTCGCAGCCGAACGCCTGCTGACCGAGGGTCTCACCGCCGGCGCGGACAAGAGCTGACCGGGGAGAAACGACTCCATTGACCAGGGGGAAGAAGACGATGAGCACGACCGGCCCGGCGAGCGCGGGCCGACTGCTGCAGCTGATCCGCGGCGGCCAGGCCAACACCCGCGCCGAGCTGCAACGCGCGACCGGCCTGTCCCGCTCCACGGTCGGCTTCCGCCTCGACGAACTCGACCGGGCGGGCTGGCTGCGCCAGGACTCCGGCACGTCCACCGGCGGGCGGCCCTCGCACCGCATCGCCTTCGACCCCGCTCACGCGGCCGTCCTCGCGGTGGACCTGGAGACCCGGCACGCGCGCGTGGCCGTGCTCGACCTCGGGGGCACGCTCCTCGCGGAGCGGACCCTCGACCTCGACATCGGCGACGGACCCGACCGGGTGCTCGACCGACTGGCGGGCTGCTTCCCGGAGTTGCTCGCCGCCTCCGCCACCCCGCCCGAGCGGATCTGCGGCATCGGCCTTTCGGTGCCGGGCCCGGTGGAGTGGGAGACGGGACAGGTCGTCCAGCCGCCGATCATGCCGGGCTGGGACCGCTTCCCGATCAGGGAGCGGATGCGGGAGGCGTACGCCGAGCACGTGGGCGCCTCGATGGAGGACGCGACGGGCCGGACGGTCCCTGTCTTCGTCGACAACGACGCCAACCTGATGGCCCTGGCCGAACACCAGGCGGGCCACCCCGACTGCGCCGCCTTCGTCCTCATCAAGGTGTCCACGGGCATCGGCGCGGGCGTCGTCGTCAACAACGAGATCTTCCGCGGCATCGACGGCGGGGCCGGCGACATCGGCCACATCCGTCTCCACGACAAGCCCGACGCCCTGTGCATGTGCGGCTCCTACGGCTGTCTGGCGGCGGTGGCCAGCGGCCGCGCGCTCGCCAGGGACCTCTCCCACCAGGGCATGGCGGTCGCCACCGGGGCCGACGTCAAGGCCCTCCTGGAACAGGGGCATCCCGACGCCGTCCGCCTCGCCCGCGAAGCGGGTCAGCGCGCCGGCGAGGTCCTGGCCACGGTCGTGACCCTCCTCAACCCCGGTGTCCTGGTGCTCGCGGGCGACCTCGCGAGCATCCCCTTCCTCACCGGAGTCCGCGAACTCCTCTACCAGCGGGCGATGCCGCGCACCACCGCCCACCTCGACGTCGTCACTTCCCGGCTCGGCGACCACGCGGGCCTGATCGGAGCGGCGGCGATGGTCGTCGATGTCCTCTACGCCCCCGAACGCGCGGACGCCCGCCTGCGCGCGCTCGCCGCGTCGGACGACGCACAAGAACCGCAAGGAACCCAGTGACGGACAACACCGCATGGCCCCACGACCCCGTCCGGGTCGCACTCGTCGGCGCCGGCCCCTGGGCCCGCACCATGCACGCCCGCATGCTCGCCGCGGGCCCCGAGACGCGGCTGACCGCCGTCTGGGCCCGCCGGACGGACGCGGCCCGCGCGACGGCCGAACCCTATGGCGCGGCAGTCGCGGCGAGCTTCGACGAACTCCTCGACCACTGCGAGGCGGTCGCCTTCGCCGTACCGCCCTCCGTACAGGCCGAGTTGGCGCCGAGGGCAGCGAAGGCCGGCAAAGCGTTGCTCCTGGAGAAGCCCTTGGCCCTGGACCTGTCCTCGGCCGAACGCCTGGTGGACGCCGTCGACGACGCGGGCGTCGTCTCCCAACTCGTCCTGACGAAGCGCTACCACCCGACGACGCGCCGCTTCATCGAGCAGGCGCGGCGCACCGAGGTGACGGGCGCCCGCTCCTGCTACCTCCACGGAGCCTTCCTGGGCGGCGACTTCGCCACGTCCTGGCGCCTGGAACACGGCGCCCTCTACGACCTGGGCCCCCACCTCCTCGACCTTCTCGACGCGGCGATCGGCCCGATCGCGTCGATCCGCGCCACGGGCGACTCCCGCCGCTGGCTCGAGCTGACCTGCGAACACGAGAACGGCGCGGTGAGCCAGGCATCCCTGTCGGGAACGGTCGCACGGGACCGCGCCCTGACCCGCATCGAACTCTTCGGCCCTGGCCCGGAGCTCGTCTACGACACGGCCGGGATCGACCACGAGGAATGCTGGCCGGTCCTGCGGCGGGAGTTCGCGGAGTCGGTACGGTCGGGCCGATCCGGTGAACTGGACGCGCATCGGGGCTTGCGGCTCCAACGCCTACTGAAACAGGCAGATCAAGCGCAATCAGCCATATAAAGCCCCTGCGGCGCTTGAGCAGCGGGGCCCGGGGCAGAGCCCCGCAACCGCAACCCCGGTCACTCTCAACCCACCACCGCCGCCCGCACACACAACACATCCGGCAGATGCGACGCCACCTGCTGCCAGGTGTCGCCGTCGTCCGGGGACGCGAACACCTCGCCGTTGCGGTTGCCGAAGTAGACGCCCGCCGGGTCGTTGTCGTCCGTGCACAGGGCGTCGCGCAGGACCGTGCCGTAGTGGTCCTCCGCCGGGAGGCCGTGGGCCAGGGGTTCCCAGGTCGTGCCGGCGTCCTGGGTGCGGTAGACACGACATCGGTGGTCGGCCGGGACGCGGTCCATGTCCGCGGTGATGGGGAAGATGTACGCCGTGTCGCCGCGGTGCGGGTGCGCGGCCGCGGCGAAGCCGAAGGTCGAGGGGAGGCCCTCGCCGATGTCGAGCCACTTTCCGCCGCCGTCGTCGCTGCGGTACACGCCCCAGTGGTTCTGCAGGTAGAGGCGGTCGGGGTCGACGGCGTCCCGCGTCACCTTGTGCACGCACTGGCCGAACTCGGGGTTCGGGTCGGGCAGGAAGACCGCGGCCACCCCGGAGTTCGCCGGGTCCCAGCTCTCGCCGCCGTCCGCCGTGCGGAAGACGCCCGCCGTGGAGACGGCCACAGTCACGGCGGCCGGGTTCCGCTCATCCGTCAGGATCGTGTGCAGGCCCTCTCCGCCGCCGCCCGGGACCCACTGCGAGCGCGTGGGGTGCTCCCACAGCGGGCGGCACAGCTCGAAGGTCTCGCCACGGTCCTCCGAGCGGTACAGCGCCGCCGGTTCCGTGCCCGCGTACACCACGTCCGGCTCGGCGGCAGCAGGGTGCAGTTGCCACACCCGCTCCAGTGAAGTCCCGGTGAATTCGGGGAACCTGACGGCCGGCTTGGACGGCTCGGTCCAGGTGCGGCCCAGGTCGTCCGAGTGGAAGACGGATGGCCCGTAGTGCGCGCTGTCGCCGCCCGCGAGGAGCCGTGGTCGCTCCCCGCGGGTGTCGATGGCGGCCGAGTACACCGCCTGCGCGTTGAAGTACGGGCTCTCGTCGAACTCGAACGGGCCGCCGTCGCGCTTGCGGCCCAGAAAGAGGCCCTTGCGGGTGCCTACCGCCAGTAGTACGTCAGTCATGCCGAACCTTTCGAAACGTCGTTGTTTCCAGGTGTCGGTCAGTCTGCATCCCACCACTGACAACGGCCCCCGCATGGACCGTCTCCGCAGGTCAGGCCGGTGTCGGCACCGCCAGCGGGAAGTGGCACGCCACCCGGTGACCCGCCGAGTCCGGCGTCGAAACCGGCGGCTCCGTCGTCGCGCAGACGTCCTGCGCGATCGGGCACCGCGTGCGGAACCGGCAGCCCGACGGGGGCTTCGCCGCCGACGGCGTCTCGCCCGTCAGCGGGGTACCCACGGCGGCCGCCTCCGGATCCGGCACGTTCACCGTGTCCAGCAGGCCCCGCGTGTACGGGTGCAGCGGATGGTTGTAGACCTGCTCGGCAGGACCCACCTCCACCAGCTTGCCCAGGTACATCACCCCGACCGTGTCCGCGAGGTAGCGGACCACCGCCAGGTCGTGCGAGATGAACAGGTAGGTGAGGCCGCGTTCGCGCTGCAACTCCCGCATCAGGTTCAGAATCTGCGCCTGCACCGACACGTCGAGCGCCGACACCGGCTCGTCCGCCACCACCAGATCGGGGGAGAGCGTCAACGCCCTTGCCAGACCAAGGCGTTGGCGCTGGCCGCCGGAGAACTCGTGCGGGTAGCGCTGCACCGCGCCGCGCGGCAGGCCCACCGCGTCGAGGAGTTCGCCGATCAGCTTCTCCTGCTCGGCCTTGTCGCCGACGCCCTGGATGACGAGCGGCTCGCGCAGGATCTCGCCGACCCGCATGCGCGGGTCCATCGCCGCCGTCGAGTCCTGGAACATCAGCTGGACGTCGCGGCGGTGCGCGCGTCGCTCCGAGCGCGACAACTCCGCGCGGTCCCGGCCCCCGAAACGTACGGCACCCGCCGTCGGCTCCTCCAGGCCCGCCACGATCCGGCCGAGCGTCGTCTTGCCGCAGCCGGACTCGCCGACCATGCCGAACGTCTCGCCCTTGCGGATGCTCAGCGACACCCCGCCGACCGCGCTGACCGTGCCCTTGCTGCGCGAGAACGGGCCGCCCTTGAGCGGGAACTCCTTGACCAGGGCGTCGAGTTCGACCAGGACGTCGGAGGCGGGCGCGTCCTGCGGAGGGATCGGCGCGGGTGCCACCACCTCACCCGACGCGGCGGCGTCCGCCGCCGTCGGCACCGGGTGGAAGCACGCGAACCGGTGGTCCGCGCCCTGCACTTCGTCCTCCTCGAGGAACGGCTCAAGGGTCCGGCAGTCGTCCGTCGCGAACAGGCAGCGCGGCGCGAACCGGCACCCCGTGGGCCGCACCGTCAGGCTCGGCGGCAGGCCGGGGATGGTGTGCAGCTCCGTCTCGTTGTCCGCCGCACGCTCGGGCAGCGCCGCGAACAGCGCCTCCGTGTAGCGGTGCCGCGGGCGGGCGAACAGGCCCCGTACATCGGACTGTTCCGCGACCTGGCCCGCGTACATGACGGCCACCTTGTCGACCCGGTTCGCGATGACGCCGAGGTCGTGCGTGACCAGGATCATCGCCATGCCGAGCCGCTCGCGCAGTCCGTCGATGAGCTCCAGAATCTGGTGCTGAGTCGTCACGTCGAGCGCGGTGGTCGGCTCGTCCGCGATCAGCAGCTTCGGCTCGCAGACCAGCGCCATGGCGATGGCCACGCGCTGGCGCATGCCGCCGGAGAGCTGGTGCGGATACGCCTTCATCCGCTCGGCCGGCTGCGGCATGCCGACCAGCCGCAGCGTCTCCTCGGCGCGCGCCCACGCCTCCTTCTTGGTCACGTCCCGGTGCAGCAGCAGCGGCTCCGCGACCTGCGCGCCGATGGTCATCGTCGGGTTCAGGGAGGTCAGCGGGTCCTGGAACACCATGCCGATGGTGTTGCCGCGCACGTCCTGGAGGACCGGCGCGGACGCGGCGGCCAGGTCCTGGCCCTCGAACATGATGCGTCCACCGGTCACCTCGCCGCCGGAGGGCAGCAGGCCGAGGACGCTGAGCGCGGTCATGGTCTTTCCGCAGCCGGACTCGCCGACGATGCCGAGTGCTTCTCCCGGCGCCAGTTCGAGCGAGACCCCGTCGAGGGCGTGGACGGTGCGGTCGCGTGTGGAGATGTCGACGCGCAGGTCGTCGATCCTGAGCAGAGGCTCGGTCATGTCAGCTTTCCTAGATCCCTTGCGTTGCCTGGTCCCGGCCTGGTCCCGGCCTTGTTCCACGTGGGCGCTACTTGCGCAGCCGTACTTCGAACGCGTCGCGCAGTCCGTCGCCGATGAAGTTGAACGCGGCGACGACGAGGACGATCGCGATGCCCGGCGGGAAGATCAGCCACCAGTAGCCGTTCTGCGTGTAGGTGATGCCGGAGGACAGCATCGAGCCCCAGTCGGCGGACGGCGGCGGGATCGAAAGGCCGAGGAAGGCCAGGTAGCTGACGTAGAGGATGGCGTCGGCGATCTGGAACGTGCAGTTGACGATGACCGTGCCGATGGCGTTCGGCACGATGTGCTTGAACACCGCACGCGCGCCGCCACCGCCCATCATCCGCATCGCCTGGACGTACTCCCGGTTGCGCAGCGACAGCGCCTCGCCGCGCACCAGGCGGGCGGGGGAGAGCCAGGCGACGCACGCGATGATGAGGATCAGGATGCCCTTGGTGGGCGTGATGATCGCGGCGACGACCACGAGGAGGAACATCGCCGGGATGGCGAGCGCGGCGTCGGTGATCCGCATCATCGCCGCGTCGACCCAGCCGCCGAAGTATCCGGCGACGGCGCCGTACACGGTGCCGAACAGGGTCGCCAACAGGCCGGCCGCCAGGCCGATTTCGAGGGACGTCTGCCCCGCGACCATGAGCCGGCCGAGCATGTCGTAGCCGAGGTCGGTCGTGCCCAGGAGGTGTCCTGACGTGCCGGGCGAGAGGTTCGCCTGGGACAGGTCGGTGTGGATCTGCTCGGTCGGGTGGACCAGCGGGCCCAGGTAGCAGAAGGCCAGCAGCAGGACGAGCAGGATGACGCCGCTCAGGGCCAGCTTGTTGCCCGTGAACACGCGCAGGGTGCGGCGGGCCAGCGAGGGCGTGGCCTGCGCGGTCTCCTCCTGTCCCGGTATGGGAGGGGTCGTCACAGCAGTGGTCATGACACGCTCCGGATCCGGGGGTCGAGGACGGCGTACAGGATGTCGGTGATCAGCGAGCCGAGGACGGTCGCGATGCCGACGACGAGGGTCACGCCGAGGAGGACGGGGAAGTCCGAGCCCTGCGCGGCGTTCCAGAACAGCAGCCCCATGCCGGGGTAGTTGAACATCGACTCGACGACGAGGGCACCGCTGAACAGGGTCGGCAAGTAGAGGCCGAGCAGGGTGGCGAGCGGGATCAGGGCGTTGCGCAGCACGTGCTTGACCATGATCCGGCGGCTCGACTGGCCCTTCGCCATGGCCGTGCGCACGTATTCCTCGGTGAGGTTGTCGAGGACCGCCGAGCGCATGTAGCGGCTGAACATGGCCACGATGCCGAACGCCATGGTCACGACCGGGAGGACCAACCCCGATATGTCGCCGAGAAGTTGTCCGATCGACTCGCCCTGCGGGGCCTCCGCCGGGAAGATCGGCAACACCTGTGCGAACAGGATGATCATGATGAGGCCGAGGAAGAACACCGGGGTCGCGTACATCAGGAACGCGACCCCGGTCAGCGCGTAGTCGGACGCCTTGCCGCGCCGCACCGCCTGGAGCAGGCCGAGCGGCACCGCGATGATCACCGCGAGCACCGTCGACAGGAGGGTGAGCAGGAGTGTCTTCGGCAGCCGCTGGGTGAGCAGGTCGAACACGGGCGAGTTGAGCTTGTACGACTCGCCGAGGTCGCCGGTGAACAGCCGCTTGAGGTACATCCCGTACTGCGTGGGCAGCGAACGGTCGTAGCCCTGAAGGTGGTTGAAGTGCTCGATCTGCTGCGGTGTGCCCTTGGGGCCGAGGATCGCGCGGGCGGGGCCGCCCGGCAGCAGGTGCAGCAGGGTGAAGACGATGATCGAGACGAGGAACAGGACGACGAGCGCCTGAAGGAAACGCTTGACCAGAAAGCCGGTCACTTCTCGGCCTCCTTCTTTACGCTCTTGGAGTTCTTGACGTAGTACCAGTGCTGTGGCGCGAACGTGACCGTCGGGTTCTGCTCGATGCCCCGCAGGTCATTGCGGATCACCGACACCTGGTACGCGGGGTTGGGCATCCACATCACCGGCAGTTGCTCGGCGAGGTACGAGCCGTACTTGTGCATCGCCTTCATGTCGGGTGCGTACTGCACCGCGCGGATCAGCCGGTCGGCCTTCTTGTCGCTGTAGTTGCCGAAGTTGGAGGAGGCGCCCGTGGAGAACAGCTGCTCGCCGCTCGGGTTGAGCGGGTAGTACCAGCTGCCCGCGGTGCCGAAGAAGGACATGTCCCACGTGCAGCCGGGGTCGTCCTTCTTGCACGGAACGGAGTTGCCGAGCACGGAGTTGAGCGGCTGCTGGCGCACGGTCAGGTCGACGCCCGCCTTGCTGAGCGAGGACTTGAGCTCCTGCATCATGTTCGTCGTCTCGGTCGAGCCGGACTGCGTGAGCAGCGTCAGCTCCAGCGGGTCGTTCTTGCCGATGCCCTTGCCGCACTCGTCGTCACCTGTACCGGGCCGGACGCAGTGGGCCGTGCCGTCGACCGTCTTCCAGCCGTGCGCGGACAGCAGGGACCTGGCCTTGGAGACGGAGAACGGGTACTGGTTCTTCGCCATGTCCTTGGACAGGTACTGGCTCTTGGGCGTGACCGGGACGGGGCCGAGCGTGGGTGTCGCGCTGCCCTGCCAGATGACCTTGCTCATCGCGTCCTGGTCGACGAGGTGCTGCATCGCCTGCCGGATGTAGAGCTGGTTCATCGCGGGGCCCGCGTGCGTGGAGTTGAAGTTGTAGACGATGTAGGTGGCCGCCCAGCCCTCCCACGGATCGACGCGGTACCCCTTGTCCTCGAAGCTCTCCTTCTGCGCCATCACAGAGGGCGGGATGTAGCCGTAGTCGACGCCGCCCGAGCGCAGCACGTTGTACTCGGAGTCGGCGGTGGTGAACGGCTTGAAGACGACCTTGTCGAGGTGCGGGCGCTCCGACTTCGGCCCGGTGTACTTCTCGTTCGCGGCGATGGTGACCTGCCCGGTGTCCCGCCAGCCGGCCAGCTTCCAGGGCCCGTTGACGGTCTTCCAGAGCGGGTCGGTCGCGTACGAGCCCAGGTGCTTGGAGTGCTCGGTGAGTCTCGCGAAGACGGCCTTGGCGCCCTTGGCCGTACGGTCGAAGTCCCCGATCTTCCCGCCGTCCTTCGTGGCGTCCCAGGCGTGCTGGGGCAGGGCGCGCATCCGGGAGAGCTGGTTCGCGGTGAACCAGTCCGGGTTGTACGAGCGGTCCAGGCGCAGCCGGGCCGTGTGGTCGTCGACGATCTCGAACTTCTTGACGTTGTCGGGGAACGCCCCGACCGAGTAGCCGCCCCAGTCGGCTTTGTTCGCCTTGGTGAGGTTGAAGGCGAACTCAAGGTCCCGGGAGGTCACTTCGGTCCCGTCGGACCACTTGACTCCCTTGCGCAGCGGGATGGTGACCGTCTTGTTCCCGTCGCTGTACTTCGGTTCGAGGCCGAGGGTGCCGGGGCCCTGTGTGGTGAGTTCGCCCTTGCTCTGCACGGCGTCGTACACGGGAAGGAACAGGAGTTGCTGGATCCCGGCGTTGTACGACGCGGCGTAGCCGGGCGGCGCGATCGGGAAGATCCAGTTCGGGGTCGCCGCCGGGGGCAGGGCCATGGTGGCCGTGCCGCCCTCGACAGGGGTGCCGCCCGTGCGGCCCACGGCGATGCTGCCGGCCTCGTGCGTACAGCCGGTGAGCGTCACGAGCGCCGCCGCGAGGGCGAGCGCGGCGGACGCCTTTGACCTGAGAGAACGCATGCCGAAGGGCCTCCAAGGGGACGGGATCCAGCCCCGTGTGAAGATTCGACGAGGGGCGCTCGAACGCTAAGTCGACCGTTCGAAACAAGTCAATAGGTTCATTCGGAAAGTAACTAAAAATCCGGGGGGTCTGGCGAACCTGGTTCGGTGATGGTTAGTGTTCGGTCTGGCATCGAACGAACTCATCGAAGTAAGTGCGTCTCGGCGTACGACCCAGGGGGACCGGATGACGGACACCGTGAACGAAGGCGAGCCGGGCTCGGCCCAGCACATACTCCGGCTCGTCTCGTCCGGAGCCGCCGCGTCCCGCGCCGACCTCGTCAGGGAACTGGGCCTCGCACCCTCCACCGTCTCGCTGCGCGTGCAGGAGCTGGTGGCCCAGGGCGTGCTCACCGAGTCCGGCGAGGGCGCCTCGCGCGGCGGACGCAGGCCCCGGCTGCTGCGGATCAAGGCGCAGGGCGGTGTCGCGCTCGCCGCCGATCTCGGCAGCCGGCACGCGCGGCTCGGCGCCGTCGACCTCGGCGCGGCCGTGCACGACGCCGAGGACCTGCCGCACGACATCACCGCGGGACCCGAGTCCGCCGTCGACTGGCTGTGCGCCCAAGTGGCCCGGCTCGCCGAGACGCAGCGGGAGTCGGGGCGGACCGTGCGCGCGCTCGGCGTCTCCTTCCCGGGCCCCGTCGACCCGGCGGACGGCCGCGTGCTGAGCCCCTCGCGGATGCCGGGCTGGCACCGCTACCCGCTGCGCGACGTCCTCACCGAGCGGCTCGGCATGCCGGTGACCGTCGCCAATGACGCCACGATGATGGCGGTCGGCGAGCACCGCACGTCCCGGCCCGAGCTCGACCACATGGTCGTCGTGAAGGCAGGCCGCGGCATCGGCAGCGGCGTCATCGTCGCGGGCCGGCCGCACGACGGAGCCAACGGCAGCGCGGGCGACATCAGCCACGTCCGCGTGGAGGAGGCCGGCGAGCGGCCCTGCTCCTGCGGGAACATCGGCTGCCTGGAGACCGTCGCGAGCGGCGCGGCCCTCATCCGCGAACTCGCCGCGCAGGGCGTCGACGTGGCGAACACCACGGAGCTGCTCCAGCTCGTCGCCGACGGCGACCCCGTCGCCACCACCCTCGTACGCGCCGCGGGACGGCACATCGGCACCGTGCTCTCCGTCGTCGTGAACTTCTTCAACCCGCGGGCCGTCGCCATCGGCGGCGTACTCGCCACCGCCGAACCTCTCGTCGCCGCCGTCCGCGGCGTGCTGTACGAGCGCTGTCTGCCGCTCGCCACGGCAGACCTCGAGATCACCACGACGGCCGCAGGCCGCGACGCGGGCCTGCTCGGCGCGGGCCTCACGGCGCTGCACAAGAACCTGTCGGCCGCCGCCCCCGCCTTCAAGGAAGAGAGCGTCCACGCATGACGAGCACCACCCCGATCACCGGCCGCCGCCTGCGCATCGGCATCGGCGGCATCGGTATCGAGTCGTCCACGTTCTGCCCGCACCGGTCCACCACCGAGGACTTCCGGCAGACGCGAGGGCAGGACCTCCTCGACCGCTACACGTGGACGCGGGCCGACTCGGACCTCGCCGAGACGGTCGAGTGGGTGCCGCTGCTGCACGCGACCTCGCTGCCCGGCGGCCCGGTCGAGGCCGAGTCGTACCTGATCCTCAAGAACGAACTCGTCACCCGCATACGGGAGGCGGGCCCGCTCGACGGTCTCGTCTACGACATCCACGGCGCCATGAGCGTCGTCGGCCTCACCGACGCCGAGGGCGACCTGACCGAGGCGGTCCGCGCGGCCCTCGACCACAACGGCACGCCCGACGGCGGCCGGCCCATGATCTCCACGGGCATGGACCTGCACGGCAACGTCTCGCGCCGCTTCGCCGAGCCCATCGACCTGCTCACCGCGCACCGCCTCGCCCCGCACGAGGACGCCTGGGACACCCGCGAGCGCGCCGCCCGCAACCTCGTGCACTGCCTGCGCGAAGGTGCCCGACCGCACAGGGCCTGGGTCCAGGTCCCGGTCCTGCTGCCCGGCGAGAAGACCAGCACCCGCCTGGAGCCCGCCAAGTCCCTCTACGCCTCGCTCGCCGACATCGAGCAGAAGGACGGCATCCTCGACGCCGCGATGTGGGTCGGCTACGCCTGGGCCGACGAGCCGCGCTGCAAGGCGGCCATCGTGGTCACCGGCGACGACGCCGAACTCGCCGCGCAGGAAGCCGAGTCGCTGGCCCGCCGCTACTGGGACGCCCGCAAGGACTTCCTCTTCGTCGGTCCGACCGGCAGCGCCGAGGAGTGCATCGACAAGGCCGTCGCCTCCGACAAGCGGCCCTTCCTCATCAGCGACTCAGGCGACAACCCGACCGCGGGCGGCGCGGGCGACCTCGCGTACATGCTGGGCAAGCTCCTTGAGAACGACGCGATCCGCACGGGGAAGGTCACGGCCGTGCACCCCGGCATCACCGACCCGGACGCCGTCGCCGCCTGCTTCGAAGCGGGAGTCGGCGCGTCGGTCACGCTCTCCGTCGGCGGCAAGGTCGACGCGAACCACGGCGGTCCCTACGAACTCACCGGCACCGTCGAGGCGTTGCAGCGCGCGGCCGACAAGAAGGACGGCGAGGCAGGCGGGGCCTACGCCCGCGGTGTCGACATGGCGGCGGTCCGCGTCGGCGGCCTCACCGTGATCCTCGTCGAACGCCGCAAGCCGTTCCACACCCTCGCCGACTTCACGGGTCCGGCCGAGGGCGGCCTCGGCATCGACCCGCGGACGTACGACGTGGTCGTCGTCAAGATCGGCTACCTGGAGCCGGAGCTGCACGACATGGCCGCCGACTGGCTGCTCGCGCTCACCCCCGGCGGCGTCGACCAGGACCTGCTGCGCCTGGGACACCACCGGGTGGAGCGCCCGCTGTACCCGTTCGACGAGGACGCCTACGAGGCCGGGGTCGGCCCCGACCTCACGCCCACCCTCCTGTAGGCATCAACTCAGCCACTCCGACTCGTACTTCTTGTACGTGCCGTCATGCGTCGCCAGATGCACGAACTGGTCGACGTACTCATGGAAGTCGCGGTCGCCGCGCGGCGTCGCGTAGGCCTTCTCGGCGAACGAGAACGGCTTGTCGGGGTGGATCGAGCACAGCTCGGGGTGGAGCTTGGACTGGTAGAGCGTCTCGCTCGCGTCCGTCATCATCACGTCCGCCCGGCCCGCCACGATCTCGTCGAAGATCGTGCGGTTGTCCGGGTGGACCTTGATGGTGGCCTGCTTGATGTTCGCGCGGGCGAACTGCTCATTGGTGCCACCGGGGTTGACGACGACCGTCGTTCCCGCCTGGTCGATGTCCTTGAGCGTCTGGTACTTGTCCTTGTCGGCGCAGCGCACGATCGGCGTCTTGCCGTCCTCGCGGGTCGGCTCGCTGAAGTACACCTGGCGGGCGCGCGGCAGCGTGATCGAGACACCGCCGACGGCGACGTCGCACTTCCCGGCGGCCAGGTCGCCCGACAGGTCGGCCCACGTGGTGTCCACCCACGTGGCCTTCGCGTCGAGACTCTTGGCCAGTTCCTTCGCCATGTCGATGTCGATGCCGCTGTACGAACCGTCCTTCGGGTCCTTGTACGTGAACGGCTTGTAGTCCCCGGTCGTACACACGCGCAGCACAACGGACTTGGGCACCGAATCGAGCAGGCTCGCCTTCTTGCCGCTCTGGTGCACCGCCGTGGGAGCGGCCGGCGCGGCGGCGGTCAGACCCAGCAGACACACCAGGGCGGACAGGGTGACGACACGTTGTCTGGACGTACGACGGCTCATCGCGAGGACTCCTCGGCGGGTTGGGTGCAGGCTGAGCGGGTTGGGTGCAGGCTGAACGGATCGCCCAGCGGCCCACCCTGCCAGAAGAGTTCGCACCGGTCGATCAAGCCCCGCTGTCGGACGAGAGGCAGCGGGGTCCGGGGCAGAGCCCCGGCATCACGCCGTCGCGGCGAGCCACAAATCCGGCCCGAACACCTCGTAGTGGAGGTCGGCCGCCGCCACCCCCTTGCCCAGCAACTGTCCTCGCATCGCCCGCATAAAGGGCAACGGCCCACACAGGTACGCTCGCGTGCCGGCTCCCACGGCCACCTCCGTAAGATCCGCGAACCCCGTGTTCCCACCGGCCGGAGCCCCCTCCTCATACCAGAAGTGGGCCGCACCCTCGGAGAGCTTCGCGGCGAGCGCCGCATGCTCCGCACGCGACGCATGCGTCCCGGGAGAACGGTCGGCATGCACGACGGTGACCGGCCCCGCATGTCGGGCAGCCACCAGATCCTCCAGCATCGCGAGGATCGGCGTACACCCGATCCCGGCGGAGACGAGCAGCAGCGGCGCCTCGTCGACGGCCAGCACGAGGTCCCCGTACGGCGCGGAGACCCGCAGCCGATCGCCCTCCCGCACATGGCGGTGCAGATGGTTCGACACCTCGCCATCAGGACCCGCACCGCCGCCGTCGACCCGCTTCACCGCGATGGAACGCCCCGCGGCGGCGGGCGCGCCGGTCAGGCTGTACTGGCGTATCTGCCGCGCCCCGTCCGGGAGTTCGACCTGCACGGACACGTACTGCCCCGCCCTGAACGCCGGTGCGGCGGCGCCGTCCGCCGGCCGCAGCAGGAAGGACGCGACGTCGGGTGTCTCCTCGGCGCGGGACGCCACCTCCCACTCCCGCCAGACGTCACCGTCGACCACGCCCCGCTCCGCGTAGAGCCGCTGCTCGATCGCGACGAGGGCGTTCGCCATCAGCCAGTACACCTCGTCCCAGGCCGCCGCGACCTCGTCGGTGACCGCGTCGCCGAGCACCTCGGCGATGGCCTCGAAGAGGTGCTGGTGCACGACCGGGTACTGCTCGGCGCGTACGCCCAGGGAGGCGTGCTTGTGCGCGATGCGGGCCAGCATCGCGTCGGGCCGGTCGTCCGGGTGGTCGACGAGGTACCCGGCGAACGCGGCGATCGAACCGGCGAGCGCCTGGCGCTGCGTGCCGGCCGCCTGGTTGCCGCGGTTGAACAGGTCGTGCAGCAGCGCGGGGTGGGCCGCGAACAGCTTCTCGTAGAAGAGGCCGGTGATGTCCTCGATGGCGGCGCCCACAGCGGGGAGGGTGGTGCGGACGACGGCGGCCGACTGGTCGGTGAGCATCGACAGGACTCCTTAATCTGAATCTCAGATGCGTATTTAAAGGCGGGGGGTGGTTGCCGGGTGGACGTGCACCGACGCCCGGAAGACGGGGGTGCTGGGCTGCTCAGCCCGCCCCGGTAGGCGGCGAAAGGGCCACCAACAACGGGCCGGTGGGCGCCTTGACGAGGTCGTTGAGGCTGAGCGGGTCGAGCGTCGCGAAGAACGCCTCCTGGGCCTCGCGGAGTGCTTGCCGCAGGCGGCAGGCCGAACGCAGGGGGCAGGGCGTCGTCCCCTCGCAGTCCACGACGTCCCCCGGCCCCTCGAGTTCGCGCACGAGTGCGCCGATGGAGGCCGACCGGCCGGCCCCGGTGAGCGCGAGCCCGCCGCCCCGGCCGCGCCGCGCCTCCACGAGCCCCATCCGCTGGAGCTTGGCGACGGCCTTCGCGGTGTGCGTGTACGGCACCTCCATGGCGCCCGCGACCGCGCGGGTGGTGGGCAGTTCGCCCTCCTCGACCGCGAGGCGCATCAGTACGCGCAGGGCGAGATCCGTGAATCGCGTCAACCGCATGGGCGCAGGTTATTAATGTTGCATTTGAAAGGCAAATTAACTCCGGCCGTTGTCGCCGTGAACGAACCCGCATAAAAATGTTGACCTGAGCGTGAATATGCATCAAAGTGGCCCAGTCGCGGTGTTCCCCGAGGTCAGCGCAGGTCCGCACTCGGGGCCGTGCTGACGGGTCTCCGTGTCGCGCACCGCCCCCCCCACGCCTTGTCCCAGGGAAGCCCGTGAGTTCATCCACACGACTGTTCCACCGCTGCGCCGCGCTCGCGGTCGCGGCCGGCCTCGTGGCCGTGACCACCTCGTGCAGCAAGGGCGCCGAGGCCACGACCACCGCGGACGGGGTGAAGCTGGTCCACAAGGGCCGGCTCACGACCTGTACGCATCTGCCGTTCGCGCCGTTCCAGTTCGAGAAGGACGGCAAGGTCGTCGGCTTCGACGTCTCCCTGATGGACCTCGTGGCGAAGCGGCTCGGGCTGAAACAGGACGTCATCGACAAGTCCTTCGAGACGATCAAGACCGGCGCCGACCTCAACGCGGGCCTGTGCGACGTCGCCGCCGCCGGCATGACGATCACCGACGAGCGCAAGCAGAACCTCGACTTCGCCGACCCCTACTTCGACGGTGAGCAGGCGCTGCTCGCCCGCAAGGGCGTCGACGCGAAGACGATCGAGGACGTCCAGCACGGGAAGTGGACGCTCGGCTCGCAGGCCGCGACCACCGGCGAGTCCCTGGCGCACGACAAGGGCATCGACTCGGTGTCCTTCGAGAGCTCCGACGCCGAGCTGAACGGGCTGCGCACCGGCCAGGTCGACCTGCTGATCCAGGACTACCCGGTCGCCCGGAACTGGCTCAAGACCAACGCCGACGACGCGGCCAAATTCAAGGTGGTCGGCGCCATCCCCACCGGCGAGCAGTACGGCTTCGCCGTGAAGAAGAACGGCAACCCCAAGCTGCGCGCCGCGATCAGCGACACGATCGCGCAAGCAAAGAAGGACGGGACGTACAAGAAGTTGTACGAGAAGTGGATCGGCCCGATGCCGAAGGACGTGACCTCGAAGTGAGCACCGTGAAGACACCGCACGCGGACGGAAGTTCGGAGCGTGCGACCGCGGACCGGCCGCGCATGTCGCCGCGTCGTCGGCGCAAGGTCACCCAGGGCGTCCAGTACGCGGTCCTCGTGGCCGCGGTGCTGCTCGTCGCGTCGCTCGCCGACTGGGGGCAGCTGCAGCGCCAGTTCCTCGACCCGACCGTCGCCCGGCAGATGTTCCCGGACCTGATCACCACCGCACTGGTCAACACGGTGATCTACACCCTCTCCGGCTTCGGTGTCGGTCTGATCCTCGGCCTGGTCATCGCCCTGATGCGACTCTCGTCCGTGGCCCCCTACCGCTGGCTCGCCTCGATCTACATCGAGTTCTTCCGCGGGCTGCCCGCCCTGCTCATCTTCATCTTCATCGGCGTCGGCGTGCCGCTCGCCTTCCCCGGCACGGCGCTGCCCGGCGGGGTGTACGGGCAGGTGGCCGTCGCGCTCGGCCTGGTTGCGGCCGCGTACATGGCGGAGACGATCAGGGCCGGCATCCAGGCGGTGCCGCGCGGTCAGATGGAGGCCGCCCGCACGCTGGGCATGTCGCGCTCCCTGGCCATGCGCTCGATCATCATCCCGCAGGCATTCCGCGTCATCGTGCCGCCGCTCACCAACGAACTGGTGCTGCTGTTCAAGGACTCCTCGCTGGTCCTGTTCCTCGGTGTCTCCCTGGAGACCCGTGACCTCACCAAGTTCGGCCGCGACCTGGCGGGCGAGTCCGCCAACAGCACCCCCATCTTCGTCGCGGGCCTGTGCTACCTGCTGGTCACCATCCCGCTCGGCTATCTCGTACGCCGCCTCGAAGCGCGGCACGCGAAGGCCAGGTGAGGCCGGCATGACGAAGGAAACCACCAGTGGGCACCGGGACGAGGACACCGACATGACGACCGCGGCCATCGAGATCCAGGGACTGCACAAGTCCTTCGGCGACCTGGAGGTGCTGCGCGGGGTCGACTTCACCGTCGCGCAGGGCGAGGTGGTCTGCGTCATCGGCCCCTCCGGCTCCGGCAAGTCCACGCTGCTGCGCTGCACCAACCTGCTGGAAGAGCCCACGTCCGGGCGGGTGGTGGTGGCGGGCGCCGACCTCACCGACTCGGACCTCGACATCGACCGCGTACGCCGCCGGATCGGCATGGTCTTCCAGCAGTTCAACCTCTTTCCGCACCTGAACGTCCTGGAGAACCTCACCATCGCGCAGCGCCGGGTCCTCGGACGCGACCGGGCCGACGCGGAGCGGACGGGGCGCGCGAACCTCGAACGCGTCGGCCTCGCCGACAAGGAGACCGCCTTCCCGTCCCAGCTCTCCGGCGGCCAGCAGCAGCGTGTGGCCATCGCCCGCGCCCTGTCGATGGGGCCCGAGCTGATGCTGTTCGACGAGCCGACCAGCGCGCTCGACCCGGAGCTCGTGGGCGACGTGCTCGGCGTGATGCGCTCGCTCGCCGACGAGGGCATGACGATGCTGGTCGTCACCCACGAGATGGGCTTCGCCCGCGAGGTCGCGGACCGCGTCGTGTTCATGGACGACGGCGTGGTCGTCGAGGAGGGCCGCCCGGACGAGGTGCTTGCCAACCCCCGCCACGAGCGCACCCGTTCGTTCCTCGCGCGCGTCGTGAACCCGGGGGACGGGCGGACCGCGGACGCGGAGTCGTAGGGTCGGGCGGTCGGATCAGGCCGTCGGCACCTTGTCGAGGAAGCCCCTGACGTCCTGGATCCGGCCCTCGTCGTCCAGGACCAGGACGTCGAATCCGATCGCCAGCGGCTCGGTACCCTCGGGGCCGAGGCCCCACTGGAACCTCAACTGCCTGTGGTGTGCGTCCACTTCACCGACCGGCGTGAACACGCAGCCGGGGAACTGCTGGTGCACCCCGTCGATCAGGGCGTCGAGCGCGGCGTGCCCCGCCACCTCGGCCAGCGGGTCGGTGTACGTGGCGTCGGACGCCCAGTGCTCGGCGATGAGCTTCGTGCGCTGCTCGCCCTGGGCGTTCCAGGTGGCGAGGTAGGCGTCGGCGGCGTGGTGTGCGGTCATGGTGGAACCTCCGGTGGATCGGGGTGTGTCGGTGTGTCTCGGTGTCACCACTGTGGGCGGGCCGCGGCAGGACCTCCATGACCTGTGAGGTCATGAGGAGTACGCCGGACCGCGGTTACGCTGCCCGCCATGAGCACCCTCGTGGACTCCACCGCCCCGGCGGCCGACCGCACCGTCGGCCCGCTGCTGCGCGGTTGGCGGGAACGGCGCCGCTTCAGCCAGCAGGAGCTGTCCAACCGCTCCGCCGTCTCCACCCGGCACCTCAGCCGCGTGGAGACCGGCAGGGCGCACCCGACGCCCGAGATGATCCTCCACCTGGCCGACCATCTCGACGTCCCGCTGCGCGCCCGCAACCAGCTGCTCCTCGCGGGCGGCTACGCGCCGCACTACCGGGACCGGGACCTGGCGGACGCCTCGCTATCGGTCGTCATGGACGGACTGCGGGGGCTCCTCGACGCCCATATGCCGTACCCGGCACTGTTGTTGGACACCTACTGGGACGTCGTCGACGCCAACGAGGGTGTGGCCACGCTGCTCGAAGGGTGTGCGCCCCGGCTCCTCGAACCCCCGATCAACGTCATCCGGCTGTGCGTGCACGAGGAGGGCCTCGCCCCGCGGATCCGCAACTTCACCCAGTGGGCCTCCCACCTGCACCACCAGCTGGTCCACCGCGCCGAACGCACCCATGACCCACGCCACTTCGCGCTGGCCGAGGAGACGGCGCGGCACCTCGCCTCCGTGCCCCGCACCGCTCCCACCGGCAGCCCCGTCCTCACCCTCGAACTCGACGTGCCGGGCGCCGGACCACTGCGCTTCTTCAGTACCTCCGTGCAGCTCACCACGCCCGCCGACGCCGCCCTGGAGGGGCTGCACCTGGAGACGTTCCTGCCGGCGGACGACGCGACGCGTCGCCGTTTCGCAAAGAACTCGCAGGCGCACGGGCCCAGTTGATAGGACTGGCGGATGATCGAGGAGAACCCGACGGACGAACTCGGCCCACTGGAACGCCTCCTGGCGGAACGCTCCTGCGAGCGACTGATCCTGGAACTCGTGCGCCGCCTCGACCTCGGGGACCCGGGCACGGTCTGCGAGCTCTTCACCCCCGACGGCGTCTGGGCATGGCCCTACGACAACCGGAGGATCGAGGGCCGACAGGCCCTTCGCGCCTACTTCGACGGCCGCCCGGCCGACCGCCTCTCCCGGCGGATGTGCACGAACATCCTGGTCACCGTCGACACGCCGGACACCGCAACCGCCACCACATACTTCGCCACCTACCGGGTCGACGGCTGCACCGGCGACACGATCGTCCCTGCCCGGCCACCCGCGAACATCGGCCACTACGAGGACACCTTCCGCAGGCTGGACGGCCGCTGGCTGATGGCGAGCCGGACCCTGGTCCTCCCCTTCGGTGGACCGACGGAACATGTGGGCGGGGCCGACCGGGCGCGGTGAGCCGCGTGCCCGAGGTCACGCGTACGCCCCCGTGGTCGGCGGACCACGGGGGCGTACGGCCGTCCGCTCAGACCGAGCGGTGGTACTGGTCCGGCACGTGGCTCTGCGCGCCCAGCTCGCGCGCCGCGTGGCGGGCGAAGGACGGGTCGCGGAGGAGCTCGCGGCCGAGGAGGACCGCGTCGGCCTCACCGTTGGCGAGGATCTTCTCGGCCTGCTCGACCTCGGTGATGAGGCCGACCGCTGCGGCCGGGACCCCGGCCTCGTTACGGACGCGGGCCGCGAAGGGAACCTGGTAGCCGGGGCCGAGCGGGATGCGGACGCCCGCCGCGTTGCCACCGGTCGATACGTCGATCAGGTCCACGCCGTGGGTCTTCAGCTCGGCGGCGAACCGGACGGTGTCGTCGCCCGTCCAGCCCTCCTCGCCGTCCAGCCAGTCGGTCGCGGAGATACGGAAGAGCAGCGGCAGCTCCTCGGGCCACACCTCGCGGACCGCGTCCACGACCTCGAGGGCGAACCGGGTGCGGTTCTCGTAGGAGCCGCCGTACTCGTCGGTGCGCTTGTTGGAGTGCGGGGAGAGGAACTCGCCGATGAGGTAGCCGTGCGCGCCGTGCAGCTCGATGACCTGGAAACCGGCGTCAAGGGAGCGGCGGGCGGCGTCGACGAACTGCTGGACGATCTCCTTGATGCCGTCCACGGTCAGCTCGGCCGGGACCGGGTGCTGCTCGTCGAAGGCAACCGCACTCGGGGCGACGGCCTCCCAGCCGTACGCGTCCGGCCCCACCGGCGCGCCACCCTTCCAGGGCTGATCGGTCGACGCCTTGCGGCCGGCATGACCGAGCTGGATGCCCGGCACCGTGTTCTGCGTCTTCAGGAACGATGTGATCCGGCGGAACGCCTCGACCTGCGCGTCGTTCCAGATCCCGAGGTCCTGCGGGGAGATCCGGCCCTCGGGGGAGACGGCCGTCGCCTCGACGATGATCAGGCCGGTGCCGCCCGCGGCGCGCGCCCCGTAGTGCTGGAAGTGCCAGTCGTTCGGCGCACCGGTGAGCGGACCCTCGGGAGCCGCGCTGTACTGGCACATCGGCGGCATCCACACACGGTTGGGGATGGTCACGGACCGCAGGGTGTAGGGCTCGAACAGTGCGCTCACGGCGGACTCCATTCGGTGTGGATCGCGGAATTGCCTCGCGGATGGCGGCGAGGACCTCGTTAGTACGATAGCCGCCGTAGTACGGCAGATGTCAAACTACGATGATTCTCGTACAATGGCCGTGACGCACCGCACGCATCCAGCCACCCGCGCCGCAAAAGGGGAGTCGTCCATGACGACCGCAGCACCGCACATCGGGACCGCCGCCGGCGGCCGCACGCTCGCGCACCCCGACCGCACGGACATCCGGCTCGAAGCGGTGCTGCACGCGCTGTCCGACCCGATGCGGCTCGCCGTCGTCCGGGAGATGGCGGCCTCGGCGGAGGCCGAGCTGTCCTGTTCGGCCTTCGACCTGCCCGTCAGCAAGTCGACCACCACGCACCACTTCCGTGTGCTGCGCGAGGCCGGAGTGATCGAGCAGGTCTACCGGGGGACCGCCAAGCTCAACGGCCTGCGCCGGGCCGACCTGGACACACTCTTCCCCGGCCTCCTCGACGCCGTCCTCGACGCGGCCGCCCGGCAGGAGGGCCGGCTCGACGGGCGCTGAAACGAGGCCGATGGGCGCTGAACGGGACCGGCGGGCGCTGAACGGGGCTGGCTGGCGTTGCCTACGAACCCCGCGCCGCGCCCAACAGGCCGTCCCAGTCCGGGATCTTCACCGAGCCCCGCCCGAGCCCCCGCCCCAACTCCGCCTCGGCCCGCTCGATCGCCCGCCACCCGTCCCACCGCACGGGCCGCGCCCCGGCCGCGATCAGCCCGCTCAGCGGATCCCGCGTGGTGCCTACGAGGGCGGGGTCCGCGAGCGCGGCGGCGTCGTCCAGGAGTGAGGTGACCGTCTCCTTGGCGCAGGGGCGGTTGGTGCCGATCACGCCGGTCGGGCCGCGCTTGATCCACCCGGCGACGTACTCGCCCGGCGTCACCCGCGCGTCCCGCAGCACCCGCCCCGCCGCATGCGGCACGGTGCCGCTCCTCTCGTCGAACGGCAGGCCCTCCAGCGGCACTCCGCGATAGCCCACCGACCGCAGCACCAGCTCCGCCCCGATCTCCTCGAAGTCACCCGTGCCGGTCACGCCCCCGTGTCCGTCGGGCCGCGTCCGCTCGAAGCGCACCCCGGCCACCCGGCCGTCGCCGCCCGCGAGCACCTCGGTAGGCCGCAGGTAGAAGCGCAGATGGATCCGGCGCCGCGTACGCCGTGGTGGCTCGGCGGCCCAGCTGCGCAGCACCTCCACGTTGCGCCGCTGAGCGGCGGGCAGCGCGGAGGGGTCGTCGTACGCCGGGTCGAGCGTCAACTCGCGCTCATCGACCCGTACTTGCGTGTCCGGAAGGCCGCCCAGCTCGCGCAGTTCCTTCGTGGTGAAACGGGCCTGCGAGGGGCCGCGCCGACCCACCATGTGCACGTCCCGGACCTCGCTCGCGGCGAGTGTGTCGAGCGCGGCGCCCGGCATGTCCGTGGGCAGGAGTTCGGCGGCGCCGCGGGCCAGCATCCGGGTCACGTCCACCGACACATTGCCCACGCCGATGGCGACGGCCGTGTGCACGCCCCGTACGAAGCCGCCGTCGACCGCGTCCGGGTGGGCGCTGTACCAGGCCACGAAGTCGGTCGCCGACCAACTGCCCGGCAGGTCCTCGCCCGGCAACCCGAGCCGCCGGTCGGCCGCCGCGCCCACGCAGTACACCACCGCGTCGTACAGCTCCAGGAGCTTCGCGGGCGGCAGGGCCCGGCCGATCTCCACGCCGCCGAGGAAGCGGACCCGCTCGTCCTCCAGGACCGCGCGCAGATTGTTCTGCAACGACTTGATCTTCTCGTGGTCCGGTGCGACGCCGTAGCGCACGAGCCCGTACGGGCAGGGGAGCCGGTCGAGCACATCGACGCGGATGTCCGGAACGCGATCCTGCCCCACGAGGCCCTGCGCGGTGTAGACCCCGCTCGGACCCGAGCCGACGACGGCGATGTGCGGCACGGGAGGCTCCCTCCGCCGGGGTGCTGATGTGTCTCAGCATGACACCGGGAGGCCCGGTGGGGGAGAGGGCGCGGCGGCGCTCAGGACATGTCGCGCATCCGCTCGATCTCGCTGGTCTGCTGCGCGATCACATCGTCGGCCATCTCTTCGACCTGCACGTTGTTCCCGCCGCTCTTGACCTCCGTGGCCATCGTCACGGCCCCCTGGTGATGCGTGATCATCAGCTTCAGGAACAGCTCGTCGAACGCCTTGCCGCTGGCCGCCTTCAACTTCTTCAGCTGTGCCTCCGTCGCCATCCCCGGCATCGCGTCGTGCGCGTGGTGGCCCTCGGGTGCGGTGTCGCGACCGTACTTCTGCAACCAGCCGCGCATCGTCTCGATCTCCGGCCCCTGCGCGGCGGTGATCCGCTCGGCGAGCCCCTTGACCTGCTCCGACTCGGCCTGTTTCGGGGCCAGTCGGGTCATCTTCAGGGCCTGCTCGTGGTGCGGGATCATCATCTGCGCGTAGGTCACGTCGGCGGAGTTCGGGGTGTCGTCCGACCCGCGCTGTTTCGCGTCCTTGGCCGACAAGGTCTCGGCCGCGTCGCCCGGTTTGCCCGGCGCGATGACCGAAGGTCCGTCGGACGGGCGGGAGTTGGACCCACCGGCCTCGTCCGAGCCCCCCGAGTCGCATCCGGTCAATGCCAGCGCCGACACCGCCGCCAGCGCGGCGGCAGCAACTTTCATGACGATTGCGTTGCCACCTATTGATCTGTGCATGAGGAAGACGATACTCGGGGAGATCCGTGAATCGTTCACGTACGAGCGAAGTCACCGTCACTCAAGGAGACAACAGTGACCCTGTACTCCCCCCGAACACGGCGCAGACGCCTGGGAGTTGCCACCGCGGCGGCCGGACTCCTCGCGGCGCTGCTCGCCGCGGGCCCCGTCTCGGCGACGCCCGACCCGGGCGACAAGTCGTCGGCTCCCAAGAGCGTTTCAAAGAGCACCGAGACCGAGGTCGAGAAGGCGATATCCGCCGGCGACATACCCGGCCAGGACGAGATCGTCCACTCCGACAACATCCAGCACGTCACCAACATCCCCAAGGACGCGCTGCCCGGCACCAACTCGGACCTCGCCTTCCAGGGCAAGTACGCCTTCGCCGGGAACTACGACGGGTTCCGCGTCTTCGACATCAGCAACCCGAAGGCGCCGAAGACGGTCGCCCAGGTGCTGTGTCCCGGCTCCCAGAACGACGTCTCCGTCTCCGGGAACCTGCTGTTCCTCTCCACGGACAGCTCCCGCAGCGACGACTCCTGCGCCTCCACCACCCAGCCGGCGACCGAGAAGTCGTCCTGGGAGGGCATGAAGGTCTTCGACATCAGCGACAAGGCGAACCCGAAGTACGTCTCCGCCGTCGAGACCTCGTGCGGCTCGCACACGCACACCCTGGTGCCCGAGAAGAAGAACGTCTACGTGTACGTCTCCTCGTACTCGCCGAGCGCGACGTTCCCGGACTGCCAGCCGCCGCACGACGGCATCTCGGTCATCAAGGTGCCCCGCAAGGCGCCGCAGAAGGCTGCCGTGGTGAACTTCCCGGTCCTCTTCCCCGGTGAGGGCGAGGACGGCGGCGGCAACCCCGGCGCGCCCACCAACCCGGGCGTCTCCAAGACCACCGGCTGCCACGACATCACGGTCCTGCCCTCCAAGGACCTCGCGGCGGGCGCCTGCATGGGCGACGGCATCCTGTTCTCCATCAAGGACCCGGCGAACCCGAAGGTCATCGACCAGGTCCAGGACAACGTCAACTTCGCGTTCTGGCACTCGGCGACCTTCAACCAGAAGGCCAACAAGGTCGTCTTCACCGACGAGCTGGGCGGCGGTGGCGCGGCCACCTGCAACGCGGAGATCGGCCCGGACCGCGGCGCCGACGGCATCTACGACATCACCGGCAAGGGCGACAAGCGCAAGCTCGTCTTCAAGAGCTACTTCAAGATCCCGCGCCACCAGGCCGACACCGAGAACTGTGTCGCGCACAACGGCTCGCTGATCCCGGTCAAGGGCAAGGACCTCATGGTGCAGGCCTGGTACCAGGGCGGCGTCTCCGTCTGGGACTTCACCGACTCCGCGAAGCCCAAGGAGATCGGCTACTTCGAGCGCGGCCCGCTCACCACGGACAAGATGACGACGGGCGGCTCCTGGTCGGCGTACTACTACAACGGGTACGTCTACTCGAACGACATCGCGAAGGGCTTCGACGTCCTGAAGATCAAGGACGCCAGGACCGACCCGGCCGCCAAGATCCGGCTGGGCGAGCTCAACGTCCAGACCCAGCCGGACTACTTCGGCTGACCGGTCCGCTCACCGTTGACGGCCGGTGACAGCGGCTCGAAGTAGCGCGAGAAATCGGCCGGTCTGCCGTGGGCGGGGCTCCCGTCGGACGACGCGTCATCCTCGTCGTCCGGCGGGAAACCCCACTGCCACTCCAGTTCGTAGCGGCGGAACAGCTCGGCGCGCATCGGGGCGAGCCGCATCGGCACCCCGGGCACCAGCATCGAGAACACGGCGCCCATCAGCACGGCGCGCAGCATCGGATAGCCCGTGTCGACATCGAGCGTCCCGTGCCGTACGACGGTGTCGCGCAGCAGCGCCGCGAGCCGCTGCTGCTCCGGGCACTGCACAAAGCCCTCGGCCTGCAGGATCCCCGCCATGTGCGTGCGCATGAGGACGGGTTGGTCGCGGACGAGGCCGAGGATCGCGTCGATCGCGCGGGCCAGCCGCTCGTCCCCGCTCTCCGTCCTGGGCTCGCGCTCCAGGGTCTCCTCGAGCGTCCGGTGCATCAGCCGGTGCACGGCGGACTGCAGCAACTGCCGCTTGCCCGGGAAGTAGTACGAGACCAGACCGCGCGCCGAACGGGCGCGGTCCGCGATGTCGCCGAGCGTCGTCGCCTCGTACCCGCGCTCCCCGACGAGCTCCAACGTCGCCTGCAGGAGCCGTTCGCGGGAACGTCGGCGCAACTCCTCATTGACCGATGCGCTGCGGGGGGACATTCTTGACTCCTGCGTTGACTGGCTAGGAGCCAACTATACTCAGCGCTTCCCGGCCACCGGCCTGTTGGGTGTGGTGTGCGCGGGAGGGCCGGCTGCATTTGGGCGACGCGGGGGATCGTCCAAATGCAGCCGCGTCACGTGCGGGGTCGTCAGGTGTCGGCGCTTCAGGTGTCGCCGCTTCACGTGAAGCCGGTTCAGATCAGGCCGAGCACCGGTCGCAACCCGTCCGGCCGGGTCTCGGCCGGCAGATGGTCCACGAAGTGCACCGCACAGCCCAGCTCCGCGGCCCCGCCGTCCGCGTGCCGGTCGTCGCCCACCATCAGCGCGTCACCGGGCGCCACGCCCAACTCCTCGCAGGCAGCGGCGAACAGCCGCGGATCCGGCTTCGTCACGCCGTGCCGGTACGACAGGACGTAAGCGTCGACGTACTGGTCGAGGTCGTGTCCGACGAAGACGGGGCGCGGGTCCCAGCCGATGTTGCTGACCACGGCCACCGGGACACCGCGCTCGCGCAGACCGGCGAGCACCTCACGGGCGTCCGGGTAGGGCTGCCAGGCGGCGGGCGTCATGTGCCGGTCGTACAGGGCGTCGTAGAGCCGCTCGTCGGGCAGCGGGACCTCGCGGGCCAGGCCCGTGTACGCGGCGCGGTGCCGCGTAGCGTCGACGTCGCGTACGGCGACGAGCTCGGCGAGGTGTTCGGGGACGTTCACCTGATGCGTGCTGCCGCCGGGCAGCGCCCCCGCCGCCTCCAGGCCCTCGGCCGCCCGCGTGAACTCCTCGTCCGGCAGCACGAGTTCGCTCTCGTCGAGTACGGCGCGCAGCCAGGATTCAGTGGACTCGATCCGGAAGAGCGTCCCGGAGAAGTCGAACAGCACGGCTTTGATCGTCATGCCGTCGATCCTCCGACGTGCCGAACGCACAGGTCAAGCGCGGGCGTTGGGAGCGACCCACTTCCCGTACGCCGCCGTGGACACGACCACCGTCAGCGCCCCGAGCAGCCAGCCGGCCAGCACGTCCGACGGCCAGTGCACCCCCAGCCACAGCCGGGTGAGGCCGACGCCGAGCACCGACACCACGGCGAGCGCGAGCGCGGTGCGCCACAGCGTGCGCCCGGCCCCGTACCGCCGCAGCAGCCACAGGACGAGCGCGCACACCACGGTCGCCGTCATCGCGTGCCCGGAGGGGAACGCGGCATAGTGCGCCGAGTCCACCGGCTCGCGCCACACGGGGCGCGGCCGGTCGACGGCCGCCTTCAGGCCCTGTTGCAGCAGCGTGCCGACCAGGCAGGTGGCCGCCACCCAGCCCGCGAGCAGCCAGTCCCGCAGGCGCCATACGAGGACCAGCACGATCACCGCGCACAGGAGCCGCATCGTCCAGGGGTCCCATACCCAGTCGGTGAGGACGCGGTTGACGTGCGTGACACCGGGATCGGCGAGGGCCCGTCCGTGCAGCGAGCCGGCGACGTCCCGGTCGAGGTCCATGAGCGGGCCCCACCGGAACGCCACAAGGACGAGCAGGAGGGCGGAGGGCAGGGCCAGTGCGGCGGTGGTGAGCGCGAGGACGGGGCGGGGGCGTCGGGGCGGGGAGTCGAGCCGTACCGGGTGCATGGGGACGATCCTCGCTCATCGGGCGCCGCGCGTGCCATCCCGGTGGGCGGTGCGGCGTGGTGCTACCCCAGTGCTCGCAGGGCGGGGACGAAGGTGACCAGGAGGGGAACCAGCGGGACCAGCGCCGCGGCCGCCGTGAGGCGCAGCCGGTGCGCAGGCGTCAGGCGCGAGGGCGGCGCGAGCAGCCGGTGCACGCGCTGCGGGACCTGCGCGTGCGGCGTCGGGCAGGGGCCGAACACTCCCCGGTCCTCATTGAGTTCGACCAGCGCGAGCGCGATGCTCATGCGGCCGAAGCGGCGCGACGCGACGTCGTCCGCCGCCAGCTCGACCAGTCGGTGCATCTCGTTCCGGAACGAGGCGAAGACCGGCACCTGCGGAAAGCCGGAGGCCAGCGCGCCCGAACAGTGCAGCAGCCAGTCGTGCCGCCACCGCGCGTGACCCGTCTCGTGCGCGAGCACCGCGTCCAGTTGGCGGCCCTTCAGGCGCTGCAACGCGGCCGTGGTGATGATCAATTGGGGCGTCGACCCCGACATCCACCAGGCGTCCGGGCGCTTGCCCTCCAGGATGACGAGGCGATCGGGGCCCGGCTCCTCGCCGGGCAACAGCGGTGCGCGCTCCAGGAGTTCGGCCCGCCTGGCGCGCCGCCGCGCCCGTGCGTTGCGCACCTCGCGCACCAGCATCGCCGCCGTCCACGCCCCGCCCAGGGCGAGCGTCACGGCGACGGTCGCCGCCCACGGCCCCGCGGCGCGCAGCGCGTACGCGTCCACGACCCCGTGCGGCGCCGCCGCGAACACATGCCCGCGCACGGCGCCCCAGGCGGCCGCCGCGCTCAACGTCATCGACAGGGCGCAGCACAGCAACACACCCGCCACCACGCACTGCCACGCCCACAGCGCGACGATCGGCTCCCGCTCCGTCCAGTCCGCGCGCGCGAGCAACCTCGGCGCGACCAGGGCGGCAAGGGCGCCGAGTAGCAACAGTGCTACGGGGACCGTCATGTCCGTCACCTTATGAGGCGAGCGCTACCCACGGGTATGACCTGGCGCGTCAAGTGACGCACGCCACGGTTTCGTTGATCGGCCCGCTACATGTCAGCGGCATCGGCCCGCTACATCGTGAGCAGCATCGCCAGCATCCCGATCCCCATCGAAAGCCGGCACGCACGCGCCAGTTCCGGGCGGTCGCCCCAGCCGCCGGTGGCTACCGCCGGGCCGGTTGCCGTCGTGGCCGTCGTGGCCGGAACGAGGCGGGCGCCCGACCACAGGACGTAGACCGTGAAGTAGAGGAGGAGGGCGCCCGTGAGGACCGGGGCGCCGGCCCCGCCGTGGTGCGCGTGGGCCGCGGGGCGGACGGCCATCGCCACCGCCATGTACGCCATGGCGAACGTGCCCACCAGGTGATGCAGGTGATGGGTGCCCGTCCGGGAGGTCCACAGGGCGTGCAGCGCGGCGGCCCCGAACACGGCCGCGTACAGCAGCCACGCCCAGTGCGGGGGCGTGAGCACCGCCGCCGGGACCGCCATCAGCGCCATCCCGAATCCCATCAGGGCCTCGCCGCCGGCCGTGCGGCGCTGCTCCTCGACGTCGCTGCGCAGGCGCAGCAGGCAGTACGCGCCGGTCGCCGCGCACAGTGCGACCAGCAGCCAGGCGGCCGAGAGCGGTCCGTGCACCGGGTCCCCCATCGTGTCCGTCTCGTCGTCGGTGTCCGTCAGGGAGATGCCCAGGCGCGCAGGGGCGTATGGCGGCGCAGAGGAGCACGGATGGTCGCGCGCGAGAAATGTGCATCTGAACACTCGACATCGTTTACGGGTAAAATACCTGCTAAGGTTTTCTTATGAGCAGCACACCCCCGTCACTTCGCACCCCCGCCGTCCATCGCCTCCCGCTCGCCGGAGTGCTGCGCCTCAACAAGCCGTCGGACGTCTGGTTCAAGCCCGCGACCAGCGTGGTCGTCGCCACCGCGATACCGAACGTGACACTGCTCGCCCTGGGCCGCCTTGACCTCGCCATGTACACGATGGCGGGCAGCCTGTGCGCCCTGTACGGGCACAACCTCCCGTACGCGGCACGCGCGCGTGCCCTCGCGTGGGTGGTCGCCGGGATGGTCGCGAGCATCGTCGTCGCCATGGTCTCCGCCTCGCTCACCTCGTCCGCGGCCGTCCTCGTCGCCGTCGGCGCGCTGCTCGCCGCCGCGCAGAAGGGGCTGTGCGACGCCACCCGGATCGGACCCCCCGGCAACCTCATCTTCACGTTCATCAGCTCCGCGATGCTGTTCGCGCCGCAGATCATCGGGCAGGTGCCCGGGCATCTCGCGCTGACGCTGGCCGCCGGAGCCGTCTCCTGGATCGTGGGCATGGCCCCCGCCCTCGTCCGCCCCCACGGGCCCGAGCGCCGCGCCACCGCCCGCGCGCTGAACGCCGCCGCCGCGTACGTCGAGCGGCCCGAGCACGCGCCCGCACGTGGCGCCGCGGCCGCGGCCGTGCACGCCGCGTGGCAGTCGCTGCTCGCCACCGGGGCGCGCACCGAGGCGCGGCGCGCCCTGGAGCGGCTCGTGCTGCGCGCCGAGGTCGCCATCGCCGCCCCCGGCGACACCGACGCGGACCGGCTGCGCGCCTGGGCGGGCGGTCTGCGAGGCGGGGGCTCGGTGCCGCGGCCCGCCCGGATCGCCGGGATGGACGACGAGCTCCTCGGCATCGAGGCCGAGCTCGCGGGCGGCAAGCCCTCGTTGTGGCGGCGGATCGGCCCCGGCTCGCCGCTGCTGCCCATCGTCCTGCGTACGTTCATCGGCTGCGCCCTCGCCGGATACGGTTCGCTCGCCCTCGGTTTCGGCCGCCCCTACTGGGCCCTGGTCACCGCCGCCTCGATCTACCAGGCCAACCTCACGCTGTCCTGGAAGCGTGGCGTACAGCGCGTCGTCGGCAACGTCGGGGGCGTGCTCGTATTCGCCGCGGTCGTCCCGCTCGCCCATGCCAGCCTGCTCGCCCTCGTCGTGCTCTGCCTCGCCTGCGCCTTCGGCGCCGAGGCGTTCATGGCCCGCAACTACTGGCTCGGCAGCCTGTGCGTGACGCCGATGGCGCTCCTGGTCACCGAGTTCGCCCGCTACCAGGAGCCCGGTGAGCTGATCGGCGACCGCATCGTCGAAACCCTCGTCGGTGCCGTACTCGGCATCGTCGCGGCCATCGCCGTCACCAACCGGCGCGCCACCGACGGCATCGAGCAGGCACTCACCACCAGCGACACCGCCCGCGAGGCCGCCGAGCGCACCCTCGCGCTGCCCGCCCCCGGCCACGCCGCGCTGGAGACGGCCCGCCGCGGCCTCGCCGCCGCCCTCGTCGAACTGCGCGCCGCCGCCGACGCCGCGGCCGGCGAGTGGTGGCAGCGCGCCCTGCCCGAGGAACGGGTGCTCGCCACCGAGCAGTCCGGGCACCGTACGCTCGCGGCCACGGTGCGCCGGCAGGCGGCCCGGACGGGCGTCGCCGCCTCCCCGAGTGGTGCGGGCACCCAGCAGTAGCGGATAGTGGCGGACGCACAGCGTTCGGCCCATGAGGAAGGTCCGGTCAGGCAGGCATGAGTACGCAGCAAGGCGCGGCGGCAACGGCGCCGCTCGACATCGTGTCGTCGGTCGTACGGCAGTGGCAGGCCGTACGCCCCGACATCGACACCGGCCCCATGGAGATCATCGGGCGCATCAACCGGTGCGCCGCACTGCTCCAGCAGGCCGAGGACGCGCCGCTGCGGCACGCGGGCCTGACCAGGGCCGAGTTCGACCTGCTCGGCACGTTGCGCAGGACCGGCCGCGAACTCACCCCCGGCGACCTCGCCCGCGAGACCTTCGCCTCCGGCGCCGCCGTCACCAAGCGCCTCAAGCAGCTCCAGGAACGCGGCCTCGTCTCCCGCCGCGGCGACACCCGCGACCGCCGCGTCTCCCATCTGAGCCTGACCGACGAGGGCCGGGCCCTCGTCGACGAGATCCTGCCGAGCCAACTCGCGTACGAGGGGGCGGTCCTTTCGGGCCTCGGCGAGGGGAAGGACGCACAACTCAGCGGCCTGCTGGGGGAGTTGCTGCTCCAGCTGGAGGGGCGGCTGGGGAGCGGGCCGCACTCAAGCCTGTCCGCGCGCTGAGGTAGGTGCCTGCACGGTCAGCGCGGCACCGTCGCTCCCTCGATGCCGTACTCCTCGCGGCGGCCGCACATGCCCAGGCCGCCGTGGCGGGTGGGCGTCGCGGTGTGGGTGGTCGACGCGGCCAGGTAGCCGTCGGCGTCGCCCTTTTCCAGGGCGTCGAGTTGGGCGCCCGTGCGCTCGGCCGTGGCCAGGGCGCCGGTGCGCCACAGCTCGCGCCAGGCCGCGACGCGCGGGCGGACCAGGGCGGCGGCCGCCCGCTGGAAGGTGCGGAGCGGTTCCGCGTCGCCCGCGGAGAGGGCTTCGCGCAGCGGCAGATACCCCTCGACCGCGAGGTCCCGACGACGGCGCGCGGCCGCCTCCGCCTCGGGGCCCGCCGGGCCGGGAAGTGCGGCCGCGGCCGCGTACTTGTCCGGGTCGGCCAGATACTCCGGCGGGAACGTGAACACCGCGTCGCCCGCCTCCGGAAGCCCACTGTTCTGCATCAGGACCGTGATCCGCAGATCCTCGCCCTGCACCATGCGGTGCACCGTGCCCGGCTCGAACCACGCGAGCGAACCCGCCTCCAGGGGTGTGTCGCGGTAGCCGTCCGGGCTCAGCGTCTGCACCGCGCCGCGCCCGCCCGTCACGACGTACGCCTCCGTGCACACCAGGTGCAGATGCGGGCTGCCGCCACAGACGCCGTCCGCCGCCTGCCAGTCGTACGCGGAGATGTGCGAGAGGCCGATCCCGCCGGGCAGCGGCCGGTCGAGGCTCACCACGCCAGCTCCTTCAGGCGGCCGGCCACCCGCTCCTCGTCCCAGGCGCCGTCCGCGACCACGATCCGGTACCGATAGCGGAACGTCTCGCCCGGCGGCAACGCGAACTCCTCGAAGAACGCCCAGGAGAACGCGACCGTCGGAATCGGCTCCGAGCGCACGAACCAGTGCGAGGCGTGGATCGCCCCGGCATTCTCCGGGGCGTGCTCGAACACCAGCGTGGAGTGCGCGTCGACGTCGTCGTGCTCCCCGGTGAACGCCAGCCACGGGCCCTGCGTCCCCATCAACTCGCTGTCGGAGGCGTCCCCTCGGGGCCCGAAGACCTTGCCGCCCGTGAAGTCGCGCGGCCCGCGCCACTGAAGACCCGTGTAGCCGGCCATCTCGCGCCCCGCCGTGGTCGGCGAGCCGAAGCGCAGGGCCTCGCCGTCGGCGCGGGTGTTCGTCAGCTCGATCGACCAGTCGACGGCGTACGAACCGGACTCCGGATCCACGGAGTGCACCCGCACGCCGCGCCGCTCGCGGGCCCACTCGTCGCCGCCGTTCTCGATCCAGGACAGGCGCTCGGTGAGGCTCAGCTCGTCGCCACCGGCCTCGACGGCGTCGAAGCCGTCGTGCCGCATCGAGCCGATCCGGTCGTGCAGGGGGAGGTAACCCTCGCCGTGGACATAGCAGTTGCCGCCCCAGAAGTTCTGCCCCGAGAGGTGACTGGCCGTCATCTGCAGGCCCTTGTGCCAGCGGTGGTCATTGGGCCGGTAGCCCGAGACCAGGTTGCCGGACAGGGTGCGCAGCGGATGCACGTACGGCTTGCGGGCCTCGAAGGCGTCCGGGTCCGGCTTGTAGACGTAGGAGAAGAGGTCGGCGCCGGTGGCCGCGGAGCGCACCACGACGCGGTCGCCGAGGAGGTGGTCGACCTGAAGGCTGTTCCCGATGTCGCTGCTCACTGCTGCGGAACTCACTGCTTCGGGCTCCAATCCGGGTGGCCGCCGTGCATCGCGGCGTAGAACGGGTCGCCGGGACCGATCTCACCGGCCGCGACCGTGGCACCGGTGAACGCCGACTTGTACAGCGCGGCGGCGAACTCCAGCGTGCTGCGGGCGCTCTGTCCGCTGCCGGGCGGGCGGGCGCCGGCGTCGTACGCGTCGAGCAGCGCGGTCAGCTGCGCGGTGTGTGAACTGGGTACGTCGGCGGTGGGCGCGGGCGGCTGCTGGCTGCCGGGGGCCGGGGTGTAGCGCCAGTCGTCGTTGCCGTGTCCGTACAGGTGGGTCAGCTCGACGGTGGCCTTCTCGCAGTCGATGCGGATGCGGCTCGTCTCGTCGGGCGAGAGCACGGAGTTGACGACCGTACCGAGGGCGCCGTCCTTGAAGCGGACGAGCGCGGTCGACACGTCCTCGCTCTCCGTGTCGTGCACCAGCCGGGCCGCCATCGCCCGGATCTCGGTCCACTCACCGAGCAGATGCAGCATCAGGTCGTACTGGTGGATGCCGTGGCCCATGACGGGGCCGCCGCCCTCACTGGCCCACTTACCGCGCCACGGAACTTCGTAATAGGCGGCGTCGCGGTACCAGGTCGTCTGACAGTGGGCGACGAGCGGGCGGCCGAGCGCGCCCCCGGTCAGCAGCGAGCGGGCGTGCACCGCGCCCGAGCCGTAGCGGTGCTGGAAGACGACGGACGCGTAGGCGCCACTGGCTTCCTCGGCGGCGGCGATCTCGTCGTACTCGGCGAGGGAGAGGGTGAGCGGCTTCTCGCACAGCACCCAGGCGCCGGACTTGAGGGCCGCGACGGTCTGTTCGCGGTGGAACACCGGCGGGGTGCCGATGAGAACGAGATCGGGCCGCGCCTCTTCGAGCATCGCGGTCAGGTCGGTGTGCACGGAGACGTCCGCGAACCCGGCCTCCGCGGCCTGGGCGCGGAATCCGTCGAGGCGGCTCTGGTCCACGTCGACGGCGGCGACGAGTTCGACGCGGTCGCGCAGGGAGGTGAGGGCGGGCAGGTGGCTGCCGGTGACGATCGCGCCGGTGCCGACGACGGCGGCACGCAGGCGGGATCCCTGGCGGGCGGGGCTTGGCATGCGGGGTCCTCGCGGAGAGCTGTCGGAGGGGAAAGCGCTTTCCGTTACGTCGACCCTAAGCGGGGCGCGCGGGTCCGGACAAGGGGTGCCGGGGAGTTGGGCCCGCCGGGCCGAGACCTCGGCATCGTCCGCCCGCCACCAGGCGGACGATGCCGAGGAGGCCGCGGCCACCTATGCCGTGGGCTACGTCGCGCGCCCCATCGGTGCCGCGGTGCTCGGCCACTGGGGAGACCAGAAGGGCCGCAAGAACGTCATGGTCCTGGCCATGTTCCTGACGGGCCTTTCCCGGTTCGGGTGGCCCAGAAGGCAGCGGTGGGGTCAGCTGAGGGGAAGTTCCGGCTTCTCCGGGGTCATCGAGCGGCCGTCGACCCGCGCCGCGATCACCTCGTGGAGCTCCTCGGCGGAGAGATACGCGTCGGTCATCTCGAAGTCCCTGAGCGTCGCGGGACGGTTCCGCTGGAAGCCGGTGCGGACGAAGTCGTCGCCCGCGACCGCGTTGAGGGCCCAGTTGGCCGCTGTGCGGAACCGCGCCGTCATGGTGCGCAGCGCGCCGATGTGGTAGCCGCGCGCCACGACCTGGGCGGGCAGCCCGGTCAGCTGGATGCCCAGCGGCTTCGACACCGCCTGGATGCCGCCCAGGTCGACGACGAGGCCGAGGTCCTTGTGGCGGTAGGGCTCCAGCGGGATGCCGCGCACCGAGGCGAGGATGTTGCGGGCCGCCGCCCAGCCCTGCCGCATCGCGTGCTGCGCGGTCGGCGGGCACATCGCGTCGCCGCCCTTGACGAGGTCGGGCACGGCGGCCGCGTCGCCGAGCGCGAAGACCCCGTCGAGCCCGGGCACGGTCAGTTCGGGCGTCACCACGAGCCGGCCGCGGTTGGTCTCCGAACCGAGGGTCGCCACGAGTGGGCTGGGCGCGACACCGGCCGTCCAGATCAGCGTGTGGCAGGGCAGCTCGCGCCCGTCGGTGAGCGTCACCGTGTCCTCCGTGACGCTCGCCACCGACACCCCGAGCGAGACGTGCAGCCCGCGCCGCTCCAGGATGTCCATCGCCTTGTCGCCGAGCCGCTCGCCCAGCTCCGGCATGAGCTTGGGTGCCACGTCGACCAGGTGCCACTTGATGAGCTTCGGGTCGAGCCCGGGGTAGCGCTTGACCGCCGCGGTCGTCAGGCGCTGCAGATACGCCGCCGTCTCCGTGCCCGCGTAGCCGCCGCCGACCACGACGAACTGCAGGCGCGCCTCGCGCTCGGCGGGGTCGGAGCTTGCCGCCGCCAGGTCCAGCTGCGTGATCACGTGGTCGCGGATCCAGGCCGCCTCGGCGAGCGTCTTCACGCCGACCGCGTACTTGTCCAGGCCCGGGATGTCGAACTGGCGCGTCACACTGCCCGGCGTGAGCACCAGGTAGTCGTAGTGCTCGACACTGACCTCACCGTTTATCTTCCGTACGACGACGGCCTTCGCCTGCGGGTCGACGCCGATCGCGCCGCCCGGCACGATCTGGGTGCGCCGCAGCATCCTGCGCAGCGGCACCGCCACGGACTGCGGGGTGAGCACGCCGGAGGCCACGTGCGGAAGCAGTGGCAGATACAGCTGGTGCGCGGTGGGGCTGATGAGCCGCAGCACCGCCTCTCCGGGCTTGAGCTCCTTCTCCAGCTTGTGCGCGCACTCCATACCGGCGAATCCCGCGCCGATGATCAGGATCCGGGGGACGGACGACGTACGGGAAGCGCTGGTGTTCCGCGGAGTGGTCATGTCGGATCTCTCCTGGGGTGGGCTGCGTGGCACCGGTGAGGCGTCGTTGATCCCTGCGTATCCGGATTCGGCACGCCCGAATCCCGAACTCCCGCCATCCTCCGTCCCGGGCCGGGCCACCGCACGCGATCGGGGCACGGAACCAGACTCCTCACCCGCGCCCCGCCGCGTCAGGACAACCCCCTGCGCGGGGCGCCCCGCCGTAGGCCGTTCGAGCGAGGCGGGCCTACGGAGCGGCTCAGATGCCCGGCCGGTAGCGGATCGGATGCTCCTGCGGCACCTCGACGAGGATGATCTCGTGGCCGTCCGGATCCGTGATCCACATTTCGATCAGGCCCCACGGCTCCTTGACCGGCTCCCGGACCACCGTGACGCCCCGCTCCACCAGCTCCGCGTGCGCCGCGTGCACGTCCGCCACCTGCATCCACAGCTTGAGGCTCGGCACCACAGGCTCCGCGGAGCGGCCCGCCACCTCCAGGAAGCCGCCGCCCAGGAAGTACACGGTGCCCCGCTCGGGCCCGGTGCCGAACTCCCGGTAGACCGCGAGGCCCAACGCCTCCCCGTAGAACGCCCGCGACCGCTCGGGGTCGGTCGGCCGGATCAGGACCCTGCTGCTCAGTACGTGAACCATGCCGACGCAGCGTAGTCCGCTCGCGTTAATCTCGACGGCGCCCCGCACACACGCCGTCCCTCAACCTGGAGGCCCTCACATGACCACCGTCGACCTTGTCTTCCGTGACGCCGGGCCCGAGGACGTCGACGTGCTCGTCGCCCTCATCGAGTCGGCCTACCGGGGGGACTCCAGCCGGACCGGCTGGACCACGGAGGCGGACATCCTCGAAGGGCAGCGGACCGACCCTCAGGGCGTGCTCGAGGTCATCGAGGACCCCGACAGCCGGCTGCTCACGGTGGAGCGGGACGGCGCGGTCGTCGCCTGCTGCCAGCTGGAGCACCGCGGAGAGCACGCCTACTTCGGCATGTTCGCGGTCAGCCCCGCCCAGCAGGGCGCCGGCCTCGGCAAGACGATCATCGCGGAGGCGGAGCGCAGGGCCCGCGAGACGTGGGGCGTGGGCGAGATGCACATGACGGTGATCGACGCCCGCGAGGACCTCATCGCCTGGTACGAGCGCCGCGGCTACTGCCGTACGGGACTGACCATCCCGTTCCCGTACGGCGACGAGCGCTTCGGCATCCCGCAGCGCGACGACCTCAAGTTCGAACTGCTCGTCAAGCCGCTCGCGTAGGCACACAGGTCACGCGGTGAAGCGGCCCGTGCGCTTGATCTCCGGGTAGTCCGTGGTCGCGCCGTCGAGGCCGAGCGCCCGTACGAGCCGCAGATCGTCCTGGGTGTTCACGACCCAGCCGATGATCCGCAGGTCGGACTTGCGGGCATGCTCGACGACCTCCTGCGTGAGCCGCCGGATGTTGAGCACCAGCGTCGTGGCCCCCGCGGTGACGGCCCGCTCGACGACGCCCGTCCCGTAGCGGCTGGCCACGAGCGCCGTGCGTACGCCGGGCACGAGCCGGGCGATCTCCGCGATCGCCTCGTCGTGGAACGAGATCACCTCGACCCGGTGCACAAGGTCGCGGCGCAGCAGGACATCGGCGAGCGCCTGGGCCGCGGCGGTGTCCTTGATCTCTGCCTGCAGCGGGGAGCCGACCGCGTCGAGCACTTCCTCGAAGACCGGCACGCGCTCGCCGCGCCCGGCGTCGAGGCCGCGGATCTCGGCGAGGGTCTTCTCGGCGATCGGGCCCTGGCCGTCCGTGGTCCGGTCGACGTCGGCGTCGTGCATGACGACGAGCGCGCCGTCCTTGCTCAGGTGCAGGTCGAGTTCGATGATGTCCAGTCCTCCGCGCTCGGCGGCGACGAAGGACCTCAGGGTGTTCTCGGGTTCGACACCCATGGCTCCGCGATGTCCGATGGTGAGGAAGTTCAAGGTCGTCTCGCCTCCGTCGACTGCGGCTCGGTGCTGCCGCGCGGACGCGACAGACTCGTACACTAACGGGCCGTCTGCGCGAGGGAACCGTGCCTGCGAGAAGGAGCGGAGTCGTGGGTTCGGGCACCCACGACCCCGAGGATCAGTCCAGTGATCACGGCGGCGACGAGGACGGCACGGGTACTCATGGCGGATGCGCCTCCGAGCGGTACGGGCAGGGGTCCGGCCCCGTCCTACCGGGCAGGTCACCCTCGGCGCGAGTTCGCTCACCCGGTGGTGGGCGCGTCCCCGTCGGCGTTGACTTCGGGGATGGCGGGCAGCGCGTCCAGGTCCGCCAACATGCCGCGCGCGAGCTCGACTTCGGCCGCGAGGTGCCGCTCGCTCCAGCGCAGCGCGATCTGCGGGTGCGCCCACGCCTCCACGCCCTGTGCCCGCGCGGCCGCGTCCCGCACCTCCTTCAACTCGCCCTCGGCGCGCGCCACATGCTCCTCGACCAGGGTGCGCAGCCGCCCCGGGGCGGCGAGATGCCCCAGCCATACGCGCAGCAGCACCGGGTGCCGCAGCGACACGGCGGCCGTGTCCCGGTCGTCGGCCGCCCACGCGGCGAGCGCGTCCCTGCCCGCGCGCGTGATGGCGTACGTGCGCTTGGTGCGCGGCTCCTCCGGGCCCGAGCGCCTGGACGTGGCGTAGCCGAGCCGCTCCAGCCTGCGCAGCTCGGCGTAGATCTGGCTGAACGCGGGGGAGCCGTAGAAGAAGCGCAGCGACGCGTCCGCCCACTTCTTCAGCTCGTACCCGGTCCGCTCGCCGGGCGGGAAGGACAGCAGACCGAGAACGGCCCAGGCGGTCGGCGGCAGCTGCTGCGTGGTCGGCATGGCTCCGCATTGAATCCAGCGGAGGTCACGGACGCAAGAGCTACTTTCGGCGCAGCCGCGCCGCGAGGTGGTGCTGGAGCGGTTGGCCGACGGCCGCGAGCCGGTGGCTGAACGTGAGGGTGTCGTCGTCGGTGAGCGTGTAGCGGCGTCCCGTGGCGTCGACCTGCTTGGCGGTCGGCGTGAGGCCCACGGCGTGCGTCGTGAGCTCGACCGTGCCGTCGGTGACGGCACCGACCATGACCTCCGCGATCCCGGTGGGCTGCGTGATCAGCGCCTCGACGCGGCCCTCGGGCTGAATCCGCCACCAGCCGCTCTCGCGTGCGGCGGGCCGCACGGGGGCGTCGTCGGCGTCGATCAGCCAGGCCCGCGCCTCGTACCGCAGAAAGGGCCTGCCGTCGTGGCTGAACGTGACCTCCTGCGCGTACGTGAAGTCGCTGTCCAGGGTGGGGTACTCGCCGCTTCCCCGGCCGCTCCAGGTGCCGAGGAGCCCGAGGACGGGCGCGAGCAGCGGGTGCGGCTCGGGGGTCCCGTCGTACGGGTAGGGCGGGGCGGGGTCGAACACGGGTGACTCCAGGGGGTCGAGGGGGCTACCGGGGAAGCGTAAAGCGTGTCCGGAGCGTCGCACCCCTTCCCATCTCTGACGGCTCGTCATATAGCTATTAGTCATATGGCAGCTCCACGTCCGGGAGGCACCGTGAAGTTCAGCGTCATCTTCGAGGCCCAGCTCGCCGACCCCACCGTCGAACGCGAGCACCAGCTGCTGCGCGACAGCGTCGAACAGGCCGTGTTTGCCGAGGAGATGGGCTTCGACCGGATCTGGGCGGTCGAGCACCACTCCCTCAAGTGGTACGCCCACATGTCCGCTCCGGAGATCTTCCTGACCTGGGTCGCGGCCCGCACCTCCCGCATCCGCGTCGGGCACGGTGTGGTGTGCATGCCGTTCAACTTCAACCACCCCGCGCGCGTGGCCGAACGCGCCGCCATGCTCGACCTGTTGTCCGGCGGGCGGCTCGACCTCGGGGCCGGGCGTGGCGGCACCACGCAGGAGACGTCGCTCTGCGGAGTCGACAAGGAGCGGACCACGCAGGAGGTCGAGGAGGCGCTGCGGATCATCGGGAAGGCGTGGGAGAAGGACGAGCTGGAGCACCACGGGCCGCTCCTCGACATCGACCCGCACCCGATCCTGCCGCGCCCCGCCCAGACCCCGCACCCACCCCTCTTCCTCGCGTGCAGCCGCACGGAGACGCTGCGCCAGGCCGCCGAACTCGGCGTCGGCGCCCTGGTGATGGGCTTCGCGGGCCCGGAGGCGATCGCCGACATGCGCGCCGCCTACGACGCGGCGATCACGGCCCGCACCACGGAGCGCCATGTCTCCTCCGTCGTCAACGACCACTTCTCCGTGCTCTGCCCGACGATCGTGCTCGACGACCGGGAGACGGCCCGCGGCATCGGCATCCGCGGCCAGCGCTTCTTCGCGCAGTCCATCGGGCACTGGTACGGCGGCGCGGGCATCCCCGACGAGGCCGTCGTGGAAGGCGCGGACGAGGCGGAGGAGATGCGCCGGGCCGCCGAACAGGTCGTGGCCCGCCTCCACGAGCACCACATCCCCGTCCGCCCCACCGCCACGGCCACCTTCAACGCCGACCACGCGTACGGCACCGCCGACGACGCCATCGCCTACGTCGAACGCCTCCGCGACGCGGGCGCCGACGAAATCATGTGCCTCATCCAGATGGGCACGGTGCCGCAGGAGGCGTGCATGGAGACGCTTCGGCAATGGGGCGAGAAAGTGATCCCACACTTCCGGCACGCATCAAGCCCCGCCGCCTTTTGACCAGCCAAGTCCGGCCGGCGATCGACAATTCAAGCCCCTCCGGTGGTGAGTACTTTCAAGCCCCGCCGACGGTGAGCATTTTCAAGCCCCGCCGGCGATTGCCCCGTAAACCCCCGCTGCCCGGCGAGCAATTTAAGCCCCGCCGGCGATTGAGGCGCGGGGTCCGGGGCAGAGCCCCGTGACGTCGCCCCCGGCCGACCGCACCCGCACCCACCCCCGCCGAACCTCGCCGAGCCGAACCAAGGAGCCGCCCATGACCCCCCACCCGCTCGACCGCCTCGCGCCAGAGGCCCGTCCCCTCGTCGACGCCATCGCCACCGCCTTCCCTGACCTCGGCGGCACCGTCACCGACGCCGCCGAGGCCCGCCGGATCCTCGCCGCCGCCCCCGAGTCACCGTTCCCCGCCCCCGCGGTGGGGTCCGTCGAGGACCGCGCGATACCCGGACCGCCGGGCGCGCCCGCGATACCCGTGCGCGTGTACCGGCCGAAGCCGGAGGCGGATGCGGAGCCGGACGCGCCGGGATCCCGCCCCGTCGTCGTCTTCTTCCACGGCGGCGGCTGGGTCATCTGCGACCTCGACAGCCACGACCGCACGGCCCGCGCCCTGTGTCGTGACGCCGGCGCCGTCGTCGTATCGGTCGACTACCGGCTCGCGCCCGAGGCCCCGTTCCCCGCCGCCGTCGAGGACGCGTACGCCGCCCTGTGCTGGACCGCCGACCACGCGCGCGAACTGGGCGCCGACCCACAGGCATTGACGGTGGCGGGCGACAGCGCGGGCGGGAACCTCGCCGCGGTCGTCGCACAGATCGCACGCGACGAGGACGGCCCCGACATCGCTCGCCAGGTCCTCGTCTACCCGGCCACCGACGCCCGCCAGAAGTCCGGCTCCTTCGCTGCCAACGCCGAGGGCTACTTCCTCACCGCCGCCCACTGCGGCTGGTTCCGCGAGCAGTACCTGGGCGCCGACGGGGACCCCGCCCACCGCCACGTATCGCCGCTCCTCGCCGAGGACCTCGCCGGGCTGCCCGCCGCGCACATCGTCACCGCCGGCTGCGACCCGCTGTGCGACGAGGGCCGGGCGTACGGGAAGGCGCTGCGCGACGCGGGCGTCGCGGTCACGGAGGACCACTTCCCGCGGATGTTCCACGGATTCTTCGGCTTCCCGGAGCTGCTCGACGACGCCCGGCAGGCCCTCGCCGGAGCGGCAAAGGCGATCGCGACCACCGCCCGTCACAGGAAAAACAGCGGCGATCAAGGGGGTAGTGCAGGATAATTTCCCGAGATCCCCCTTGTGGTCGAGAACCTCGCGTGCATACGGTGTCCTTACGCGAGGTTCTCCCGTGGAGGTTGGGACATGACGGAAATTCTTGTGCAGGCCGGCGCGGGGGAGACGGATTCTCCGGCCTCTCCGGTCCAGGTGGTCGGACCCAGGGTGGTGGAACACCCGGCCTGGCCCTTGCTCAAGGACGCCGTGGAGGAGTTCAGGCCTCTGCAGAGCAAGGACGGCTCGATCGACTTCGAGGCCGAAGGCGCCCCGGCGAAGGCCGACGCCGAGCGGATCGTGGGCCGTGTCATAGCCGCGGTCGACGAGCTCGCCCCGCTGCTGCCGCACGACGCCGCGTACCACGAGGCGCTCGTGCGCGACCTGAGCCGCTGGGTGCGGGACGGCTTCGGGGTCCCGGACTTCCTGGACTCGCTGCTCGCCTTCCAGCCCGCGGCCCAGCGTCGGGACGGCCTCCAGCACCTGGTGCTCTTCCCGATGTACACGCAGAACGGCAACCCGGACCGCAATCTGGAAGCCGTCGTCCTGAAGATGGTGTGGCCGCAGTGGCTCGCCGAACTCGAGGCGACCCGTTACGACAACCCGCTGTTCTGCGGAATCACCTTCGAGGACTTCACCTCCGGGTACGACACGAACTCGGCGGTGCTCTTCCCGGAGACGATCGCCGTGCGCGAGGCGCCCGAGCGGTTCTCCTGGGGCGGCATCTTCTGCGACCGCGAGGCGGCCCGCTTCCGCCGCGTCACCGAGGCCGCCGTCGACATCCTCGGCGTCGAACTGCCCAAGGACATCGAGGAGATGGTCGCCGACCAGGACCGCTGCCAGCAGGCCTTCGTACTGTGGGACATGGTCCACGACCGCACGCACAGCCACGGCGACCTGCCCTTCGACCCGTTCATGATCAAGCAGCGCCAGCCGTTCTGGATGTACGGCCTCGAAGAGCTGCGCTGCGACCTCACCGCCTTCAAGGAGGCCGTGAAGCTGGAGGCCGACGGCGTCCCGCAGGCGCGCGACGTGCAGTACGCCGTGCTCTTCGACCGGATGTTCCGCTTCCCGGTCACCGGCGACCGCGTCAAGAACTACGACGGTCTGGGTGGCCAGCTGCTCTTCGCGTACCTGCACAAGCACGACGTGGTGCGCTGGACGGACAACAAGCTGCACATCGACTGGCAGCGCGCCCCCGAGGTGACCAACCAGCTGTGCGGCGAGATCGAGAAGCTGTACCGCGACGGCATCGACCGCCCGAAGCTGGTGCACTGGTTCGCCGCGTACGACCTGGTGTCCACGTACCTGTCCCCGCACCCGGGCTCCACCTGGGCGAAGGGCCCCGACGCCCTGGACACGTCCCTGCCGCCGCGCAAACTCGTGGACGAGGTGCTTCCCGACGAGTTTCCGCTCAGCATGTTTTATGAGGCGCTTTCGAAGAAGCTGAAGAAGGTGATCGCTTCTACGAAGGGGATCACCGCGGAGAGCGTCGCAGAGAAGGGCGCGGCGAATGCCGCTCCAGTGGAGCCGGTGCTTGCATCGGGGGCCGCGTGAGCCACGGCGAAAAGCAGCAGGAGGCGACTGTCATGAGCGACACCAGCGGGACCAGGGACTCACTGGACGGTGCGGTGATCGCGGTCGCCGGAGCAGCGGGACCGGCGGGCCAGGCCACCCTCAAGCGGCTCGCGGAGGCCGGCGCCACCGTGATCGGCGCCGACGCGGACGCGGAGCGCCTGGTGGCGGCCGTCGACGAGGCGCGCTACGCGCACGGCGGGGCCACGGTCATCGGCGACAACGTCGACCTGCTCGACCTGCACGCCACCCGTGACTGGGCCGGGCGCATCGAGAAGGACTTCGGCCGTGTCGACGGCCTCGTGCACCTCGTGGGCGGCTGGCGCGGCGGCGCCACGTTCGCCGACACCGACCTCGCCGACTGGGAGCTGCTCGAAAAGCTCCTGATCCGCACGGTGCAGCACACCTCCCTCGCGTTCTACGAGGGCCTGTCCCGCAGCGACCGCGGCCGCTACCTGCTCATCAGCGCCGCGGGCGCCTCCAAGCCGACCGCGGGCAACGCCGCGTACGCCGCTTCGAAGGCCGCGGCCGAGGCGTGGACGCTCGCGCTCGGCGACTCCTTCCGTAAGGCGGGGGGTGAGGCGGGACCGCAGCAGGCGGCTGCGATCCTGGTGGTCAAGGCGCTGGTGCACGACGCGATGCGCGCCGAACGCCCCAACGCGAAGTTCGCGGGCTTCACGGACGTCACGGACCTGGCCGAGGCCATCTCCGGCGTCTGGGAGCGGCCCGCCGCCGAACTGAACGGGACCCGTCTGTGGCTGACCGAGAAGCCGTGAATCCCCCCAACCAGGTACAGAGGACCGATGCCCACCGGCATCACGACCCCACCACGCAGGGGTTCGCCAGCGACAACTACGCGGGCGGCCATCCCGAGGTGATGGCGGCGCTCGCCCTCGCCAACGGCGGGCACCAGGTCGCGTACGGCGGGGACGAGTACACGGACCACCTTCAGACGATCATCCGCAGCCACTTCGGCCCGACCGCCGAGGCGTTCCCGGTGTTCAACGGCACGGGCGCCAACGTCGTCGCGCTCCAGGCGGTCACCGACCGCTGGGGCGCGGTGATCTGCGCCGAGTCCGCGCACATCCACGTGGACGAGGGCGGCGCCCCCGAGCGGATGGGCGGCCTGAAGCTGCTCACCGTGCCGACCCCGGACGGCAAGCTCACCCCCGAGCTGATCGACCAGCAGGCCTACGGCTGGGACGACGAGCACCGGGCGATGCCGCAGGTCGTCTCGATCACGCAGTCCACCGAACTCGGCACGCTCTACAAGCCCGACGAGATCCGCGCGATCTGCGAGCACGCCCACGGGCACGGCATGACGGTGCACCTCGACGGCTCCCGGATATCCAACGCCGCCGCGTCCCTTGACGTCCCCATGCGGACGTTCACGAACGCGGTCGGCGTCGACATCCTGTCGCTCGGCGGCACCAAGAACGGCGCGCTGTTCGGCGAGGCCGTCGTCGTCCTCAACCAGGACGCGGTGCGCCACATGAAGCACCTGCGCAAGCTGTCCATGCAGCTGCACTCCAAGATGCGCTTCATCTCGGTGCAGTTGGAGGCGCTGTTCGCCAAGGACCTGTGGCTGCGCAACGCCCGGCACGCGAACGAGATGGCCCAGCGCCTCGCCGAGGGCGCCCGCGCCGTCGACGGCGTCGAGATCCTCTACCCGGTGCAGGCCAACGGCGTCTTCGCCCGCCTCCCGCACGACGTCTCCGAGCGCCTGATGAAGAAGTACCGCTTCTACTTCTGGGACGAGGCGGCCGGCGACGTGCGCTGGATGTGCGCCTTCGACACGCGCGAGGAGGACGTCGACTCCTTCGTGGCGGCCCTCAAGGAAGAGATGGCGCGATAGCCGCCCCTACAGCCGAGGCGCATATATATGCGACCACCTGTAAATGTATTGACTTACAGGTGGTCGCATTTCTATGCTCGCGTGCCATGCAGCTGATCCAGCAGAACCCCGACCTGTCCGCGTATTTGGCGGCCGACGACGTCATCGACCACCATCAGCCGCTCGTACGCGAGACGGCGGCGCGCCTCGCGCGCGATGTCGCCGATTCATATGTATACGCCCAGGCTGCCTACGAGTTCGTACGCGACGCCATTCCGCACTCCGCCGACAGCGGGGACCCGCGGGTCACCTGGCGGGCGTCGGACGTCCTGGAGAAGGGCACCGGTATCTGCCACGCGAAGGCGCACGCGCTGGCGGCGCTGCTGCGCGCCGAGGACATCCCGACCGCACTCTGCTATCAGCGGCTGACGCACGACGCGGGTACGGGCTGGTGCGTGCACGGACTGGTGGCCGTGCGGCTGCGCGGGGCGTGGCACCGGCAGGACTGCCGCGGGAACAAGCCGGGTGTAAACGCCCAATTCTCCCTGGACGGAGAGCGGTTGGCGTGGATACCCGACCCGGAGGCGGGGGAGGCGGACTACCCGGCGCTCCACGACGCGCCGCACCCGGCGGTGCTCGACGCGCTGCGCGGCGCGCCGGACCGCCCGTACTTGCGGGAGAGCCTTCCGGACGCCCTCCCGGTGTGACTCAGCCTGCCCCGGCGGCCTTGACCTCTTCCGGGGTCGGGGCGGTGCCGCCCAGGTGCGCCGGCATCCACCATGTGTCGTCCTCACCCTTGGGGCGCACCGGGTAGGCGCGCTGCGCGGCCTCGAGCAGCTCCTGCATGCGCGTGCGCAGCCGGCGCGTGATCGCTCCCGCGTACTGGTCGCTCGGCGCCTCCATGGCCTCACCGACGCGGACCGTGACCGGGATGTGCTGCCGCTTGAAGTTGCGCGGACGCCCCTTGGTCCACAGCCGCTGCGTGCCCCACAGCGCCATCGGAATCAGCGGCACGCCGGCCTCCTGGGCCATGCGCACCGCGCCCGTCTTGAAGCTCTTGAGCGTGAAGGACTCCGAGATCGTCGCCTCCGGGAAGACGCCGATGATCTCGCCTGCGCGCAGCGACCGCAGCGCGTGCTGGTACGCGTGCTCGCCCTGGGAGCGGTCCACCGGGATGTGCTTCATGCCGCGCATCAGCGGGCCGGAGATCTTGTGCCGGAAGACCGACTCCTTGGCCATGAAGCGGACGAGACGCTTCTGCGGCAGCGCCGCCAGGCCGTCGAAGATGAAGTCCAGGTAGCTGATGTGGTTGCTGACCAGGACCGCACCGCCGGTACGCGGAATGTTCTCCGAGCCCTTGCAGTCGATCTTCAGGTCGAGCGCCTTGAACATCGTGCGGGCGGCGCCGATGACCGGAGGGTAGACGAGCTCTGCCATGGAGGGGGTTGGCCCTTCAGTAAGTTACGCGGCCGTAGGTTTTCCGGCTTGCGCAGATGGTGCCCCATCAACGGCTGGGGGGCCAGTCCTGGTTCCAGCACGGTACGAGATCCTGGTCACGTGCCGGGAATACGCGAACGGCCGGAAAACGCTGCACGGAATGCGGCGAAATGGAGGAGGAGCAGGGTGGCGGTCGGTGAACAGACGTGGGGCGCGGCGCAGTTGGGCGAGGAGCTGGGGGAGCGGGCGACGCTCGTGCAGTTCTCCAGCGCGTTCTGCGCGCCCTGCCGGGCCACCCGCCGGGTCCTCGACGAGGTCGCCGCGATGGTGCCGGGCGTCTCTCACGTGGAGATCGATGCCGAGGACCGCCTCGACCTCGTACGGGACGTGGGCATCCTCAAGACCCCGACCGTGCTCGTCCTGGACGCGCGCGGACGCGAGGTGCGCCGGGCGTCCGGGCAGCCGCGCAAAGCGGACGTCATCGCGGCGCTCGGCGAAGCCGTGTGAGGCGGGCGGGCATGGAGGGAAGCGGGAGCGTGGGGGCGTCGCGTGACGCATCTCCCAGATGACGGAACGCACTTGACTGCATGCGCCACGTATCGTCAGAGTGACCTTATGCCTTCGGAACTCCTTCTCGTCGAGCGGGTCCACGTGGACCTGGCTCGCTGTTCGAGCGCCCGCTGTCCGCGCGTCTGACGCAGCTACGGCCCCTTGCTCGAACCCTCCTGTCAGAAGGACAACTCCATGACGGCCACGCCCGATCTGCGCCCCGCCCAGGCAGCGACCCCCGACCTGTTCCGCTCCGTCTTCCGGCAGCACGCGGCAGGTGTGGCGGTGGTCACCGCGCCCGGGGCGGCCCCCGTCGGCTTCACCGCCACTTCCCTCACCTCTGTCTCCGCGAGGCCCCCGGTCGTCTCGTTCGGCATCGGTGTCGGCTCGTCGAGCTGGCCGACCGTCGCCGAGGCCGAGTGCGTCGGCGTGCACATACTCGGCGAGCACCAGGCCGAGCTCGCGGCGACGTTCGCGAAGAGCGGCGCGGACCGCTTCGGCGCGTCCACCCGCTGGTTCGAGGGCCCCGAGGGTGTGCCGATCCTCGACGGCGTGCTCGCCTGGCTCGTCTGCAAGGTCATCGCGCGCGTGCCCGCGGGGGACCACCAGGTCGTGCTCGCGGAGGCGGTCTGCGGCGACCCGGCGGGCGCCGGCCGTCCGCTGCTGTACCACCAGGGCCGCTTCAACGGCCTGCGCGACTGAGAGTTCCTGTGCCGCGCGATTACACAGCGTTGGCAAGGTCACAGTTCAAAGCGCTTGCTTAGTGGGCATATCCTGGGTGTACTGGCGAGTAACCTTCTATTCGGAGCGCGGGCCGCCCCGACCGGAAGAGTCCGCACAAGGCGCATATGCTGCCTGCGAGAAGGCGTTTTCAGCCGTAGCAGTACAGCTAGGCGTGTGGCCAGTACAACTGGCAGCAAGACAGCCGCCCAGATAAAGACGATTGCAGTAGGAGAGCCGGCGTGAGCTTGAGGATCGTTGTCACCGTGAAGTACGTGCCGGACGCCACGGGCGACCGGGGTTTCGCCGATGACCTGACGTTGGACCGCGACGATGTCGACGGTCTGCTGTCGGAGCTGGACGAGTATGCGGTGGAGCAGGCGCTGCAGATCTCGGAGAACTCCGATGACGACGTGGAGATCACCGTGTTGACGGTGGGTCCCGAGGACGCCAAGGACGCGCTGCGCAAGGCGTTGTCGATGGGTGCGGACAAGGCGATCCACGTGGAGGACGACGACCTGCACGGCACGGACGCGATCGGCACCTCGCTGGTGCTGGCCAAGGCGATCGAGAAGGCCGGCTACGACCTGGTGGTCTCCGGTATGGCGTCCACGGACGGCACCGCGGGCATTGTGCCGGCGCTGGTCGCCGAGCG
>NZ_JBSFVM010000010.1:0-275705 GCF_053592315.1 Streptomyces sp. NPDC002754
GTGTGTGTAGTTCCGCGGTGTGCTCTCCGGGGGGGGGGGGGGGGGGCGGGGCCCCCCCCCCGCGACGTGTGCGGACGGCACCGCCATCACACGCCTCGGGGGCTCCGCCCCGGACCCCGCTGCTCAATCGCCGCAGGGGCTTGAAAATGGCGGCGCCGCCCGCCGGCCCCCGCTGCTCAAGACCCGCAGGGGCTCAAGTGCGGCGGCGGATCTTGTTGCCCAGCCAGACCACCGGGTCGTACTTGCGGTCGGCCGCTCGCTCCTTCAGGGGGATGAGCGCGTTGTCCGTGATGTGGATGCCCTCGGGGCAGACCTCGGTGCAGCACTTGGTGATGTTGCAGTAACCGAGGCCGTGTTCGTCCTGGGCCGTGGTCTTGCGGTCCAGGCCGTCCTCCGCCGCCGCATCCAGAGGGTGCATGTCGAGTTCCGCCACGCGCATCAGGAAGCGGGGCCCCGCGAAGGACGACTTGTTGTCCTCGTGGTCGCGGACGACATGGCAGGTGTCCTGGCACAGGAAGCACTCGATGCACTTGCGGAACTCCTGCGAGCGGTCCACGTCCTCCTGCATCATCCGGTACTCGCCGGGACCCACCCCGGCGGGCGGGACGAAGGCCGGGACCTCGCGGGCCTTCGTGTAGTTGAAGCCGACGTCGGTGACGAGGTCGCGGATGACGGGGAAGGCACGCAGCGGCGTCACCGTGATCACCTCGTCGCGGGTGAAGACGGACATGCGGGTCATGCACATCAGCCGCGGCCGGCCGTTGATCTCCGCCGAGCACGAACCGCACTTGCCCGCCTTGCAGTTCCAGCGGACCGCCAGGTCGGGCGCCTGCGTCGCCTGCACGCGGTGGATGATGTCGAGGACCACCTCGCCGTCGTTCACCTCGACCTTGAAGTCCTCCAGGCCGCCCCCGCCGACGTCGCCCCGCCACACCCGGAAGGCCGCCTCGTAGCTGCTCACTCGAAAAGCTCCTCTTCGGCCAGGTACTTCACCAGCTCCTCCTTCTCGAACAGGGCGAGCAGGTCGGGGCGGATCGGTTCGGTGGTCTCGCGGGTGAGCGTGATCTGGCCACGCACCGGGTCCGTGGCCGCCAACCCGCCGGTGGGGTCCCGGAGTTGGCAGAGCAGATTCGCCCGCCGCCACTCCCGGTCCATCGCCGGATGGTCCTCACGGGTGTGCCCGCCCCGCGACTCCGTGCGCTCAAGGGCGGCCCGCGCCACGCACTCGCTGACCAGCAGCATGTTCCGCAGGTCCAGCGCCAGGTGCCAGCCCGGATTGAACTGGCGGTGCCCCTCGACCCCGGCCCGCCGCGCCCGCACCCGCAGATCCGCGAGCCTGCGCAGCGCCTGCTCCATCTCGGGCCCCCGCCGGATGATGCCGACGAGATCGTTCATCGTCTGCTGGAGCTCCTGGTGCAGGGTGTACGGGTTCTCGGGCGTGACGCCCTCCTCCTGGCCCTCCGCGGAGAAGGGCCGCAGCGCCTCGGCCGCCGCCGTGTCGATCTGCTCGTCGTCCACGGTCGGACGCGCCGTGCGGCGCGAGACGGCGCGCGTCGCCGCGTGCAGCCCCGCCCTGCGCCCGAACACCAGCAGGTCGGAGAGCGAGTTGCCGCCGAGCCGATTGGAGCCGTGCATGCCGCCGGCCACCTCACCGGCCGCGTAGAGCCCCGGCACACCGCGCGCCGCCGCCGTGTCCGAGTCGACCGCGATGCCGCCCATCACGTAGTGGCAGGTCGGCCCGACCTCCATCGCCTCGGCCGTGATGTCGACGTCGGCCAGCTCCTTGAACTGGTGGTACATGGAGGGCAGTCGGCGCCGGATCGTCTCGGCGGGCATGCGCGTCGACACGTCGAGGAACACGCCACCGTGCGGCGATCCGCGGCCCGCCTTCACCTCCGCGTTGATGGCCCGCGCCACCTCGTCGCGCGGCAGCAGCTCGGGGGGCCGGCGGTTGTGGTCCGGGTCCTCGTACCAGCGGTCGCCCTCCTCCTCCGACTGCGCGTACTTCTCCTTGAAGACATCGGGGACGTAGTCGAACATGAACCGCTTGCCCTCGGAGTTGCGCAGCACGCCGCCGTCGCCGCGCACCGACTCCGTGACCAGGATCCCCTTCACCGAGGGCGGCCAGACCATGCCTGTCGGGTGGAACTGGACGAACTCCATGTTCAGGAGAGGCGCTCCGGCGAGCAGCGCGAGCGCGTGTCCGTCGCCCGTGTACTCCCACGAGTTCGACGTCACCTTGAAGGACTTGCCGATGCCGCCGGTCGCCAGGACGACGCTCGGCGCCTCGATGACGAAGAAGCGCCCGCTCTCCCGCTCGTAGCAGAAGGTGCCTGACACCTGGCCGTCCTCGTCCTTCAGGACCCGGGTGACCGTGCACTCCTGGAAGACCTTCAGGCCGGACTCGTAGTCGCCGGTCTCCTTGAAGTCCTGCTGCTGGAGTTGGACGATCTTCTGCTGGAGCGTGCGGATCAGTTCGAGGCCCGTACGGTCGCCGACGTGCGCGAGCCGCGGGTACTCGTGCCCACCGAAGTTGCGCTGCGAGATCCGCCCGTCGCCGGTGCGGTCGAACAGGGCGCCCCAGGTCTCCAACTCCCATACGCGGTCGGGCGCTTCGCGTGCGTGCAGCTCCGCCATCCGCCACTGGTTGAGGAATTTGCCGCCGCGCATCGTGTCGCGGAAGTGCACCTGCCAGCTGTCCCGGGAGTTCACATTGCCCATGGAGGCCGCGATGCCGCCCTCGGCCATCACCGTATGGGCCTTGCCGAACAGGGACTTGCAGATCACGGCCGTACGAGCGCCCTGCTCACGCGCCTCGATCGCGGCCCGCAGCCCCGCGCCACCGGCGCCCACCACGACAACATCCCACTGCTGTCGCTCCACTACAGCCATTAGAACAACCTCGGATCATCGAAAGCACCGGACGCGACCAGATACACGTAGAAGTCGGCGAGCGCGACGCTCACCAACGAGGCCCAGGCAAGCAGCATGTGACGGGCATTCAGCTTCCCCACCCATCCCCAGAGCCGATACCGCACCGGGTGTTTCGAGAAGTGCTTCAGGCGCCCGCCGACGATGTGCCGGCACGAGTGGCAGGAGATCGTGTACGCCCAGATCAGCCCGATGTTGAGCAGGAAGACCAGGGTGCCGAGCCCCATGTGGCCCCACTCGTAGTTCTCGTCGCGGAACGACAGCACGGTGTCGTACGTGAGGATGCAGGCGACGAGGACGGCCGCGTAGAAGAAGTAGCGGTGGATGTTCTGCAGGATCAGCGGGAACCGCGTCTCGCCGCTGTACTTCTTGTGCGGCTCGGCCACCGCGCAGGCGGGCGGTGAGGCCCAGAAGCCGCGGTAGTAGGCCTTGCGGTAGTAGTAGCAGGTCAGCCGGAAGCCGAGCGGGAAGATCAGGATGAGCAGCGCGGGGGACAGGCCCCACCAGCCGCCGAAGATCTCCCAGTTGGGGCCGTGCCGCATCGGTTCGCAGTTGTCCGCGAGGCAGGGCGAGTAGAACGGCGAGACGTACGGGGCCGCGTAGTAGTCGGCGCCTCCGAAGGCCCGCCAGGTCGAGTAGACGATGAAGGCGAACAGGCCACCCGCGGTCGCGGCCGGGGCCAGCCACCAGCGGTCGGTGCGCAGATGGGGCGCGGCGATCGCGGCACGGGTCCGGCCTCGGACGCCGGTGCCGCCTTCGATATGGGGGTCTTCGGTACTGGTGGGTTCCGTGCCGGTGGCCAACGAAGCCTCCGCTCGCAGGGACAGGTGGACGGGGATCGGGGGTGGGCGAGGGCAGGTCAGGGGGCGTGCCGGTCCCGCGCGCCGAGCCCCTCGTCGTCCGAGTCGGTCCACAGGGACCTGTCGTACGGGGCGTCGGGGATCGTCACGAGGTCGGGGCGGTGCGGCACGTCAGGGCTCGCGGCCGACTCGCGCAGCAGGGCGACGCTCTCTCGCAGATGCGCGGTGTCGGCACGCACCCGGCGCAGATCCGGACCTCCCGCGACGCCCGCGAGCTGGGGCTGCAGGCGCCCCACGGCGCGCGCGAGCTCGTCGACGCAGGCCTGAACCGCCGTCAAGTCGTCGTGCAGGGACATGACTTGGCCTCACTTCCGCTGGTGCGGCGGAGTTGCTCATGCGCCTGAGAGTGTCGCGCGTCACATTGCTGTTTGTGAAGGGATTCGTGCGGATTGCCGGTGTGCGCCGTGGTGCGCGCCCCTCGGGTTCGGGCTTCTTTGGGCCGCACGGGTGGCTTCCGGGTGCCTTACGGGCGTGTCGGAGGGTGCCGCACCCCGGATCCACTTCAGTTGGCCGATAGATGTGATCAGCTCCATATACCGCCAAACGTGACAAAACCGGCCAGCCCCGGAGGTACCCGTGATGCCCCATGTCCCAAGGCGCCCAGGAGCCGCCGCACGCTCGGCCGCGTTCCTCGTGAGCGGTGCGCTCGCCGTGACCGCGCTCGCCGGGTGCGGCTCCGACGACGACGCGAGCCGCCCCGCGGCGGGCCCCGACGTCGCCTCGGCAGCCCGTACGCACATCAAGGACGGCGGCACGCTGCGGTGGGCCGTCGACGACGTGCCGCAGACCCTCAACTCCTTCCAGGCCGACGCGGACGCGGCCACGAGCCGGGTCACCGGCGCCGTGCTGCCCTCGATGTTCCGGCTCGACGCGCAGGGCCGCCCGCAGGCCGACCCCGACTACCTGGAGAAGGCCGAGGTCATCAAGACCGAGCCCAAGCAGGTCGTGCTGTACAAGCTGAACCAGCAGGCGGTATGGAGCGACGGCCGGGAGATCGGCGCCGCCGACTTCGCCGCGCAGTGGCGCGCCCTGTCGGGGAAGAACAGCGCGTACTGGACCGCCCACAACGCGGGCTACAACCGCATCGAGAACGTCGAGCGCGGCAAGAACGACCTGGAGGTGCGGGTCACGTTCGCCAAGCCGTACGCGGACTGGCGCTCGCTGTTCTCGCCGCTGTACCCCAAGGACGTCATGGGGAGCCCGGACGCCTTCAACGAGGGCGCGCGCAGCAAGCTCAAGGTGACCGCGGGCCCCTTCGCGCCCGGCAAGGTCGACCGGAGCGGCAAGCAGGTCACGCTGGAGCGCAACCCCCGCTGGTGGGGCCGCCCGGCCAAGCTCGAGAAGCTGGAACTCAAGGCCGTGCCGCGCGACAAGCGGACCGCCGCGCTCGCCGCGGACAAGCTGGACCTCGCCGACGTCGACCCCGAGTCCGCCGAGCGCATCGCGTACGCCGCCCGCGAGAAGGGCGCGTCGGGCCCGCTCGCGCACGGACCCGGCGCCGACGTCACCTCCGGTGACGCGCTGCGCTCCTGGGCGCGGGCGCACAACGAGGACTGGGAGGTCGCCGAGGCGGAGCTCGAGGCCCGCGCGAAGACCCGCAAGGCCGTGGCGAAGTACGCGAAGGAGCAGGCGGGGCTGAACGGCTTCGTCGTCCGCAAGTCGCTCGAACCCGCCTACACGCAGCTCGCCCTGAACGGTTCGAGCGGTCCGCTCGCCGACGAGCGGGTGCGCCAGGCCGTGGCCCGCGCCCTCGACCGCGACAAGCTCGCCCAGAGCGTCCTCAAGCCGCTCGGTCTTCCGGCCACGACCGTCGGCAGCCACCTCGCCCTCTCCGGCCAGGCCGCCTACACCGACAACAGCGACGCGCTCGGCAAGCAGGACGCCGACAAGGCGCAGGCGCTGCTCGCGGAGGCGGGCTGGGTGCGCGGCGGGCCGCTCCAGGAGAAGCAGCAGAAGCCCAAGACCGCGGGCGGCAAGGCGGAGGGCGCCGCGGCCGAGTCCGGCGACGGCACGTACATCATGGGCGAGGACGACCAGAAGTCCGCGGACGACGCCAAGCCCGGCGACGCCGCGCCCCCGCTGCTGGGCCCCGGCGCCCTCGCCGCGGCCCAGCACTCCGCGCTGCTGCACCAGGCCGACGCCGCGAAGGTGCGCTCCGCCGAGCGGGAGGGCAAGCACGCGGGCGACGCCAAGCAGGGCGCGGCCCCCGGCGCGTACGCCCCGAAGGGGACCCCGGCTCCGCAGCAGGCCGCCGCCAAGGACTCGGGCGAGGCCGGTGGCAAGCAGGGCGCCAAGGCAGGGGCCGCCCCGGGGCAGCTCGCCAAGGACGGCAAGCCGCTGACCCTGAACTTCGTACTGCCCTCGGGACCCGACGCCGAGCAGCTGAAGTCCGTCGCCGACCGGATCTCGACCATGCTCCAGAAGATCGGCGTCCGCACGGACATCACGAAGGTCGACGACGAGACCTACTTCAAGGACCACATCGCGGCGGGCGAGTACGACCTGGCGCTGTACTCGTGGCCCGGCTCCGCCTACCCGGCCACCGACGCCCGCCCGATCTACGCCAAGCCGGTCCCGGCCGCCGACGGCGAGCTCACGGTCGAGCAGAACTACACCCGGGTCGGCACCGACCACATCGACCAGCTCTTCGACCAGGCCGTCGGGGAGCTCGACCAGGACAAGGAGCGCTCGCTCGTCCGGCAGGCCGACGAGCGCATCTGGGCCGCCGCAGGATCGATTCCGCTCTACCAGCGGCCCGAATTGGTGGCGACGAAGGCGAACCTGGTGAACGCGGGGGCGTTCGGCTTCCAGGAGCCCTCCTATGAGGACATCGGCTTCCTGAAGCCGGGTGCGAAGGCCGTCGGCTCACCCACGGAGGACGCTGGCTGACCTGCGGTTTTCCCGGACGGCCCGGCGCTTCGGCGGCGGTCCGTCCGGCCCGGCTGGGCCGGGGGCCGCGGGGCCACGTACCATGGGGTGAGGCCGTGGCGTGTCCAGCCCGGCAGGGCGCGTGTACCAAAGAAGTACGCGCAGCCGACCCTTCACTCCGGGAGTACGCCGCAATATGGCCACGCGCCACGACATCCGTAACGTCGCCATCGTCGCCCACGTCGACCACGGCAAGACGACCATCGTCGACGCCATGCTCAAGCAGGCCGGCTCCTTCGCCGCGCACGCAGCAGAGTCGCTCGACGACCGCATGATGGACTCGAACGACCTGGAGCGTGAGAAGGGCATCACGATCCTCGCCAAGAACACGGCGGTGAAGTATCACCCCAAGGACGGCGGCGAGGTCATCACGATCAACATCATCGACACCCCCGGCCACGCCGACTTCGGTGGTGAGGTCGAGCGCGGTCTGTCGATGGTGGACGCGGTGGTGCTCCTCGTGGACGCCTCCGAGGGCCCGCTGCCGCAGACGCGCTTCGTGCTCGGCAAGGCGCTCAAGCAGCGGCTGCCCGTCATCCTGTGCATCAACAAGACGGACCGGCCCGACTCGCGCATCGACGAGGTCGTCAACGAGACGTACGACCTCTTCCTCGACCTGGATGCCGATGAGGACCAGATCGAGTTCCCGATCGTCTACGCCTGTGGTCGTGACGGCGTCGCCTCGCTGACCAAGCCGGACGACGGCACGGTCCCGGCCGACTCCACCAACCTGGAGCCGTTCTTCTCCACGATCCTGGAGTCCGTGCCGGCCCCGACGTACGAGGAGGACGCGCCGCTCCAGGCCCACGTCACCAACCTCGACGCCGACAACTTCCTCGGCCGTATCGCGCTGCTCCGCGTCGAGCACGGCGAGCTGCGCAAGGGCCAGACGGTCGCGTGGATGAAGCGCGACGGCACGGTCCAGAACGTCCGCATCAGCGAGCTGATGATGACGGAGGCGCTGACCCGCAAGCCCGCGGAGGTCGCCGGCCCCGGTGACATCTGCGCCGTCGCGGGCATCCCCGACATCATGATCGGCGAGACCCTTGCCGACCCGGAGAACCCGGTCGCGCTGCCGCTGATCACGGTGGACCAGCCGGCGATCTCCATGACCATCGGTACGAACACCTCGCCGCTGGTCGGCCGCGGTGGCACGGGCAAGGGCGCGGACGCCAAGGCGGCCGTCAAGGACCGCAAGGTCACCGCCCGCCAGGTCAAGGACCGCCTGCAGCGCGAGCTGGTCGGTAACGTCTCGCTGCGCGTCCTGGAGACCGAGCGCCCCGACGCCTGGGAGGTGCAGGGCCGCGGTGAGCTGGCGCTGGCGATCCTGGTCGAGCAGATGCGCCGCGAGGGCTTCGAGCTGACGATCGGCAAGCCGCAGGTCGTCACCAAGCAGGTCGACGGCAAGACGCACGAGCCGGTCGAGCGCATGACCGTCGACGTCCCCGAGGAGCACATGGGCGCCGTCACGCAGCTCATGGGCGTCCGTAAGGGCCGCATGGACAACATGTCGAACCACGGCTCCGGCTGGGTCCGCATGGAGTTCGTCGTGCCGTCCCGTGGCCTCATCGGCTTCCGTACGGAGTTCCTGACGAACACCCGCGGTACGGGCATCGCCCACTCGATCCACGAGGGCCACGAGCCGTGGTTCGGCACGCTGACGACCCGTAACAACGGCTCGCTCGTCGCCGACCGTGCCGGTTCGGTCACCCCCTTCGCGATGATGAACCTCCAGGAGCGCGGTGTGCTGTTCACCGAGCCCGGCACCGAGGTGTACGAGGGCATGATCGTCGGTGAGAACTCGCGCGCCGACGACATGGACGTGAACATCACCAAGGAGAAGAAGCTCACCAACATGCGTGCCGCGGCCGCGGACAACACGGAGAACGTGGTCCCGGCCCGGAAGCTCTCCCTGGAGCAGTCCCTGGAGTTCTGCCGCGACGACGAGTGCGTCGAGGTGACCCCGGAGGCCGTCCGCATCCGCAAGGTCGTCCTGGACCACAAGGAGCGCGGCCGCAGCGCCTCGCGCGCCAAGCACAACTGACCTGACGGCAGTTCGGCCCGGTACCCCCGAAGGGGGTGCCGGGCCTTTTGCGTTCCCGCTACTCTTCACGCGGTCTACGCGCAGTGACACACCCGGCCGTGATGTCTCCCAACAAGGGGTCAAAATCCGGTCGAGCGCAAGTGATTAAGTCCACGCCGGAGTCCGGAATGCGGACGCCGATGGTCGATAGGTATGTAACACGTCCGTTTCGTGTCCCTCTATCTAGGATCTGTTTGTCCGGATTTTGGGAGAAGTACGCATCAGGTGTGATCGAACCGAGACCAAAAGAGTGTGGTCGCGGCAGCGGCTGTGGCTAATAGTGGTCCGCGTAGAGCTCGGGTCAAAGGGTCACGCGCTAATGGGGGGCGGCGACTCGCGAGCACGCTGAGGCAGCGTCAACTTCGCCGTCAGGGGTGTCGGCAGGGTGGCGACCTTCTGCCTCCACTTGCAGTGAACGAAGTGGACTCATGAGGAGGGGCCCATGTTTTTGACACTTCCTCAGGGGTGGGCTCACCCCAGCCGTTAGTCCCTCTCGTGCGCTTCGAGTGACGTACGCCGTGCGACGGCTGCCGGGCCGCTTTCACCTCCGACAGCCTCCAACACCTGTGAAATGGACGAATCATGACAAGTCCAATCGAGATTGAGGGCGCCGAGACCTCTTCCGCCTTGGACAAGGAGAGCGCGCCGCAGGGCGACGCGAAGGAGCCCAAGAAGCTCGAGGGGCGCAGCCCCGGCCAGTTGATGTGGCGGCGCTTCAAGCGGGACAGGACGGGCGTCCTGTCCGCCTGGATCGTCCTGGTGTTCTTCGTGATAGCCGCGCTCGCCCCGGTCATCTGCAAGCTGTACGGCAAGGACCCGTACACCTTCTACGGCCAGGACGACCCCACGCTCCTCAACGAGTTCAACCTGCCGGCGGGTCCCAACGGCGGTATGTCGCCCGAGCACTGGTTCGGCATCGACCCGAACTATGGGCGCGACGTCTTCGCGTATCTGCTCTACGGCATGCGTACGTCGCTCTACACCGCTCTGTGCGCGACGATCGGCATGGTGATCCTGGGTGTCGTGATCGGTCTGGCGGCCGGCTACTTCGGCGGCAAGATCGACTACTGGCTCGGCCGGCTCACCGACTTCATGATGGCGCTGCCCAACCAGCTGTTCATGGTCGCGGCCATGCCCGTCATCGTCACGGTCTTCGTCGCCCCGGACGAGGAGACGCCGGTCTACGTCCGGTTCCTCGCCATCACCGGCATCATGTGGCTGCTCACGTGGATGACCCTGGCCCGCCTGGTGCGCGCGGTGACGCTGTCCCTGCGAGAGCGGGAGTTCGTGGAGGCGGCGAAGGTCGCGGGCGCCTCCCCCTGGCGGATCATCCGCAAGGAGCTGCTGCCCAACCTGGTGACGCCGATCATCGTGCAGGGCACGTACCTGCTTCCCAGCACCATCCTCTCGGTCGCCTTCCTCTCCTTCGTCGGCGTCGGATATCAAGACCCCACGCCCGACTGGGGCTTGATGTTCGCGACCGCGGCGAAGATCTACGAGGTGGACCCGACCTACTTGTACTTCCCGGGTGTCGCCATGGTCGTCTTCTTCGTGGCGTTCAACCTCTTCGGTGACTCGGTCCGGGACGCCTTCGATCCCAAGACCGGACGCTGACCAGGCATCACCGAGGGTCGCTGCCACCCGGGCGCCGGACCGACACAGCCGGATGCGTCAGGCAGCACACAAGGATCACTACTCACAGGCAGGTGGATTCAACTCCATGAGCATCCTTCGTTCGCGTACGGCGCAGGCGACGGTCGTCGCCGCCGCTGTCGGCGCCCTCACGCTGACCGGCTGCAGCAGCGGCAGCAACGACAACGACAAGAGCGTGGGCAAGACCCAGAAGGACGCGAAGGCGCAGTCCCGGCCCGTCGTCATGGGTACCGCCCAGGACTCCCAGGGCCCGGCCGAGCCGGTCCCGGGCGCCAAGAAGGGCGGCGTCGCCCAGGTCTACCAGGAGAGCGACTTCTCGCACCTGGACCCGGGCCAGATATACGTCTCCGACGCCGGCCTGCTCTCCAAGCTCCTCTACCGTGGCCTGACCACGTACACCGAGGACGACAAGGGCACCCAGACGGTCGTCGGTGACCTCGCCAAGGACGCGGGCAAGTCCTCGGACGGCGGCAAGACCTGGACCTTCGAGCTGAAGGACGGCGTCAAGGACCAGAACGGCCACGTCATCACCTCGGCCGACATCCGCCACTCCATCGAGCGCATGTACGACCCGTTCATCACGGACGGTCCGGCGTACATCCAGCAGTGGCTGTCCGGCTCCGGCACCTCGTACCGCAAGGCGTACGGCGGCCCGTTCAAGGGCAAGCACCTGCCGGACTCGGTCCTGGACACGCCGGACGCCAAGACCATCACCTTCCACTTCAAGGAAGCCCACACCGACGTCCCGCAGGCCCTGGCCATGGCGGCGTACTCGGTCGTGCCCGAGAAGACGGACACCAAGCAGAAGTACGACCAGAAGCCGGTCGCCACCGGCCCGTACAAGATCTCCGCGTACAAGCCGGGCAAGAGCCTCAAGCTCGTCCGCAACGACAAGTGGGACGAGAAGACGGACCCGATGCGCCACGCCTACGTGGACGGGTTCAACATCGACTACAACGTCTCCAAGGCCGACCAGACCAAGACGATCCTGGCCGACCGCGGCGAGGCCAAGAACTCCCTGATGTTCACCGGCCAGATCGACGCCACCCAGCTGCAGAAGATCACGACCGACAAGGCCGTGATGAAGCGCACCGTCCAGGGCTACGGCCCGTACGTGTGGCAGCTGAACATGAACATGGACCGGATCAAGGACAAGAAGATCCGTGACGCCATCTCCCTGGCGATGCCGGCCACCGCGGCCGCGCACGCCGACGGCGGTGCCTACGGTGGCGACGCCGCCAACTCGCTGACGGCGCCGACGCTTCCGGGCTACAGCAAGTCGGACGACATCTTCAACCGCGGTAAGAAGGCGAACGGCGACATCGCCAAGGCGAAGAAGCTGATCGACGAGGCGGGCGCCAAGGGCAAGAAGCTCGTCTACGCCTACGCCAACGTTCCCGTCCGTGTCACCCAGGCGAACCTGATCATCAACAACCTGGAGAAGATCGGCCTCGACATCCAGAAGAAGGAAGTCGACAACGCCACCTGGTACGAGCAGATGGGCAAGGTCAAGAACGGCTTTGACCTCTACATGACCGGTTGGGGCCAGGACTGGGCCGACGGCAACACCGTCTTCCCGCCGACGTACGACGGCACCAACATCCAGGACGGCGGCTCCAACTACTCGCACGTGAACGACAAGCACGTGAACGAGGAGAGCGCCCGCATCCAGAAGATCGCGGACGCGGCCGAGCGCGCCAAGGAGTACCGCAAGCTCTCCAACTACATCTCGGAGAAGATCAACCCGGCAGCCCCGATCTACTACACCAAGATCTTCCAGATCGCCGGCTCCAACGTGGGCGGCCTGCGCTACTCGTCGGTCACCAACTACACCGACCCGACGCGCATCTACCTCAAGAAGTAGTCCGCACAAGGCAGTTCCCGGGGGCGGGAGAGCGGCGGAGCTCTCGCCCCCGGGCCGCCGCACAACGCCTCCTGGTCTCCCACCGCCGCCGTCCTGAGAGCAGCTTTCTGCCATGCTTCGATTTCTCATACGCCGGACGTCTGGCGCAGCACTCATCCTCCTGCTGATCAGCGCCTTCACGTTCTTCATGTACTTCGCCATCCCACAGGACCCGGCGACGCTCGCGTGCGGCAAGAACTGCACCCCGGACGCGCTGGAGCTCATTCACAAGAACCTCGGGCTCGACTCCCCGGTGCCGGTTCAGTACTGGAACTTCCTGGTCGGGATCTTCGCGGGACGTGACTTCGGGGTGGGCCACTGTGCCGCGCCGTGCTTCGGTGTCTCGTTCAGGAACAACCAGATGGTCTGGGACACGATGATGGACCGTCTCCCGCTGACCGTCTCGCTCATGATCGGCGGCATGGTCGTCTTCCTCATCGCCGGCCTCGGCGCGGGACTGCTCGCCGCCCGCTTCCGCGGCACCTGGATCGACAAGGCCGTCTCCGGCGCCTCGCTGGTGACCAGCTCGTTCCAGATCTACCTGCTCGGCCCGATCGTGCTGGGCATCTTCGTCTACAGCACCGGCTGGCTGAAGGCGCCCAAGTACGTGCCGTTCACGGAGAACCCGGGCTCCTGGTTCATGGGGCTGCTGATCCCCTGGGTCGTGATGGCGACGATCTTCACCGCCAACTACACCCGAATGTCGCGCTCCTCGATGATCGAGCAGCTCCAGGAGGAACACGTCAGAGCCGCCAAGGCCAAGGGGATGAGCAGTCGCTTCGTCTTCTTCCGGTACGCCTGGCGTGGCTCGCTCATCCCGATCATCACGATCCTCGGCATGGACATCGCGGCACTGCTCAGCGGCGGCATGGTCACCGAACTGACCTTCAACCTCGCGGGACTCGGCCGTCTGGCGATCGACTCGGTCACCAACAAGGACCTGCCGGTCCTCATGGGCGTGATGCTGCTCAGCGCCGCCTTCATCATCATCTGCAATGTCGTCGTGGACGCCCTGTACGCCGTGATCGACCCGCGCGTGCGGCTGTCCTAGGAGAACCCCAGTGACCACACTCACCAAGCCCGAGGACGCTCCGGCCCCGACCGGTTCCGACGCGTTCTTGTCGGTACGCGACCTGCGGGTGCAGTTCTCCACCGAGGACGGCGCCGTCAAGGCGGTGGACGGCCTCTCCTTCGACCTGGAGCGCGGCAAGACGCTCGGCATCGTCGGCGAGTCCGGATCCGGCAAGTCGGTCACCAACCTGACCGTGCTCGGCCTGCACTCCAAGACGAACACCACCATCGACGGTGAGATCCTCCTTGACGGCAAGGAACTTCTCACCGCCACGGAGTCCGAGCTGGAGAAGCTCCGCGGCAACAAGATGGCGATGATCTTCCAGGACTCGCTGACCGCCCTGTCGCCGTACTACACGGTGGGGCGGCAGATCGCCGAGCCGTTCCGCAAGCACACCGGCGCCTCCAAGAAGGAGGCCCGGGACCGCGCCATCGAGATGCTCGGGAAGGTCGGCATCCCGCAGCCCAAGCAGCGCGTCGACGACTACCCGCACCAGTTCTCCGGCGGTATGCGCCAGCGCGCCATGATCGCCATGTCGCTCGCCTGCAACCCCGAACTGCTCATCGCCGACGAGCCGACCACGGCCCTCGACGTGACCGTCCAGGCGCAGATCCTCGACCTGCTCAAGGACCTGCAGCAGGAGTTCGGCTCCGCGATCATCATGATCACGCACGACCTGGGTGTCGTCGCGAACATGGCCGACGACCTGCTCGTGATGTACGCGGGCCGGGCCGTCGAGCGCGGAAGCGTGCGCGAGGTGCTCAAGAACCCTCAGCACCCCTACACCTGGGGCCTGTTGGGTTCGATGCCGCGCCTCACCTCGGACATCGACGAGCCGCTGATGCCGATCCCCGGTTCGCCGCCGTCGCTGCTGAATCCGCCCTCGGGCTGCCCGTTCCACCCGCGCTGCGCCTTCACCGACAAGGTGTCGGGCGAACGCTGCTCGGGCGAGCGGCCGCAGCTTCCGCAGGGTCGTGGCTCCGCCTGTCACCTGACGGCGGACCAGAAGCAGCAGGTGTTCATCGAGACGATTCAGCCCCGGCTGGGCTGAGCTGAAACCGGCGACTGGGGCATGACCATGAGCGAGAACAAGAGCAACACCACCACGGCGGTCGCCGACGCGATCCCCGACCAGCGCGACAGCGGTGCCGAACCGCTGCTCCAGGTCCGGGACCTGCAGAAGCACTTCCCGATCAAGGGCGGCTTCCCGATCCGCCGCACCGTCGGCGCGGTCAAGGCCGTCGACGGCGTGGACCTGGAGGTCTATGCGGGCGAGAGCCTGGGCCTGGTCGGCGAGTCCGGCTGCGGCAAGTCGACCACGGGCCGGCTGCTGACCCGCTTGTACGAGCCCACGCAGGGCACGATCACGTACAAGGGCCAGGACATCAGCCACGCGAAGCGCAAGCAGCTGGCGCCGATCAGGTCCGAGATCCAGATGATCTTCCAGGACCCGTACGCGTCCCTGAACCCGCGGCAGACGGTCGGTTCGATCATCGCGGGACCGATGGAGATCAACGGGATCAATCCGCCCGGTGGCCGCGAGAAGCGGGTGCGTGAGCTCCTGGAGATCGTCGGCCTCAACCCGGAGCACTACAACCGGTTCCCGCACGAGTTCTCCGGCGGTCAGCGCCAGCGCATCGGGGTCGCCCGCGCCGTGGCCCTGGAGCCGAAGCTGATCGTCGCCGACGAGCCGGTCTCGGCGCTCGACGTGTCGATCCAGGCGCAGGTGGTGAACCTCCTCCAGAAGGTTCAGCGGGAGATGGGCATCGCGTTCGTCTTCATCGCCCACGACCTGGCCATCGTGCGGCACTTCTCGCAGCGCGTCGCCGTGATGTACCTCGGCAAGATCATGGAGATCGCGGACCGCGACTCGCTCTACAACCGCCCGCGGCACCCGTACACGCACGCGCTGATGTCGGCCGTGCCGGAGGCGGACCTCGACGTCGAGAAGCGGGAGCGGATCCGGCTCGAGGGCGACGTGCCCTCGCCGATCTCCCCGCCGTCGGGCTGCCGCTTCCGTACGCGCTGCTGGAAGGCGCAGGACAAGTGCGCCACGGACGAGCCCCCGCTGGTCCAGCTCTCCGGCAACAAGGCAGGGCACCTCACGGCCTGTCACTTCCCGGAGGACCCGACCGTCGAGGCACGTGGGCAGGACATCGTCCTCGACCCCGCCCTCGCGGCCCTCGAGGGCGACGACAAGTCCTGACCTCCGCCCGATGCCCGGCCCTGGTGTTCTCACCGGGGCCGGGCATCGGCATGTCCGGACGCGGCACGCCCGCCCCCAGATGGGTGACAAAACAGGCGTAGTGGTCGACCCGCGGGTCCAATGGGCCCAAGGCTCGTCCCCGTAACGCCCTCTGGAGGACCCTGATGCGCCTCGGCCTGCGTACCGGTGCCCTGGCCGCCGCCCTGGTGCTGGCCGTGCCCTGGCTCGCGTCCTGCGGCGCCACCGCCACCGAGTCGGGTGTCGTGCGCGCGAAGTGGGGCGACCCGCAGAACCCGCTGGAACCCGCGAACACCAATGAGGTCAACGGCGGCAAGGTCCTCGACATGATCTTCCGGGGTCTCAAGATCTACGACCCCGTCACCGCCGAGCCCGAGTACGCCGTCGCCAAGTCGATCAAGAGCGACGACGCGCAGAACTTCAAGGTCACGCTGAAGGACGGCTGGAAGTTCGCGGACGGCACGAAGGTCACCTCGCAGTCGTTCGTCGACGCCTGGAACTACGCCGCCTACCTGCCGAACGCGCAGATCGGCGCCGACTTCTTCGGCTATATCGACGGCTACGACAAGGTCCACCCCGTGAAGGGGAAGCCCACGGCGAAGAAGCTGTCGGGGCTCAAGGTCGTCGACGACACGCACTTCACGGTCGAGCTCAACCAGAAGTTCTCGCTCTTCCCCGACATGCTCGGCTACGCCGCGTTCTCCCCGCTGCCGAAGAAGTTCTTCACCGACCACGACGAGTGGCTGGAGAAGCCGTTCGGCAACGGCCCCTACGAGGTGACCAACTACGAGCGCGGCGGCCGCATGAAGCTGCGGCTCAACCACGACTACAACGGTGCCAAGCCCCGCAACAAGGGCGTCGACCTGCTCGTCTACACCGACGACAACACCGCGTACACCGATGTCGTGGCCGGCCAGCTCGACGTGACCGACGCCGTGCCGGCCGAGCAGCTCAGCAATCTCCACAAGGACATCGGCAACCGGTACATCAACACTCCCGCCGGCATCATCCAGACGCTGATGTTCCCCATGTACGACAAGGAGTGGGCCACCGCCGACGCCCTCAAGGTCCGCCGCGGCATCTCGCTCGCCATCAACCGCGAGCAGATCACCGACAAGATCTTCCAGAAGACCCGGATCCCGGCCAAGGACTGGACGTCCCCCGTGCTCCGCAAGGAGGGCGGCTACAACCCCGACATCTGCGGCGACCGCTGCGAGTACGACCCCAAGAAGGCCAAGCAGCTGATCGACGAGGGCGGCGGCTTCCCCGGCGGGAAACTCGTCCTCAGCTACAACGCCGACACCGGCAACCACAAGCAGTGGATCGACGCCATCTGCAACAGCGTCAACCGGGTCATGGGCGACTCGAAGGCCTGCGTCGGCAACCCGGTGGGCACCTTCGCCGACTTCCGTACGCAGATCCAGAGCGGCAAGTTCAGCGGCCCGTTCCGCAGCGGCTGGCAGATGGACTACCCGCTGATCCAGAACTTCCTGCAGCCCGTCTACACCACGGGCGCCCCCAGCAACGACGGCAAGTGGAGCGACAAGCGGTTCGACGCGCTGATCAACAAGGCCAACGCGGACCCGGACCCGAAGAACGCGATCAAGGACTTCCAGGACTCCGAGCGGATCCTCGCCGAGCAGCTCCCGGCGATCCCCCTCTGGTACCAGAACGGCACCGCCGTCTACGGCTCCCGCGTGCACGACGTGAAGCTCAACCCCTTCAGCGTGCCGGTCTTCGAGGAGATGACCGTCAATGACTGAGAACCACGACCGCTCGGCTGACGTGAGGGAGGTGCCATGGGGCGTTATGTGATCCGACGGCTGCTGCAGATGATCCCGGTGTTCATCGGCACCACGCTGCTGATCTTCCTCATGGTCAACGTCATGGGCGACCCGACCGCGGCGCTCTGCGGCGACAAGGCCTGCGACCCGGCCACCCAGGCGGCGCTGCGCGAGCAGTTCCACCTCGACAAGCCGCTGGTGCAGCAGTACCTGATCTACCTCGGCAACATCTTCCAGGGCGACTTCGGCACCGCCTTCAACGGGGACTCCGTCGCCGACCTGATGCTGCGCGCCTACCCCGTCACCATCAAGCTGACGTTCGTGGCGATCGTCTTCGAGATCGTCATCGGCATCGGCCTCGGCGTCATCACGGGCCTGCGCCGCGGCAAGCCCATCGACACGGGCGTCCTCGTCCTGACGCTGGTCGTGATCTCCGTGCCGACGTTCGTGACCGGACTCGTCGCCCAGCTCCTGTTCGGCATGGAGTGGGGGATCGTCAAGCCCTCGGTGGCGTATGAGGCGCCGCTGAGCGAGCTGATCCTGCCGGGCCTCGTCCTCGCGTCCGTGTCGTTGGCGTACGTGACCCGGCTGACCCGGACCTCCGTCGCCGACAACGCCCGCTCCGACTACGTCCGCACCGCCGTCGCCAAGGGCCTGCCGCGGCGCCGCATCATCTGGCGGCACCTGCTGCGCAACTCGCTGATCCCGGTGGTCACGTTCATCGGCACCGACATCGGCGCCCTGATGGGCGGCGCCATCGTGACCGAGCGGATCTTCAACATCCGCGGCGTCGGCTACCAGCTCTACCAGGGCATCCTGCACCAGTCCTCGCCGACCGTGGTCGGCTTCGTGACCGTCCTGGTGATCGTCTTCCTGCTCGCCAACCTCATCGTCGACCTGCTCTACGCCGTCCTTGACCCGAGGATTCGCTATGCCTGAGCCCGTCACTCCGGTCACCGTCGAGGCCCAGCTGACGCCTGGGACGCCCGAGGGCGGCGGCGCCGAGGGGCCCGCGCGCTCCCTGTGGTCGGACGCCTGGCGCTCGCTGCGCCGCAACCCGGTCTTCATCATCTCAGCGCTGATCATCCTGTTCCTGGTCGTCGTCGCGATCTGGCCGCAGCTCCTTGCGAGCGGCGACCCCAACGACTGCGACCTCGCGCACGGCCAGGACACATCCACCTCGGGACACCCCTTCGGCTACGACGCGCAGGGCTGCGACCTGTACACGCGCACGGTCTACGGGGCCCGGGCCTCGATCACCGTCGGCGTCTTCGCCACCCTCGGTGTGGCCCTGCTCGGCGGGATCCTCGGGGCGCTCGCCGGGTTCTACGGGCGCTGGGCGGACGCCGTGATCTCCCGCGGCGCCGACATCTTCTTCGGCATCCCCGTCATCCTCGGCGGCCTCGTCCTGCTGTCGGTGGTGACGTCGACGACCGTGTGGCCGGTGGTCGGATTCATCGTGCTGCTCGGCTGGCCGCAGATCTTCCGTATCGCCCGCGGCTCCGTGATCACGGTCAAGGAGAACGACTACGTGCACGCCGCGCGCACCCTCGGCGCCGCCAACTCCCGGATCCTGCTGCGCCACATCCTGCCGAACGCCGTCGCCCCCGTGATCGTCGTCGCGACCATCGCGCTCGGCACGTTCATCGCCCTGGAGGCGACGCTCTCGTTCCTCGGCGTCGGCCTCAAGCCGCCCGCGGTCTCCTGGGGCATCGACATCTCGAACGCCGCCCCGTACATCCGCAACGCCCCGCACATGCTGCTGTATCCGGCGGGAGCGCTGGCCCTCACGGTGCTCGCGTTCATCATGCTCGGCGACGCGGTGCGCGACGCCCTCGACCCCAAGCTGAGGTAGCCGACCGTGGCGAACACGAACCTGTTGGAAGTACGCGACCTGCACGTCGAGTTCCGTACGCGCGACGGAGTCGCCAAGGCGGTCAACGGCGTCAACTACACCGTCGACGAGGGCGAGACGCTCGCCGTGCTCGGCGAGTCGGGAAGCGGGAAGTCCGTCACGGCGCAGGCCGTCATGGGCATCCTCGACATGCCGCCGGGCCGGATCGCCAGTGGCGAGATCCTCTTCAAGGGCAAGGACCTGCTGAACCTCAAGGAGGAGGAGCGGCGGAAGATCCGCGGCGCCGAGATGGCGATGATCTTCCAGGACGCGCTGTCCTCCCTCAACCCCGTGCTCACTGTGGGGGAGCAGCTCGGCGAGATGTTCGTCGTGCACAAGGGGATGTCCAAGAAGGCCGCGCGGGCCAGGGCCGTCGAGCTGATGGACCGGGTGCGCATCCCGGCCGCGAAGGAGCGGGTGAGCCAGTACCCACACCAGTTCTCCGGCGGTATGCGCCAGCGCATCATGATCGCGATGGCGCTCGCCCTGGAGCCCTCGCTGATCATCGCGGACGAACCGACAACGGCCCTCGACGTCACCGTGCAGGCCCAGGTGATGGACCTCCTCGCCGAGTTGCAGCGCGAGCTCAACATGGGGCTCATCCTCATCACCCACGACCTGGGTGTCGTGGCGGACGTCGCCGACAAGATCGCCGTGATGTACGCGGGCCGGATCGTGGAGACGGCGCCGGTGCACGAGATCTACAAGGCGCCCGCACACCCGTACACCAAGGGCCTCCTCGAGTCGATCCCGCGCCTCGACCAGAAGGGGCAGGAGCTCTTCGCCATCAAGGGGCTCCCGCCGAACCTCATGAACATCCCGCCCGGCTGCGCCTTCAACCCGCGCTGCCCGATGGCCCAGGACGTGTGCCGCACGGACGTCCCGCCGCTCGCCCGCGTCTCCGAGAACCGTCGCAGCGCCTGCCACTTCTGGAAGGAGACGCTCGATGCCGCAACACGGTAAGCACGTGAGCAAGGACGACCTGAAGCGCGAGGGCCGGATCGCCGAGCACCTCCTGCGCAAGGCGCACTCCGAGAACGACTACGCGGCGCACGGCTCGGCCTCCGGACACGAACCGCTCCTCCAGGTACGCGGGTTGACCAAGCACTACCCGCTCACCAGGGGCGTCCTCGTCAAGAAGCAGATCGGCTCGGTGAAGGCCGTCGACGGGGTGGACTTCGACCTCGGGCAGGGCGAGACGCTCGGCATCGTCGGCGAGTCCGGCTGCGGCAAGTCCACCGTCGCGAAGATGCTGGTCAACCTCGAACGCCCCACGGCCGGCGTCATCACGTACAAGGGCGAGGACATCACCACACTGTCCGGCCGCGCCCTGAAGGCCGTCCGCCGCAACATCCAGATGGTGTTCCAGGACCCGTACACGTCCCTGAACCCGCGGATGACGGTCGGCGACATCATCGGGGAGCCGTACGAGATCCATCCCGAGGTGGCCCCGAAGGGCGACCGCAGGAAGAAGGTCCAGGACCTGCTGGACGTCGTCGGCCTCAACCCCGAGTACATCAACCGCTACCCGCACCAGTTCTCCGGCGGCCAGCGCCAGCGCATCGGCATCGCGCGCGGGCTCGCGCTGCGCCCCGAGATCATCGTCGCGGACGAGCCGGTGTCCGCGCTCGACGTGTCGGTGCAGGCGCAGGTGGTCAACCTGATGGACCGGCTCCAGAACGAGTTCGACCTGAGCTACGTCTTCATCGCGCACGACCTGTCCATCGTGCGGCACATCTCGGATCGGGTCGGCGTCATGTACCTGGGCCGGATCGTCGAGATCGGCTCGGACGCCGAGATCTACGACCACCCGACGCACCCCTACACGCAGGCGCTGTTGTCGGCGGTGCCGGTGCCCGACCCGGAAGCGCGCGAGGGGCGCGAGCGCATCCTGCTCTCCGGCGACGTGCCCTCGCCCGCCAACCCGCCCTCCGGCTGCCACTTCCGCACCCGCTGCTGGAAGGCGCAGCAGCGCTGCGTGGACGAGGAGCCGCTGCTCGCCGTGCCCGAGGTCTTCCGGGGCGGCGACACCCCGGCCAGTCACCCGTCGGCCTGCCACTTCGCGGAAGAGAAGCAGATTGTGCCGACGGAGTAGGGGCCTGACGGGTCTTTACACGTCTTTACACGCAGGCAATCCGGCCGAAGCGGCGCCGATATGTCACCGCGTCAGAGTGTCTCGCGTACGGCCGTGCGGGTGCCGTGAGCCGGGCCGGAGCGCATGTCGCTCCGGCCCGGTTGCCGTAGGCCCTGGCCGACACGCCCTACAGCCCCAACGACCGCTTCAGGAAGTCGACCTGGAACAGCAGCAGGTTCTCGGCGACCTGCTCCTGGGGCGTCATGTGGGTCACACCGGACAGCGGGAGCACCTCGTGCGGGCGGCCCGCGGCGAGCAGCGCGGAGGACAGCCGCAGGGAGTGCGCCACGACCACGTTGTCGTCGGCGAGACCGTGGATGATCAGCATCGGCCGGTGCGGCTCGGCCGGGTCCGAGAGCCCGTCGTCCGTCACCAGGGAACTCTTCGCGTACGCCTCCGGGTTCGCCGCCGGATCGCCCAGGTACCGCTCGGTGTAGTGGGTGTCGTAGAGCCGCTGGTCGGTCACCGGGGCGCCCGCGACCGCCGCGTGGAACACGTCCGGCCGGCGCAGCACCGCGAGTCCCGCCAGGAAGCCGCCGTAACTCCAGCCGCGGATCGCCACCTTGGACAGGTCGAGCGGGAAGCGGTCCGCCAGCGCGTGCAGCGCGGTGACCTGGTCGTCGAGGGTGACGGTGTGGTCGCCCGCGATGGCCTTCTCACGGGCGGGCGAGATGCCGGGGGTGCCCCGGCCGTCCGCGACGATCACCGCGAAGCCCTGGTCGGCGAACCACTGCGAGGTCAGATGCGGGTTGTGCGCGGCCACGACGCGCTGCCCGTGCGGGCCGCCGTACGGGTCCATGAGGACCGGCAGCGGGCCGTCCCCCTCCTCGTAAGAGGAGGGCAGGAGAACAGCGCACGGGATGCCCTCGGCCTCCGTGAGCGTCAGGCGCGGGGTGAGCAGCGGGCGGTCGGCGTGCGAGACGACAGTGGCGACGTGCTTGCCCTCGCGCTCCACGCGCGCACGCGCGCCGGGTGAGTCGGGTGTCGCCGAGACGAGCACGCTGACGGAGCCGTCGCCGGAGCGCACCGCGGAGTGCACGCCGGGCTCCTCGGAGACGCGCCGCACCCCGAGCTCGTTGACCCGGTACACGTGCACCTCGCCGGTCTCGGGGGACGCGGCGTCGACCCCGGCAGAGGCGGAGACGAGCACGTCGCTCTCGCCCACGTCGAGCACCGCCCGGACGTGCAACTGAGATGTGGTCAGCAGCCGTTCGCCCACTGCGAGGACCCGCGCGCCGCCCTCGTCGGCGATCCGTACGAGCTGCCCGCTCGGCGACCAGCACGGCACACCGGGCAGCAGCTCCAGCCACACGTCGTCCTCGTCGGCGTGCACCATCCGCGTCGAACCGTCGTCCGTGTTCACCGCGAGGTAGAGCGCGCTGCGCTGGTCGCGGGCCTGGACCAGGAGCAGCGGGGCGCCGTCCGCCGACCAGTGCACGCGGGCCAGGTACGGGTACGCCCTGCGGTCCCAGGTCACCTCGTTGCGGTTGCCTTCGAGGTCGTACGCGAAGAGGCGCACCTCGGCGTTGGGCGTACCGGCGCGCGGGTAGGCGACGCGCGCCGGCTCCCGGTCCGGGTGCGCGGGGTCGGCGATCCACCAGCGCCGCACGTCCGCGTCGTCGGCGCGGGCCACGAGCAGCCGGTCCGAATCGGGCGACCACCAATGGCCGCGGAACCGGGACATCTCCTCGGCCGCGACGAACTCAGCGAGCCCGTATGTCACGGTCTCCGACTCCGGCTCCGCGAGCGCCCGGTCGTTCTCGCCCTCCGCGCCGACGACGCGCAGCGCGCCCCGGGTGACGTACGCGATGTGCCGCCCGTCGGGGGAGGGGCGCGGGTCCAACACGGGGCCCGGCACCCGGAGTTCCCGGGCGGTGCCCACCCGCAGCTCGGCCGTGAACAGGCGCCCCGACAGGGCGAAAGCGGCCAACTCGGCGGCGGCGTCCGTCGCGTAGCCCACGATGCCCGCGCCGCCCTCACGGCTGCGCTCGCGCCGGGCCCGCTCCGCGTCCGACAGCTTCTCCGCCGCCCCGCCGAGCAGGGCCACCGGGTCGGCGGCCACCCGCTCCTGACCACCCGCCACGTCAAGCACCCACAGCGCGTTCGCCCGATCGGTACCCGAGGAGGAACGCAAGAAGACGACACGCTCACCGTCCGGCGCCACCGTGAAGGCACGCGGCGCCCCCAACGTGAAGCGCTGGGTACGCGCGTGCTGACGGGGAAAGGTCTCGATGGTCATCCAGGCAGCCTAGGGCCTGCCGTTCGGATCAGGCCTGGCCCGAACGGCAGACTCCAGGGCTGTTCCGGCGGATCGGGCCGGCCACGGTCGACTGTCGTGTTCGGATCCGGCTGGAGGCGGGCCGCCGTGAACATTCGGTGCCGACGAGCGGGCGATGGTGCGTGCGCGCCCCCCGTGCGCTCCCGGTCGCATCGGGTGCTCCCTGATCGCGACTCGTGCGCGGGTACGGATAGTTATGATCGTTAGCGCTGTGTGGGTACGAGTCCGTCGGCGACCGGATCACTTTGGAGGAGGACCGCTGTGGCACTCTCGATCTCGGCCGTGGTGCTGTTCGCGATCATCGTCTTCATCCTGATCAAGAAGTCGGGACTGAAAGCGGGGCACGCGGTCGTGTGTGTGCTCCTGGGTTTCTACCTGGCGAGTTCGTCCGTCGCTCCCACGATCAAGGAGCTGACGACGAACGTGGCGGACATGGTCGGCGGCATCAAGTTCTAGCGACACCGGCCGTCGGCCCGGTGTCAGTGGGGCGTTCTACGCTATGGGCATGACGGAAATGCCAGGTAGGCGCCTGCTCCTCGTGCATGCGCACCCCGACGACGAGTCGATCAACAATGGCGCCACCATGGCCAAGTACGCCGCCGAAGGCGCCCAGGTCACGCTGGTGACCTGCACGCTCGGCGAGGAGGGCGAGGTCATTCCGGGCGAACTGGCTCATCTCGCCCCTGACCGGGAGGATCTCCTCGGCCCGCACCGGATCGGCGAGTTGACCGTTGCCATGAAGGAGCTCGGCGTCACCGACCACCGCTTCCTGGGCGGCCCCGGACGGTTCCGCGACTCCGGAATGATGGGCGCCCCGCAGAACGGGCGGGAGAGTGCCTTCTGGGCCGCCGACCTCGACGAGGCCGCGGCCCACCTCGTCGCCGTGATCCGCGAGACCCGCCCGCAGGTCCTGATCACGTACGACCCCGACGGGGGGTACGGGCACCCCGACCACATCCAGGCCCACCGCGTCGCGACGCGCGCCGTCGAGCTCGCCGCGGACGCCACCTTCCGGAGCGAGCTCGGGGAGCCGCACGCGATCGCCAAGGTCTACTGGAACCGCGTGCCGCGCACGGTCGCCGAGGAGCGGTTCCGGTGGCTCGCGGGCGTGCTCGACGCCACACCCTTCGACGTCGCCGCCGTGGTGGACGACGTGCCGGGCGTCGTCGCCGACGAGCGGATCACCGCGGCGATCGACGGGCGGCCGTACGCGGAGCGGAAGGCGGCCGCGATGCGCGCGCACGCCACCCAGGTCGACGTGCCGGAGGTACGCGGCGTCTTCGCGCTCTCCAACGATCTCGCGCAGCCGCTGTTCGACATCGAGTACTACGAGTTGGTGCGGGGCGAGCCCGGATCGCCTTACGAGAAAGACCTGTTCGAGGGCCTTGAGGGAGTGACCGAGCGATGAGCGGCGACAGGAACGGGCGGGCCGCGGCGGCCGGCGGCAAGGCGGCTCCCGGCGGGTCGGTGGCGCAGGGGGGCGACCTGCCCTTCAGTTTCGGCGGGTTCGGTGCGGGGCGGACGATCGTCCTGCTTGCCCTTTTCGTCCTCGGCGCGGTCCTCGCGGTCGGCGGGGCGCTCGTCCAAGGGGGCTGGTTCCCGGGCGGGTTGCTGCTCGCGCTCGTCGGGGCGGCCGGGCTGTTCCACGGAGGGGCGCGAATCGCGGGCGGTCGCGCGGGGGCGGTCGCGCCCGCGGCGGGCTGGGTGCTCGCGGTGATCCTGCTCACCGCGAGCCGTCCCGAGGGCGACTTTCTGTTCGGCGCGGGAGCCGGCTCGTACCTCTTCCTCCTCGGAGGGATGGCAGTCGCTGTGATGTGCGCCACCTTCTGGCTGCCCGGGCAACCACCCGCGCCCGCCGCCCGACTTGGGAAGTGACGTAGCACTTTGGGTCGTCGTGCGGCGCGTGCGGTTCCGGATTCGTCATCCGTCGCACAGTGACTTCCGGCGGCGGCCAGTATGGTGGTGCGCGCCGCCGAGCAGCCCGCGAGAGGTCGAGACGGGCGGCGGAGCCAACCGGGAGAACCTGCCTTGAGCCGTGAAACTGACAGTTCGTCCTCCGGGCCCCAGGGGCGCGGCGCTGCCGCCTACCCGTCGGGGACGCCTCCGTACGGATCGCCCGCGCAGGGCGCGGCGTCCGATGACGCCGGTCCGACGCCGCCGGGCGACCAGGATGCCCCGGAGTCACCCAAGACCGAGACGACGCTGACGACCCGGATCCGGATCAACATCCCCGGCTCCCGGCCGATCCCGCCGGTCGTCATGCGCACGCCGATGAGCGATGTCGACGGGGCGCCGAAGGGCGGTGCGGATCCGGTCCCCGGGGCTGCGGGTCCGCCCGCCGGTCCTACGTCGCGGGGCTCTGCCCCGGACCCCGCGCCTCAAGCGCCGGCGGGGCTTGAGGAGCCCACCCCCACTCCCGCGCCTCAGCGCGAGGAGCGGACGAGTGAGTGGTTCGCGCCGCGCAAGCCGCGTGGCGGTGCGGGTGGCGCGCCCACGCCGCCCGCTCCGGGATCCAACGGTGGCGGCCCGCCCGGTACTTCGGGTGGTACTTCGGGTGGCTCGTCCGGAGGGTTTGACGTGTCCGGTGCCGTGGCGGCCGGGCCCCTCGGCGCGGGCGGACCACCGGGACCCCGCGACGACCTGCCGTTCTTCTCCGCCAACGCCAACGCCAACGCCAACGCCAACCAGGACCCGGGCGCGCCCGACCGTGGCGAAGGGCCCACCGGCCCCACCACGGGCCCGGCCGCGGGCGACGGCCCGATGGTGCCGCCCGGCGTCCCCAACCCGCTGGTCCCCGGTGCCGGTCAGTCGCCGCCGCGGATGAGCGACGACACCGCGATCCTCACGCCGCAGAAGCCGGCCCCGGAGCCGCCCGCGGGCGGCAACACCAGGGGCAACAACGTCTCGGGTGACACGCTCACCAGCGGCATGCGCGTCGTCCCCTCGGAGGGTGGCGGCCCCAAGTCCCCCGGCGCCTCCGACCCGTTCCAGCAGGGCCCGGACGGCCCCGCGGTGCACACCCCGCCGAAGCTGCCCGACCCGGTGCCGTCCACCCCCGCGCCCAAGAAGAAGGGCCGCAACAAGCTGGTGCTGCTCGGCGTGGGCGTCGTCGTCGTGGCCACCTGCGCGTACGGCGCGGGCCTGTTGATGAACCACGCCGACGTCCCGAAGGGCACCACCGTCGCGGGCGTCGACATCGGTGGCGGCACCCGCGACGAGGCGACCAGCAAGCTCGAGAACGCCCTCGGCAAGCGCACCCAGCAGGCGCTGAAGCTGCAGGTCGGCGGCAAGACCGTGGCGATGCAGCCGGCCCAGGCGGGCCTCTCCTTCGACACCGCGTCGACCGTGGCCGCTGCCGCGGGAAGCGACTACAACCCGGTCTCGGTGATCGGCTCGCTGTTCGGCAACGAGCGGGTCGTGGCCCCGGTCATGCCCGTCGACGAGGAGAAGCTGGCCGCGTCCCTGCAGCGGGCCGCGGGCGGCGCCGCCGCGTCCGGCGACGGCACGATCAAGTTCGCGCCGGGCAAGGCCGTTCCCGTCTACGGCAAGACCGGCAAGGGGCTCGACCTCGCCCAGTCGGCCGCCGCCGTCAAGGACGCGTACAACGCGCAGGTCGAGACCGGCGCCTCCGGAGCGGTCCCGCTGGCGACGTCGACGCAGAAGCCGACGATCCCGGACGCCGAGGTCGACCGGAAGATGCAGCAGTTCGCCGAGCCCGCGATGTCCGGACTGGTCACGGTCAAGGCGGGTGGCGCCTCGATCCAGTTCGGTCCCGACAAGTCGCTGCCGAAGATCCTGAGCGTCCAGCCGGTCAACGGGAAGCTGGTCGAGAAGTACAACCTCCCGGTGCTCAAGCAGCTCTACGGCAACACCTTCGACGGCGTCCTGGTCACCCGCGGCACCGGCAAGAAGACGCCGGTCCAGCCCACGGACGTGGCCGCCGCCATCGGTAAGGCGCTGCTCGGCAAGACCGCGGCGGAGCGCACCGCGGAGATCCAGACGAACGCCGGATAGCTCGGCCCGCACACCCGCACACCCGCGCACCCGCGCACTCGCACCCGGGTCACGAGTCCCGCATGACATCCGTCATGCGGGACTCACGCTTGACGACACTGCCGCGCACCCCCGCCCAGCGGCGACGCTGAATGCCATGACGACACACGCAGCGGTCACCTTCAGCGGGGTGACGAAGACGTACGGCACCGTGCGGGCGGTCGACGACCTGGGCCTCGAACTGCACGCGGGCGAGACCGTCGCCCTGCTCGGCCCGAACGGGGCGGGCAAGTCCACCACCCTCGACCTGCTCCTCGGCCTGCGCCCCGCCGACACCGGCGAGGTCCGTGTCTTCGGCACGAGCCCGCGCGAGGCGATCACGGCAGGACGGGTCGGCGCCATGCTCCAGAGCGGCGGCCTGATGGACGAGGTGACCGTGCGCGAACTCGTCCGGCTCGGCTGCGCCCTGCACCCGAAGCCGTACCCGGCCGACGAGGTGCTGGCCCGCGCCGGACTCACGCAGATCGCCGACCGCAAGGTCAACAAGCTCTCCGGCGGCCAGGAACAGCGCGTCCGCTTCGCCCTCGCCACGGCGGGCGACAGCGACCTCATCGTCCTCGACGAGCCGACGACCGGCATGGACGTGAGCGCCCGGCAGGCGTTCTGGGCGACCATGCGCGAGCAGGCGGACCAGGGCCGCACCGTGCTGTTCGCCACGCACTACCTGGAGGAGGCGGACGCGATCGCCGACCGTGTCCTCGTGCTGCACCGCGGCCGCCTCCTCGCCGACGGCACGGCCGCCGAGATCAAGGCGAAGGCGGGAGCGCGGCGGGTCTCCTTCGACCTGGAGGGCGCGATCGACGAACCCGCCATCAAGGGCCTCCCGTTCCTGACCGGCGTATCCGTCAGCGGGCAGACCGTCCGCATCCAGTCCACCGACGCCGACGCGACCGTGCACGCGCTCTACGGACTCGGCGTCTACCCGCGCAATCTCGAAGTCGCCGGACTCGGCCTGGAACAGGCCTTCGTGGCGATCACCGAGGCCGAGGAGGCCAAGACCCGATGAACGGCATGAACAGCCTGATCAAGCTCGAACTCACCCGCGCCCTGCGCAACCGGAAGTTCCTGTTCTTTTCCGTGATCTACCCGTCCGTCCTCTTCCTGCTGATCGCGGGCAAGGCGGACAGCACCAGTATGGTCGACGGAACGGGCCTGAACGTGCCCGCGTTCATGATGGTCTCGATGGCCTCCTTCGGGGCGCTCACCGCCGTCCTCATGGGCAACAGCGAGCGCATCGCGAAGGAGCGGGAGAACGGCTGGGTGCGGCAGTTGCGGCTCACCCCGCTGCCCGGACGCGGCTACGTCCTCGCGAAGACCGCGAGCGCCGCCGTCGTCTCGCTCCCGTCCATCGTGGTCGTCTTCGTCGTGGCCGCGGCCTTCAAGGACGTACGGTTCGACGCCTGGCAGTGGCTCGCGCTCACCGGTTCGATCTGGGTCGGCAGCCTCGTCTTCGCCGCGCTCGGCGTGGCCATCGGCTATCTCGCCTCCGGCGACGCCGTCCGGCCGATCACGATGATCACGTACTTCGGGCTCTCGATCCTGGGCGGCCTGTGGATGCCGACGACCGGATTCCCGCAGTGGCTCCAGAACATCGCGGAATGGCTGCCCACTCACGCGTACGCTGCCCTCGGCCAGGCCATCGAGCTGGGTGGCGCCCCCGAGGCCAAGGACGTCGCACTGCTCGTCGCGTACTTCCTGCTCTTCGCGGGAGGCGCGGCCTGGCTGTACCGGAAGGACACGTTGAAGGCGTGAGCGAGCCAGGGGAGTGGGCGGAGGCCGGCCGAGCGCCGTCGAACCGACGCGAGTTGTTCGTGAAAGCGCTGTGGATCGGCGTGTGGCTGGTCTTCCTCGGCGACCCGGTCGGCGACCTGGCGGCGGGCCACCACAGCACGGTGGGCACCGTGTTCGGCTGGGCGGGGCTCGGCGCGTTCACGCTCACGTACCTGGTGCTGGTGTTCCGGCACACGAACCGCCCGTTCGCCCGCGCCGTCGTGGTCTCGGTGCTCGGCCTCCTGCCCGTGCTCGCCTGCGTGCTCTGCCTGACGCTCGGCGAGTCCTGGCTGGTGCTCTTCGTGTACGTCGCCGTCGGCTGCGGGGCCGTGCTGCCCATGCGGCAAGCACAGATCATGATCCTCGTGGTGACCGGCGTGATGGTGGCGCTCGCCCTGCACCTCGGGGCGGGACCCGACATCGGTCTGGTCGTCTCCGCGCTGCTGGGCGGCTTCTCCATGACGGGCGTACGCCGACTGGTGCGCACGACACGGGAGTTGCGCCAGGCGCGCGCCCGGGTCGCCCAGCTCGCCGCCAACGAGGAGCGCCTGCGCCTCGCCCGCGACCTGCACGATCTGCTCGGCCATTCGCTGTCGCTGATCACGCTCAAGAGCGAGCTCGCGGGGCGGATGCTGCCCGACCACCCCGACAAGGCGGCCGACCAGGTAGCCGACATCGAGAAGGTCAGCCGGCAGGCCCTGGTCGACGTGCGCGAGGCCGTCAGCGGCTACCGGCGCGCCCGGCTCGCCACCGAACTCGCGGGCGCCCAGGCCGCGCTGACCGCGGCGGGCGTCGCCGCGGACGTGCCGTCCGAGACCCCGGAGCTGCCCGAGACACCCGAGTCGGCGCTCGCCTGGACGCTGCGCGAGGCCGTCACCAACGTCGTACGGCACAGTGGCGCACGGCGCTGCGTCATCGAGGTCACCCGGCGTCAGACCCTCGAAGGACCCCAGGTCGAACTGACCGTGGAGGACGACGGCTCCGGCCCGTCCGGGACGCCGCCGGGCAACGGCCTCACCGGCCTCACCGAACGACTCACCGCGGTCGGCGGCACCCTGGAGACGGGCGCGGCACGCGGGGGAGGCTTCCGTCTGGTGGCCCGGGTCCCGGCCGCCTCCGCGGACGTCTAGGATCCGCCGCATGAGCGTGATCAAGGTGCTGTTGGCCGAGGACCAGTCCATGGTGCGCGAGGCGCTCGCCGCGCTGCTCGGACTCGAGGCGGACATCGAGGTCGTCGCGCAGGTGGCGCGCGGCGACGAGGTCCTGGCCGCGGCCCGCGCGCACGCCGTGGACGTGGCGCTCCTCGACATCGAGATGCCGGGCTGCACGGGCATCGAGGCGGCCGCCCAACTGCGTGCGGCGCTCCCGGGGTTGAAGGTCGTCGTACTCACCACCTTCGGTCGGCCCGGCTATCTGCGCAGCGCCATGGAGGCGGGCGCGGCCGCGTTCCTGGTCAAGGACGCCCCGGCCGCGCAACTCGCCGACGCCGTACGGAAGGTGCTCGCGGGCGAACGTGTCATCGACCCCACGCTCGCCGCGGCGGCCCTCGCGGAGGGCGCGAACCCGCTCACCGACCGCGAGCGCGAGGTGCTGCGCGCGGCGGCGGACGGCCGCACCAACGCGGAGCTGGCGACCGCGCTGCACCTGTCGCAGGGCACGGTCCGCAACTACCTGTCGATGGCGATCCAGAAGCTGGCGGTCCGCAACAGGGCGGAGGCGGTGGCCGCGGCGCGGGACAAGGGCTGGCTGTGACTCCCGGCGGCCCGGCGGCTCAGTTCAGCATCGCGCGGGCCGCCCGCGCCTGCTCCCGCACCGACTCCGCCGCCGTCTCGTCGACGGCCCCGACCACGTCCGCGTACGCCTCCAGCTCCACCGCCCCGGTCACGAAGTCCGCGCGGCGTACGAGGAGCTGGGCCCGCTCGTAGCGCAGTCGCGCCGGGTGGGCGGGCAGCAGCAGCGACAGTTCCACGGCCCACAGCGACACGTCGGAGCGCTCGGGCCGCGTCGCCGCCCAGGCCCGGATGTTGTTGAGGATCCGCAGCACCACGTCCAGCGGATCGGCGGGCCGCAGCATCGACGGATCCAGCGGGCCGCCTGTCGCCCCCGCCACGAGCGTCTGCGCGTCGGACCCCGTAAGGACCCGCCCGCCGTCGAACGGATCGGCCAGCACCTGCTCGTCGGTGGGGCCGAAGCCGACCACGAAGTGCCCCGGCAGGGCCACCCCGCACACCGGCGCGCCCGCCCGCCGGGCCACCTCCAGCCACACCACCGACAAGAGGATCGGCAGCCCTCTGCGGCGCCGTACGACCTCGTGCAGGAGGGACGACTCGAGCCGCTGGTAGTCGTTCGGCGTGCCGTGGAAGCCGGCGCGTGCGCCGAGCAGCTCCGCGCACGCGGTGGCCCAGCCGTGCGGCGACCCCGGCCGGTACGGCAGCCGACCGGCGAGCTCGTCCAGCTCGATCTGCACGGCGTCCATGCCGGCCTCGTCGAGCGAGGCGTCGCCCTGCGCGGCGAGCAGCAGACACAGCTGCGCCAGATCGGGCCGCTCGGCCCGCGCCTCTTCGGCGAACCGCCGCCGCAGTTCCGTGGAACGGGGGGAAAGGTGGGGGGACATACGTGCCTCGTGCCCTTTCAGGCCGATCGCTACATCGATCAGTACGGCATTCGTCGCTACGGCATCAACCGTCACGCCGTTCCGGAGCACGGTAGTGGTGGTACGCGTGATGCGTGGCGAAACCCATGCGGTCGTAGAGGGCGTGTGCACCCGCGTTGTCCGCCTCGACCTGGAGCCAGGCCGCCGACGCGCCCTCGTCGAGCGCCTGCCGGGCGAGCACCGTCATCACGTCCGTGGCGAGTCCCCTGCGGCGGTACGCAGGGTCGACCTCGACGGCGGCGAACCCGGCCCACCGCCCGTCGACCACGCACCGCCCGATCGCGGCGGGCACGCCACCGTCGCCCGGCACGGTCGCGAACCACACCGAGGGGCCGGCGCACAGCACCTTCAGCGCGACCTCGCTCGCCCCCTTGCGCTGGTACCGCGCGAGCCACGCCTCGTCCGGCTCGCGGCTCAGCGACACGTGCGGCGCGTCCGGCGCGTCCCCGATGGGCGCGAGCGCCGCGATCCGCAGCTCTGCGCTCACCTCGCGCGCCCACCCGCGCTCCTCAAGCCCCGCGCACAGCACCTCCTGCGCCCCCTCGGCCCCGGTCGCCGTCTGCGCGTACGCCGGTAGGCCACGGGCCGCGTACCACTCCTGTACGCGGCTCAGCGCGTCGTCGAGCGGACGGCCGGGATCCCCCAAGGGGAGTACGGAGTTCGCCCGCCGGGTGAAACCTTCGGAGGCGCGCAGCTCCCACTCGCCGAGCCGCTCGCTCTCGATCGGCTGCCACGCGCGCGAGGCGACGCGAGCGAGCTCCGGGTACGTGGCCGAGGGGCCGCGGCGACGCGCGGGCGCGGCCGGCACGACCTTCCCCGCGACCAGCGTGGACTCCTCGATCCGCACACCTTCACCGTTTCTCCGTGTGACGAGGAGCACACCATCGTTCCACGATGTGAGAACTCCGACGGTGTCGGTGAACTTTCGACCCGCGGAACCGTCCCCGCTCACCCGTCGCACAGAGACGCGTTTCCCCACGTCATCACCTGAAATGCGAACTTCCAGGCGTCCGCCCGCAGTGAATTCCACAGCTCGCCCCACCCCTCCTGTTCGGATCATGGCCAGGAACGGAGATACTAGAGGCGGGCATCGACGACGCCGCGCTCCCGCGCGCCAGGCGGCGGAGCCTGCGGAGGCCCGCCAGCGCCCTATCGAGGAGGAACGACAGCGTGACCTACGTCATCGCGCAGCCTTGTGTCGACGTCAAGGACAAGGCGTGCATCGAGGAGTGCCCGGTCGACTGCATCTACGAGGGCAAGCGGTCCTTGTACATCCACCCGGATGAATGCGTCGACTGTGGCGCCTGTGAGCCGGTCTGCCCGGTCGAGGCGATCTTCTACGAGGACGACACTCCTGAGGAGTGGAAGGACTACTACAAGGCGAACGTCGAGTTCTTCGACGATCTCGGTTCGCCCGGTGGTGCCTCGAAGATGGGCCTGATCGACAAGGACTATCCCTTCATCGCCGCGCTGCCGCCGCAGAACCAGTAACCGTCAGCGGTACGCACAGGCGCTGCCCCGGTCCCGTACGGCTCTGACTGCCGTACGGGACCGAGGTATTTGTTCCACCACCCCGTATGAGAGCGAGCTGACCGTGTCCACCGTCCCGGCCCCCATCGACCGCCTCCCCGCCTTCCCCTGGGACAAGCTGGAGCCGTACAAGAAGACGGCCGCGGCGCACCCGGACGGCATCGTCGACCTCTCCGTCGGCACGCCCGTCGACCCGGTGCCCGAACTGATCCAGAAGGCGCTGGTCGACGCCGCGAACTCGCCGGGCTACCCGACGGTCTGGGGCACCCCCGAGCTGCGTGACGCGCTCGTCGGCTGGTGCGAACGCCGCCTCGGCGCCCGTGGCTTCGACCACACGAACGTCCTGCCGGTCGTCGGTTCCAAGGAACTGGTCGCCTGGCTCCCCACCCAGCTGGGCCTCGGCCCGGGTGACAAGGTCGCGTACCCGCGCCTCGCGTACCCGACGTACGAGGTGGGCGCCCGGCTGGCCCGCGCGGACCACGTCGTCTACGACGACCCGACCGAGCTCGACCCGGCCGGCCTGAAGCTCCTGTGGCTCAACTCCCCGTCGAACCCCACGGGTCGGGTCCTTGGCAAGGACGAGCTGAAGCGCATCGTGGACTGGGCGCGGTCGCACGGCATCCTGATCTTCTCCGACGAGTGCTACCTGGAGCTGGGCTGGGAGGCCGACCCGGTCTCGGTCCTGCACCCGGACGTCAACGGGGGCTCGCACGAGGGTCTGGTCGCGGTCCACTCGCTCTCGAAGCGCTCGAACCTGGCGGGTTACCGTGCGGCGTTCATCGCTGGCGACGCCTCGGTGCTCGGCCCGCTCCTCCAGATCCGCAAGCACGGCGGCATGATGACCTCCGCGCCGACGCAGGCGGCGGTCGTCGCGGCGCTCGGCGACGACGAGCACGTGCGGGTGCAGCGCGAGCGTTACGCGGCTCGCCGCGAGGCGCTGCGCTCGGCTCTGCTGGCCCACGGCTTCCGCATCGAACACAGCGAGGCGAGCCTGTACCTCTGGGCCACCCGCGACGAGTCCTGCTGGGACACGGTGTCCGCCCTGGCCGACCTCGGCATCCTGGTGGCCCCCGGCGACTTCTACGGCGAGGCGGGCACCACCTTCGTCCGCGTAGCCCTGACAGCCTCGGACGACCGAGTGGCGGCGGCGGTGGCCCGGCTGGCCTGAGGGGTGGTGGGGGCCTGCCGGCTCCCACCACCGGGCACCTGTGGGCTCCGCCCGTGGGCGGAGCCTCACGAGCCGGGGCCTCACGAGCCGGGGGCTCCGCCCGGGGGCGTCGGCTCTCGCTCAAGAGCGGGGTTTGATCCACCCACCGCCACGGTGCAGTGGACCGCCACCAGGCTGCCCGCCCATCTCCCACCCACCCGCCCCCTCCGGGAGCGTCGGCCCGACGGGGCACCGCCACCGCCTGGGTAACCCGCCACTCAGGCGTACGGGTGGCCGCCACCCCCGCCTTGGGCAATCTGCCGCCACCCGCCTCCCTACCGGTTGCGGTCGACCACCCCCGCCTTGGGCAATCTGCCGCCTTGGGCGGCAGGGTGGGCAAGGCGGCACCCCGGTGCCGCGCACCCATACGACAGGCCCCGGCCACGGCACGGCCCGGCAGCAAAACGGGGCACCAGGAGCAGAACGCTCCCGGCACCCCGTTCAACCAAACCGGCGGTCAGCCGATCGGCAGGTTGCCCAGCGCCCCGGTCGGCAGGCCACCACCACCCACCGGCAGCCCACCATCCGTCGCGGTCTTGGTCGTCTCACCGAGCACGTCACCCGCGCTACCGGCCGCCCCACCCGCGGCCTCCTGTGCCGCCGGCGTGGCGGTCTTCGCGCCGGAGCCCACGACCTTGCCCGCCGCCGGCACGGCCTTCTGGACGGCCTTGCCGCCGGTGGCACCGGCAGCACCGGTGGCATGCCGCGCCGCGCCGTCGACGGTGCCGCCCACGTTCGCACCGTCCAGGGCGGTCACACCGCCCAGATCGGTCGTGGCCGGAAGGGCGACGGCGCTGGCGGAGCCGGCCGCACCGACCACGGGCGCCGCTCCTGCCGCAACGAGCAGCGCGGCGCGGGCGATCCGACGGGTCAGGGGGAGGGACATGATGCTCCTTAGACGGGAGAGAACGTTTGGCGCCCGGTTGCCGTGCGGCGATCGGACGCCGTGACAACAGCCCCAGCCCCCAGGAAGGTTGCGGGTCGGAAACGTAAAGGGTTCGTAATGCGTCGCATTATCAGTTGTGGGCAGAAACGGGCAAAGTGCACGCATCGCCGCCCTCTGCAGAACCCTTACGCCGCCCTGCTCACAAGGGTCTTGGGGGCAGCGCCCCACCTCACCCGAAGGTGCCCTCTCGACGTCCACCCAGCATGATCCGCGTTACCCGTTCGAGTGAGCGCCCGGACTACTGCCCAGTGACGATCCGGACCTCACCGACGGTCATCGAGGCCGCGGGACCGGACCGGCCACCCCGCTTCGCGGAGGACACCTTGCGCCAGGTGTCCCCGGACCCACCGGCGGCCCACTCGCGGCCCGCGTAGGAGACCCGCTCGATGCGCAGCGTCGAGGAGTTGGCCACCGCCCACTGCGCCAGCTCCCAGCCGCGCTGCCGCTCCCCGCCCTCGGCCGAGTCGACGGCGGCAGGCACGGGGACGCGGACGGACCTCTCGCCCGACCCTTTCGCGGACGCCACGTCCCGCCCGAAGTCACGGGCGAGCGCGGCCCGCACGCGCGCGGGGTCGCCGGACCGCACACCCTCGCCACCGAGCGCCCGCCCGTCGCAGGTGAGCGACGCGGCGGCGCGACCGGTCAGCGAGGCGGCCAGCAACGTCGCGTCCGGCTCGTGCTTCGCGTACGCCTGCGGAAAGCCGCTGCGCTGCACGCGCTGCGCGGCCGCGGTCAGCGGGAGCCGCGAGTAGCCGGGGATCTGCGCCAGGTGCGAGTAGAAGCGCTCGGAGGCGTACGCCGGATCCATGATCTGGTCCGCGGTGCCCCAGCCCTTCGTGGGCCGCTGCTGGAACAGGCCCAGCGAGTCCCGGTCGCCGTAGTCGATATTGCGCAGCCCCGACTCCTGCAGCGCCGTCGCGAGGGCGATCGTGACGGCGCGCTCGGGCATGCCGTGCGAGGTGCCGACGGCCGCGATCGTCGCCGCGTTCACCGCCTGCTCGGAGGTGAACTCGTACGTCGCCCCGTCCCCCTCCCCGTCCGCCGAGATGACCGTGCATCTCGGCTTGGAGCGGCCCCCGGTCGCGTACTGCACCGCCATGTACGTGGCCACAGCGAGCAGCACGACGACGGCCGCGCCGATCCGCAGGAGGCGGCCGCGCCGGACGAGAGTGGGGGGCTCAGGCACGCGTCCAAGGTACTGGAGTCCACTGACAGGCCCCTCGTCCCACGGGTATTAGGCTCGACGCCATGGACCGCACCCCCCTTGACCTCACCCAGGACGCCGCGCGCCTCACGGCGCAGCTGGTCGACTTCGCCTCGCCGAGTGGCAGCGAGAAGGAGCTCGCCGACGCGATCGAGGAGGCCCTGCGGGAGCTGCCGCACCTCACGGTGGACCGGTACGGCAACAACATCGTGGCCCGGACGAACCTGGGGCACGACGAGCGGATCATCCTCGCGGGACACATCGACACGGTCCCGATCGCCGACAACGTGCCCTCGCGGCTCGACGAGGACGGCGTCCTGTGGGGCTGCGGCACCAGCGACATGAAGGCGGGCGTCGCGGTCCAGCTGCGGATCGCGCGGACGGTCCGCGAGCCCAACCGCGACCTCACCTTCGTCTTCTACGACAACGAAGAGGTCGCCGCACACCTCAACGGGCTCGGGCATGTGGCCGACGCCCACCCCGACTGGCTGGAGGGCGACTTCGCGATCCTCCTGGAGGGGACGAACGGCGACGTGGAGGGCGGCTGCCAGGGCACCCTGCGCGTCATCCTGAAGACCAAGGGCGAGCGGGCCCACTCCGCGCGCGCGTGGATGGGACACAACGCCATCCACGCTGCGTCCCCCATCCTGGAGCGCCTCGCCGCCTACGAGCCCCGCAAGCCGGTCGTCGACGGCCTGGAGTTCCACGAGGGCCTCAACGCGGTCCGTATCGAGGGCGGCGTCGCCACCAACGTCATCCCGGACGAGTGCGCCGTCACCGTCAACTTCCGCTACGCGCCCGACCGGTCGATGGCGGAGGCCGAGCAGTTCGTCCGCGACTTCTTCGCCGGCTGCCCCATCGAGGAGATCGTCGTCGACGACCACACGGGCGGCGCCCGGCCCGGCCTGAACCATCCCGCTGCCGCCGCCTTCGTGGCCGCCGTGGGCGGCGAAGTACGCCCGAAGTTCGGCTGGACCGACGTCTCCCGCTTCAGCGCACTCGGCGTTCCGGCGGTCAATTACGGCCCCGGCAACCCGATCTTCGCGCACAAGATCGACGAGCGGGTCGATACCTCGCTCATCCTGGAGGGCGAGAAGCGCCTGGCCGCCTGGCTCACCGCTTCCTGATACGTCCAGGTCCCTCGTATGTAACCCGCGTAGACCTACCCTTGCTCTACGTAAGTGCGTGCTGTGTCTCCCCGGTGGGTAACCCCCGGACCCCAGCACGAAATGCACGCAGGAAGGGAGCAGACGATGAGCAACCCGGAGGGCAAGCGACGTCCCGTGGAGCAGCGGACGGGGCCGGTGGTCCGGCGCCGTGACCAGATGCAGCCAGGGACGAGCGACCAGCGTCTGCTCGACACCGAAGGCCCCTCGGGGTGGGTGCACACCGACCCGTGGCGGGTCCTGCGCATCCAGTCGGAGTTCATCGAGGGCTTCGGCACGCTCGCCGAACTGCCGCCCGCGATCAGCGTGTTCGGCTCGGCGCGCACCCCGGAGGACTCCCCGGAGTACGCGGCGGGCGTCGCCATCGGCAAGGCGCTGGTGGAGGCCGGGTTCGCGGTGATCACCGGTGGCGGCCCCGGCGCCATGCAGGCGGCCAACCAGGGCGCCGTGGAGGCCAAGGGCACCTCGGTCGGCCTCGGCATCGAGCTGCCCTTCGAGCAGGGCCTCAACCCGTACGTCGACCTGGGCCTGAACTTCCGCTACTTCTTCGTACGGAAGACGATGTTCGTGAAGTACGCCCAGGGCTTCGTGGTGCTCCCCGGCGGCCTCGGCACCCTGGACGAGCTCTTCGAGGCGCTCACCCTCGTGCAGACCACGAAGGTGACGCGCTTCCCGATCGTCCTCTTCGGCTCGCAGTACTGGAGCGGTCTGGTCGACTGGCTGAAGAACACGGTGATCGCCCAGGGCAAGGCCTCAGAGGTGGATCTGATGCTGTTCCACATCACGGACGACGTGGAGGAGGCGATCACGCTGGTCACCAAGGAGACGGGCAAGTAGGCCCCTTCAGCGGGCCGTTACGCGAGTCCCCGGCGGGCGACCGCCGGGGGCCGGTGTCCCGCGATGGACGCCACCATGTCCAGCACCTGCCGCGTCTCGGCGACTTCGTGCACCCGGTAGACCTGCGCCCCGAGCCAGGCCGACACCGCGGTCGTGGCCAGCGTCCCGATGACGCGCTCCTTGACCGACTTGTCGAGGGTCTCGCCCACGAAGTCCTTGTTGGACAGCGAGACGAGCACCGGCCACCCCGTGTCGACCATCTCCGGAAGCCGCCGCGTCGCCTCCAGGGAGTGCCGCGTGTTCTTACCGAAGTCGTGGCCGGGATCGATCAGCACGGACTCGCGCGGCACCCCGAGGGCGACGGCCCGCTCCGCGTATCCGACCGTCACATCCAGAATGTCCGCCATCACGTCCTCGTACGTCACCCGGTGCGGGCGCGTGCGGGGCTCGGCGCCGCCCGCGTGCGTGCACACGAGGCCCACCTGGTGGCGCGCCGCGACCTCCGCGAGCTTCGGGTCGACGCCGCCCCACGCGTCGTTGAGCAGATCCGCGCCCACCTCGCACACGGCGTCGCCGACCTCGTGCCGCCAGGTGTCGACGCTGATGATCACGTCGGGGAAGCGGCGCCGCACCTCGGCGACGAAGCCGACGGTCCGCCGCGCCTCCTCCTCGGCGGTGACCTCCTCGCCGGGTCCTGCCTTCACGCCACCGATGTCCACGATCATGGCGCCCTCGGCCACCGCCTGCTCGACGCGGGCGAGCGCGGGCTCGTCCCGGAACGTGGCGCCCTGGTCGTAGAACGAGTCCGGGGTCCGGTTCACGATCGCCATGATCACCGGCTCGTGCGCACCGAATTCGTGCTGGCCCAGCCTGAGCATCCCCTGTGACTCTCCTTCTCGTTCCTGGTTGAGCGTCGTCTGCGACCTTAACTGTCAGTGCGGCATGGCACGATCGAAGCCTGACGGTTGAGGGCCGCACGGCCCGTTCGGACCCAGGGGACGGCAGACATGGTCATGTTCTTGTTTCTGGTCGCCGCGCTGGTCGTGGTGATCGCGGCCGTGACGTTCGCGGTCATCGGCGGCGGCGACAGCGGGGCGCTGCGCGACGAGCCGTCCCAGTTCTACGCGGACCCGCTGCCGCCCGACCGCCCCCTGGCCCCGGCCGACCTGGAGGCGCTCCGGCTGCCCACGGCGGTGCGTGGCTACCGGATGGCGGAGGTGGACGAGGCGCTGGACCGTCTCGGCGCCGAACTGGCCGAGCGGGACGCGCGCATCACGGAGCTGGAGGCCGCCCTCACCTCGGCCCACACCCGGGCCGGCCCGCAGCCGAAGGAGCGGGGCCCCGACACGGGCTACGCGCCACCTGGTGAGTACGGGTTCGGATACGAGACGGGGGAGGGGTTCCGGTGAGCGAGCCGACAGGGGGAGCCGTCCCGGGCCCCGACGGAAAGCCGCGCTGCCCCTGGGGTCTCTCGACCGAGGACTACGTCGCGTACCACGACGAGGAGTGGGGCCGCCCGGTCCACGGCGACGACGCGCTGTTCGAGCGGCTCTGTCTGGAGGCTTTCCAGTCGGGCCTGTCCTGGATCACGATCCTCAGGCGCCGCGAGGGCTTCCGCGCCGCGTTCTCCGGCTTCAAGATCGCGGACGTGGCGGCCTTCACGGACGCCGACCGCGAGCGCCTGCTCGCCGACGTCGGCATCATCCGCAACCGCGCCAAGATCGACGCGACGCTTGCCAACGCGCGCGTGCTCGTGGACTGGTCGCCCGGCGACCTGGACAAGCTCATCTGGTCGTACGCGCCGGACGCCGTCACCCGCCCGGCCCCGAAAGAGCTCGGCGACGTGGCGGCGATCACCGACGAGTCGAAGGCGCTCTCCAAGGAACTCAAGAAGCGCGGTCTGCGTTTCGTCGGCCCGACGACGGCCTACGCGCTGATGCAGGCCTGCGGCCTGGTCAACGACCACCTGGCGGACTGTGCGTACCGCGCCCCATAGGGGCGCGGGGCCGCACGAGCGCACGGCACCGGCGACGCCAGGGGACCGCTCACCGTCCCAGGTACACCGGCTGCTCCTTCGCCAAGAAGGCCCGCACCGCGATGGTGTGGTCCTCGGAGGCGCCGGCCCGCGCCTGCAGCTCGTCCTCCTTGTCGAGCGCCTCGTCGAGGGAGTGGTCCCCGGCGAAGGCGACGGACTCCTTCAGCGCGGCGTAGGCGACGGTCGGGCCCTCGGCGAGGGTGCGCGCCGTCTTCCTGGCCTCTTCGGCGAGCTCGGCGGCAGGCACGAGCCGGCTCGCGATCCCCAGCTCGTACGCCTCCTGGGCCTTCAAGGAGCGCGGGAAGAGCAGTAGGTCGGCCGCGCGGCCGGGGCCGATCAGGCGCGGCAGCGTCCAAGAGACCCCGGAGTCGGCGGTGAGCGCCACGCCCGCGAACGAGGTGTTGAACGACGCGCTGTCCGCCACGATCCGGTAGTCGGCACAGAGCGCGAACCCGAACCCGGCACCGGCCGCCACGCCGTTCACCGCGGCCACCACGGGCTTCGGCATCTGGGTCAGGGCTCGCACGATCGGGTTGTAGTGCTCGCGCACCGTGCTCATGGTGCGGCCCTCGCCGGACTCCTGGTCCGCGAGCAGCGAGCCGACGTGCTCCTTGAGGTCCTGACCCACGCAAAACGCCCGGTCGCCGGACGCAGTCAGAAGCACCGCCCGTACCGTCTCGTCGGCGGCGGCCGCCTGCACCGCGTCGCGGAGTGCGACCTTGGCCTCGGTGTTCATCGCGTTCATCGCCTCGGGGCGGTTCAGCGTGATCGTCGCGAGCCCGTCGCTCACCTCGTAGAGCACGGTGTCGGCCATGGGACTCCTCCTATGCGGTCGCTCAGTCGTCCGTGCTCAGCATGACGTAGATCACGACCCATGGAACGCTCTCGGCATGTGACCTGCGTCTAACGAATTGGCCTCAGCCGGGGTCCGAAGATGGCGCAGTATCGCAGTCGGATCCCCGAATTGAGGGGTTTTGGTCGAGCGCGTTGTGCAAGCGATGCCGACCGATGTTGGTCATCGGGTCCCGCGATGCGGGATAATGACCTGGAAGCAATGTGTTCGATGCCGGTGACGTGTGCCCACTCTGAGGGCCGTCGGCTGACGATGAGCTGGTTTCAGGAAGGGGAACGAGCATGGCGGCCATGAAGCCGCGGACGGGTGACGGCCCGCTCGAGGTGACCAAGGAGGGGCGGGGCATCGTCATGCGCGTTCCGCTCGAAGGCGGCGGTCGGCTCGTGGTCGAGCTGACGCCGGACGAGGCGAGCGCCCTCGGCGACGAACTGAAGAAGGTAGTGGGCTGACACCTTCTGCATCCGCGTCCATGCCCCGCCGAGGCGGGGTTGGGCCGGTCGTCGGCTGACGCGCGAGCGACCATACCTTTTCGACTGCCCCGGCACCCATGTGGTGCCGGGGCAGTCGTGCGTGCGGGCGGTCGTGTGGGCAGAGGGCAGAGGGTCCGGGGTGTCGCCGCGCCCGGGTCAGCGCTTCACGGCACAGAGCAGCCCGTCGCCGACCGGCAGTACCGAGGCCATCAGCTCGGGGCTCTCCCGTACGGCCCGCAGGAGCTCGCGCTGGCGCACCACTTCCACCGGCTGCGGCCCCGCGTCGACGGTCCGCCCTTCGGCGAGGACCCCCTGGAAGACGACCAGGCCACCGGTCCGGAGCAGGCGCAACGATTCAGCGAGGTAGTCGAGGCACTCCATCCGGTCGCCGTCGCAGAAGACCAGGTCGTACCCGCTGTCGGCGAGCCGCGGCAGCACATCGAGGGCGCGGCCCGGGATGAACCGGGCCCGGTTGGTGGCGAAGCCGGCCGCGCGGAACGTCTGGCGCGCGAACTGCTGCCGCTCCGGCTCGGGATCGACCGTGGTGAGCACGCCGTCGGGCCGCATCCCGTGCAGCAGGTGGAGCCCGGACACGCCCGTGCCCGTACCGATCTCGGCGACGGCCTTCGCCCCTACCGTGGCAGCGAGCATCCCCAACGTCGCGCCCGCGCCGGGGGACACCGGGCACAGCCCTGCCTCGCGGGCCCGGTCGCGGGCCCAGCGAGTCGCGTCGTCCTCGGCGACAAAGGCGTCGGCGAACGCCCAACTCGTCTGCCGGTTGCCGGTAATGGCCCTCTCCCGTCCCCGTGGATGCCTGCGCGTGACTTTATCCGTTGGTGGCGGGAACTCGCAGATGGGACCGCGCGTTTGAACAGGCAGGGGGAAAGAGCAGGCTGGACAAGGGGAACACCGGGGAAGAACGCGATGGCGGCAGCCGTGCGGGCGGCGGTCGAGAACCGACCGGCAAATCTGAGTAAAAACGCTTATCCGGAGCTAACGGACGGAGTGGTTATGGTAGGTGCTCCACTGGACACCACCAGAGCCGATAGGGGAGGTGCGGCTGCGCCTGTGGATCGGAGAGGAAGGCTTCGGCGTCTTCTCAGGTCGGCGGGTGAGCCGAAATCCGTGACCAACACCGCTGACCGAATCCGCACCGTTGACTCCGCACAGACCGCGACCTTTGCCGCCGATGCGGACTCGCAGGCGTGGACTCCCCCCTCGTGGGAGGAGATCGTCAGCACGCACAGTGGCCGCGTCTACCGTCTCGCGTACCGCCTGACGGGGAACCAGCACGATGCGGAGGACCTCACACAAGAGGTCTTCGTCCGTGTCTTCCGTTCGCTCTCGACGTACACGCCCGGCACCTTCGAGGGCTGGCTGCACCGCATCACCACGAACCTGTTCCTCGACATGGTCCGTCGCAAGCAGCGCATCCGTTTCGACGCGCTGGGTGACGACGCCGCGGAGCGGCTGCCCAGCAGAGAGCCGTCACCGCAGCAGGTGTTCAACGACGCGCACTTCGACGCCGACGTCCAGCAGGCGCTGGACACCCTCGCGCCCGAGTTCCGCGCCGCCGTCGTTCTGTGCGACATCGAGGGCCTCTCCTACGAGGAGATCGCCGCGACCCTCGGTGTGAAGTTGGGCACGGTCCGCAGCCGTATCCACCGAGGCCGTTCGCAGCTGCGCAAGGCGCTGCAGCACCGCTCGCCCGAAGCCCGCAAGGAGCGCCGCACGCTCGCGGGCGCCGGTCGGACGGGGGCCTTCCCTGTCCTCGGAGGAGGGGGCGCGACCGCGTGAGTGGATCACGTCTCAATCCTGCCGAACGCCAACAGACCGCGGCCGACGAACACCTGGGGGACAGGCTGGCCGCCCTGGTCGACGGCGAGTTGGACCACGACGCCCGTGAGCGCGTCCTCGCGCACCTGGCGACCTGTGCCAAATGCAAGGCCGAGGCCGACGCCCAGCGCCGCCTCAAGAGCGTCTTCGCGCAGGCAGCCCCGCCGCCGCCCTCCGACAGCTTTCTCGCCCGCCTCCAGGGACTGCCCGCAGGAGGTGACAAGGGCGGTGGCACCCCACCGTTCGGGGGAGGCGGATTCGGCAGTGGCCGACCCCTCGGCGGAATCCGGGGCTTCGGCCAGGGAGTCTTCGACGTAGACCCGGAGCCCTTCGGCTACGCGCCCTCCGGCGCGCACGCCGCCGTCCTCCCCAGCGACCAGCACGGCTTCCGCATCCACGAAGTGGCCCGCGCCGACCGGCACGAGAGCGACCGGGGCTCGCGCTCCCGCCGCTTCGCTTTCGCCGCGGCCGGTGCGGTGTCGCTCGCCGCGATCGCGCTCGGCGGGGTGACGACCGCGGCTCCGGTCGACAGCTCCGACGCGCGCGGTGGTGGATCCGGCAGCAATGTCACGCCGCTGCGCAGTCAGTCGTCGGGTGCCGCCGCGGCTTCGGACACGCAGCGCCGCAGGTCGGGTTCCTCGCTGCTCGGTCAGCGCGGGGGCGCCCTCGCGGCGCCGGTCTCGCCGACCGGGGCGGGAGCGCCGCTGCTGCCGGGCGGGGGCCATGCGGAGAGTGCGGGCTATCCGTTCTCGACGCCGTTGTTGGCCGGTGCGGCCCGTATGTCGCCTCTCATACGTCCCACCGCCGCCCCCGCTGTCGCGGTCTCGGTCGCGCCACGGCCCACCGGATCGCCCTCGGCCTCGTCCGACGGCATCGCCTTCGGGGCGACAGGGCCCGGCCTTACCGCTGCCTCGGCTTCGTCGCCGACCGCGTCGTCCCGTCCTTCGTCGCTGCGCTGACACTCTCTGCGCCCGCGCCGTCGAACCTGGTTGAATCCAGGTGAGGCGGTGCGGTGCCGGTGCCGTGGGCCGTGGGCCAGGTGTGGGGAGAGCGGCGGGTTATGGACGAGGCCGAAGGCGGGTCGGTGGGCTGCGGCGCGGCCGGAGCTGTCCCTACGCCACGGGGCTCCGCCCCGGACCCCGCTGCTCAATCGCCGCAGGGGCTTGAGAATACCGACCGGCCGCACGGGCTTGAAGAGCCTGCTCAATCGCCGCAGGGGCTTGAAAATACCGACCGGCGGCACGGGCTTGAAGATACCGACCGGTCTCAGGGGCTCGAAAAGCCTGCTCAATCGCCGCAGGGGCTTGAGCAGGTTCGGTCTCGGTGTAAGCGTCGGCTCGTGCTCGGGGCCGTTGTCGTCGCCCTCGTCGCCGGAGGCGTTGGTGGGGGGATCGGGGAGTATATGGAGCGGGTCGGGGTCGGGGCGAGCATTCAACTGCCGCAGGCCGGCGTCGAGTCCACGCACCGGGATCCCGGCAGCGTGGCAGGTATCGCGGCGCGCACCCTGCCGGGCGTCGTCACCATCCACACCTCGGGTTCTTCGGAGCAGGGCACCGGCACCGGCTTCGTGCTCGACGGCCAGGGACACATCCTCACGAACAATCACGTCGTCTCGCCGGCCGACTCCGACGGTGAGATATCGGTCACGTTCTCCAGCGGTGAGAGCGCCCGCGCGGATCCGGTCGGGCACGACAACGGCTACGACCTCGCCGTGATCAAGGTGTCCGGGGTGCACGGGCTCAAGCCGCTGCCGCTCGGCAACTCGGAGAACGTGCAGGTGGGCGACCCGGTCGTAGCCGTCGGCGCCCCCTTCGACCTGGCGAACACGGTCACCTCCGGCATCATCAGTGCCAAGGGCCGGCCCGTCACGGCGGGCGGCGGGAAGGGCGACGGAAGCGACGTCAGCTACGTGGACGCGCTACAGACCGACGCACCCATCAACCCGGGCAACTCGGGCGGCCCGCTGGTCGACGGGAAGGCCCGCGTGATCGGCATCAACAGCGCGATCCGGTCGGCCGACACCGGCGGTTCGGAGCTGCCGGAGGGGCAGTCGGGCTCCATCGGCCTCGGCTTCGCGATCCCGGTCAACCAGGCGAAACGCGTGGCGGAGGAGCTGATCAACGCCGGGCGGGCGACACATCCGGTGATCGGGGTCACCCTCGACATGGACTTCTCGGGCGACGGCGCCCGCGTCGGCTCGAAGGGCAACAGCGGCGGCTCGGCCGTCAACCCGGGCGGCCCCGGCGCCAAGGCGGGCATCGAGCCGGGCGATGTGATCACCGAGGTCGACGGCGTCCGCGTGCACACCGGCCAGGAGTTGATCGTCAAGATCCGTACGCACCGCCCCAAGGACAAACTGGTTGTCACGGTCGAACGGGACGGAAAAGAGCGGGAAATGTCGCTCGTTCTCGGTTCCGCCGACGACGGCTGACCGACATCTGACCGGTTCTTGACCGGTCATGGCGTGGGATGCGAGATCCTGGAGGTGGTCCGGTGGCTACCGAATGGACAGGTGGGCCGGGTACCGTGGACCGGGTCCGCTGCCGGACCCTGCCGAAGACCTGCTGCTGATGTTCGACCGCGGGCCGAGGACACGCTAGGAGTGCAAGGTGTTCAACGATATTGGCCCGCTGGAGGTCGTGGCGATCGTCGTGCTGGCCGTTCTCGTATTCGGCCCCGACAAGCTCCCGAAGGTCATTCAGGACGTTTCACGCACCATCCGTAAGATCCGGGATTTCTCGGACAGTGCGAAGCAGGACATTCGCGACGAACTCGGCCCGGAATTCAAGGATTTCGAGTTCGAGGACCTGAACCCCAAGACGTTCATCCGCAAGCAGCTGGACAGTGACGAGCTGGGGCTCAAGGAGATTCGCAACGGCTTCGACCTGAAGAAGGAAATGGCCGACGTCTCCGACGCGGCGCGCACCGTCGGCGAGCTGGAGGACTCCGGATCGTCGAGTCCGTCCGGCGGCGGTGGCCGCGTGGACATGCAGAAGCGCCCCGAGGCGGTCGACATGAGCAAGGCTCCCGAGAAGTCCGGGAAGCCGGCCGCCATCGACCCGCCGCCCTTCGACGCGGACGCGACCTGAACCACCCCGAACCACCCCGAACGCGGCTGAACCACGCCTGACGAAACCGGGCCCCGCGGACCCGGTGTGGCATCCTGCCTTCTTGTTGCGCGGAGCGGACGTGAGGACGCCCGAGGGGGGCGGGCCGCGCCGGTCCGTAACTGACGAGGAGGCGGCCGGGTACATGGAGACGACGAGTCGGGTAGGCGCGCAGGCGCCGGCCACCGAGGGGGCCGGCGAGGCCCTCGCGGCCCGGCGCACGGTCGACGGCTACCTGCTGGCGCCCTTCCCGTGGTACGGCCTCGACGAGGCCTTCACGGGACCGCGTTGGCTGATGCAGGTCGGCACCACGGCGGACGGTTCCGTCGAGCACGGTTCGATCGGGCACGGTGACGAGCCCTCCGTACGCAGCGAGCTCACCGAGGACAGCGAGCGGTTCGCGGCCGTGGTGACCGTCGCCGCCAATCCGGTACGGCGCACCGCCGACGGTACCGGCGTCCTGGAGGCCACGTCCGTCTCCTCGGCGGCCTGGCTCGCCGGCGTCGGGCTGCTCTCCTACACCTGGCCGGTGCAGATGGACCACACACTGCGCGACGACTGGCTGGAGCAGCAGACCGAGACGGCGTGGGTGCTCGCGGACGATCTCGCGTCCGACGACTGGGCGACGCTGACGCTGCCGGTGGACGGGGTGCCGACCCCGTTCCACTACCGGGAGTCCGAGTACGGCTGGGTGCTCGCAGGATCCACGCAGGCCGGGGTGCACCTCGGCGCGTACGGGCGCGGCATGAGTGCGTACGGGCTCGGGTTCTCCGTCGTGAAGGACATCGCGGCGCTGGAACCGGAACCGGAACCGGACGCGTAACGAAGAACGGCGGGCCGCCCGGGATGGGCGGCCCGCCGTTCTGTTCGTGTCTCAGAGACACGATGGGCGTCTCGTCAGAACTTGTTGCGCGGCGTGATCCCGAGCGACATGCCCGAGAGGCCGCGCTGGCGCCCGCTGAGCTTGTCCGCGATCTCGCGCAGCGCCGAGCCCGCCGGGGACTCCGGGTTGGTGAGCACGATCGGCCTGCCCTCGTCGCCGCCCTCGCGCAGGCGTACGTCGATGGGGATGGAGCCGAGCACCGGCACCTCGGCGCCCGTGGTCCTGGTCAGGCCCTCGGCGACCAGCTTCCCGCCGCCCGTGCCGAACACGTCGACCATCTCGCCGCAGTGCGGGCAGGGCAGCCCCGACATGTTCTCGACGACGCCGACGATCTTCTGGTGGGTCTGCACGGCGATCGAGCCGGCCCGCTCGGCGACCTCGGCGGCGGCCTGCTGCGGCGTGGTGACGACCAGGATCTCGGCGTTCGGGACCAACTGGGCGATGGAGATGGCGATGTCGCCGGTGCCGGGCGGCAGGTCGAGCAGGAGCACGTCCAGGTCGCCCCAGAACACGTCCGCGAGGAACTGCTGGAGCGCGCGGTGCAGCATCGGTCCGCGCCACACGACCGGCGCGTTGCCCGGCGTGAACATGCCGATCGAGATGACCTTCACGCCGTTCGCCGACGGCGGCATGATCATGTCCTCGACCTGGGTGGGCTTGCCGTCGGCGCCCAGCATGCGCGGGATGCTGTGTCCGTAGATGTCCGCGTCGACGACGCCGACCTTCAGGCCGTCGGCGGCGAGCGCCGCCGCCAGGTTCACGGTCACCGAGGACTTGCCGACGCCGCCCTTGCCGGAGGCCACCGCGTACACGCGCGTCAGCGAGCCCGGCTTGGCGAACGGGACCTCCCGCTCGGCGGTGCCGCCGCGCAGCGCGGTCGCCAGCTCCTTGCGCTGCTCGTCGCTCATCACGTCGAGGGTGACGTCGACCCGGGTCACGCCCTCGACGGCCGCGACGGCGTCCCGCACGTTGTTCTCGATCGTCGAGCGCATCGGACAGCCCGAGACGGTCAGATACACGGTGACCGCGACACTGCCGTCCGCACCGATGTCCACCGATTTGACCATCCCCAACTCGGTGATGGGCCGGTTGATCTCGGGGTCGTTCACTGTCGCGAGTGCCTCGCGCACCGCGTCTTCCGTAGCCATGCACCCGAGTCTACGGCGGGGTAACCCGCACCCGGAAAGCCCTGTCACCGGTCGTCTACGTCACGTCCCCGCGTCCGCTCGGCGGGGAATACGCCGGGCCCCCGACCGGACTGCCGCTGTTCCTCCATCTCCTTGATGAGGTCCTGCAGCTCGGAGCGGATCCAGTCGCGCGTCGCGACCTCGCCGAGGCCGATCCGCAGGGCCGCCATCTCGCGGCTCAGATACTCGGTGTCGGCGATGGAGCGCTCGTTCTGTTTGCGGTCCTGTTCGAGGTTGACCTTGTCGCGGTCGTCCTGCCGGTTCTGCGCGAGCAGGATCAGCGGGGCGGCGTACGAGGCCTGCAGCGACAGCATCAGCGTCAGGAAGATGAACGGGTACTGGTCGAAGCGCAGATCGGGGGGCGCGACGATGTTCCACACCACCCACACGACGATGAGCACCGTCATCCAGACGATGAACCGGCCCGTCCCCAAGAAGCGTGCGATGCGCTCCGAGAGCCTGCCGAAGGCCTCGGGATCGTAATCGGGGATCAGCTTCCGCTTCGGCGCGAGCGGCTGGTCGAGCCGGATGCGCGGCCTGCGCGGGGCGTCGCGTTCGCGTTCCTCAGTCGGCATGGTTCACCTCCCCGGTGAAGGGGGTCCCACCTGCTGGAACGAAGCCGAAGGCCCGGGGGTGGAACTCCTGCTCGCGCCAGTCCTCGGGCAGCATGTGGTCCAGTACGTCGTCCACGGTCACGGCGCCGAGCAGCGAGCCGCTGTCGTCGACGACGGGCGCGGCCACCATGTCGTACGTCGCGAAGAACCCGGCGATCTCCGGAAGCTGCGCCTGGGGGGTCAGTGCCTGCAGATCTTCGTCGAGGATCGAACTGACCATCGTGTACGGCGGGTCGCGGAGCAGCCGCTGGAAGTGGATCGTGCCCAGGTACTTGCCGGTCGGCGTCTCGTCCGGGGGCCGGCACACGTACACCTGCGCGGCGAGCGCGGGGGACAGGTCGGGATTGCGGATGCGGGCGAGGGCCTCCGCGACCGTCGAGTCGGGGCGCAGCACGATCGGCTCGGTCGTCATCAGGCCGCCCGCGGTCCGGTCCTCGTACGCCATCAGGCGCCGCACGTCCGCCGCCTCGCTGGGCTTCATCAGGTCGAGGAGGCGTTCCTTGTCGTCCTCGGGGAGTTCGCCGAGGAGGTCGGCGGCGTCGTCCGGGTCCATCTCCTCCAGGACGTCGGCGGCGCGCTCCTCCTTCAGCTTGCCGAGCACCTCGATCTGGTCGTCCTCGGGAAGCTCCTCCAGGACATCGGCCAGGCGTTCGTTGCTGAGCGCCGCGGCGACCTCCGCGCGGCGCTTGGGGGAGAGGTGGTGCAGGACGTTGGCGAGGTCGGCGGGGCGCAACTGCTCGAACGTGGCGAGCAGGCTCTCCGCGCCCTGTCCGTGCTCCTCCAGGTTGAAGCCGTCGACGCCCGACCAGTCGACGGTGATCGTCTCTCCCTTGGCGCGCCGGAACGCGCCGCGCTTCGGGGAGTTCTTCCGTACGAAGACCCGGTCGATCTCCCAGTCGCGGCGCGCGGGCAACTGCTGGATGGAGACGTCGAGGACGGTGACCTCCTCGTCGCTCTCCACGAGCCGTACGCGCCGGTCGAGCATCTCGCCGAGGACCAGACGCTCGGTGGGCCGCTGTTCGAAGCGGCGGACGTTGAGCACGCCGGTGGTGATGACCTGGCCCGATTCGATCCCGGTGACACGGGTCATCGGCAGGAAGATCCGCCGCCGGGTCGACAGTTCGACGACGAGGCCGAGCAGCCGCGGCGGTCTGCGGCTCACGCGCAATATCGCCACCAGGTCGCGTACGCGACCCACCTGATCACCGTTCGGGTCGAAGACGGCGATGCCGGAGAGGTGCGACACGAAGATCCGGGGAACGCCTCCAGCCATACCGTCGCGCGCCTCCTTCCGTTCCTCATTCCCATTCATCCGGATATACGGGCAATTTCCCGCCCAGGCTAGCCGTTCCCCGTTCCCCGCGCCTTTGCGCGTCGGCCACCTGCCCCGGCGGGTAACCGAAGATCGCGGGGGTACGCTGCCGTACCTGCCCGCACCCCAGCTGCCGTACGAGAGGTAGTCCGCCCGTGACCCTGCGCCCCCTCACCCGACGTAGCCGCAGGACACTCGTGGTGGGCGTGATGTGCACGGGGCTCGCGGTGGGCCTCGCGGCGTGCAGCGAGGAGGACCCGGACGCGGGGACGAACGGGGTCGGCAAGCTGACCGCGGCCAAGATCCAGTCCCGTACGGTCAAGGCGGCCCGCGGCGCCGACGCGGTGCACGTCGCCGGGACGGTGGTCGTCAACAAGAAGACGTACAAGCTGGACATGCGGCTGAAGGACGACGGCGGCACGGGGTCGGTGAGCAGCGGCGGCGGCACGTTCCGGCTGCTGCGGGTCGGCGATCACCTGTACCTCAAGGCGGGCGCCGGTTTCTGGACGCACTCCGAGGACGGCAAGGAGGCGCACGGGGCGGGCAATGCCGCGCAGAAGCTCGACGGCAAGTACGTGAAGGTGCCGAAGGGGGACCCGGCCTACCAGCGGCTGAGCACGTTTACCGACAAGGGCGTGCTGCTCGACGGCCTGCTCGCGCTGCACGGCAAGCTGGCGAAGGGGGAGCGCGGCTCGGCGGGGGGCGTCCGTACGGTCGAGCTGACCGGTGACAAGGGGGCGGGCGGCACGCTCGACGTGTCCCTGGAGGGTGGTGCGTACCCGATGCGTCTGGAGCGGGCCGGTGGGGCCGGCACGATCCAACTCAGCGACTGGGGCACCGGCTTCACCCTCCGTGAACCGTCCTCCACCGAAACGGTCGACTACGGCCAGGCCCTGCCGGGCTCGTAACCGGCACCGGCGTTGACGCCTCGGGGCTCCGCCCCGGACCCCGCGCCTCAATCGCCGGCGGGGCTGAAAAGATCGCCTCAATCGCCGGAGGGGCTTGATAATGCAAGCCCCTGCGGTCGGGTGAGCAAATCAAGCCCCTGCGGCGATTGAGCAGCGGGGTCCGGGGCGGAGCCCCGAGGCGTCAACGCCGGCGCCGCAGGAGTTTCGGGAGGCCTGCCGGTACGGGATTCCGCGTGGTCGCGGGGGACCCCACGGGAACGGCGGCCAGGGACCCGGAGGGCACCGGCTCCGTAGGACCGCCCACCGGCTCAAGCCGAAGCACTCGGCACTCCCGCCCCCACCGCTCCGGCATGGCCTCCGAATCGGGCGCGTTGAGCCGCTTGCCCTTCAGCTCACCCACCACGGCGTCGTACGGCTCCGTACCCACCGCCAGCTCGACCACCTTCGCCCGCCACCCGACAAGCCGCCCGCCCTTGTCCTTGCTGCGCACGGTGACAAGGGCCGAGCCGCCGTCGACGAGATCCGGCAGCGGCTGCTCGCCGGGCCCGTCGCCGACGAGGCACGCCGCGCCCTCGTGCCACACGTGCCACAGGGCCCGCTCCACGCCCCGCTCCCCGCGCACCCAGATCAGCCCGGACTTCTTCGTGGCCTCCTCGACGAGGGCGGCGTCGAGCAGTTCAGCAGTCGTCATACGGAAAGCGTAGCCAGCGCCACTGACAGCACCAGGCCCTACAGCCACCCGTTGCGCTTCAGCGTCCGGTGGATCGCGAAACACACGCCGCCGATGAGGACGAGCACCATCGGGTACCCGTACCGCCAGTGCAGCTCCGGCATGTGCTTGAAGTTCATGCCGTACACACCGCAGACCATGGTCGGTACGGCGATGATCGCGGCCCACGAGGTGATCTTGCGCATGTCCTCGTTCTGGGCGACGGAGGCCTGCGCCAGATTGGCCTGGAGGATCGAGTTCAGCAGCTCGTCGAAGCCGATGACCTGCTCCTGCACCCGCTCCAAGTGGTCGGCGACGTCCCGGAAGTACTTCTGGATGTCCGGGTCGATCAGCCGCATCGGCCGCTCGCTGAGCAGTTGCAGCGGGCGCCGCAGCGGGGCGACAGCCCGCTTGAACTCCAGTACCTCGCGCTTGAGTTGGTAGATCCGGCCCGCGTCCGAACCGCGCGGGGAGCCCTTGCCGGGCTGCGAGAAGACCTCGGTCTCGACCTCGTCGATATCGTCCTGCATCGCGTCCGCCACGGCCAGATATCCGTCGACGACGTGGTCGGCGACCGTGTGCAGTACGGCGCTCGGGCCCTTGGCGAGCAGCTCGGGGTCGTCCTGGAGTCGGTGCCGCAGCGCGCGCAGCGAGCCCTGGCCGCCGTGCCGGACGGTGATGAAGAAGTCCCGTCCGGTGAAGCACATCACCTCGCCGGTCTCCACGACCTCGCTGGTGGCGGTGAGTTCGGCGTGCTCGACGTAGTGGATGGTCTTGAAGACGGCGAACAGGGTGTCGTCGTAACGCTCCAGCTTGGGCCGCTGATGGGCGTGGACGGCGTCCTCGACGGCGAGCGGGTGCAGCCCGAACTCGGCGGCGATACCGGCGAATTCCTCCTCGGTCGGCTCGTGCAGACCGATCCAGGCGAAGCCGCCGTCGCGCCGCACCTGGCGCTTCGCCGCGCCGGGCGTGAGGCAGTCGGAGGACGGGAGGCGGACCCCGTCGCGGTACACGGCGCAGTCCACGACGGCCGAGCAGGCCGCCGCGTCCCGCGTGAAGTCATAAGAGGAGCGCGCCTCGTTGGCGTACGGGGCGACGCTCTTGCGCAGCGAGGGACGGACGGCGGCTCGCAGGTCGCGCATCATCGACATGGGCAGGCTCCTTCGCGGGCGGGAGTCGCCGCGCGTCGGGTGGAACCACCCGGAATGAGGACGTCCTGGTCAACCGGGAACCGGGACATGCTGCACGTCCACAAAGCGGGAAGCACCGCACCGACGCTGGGCGGCTTCGCTGACTGATTCAGATCGCGACGTCCGAGGCGGACATCGATGAGATCAGGGGAACGAAGTGCTCTTCCGGCAGGTGCGGCCAGCATGGTGTGCGGCTGACTGCGGGTGAGATGAGGCCCTGGGCCCTACAGGCCGGAAGAACGGGTAGTACTGCACGGTCGACTTCGATCCATGACAGCCCCACCTCCTCCGGCCGGTCCCCCGTGGGGGACGTGAAACGGGTCGGTTTCCCGACGGGCCCGCGTAAGGCCCTCGGCGGACACGCACTGCGTGTTGTCCCGACCAGCGGCCAAGACTATCAGCCGACTGACGAAAGAGGGCCCAGTCCTTACCCGTTGGGTCCGAGATCTATGCTCGCGGGATGGCAGAAGTTCTTGCGCTGGTGGATGCGCGACTCCGGACAACCCTGGGTGAACCGGACGCGCGCGCGGCCGTCACCTTCCTCGGCACCGACCGGATCGAGGTGTTGCGCTTCACAGATGCCTCCCAGAACGTGGTGCGCTACGCCACCCTCGGCATGGCCGCGTCTCCGATGGCCGACCCCACGGCGGCCCTCGCCGACCCTGTCAAGGGCCCTCGCGCGGAGCTGGTGCTCACCGTCCGCGCGGGCCTCGCCGACACCGACAAGGTGCTGCGCCCGCTCGCGGTCCTCGCGGCCTCGCCCCAGGTCGAGGGCATCGTCGTCGCGCCGGGCGCCTCGCTCGACGTGGGCGAACCGCTGTGGCCGGGCGCCCCGTTCACCTCGGCCCTGGTCGCGGAGCCGGGGGGGCTGGTCGAGGACCTGGATCTGGACGAGCCCCTGGACCCCGTACGTTTCCTGCCGCTGCTGCCCATGACGCCGAACGAGGCGGCGTGGAAGCGGGTGCACGGCGCCGCCGCGCTCCAGGAGAAGTGGCTGAACGCCGGTACGGACCTGCGCGACCCACTGCGCAAGTCCGTACCTCTGGACTGACTGACTGCCGGTCAGCTCGCGTACACCGAGACGCTGTCCTCGGTGGCGTGCTTCGGCTCCAGCTCCTCGGCGTCGTGGGTGAGCGCCTTCCTGCGCACCCAGACCACGACCGCGCCGAGCACCGCCGTGCCCGCGGCGACCACGAACGGGATGTGGATGTTGCTCCACTCCTCGATCTTCGGCGCGAAGAACGGGGCGGCCGCGGCGGCGAACCAGCGCACGAAGTTGTAGCCGGCGCTCGCCACCGGGCGCGGCGCGTCCGAGACGCCGAGCGCGAGCTCGGTGTAGACGGTGTTGTTCACGCCGATGAAGGCGCCGGACAGGATCGTGCAGACGATGGCCGCCGTGTGGTTGCCGTACCCAAGGACGAGCACGTCGATGGCGAGCAGCACGAGTGAGCCGCCGAGCACCTTCAGCGAGCCGAACCTGGCCTGCATGCGCGGCGCCACGATCACCGAGCACAGTGCGAGCAGCAGACCCCAGGCGAAGAAGACGGCGCCCGATTTGTACGGCGTCATGTTCAGCACGAACGGCGTGAAGGCCAGCACCGTGAAGAACGTGTAGTTGTAGAAGAAGGCCGAGATCGCCGTGGAGGCGAGGCCGCCGTGGCCGAGCGCCTTGAGCGGGTCGAGGATCGAGGTCTTCTTCGCGGGCTTCGGCTGTTCCTTCAGGAACGCGGTGATGCAGAGGAAGCCGATGGCCATCAGTGCGGCAGTGCCGAAGAACGGGTAGCGCCAGCTGGCGTTGCCGAGCAGCGCGCCGACGAGTGGCCCGCAGGCCATGCCGAGCCCGAGCGCGGACTCGTAGAGGAGGATCGCGGCGGCGCTGCCACCGGCGGCGGCGCCGACGATGACCGCCAGCGCGGTCGACACGAAGAGCGCGTTGCCGAGGCCCCAGCCCGCGCGGAAGCCGACCAGCTCCCCGACGGACCCGGACGTGCCCGCGAGCGCCGCGAAGATCACCACGAGGGCGAGGCCGGCGAGGAGGGTCTTCTTGCCGCCGATGCGGCTGGAAACGAACCCGGTCACCAGCATGGCGACGGCGGTGATCAGGAAGTACGAGGTGAAGAGCAGGGATACCTGGCTCGGTGTCGCTTCGAGGCCCTTGGCGATCGACGGCAGGATCGGGTCGACGAGGCCGATGCCCATGAAGGCGACGACGGATGCCCCGGCGGTCGCCCAGACCGCCTTCGGCTGACGCAGGATGCTGGTCGTGCTGGTCGCCCCTGCGTCGAACGTGTCCCCTTCGGGAGGACCCCCTGTACTGCTGTGGCTCATGCCTGCTCCTTCGGCCAGATCGTTGGCGTATACACATAATAAGTTAGAGCAGCTAATTAATGCAAACTACATCTACCTCTCCTGGTGGGGGCGCCACGGTGGTGCCCTCCGGACGGGTGATCGTCCTTGACGCGGCGCGGGGCGGGGAGGACCGTGGGGCTCTATGAGGGGCGAACCCAGTTGCCCGAAGTGTGGTGGCCGGGTCAGGGCTCCCGGACTCTTTGCCGACTCCTGGCAGTGCGATGTGCACGGGACCGTGCATCCGATGCAGCCCGTGATCCCGCCCAGCGTCGAGGCGCTCAGCGTCGTGGTGCGGCGCGCGCAGGTGCCGGTCTGGATGCCCTGGCCGCTGCCCGTCGGCTGGCTGTTCACCGGCGTGGCCAACGCGGGGGACGAACGCCACGGCGGCCGCGCCACCGCCGTCGCCTGCTCGGGCCCCGGACCGCTCGGCGGCGCCGGTGAACTGGTGCTCGTCGCCGAGGAGCTGGGCGTCGGACTCGGCGCGCGCTACGCGGGGATCGACGGCCCCGACCCCGGCCCGTACATGGAGGTCTCGGGGCCCCCGCAGGCCAAGGTGCTCGCCGCCGGCCGGCCCACTCCGATGTGGCACGTCTCCGGCGCCCCGGACGACCGGGCGGTCTTCGCGGGCGAGGCGCGCGGCCTGTGGCTGTGGGCGGTCGTCTGGCCGGAGCAGACGGGGATGCTGATGTACGACGAGCTGGTGCTCACGGATCTGCGGGACGCGGGGGCCGAGGTGGACCTGCTGCCGTGCGGGGCGCTGTCGCCGCGCATTCTCGGTTGAGGCGTTGAGGCGTTGAGGCGTTGAGGCGTTGAGGCGCCGCGTCGGTCGCCGCGTCGGAGCTGCTGGAATCCCCGTTATCCTTGAGCGATCCCCGTCAGTCCGTCGAGCTTGGAGTACGCAGCCGTGCGCATCGATCTGCACACCCACTCCACTGCATCCGACGGCACGGACAGCCCGGCCGAACTCGTACGGAACGCCGCCGCGTCCGGTCTGGACGTCGTCGCGCTCACCGATCACGACACCACGCGCGGGCACGCAGAGGCCTTCGCGGCCCTGCCCGAGGGGCTCACCCTCGTCACCGGCGCCGAGCTCTCCTGCCGCCTCGACGGCGTGGGCGTGCACATGCTGGCGTACCTCTTCGACCCCGAGGAGCCGGCCCTGCTCGCCGAGCGCGAGCTGGTCCGCGACGACCGGGTGCCGCGCGCCAAGGGCATGATCGCCAAGCTCAACGAGCTCGGCGTCCCCGTCACCTGGGAGCACGTCGCCCGGATCGCGGGCGACGGTTCGGTCGGCCGCCCGCACATCGCCACGGCGCTGGTCGAGCTCGGCGTCGTACCGACCGTCTCCGACGCGTTCACCGAGGACTGGCTGGCCAACGACGGGCGCGCGTACGTCGACAAGCACGAGACCGACCCCTTCGAGGCGATCCGGCTCGTCAAGGCCGCCGGCGGAGTCACCGTTTTCGCACACCCCGGTGCCGCCAGGCGCGGCCGCACCGTGCCCGAAGCGGCGATCGCGAAGCTGGCGGAGGCCGGGCTCGACGGCGTAGAGGTCGACCACATGGACCACGACGCCGCGACCCGCGAGCGCCTGCGCGGCCTCGCCGCCGACGTCGGCCTGCTGGTCACCGGGTCCTCGGACTACCACGGCAGCCGTAAGACGTGCGTGCTCGGCGAGTACACCACCGACCCCGAGGTCTACGGGGAGATCACGCGGCGCGCCACGGGCGCCTTCCCGGTGCCGGGCGCCGGCGGACGCGACGCCTGACGCGCCCCGTAGTCACCCCTCGACGTCGACTCGACGTCACTTCGACCCACCCTTCCGCACCACTCTCGCAAGGCACCCCACCGTGTTCGACGCTGCCGTCTTCGGATCCCTCTTTCTCACGCTTTTTGTGATTATGGATCCCCCCGGAATCACTCCGATCTTCCTCGCTCTCACCGCGGGCCGCCCCGCCAAGGTCCAGAAGCGCATGGCCTTCCAGGCGGTCTGCGTCGCCTTCGGCGTCATCGCCGTGTTCGGCGTCCTGGGCAACCAGATCCTGGCCTATCTGCACGTCTCCGTCCCGGCCCTGATGATCGCGGGCGGTCTGCTGCTGCTCCTGATCGCGCTCGACCTGCTGACCGGCAAGACGGATGAGCCGAAGCAGACCAAGGACGTGAACGTCGCCCTCGTGCCGCTCGGCATGCCGCTGCTCGCCGGGCCCGGCGCGATCGTCTCCGTGATCCTCGCCGTGCAGCACGCGGACGGCGTGGGCGGTCAGCTCTCCGTCTGGTCCGCGATCGTCGCGATCCACGTGGTGCTGTGGCTGGTGATGCGGTACTCGCTGGTGATCATCCGCGTCATCAAGGACGGCGGTGTGGTCCTGGTGACCCGGCTCGCGGGCATGATGCTCTCCGCGATCGCGGTGCAGCAGATCATCAACGGCGTGACGCAGGTGATCCAGGGCTCCTGACGGCCCCGGACCACGAACTCTCGGACCACAGCGAAGCCCCCGTACGCATCGTGCGTACGGGGGCTTCGAAGTGTGCGAGTCACTTACGCCGTTACGAGGCGGACGACTCTGCCGGGCGGATGTAGAGGCGCTGCCCGATGGCGGCGGCCTGCTGAACGATCCGGTTGACGGAGGCGGCGTCCACGACGGTGCTGTCCACGGCGGTGCCGTCGACATCGTCGAGTCGCATGATTTCGAAGCGCAAGGGCTTCTCCCTTCGTCTGGTGATCCTCCTGAAGGAGAACTACTGGTGCGGGGCTTCTCAGCTTGATCCCGCTGTACGGCCGGGCGGTTGCCCGGCCGTTAAGAGTGAATTGCGCGGCCTCAGTGCCGCGCGTTCCAAGGGGTACAACGAGTTGTCCGCTGCAAACATTCCCTACGCTAAGGAAATTTTTCGATCGGCTAATTACCCGTGCGTCAGGAGTGCCGCAGGAGTGCCGCGGGATGTGCCCGAGCTGCGGTTTCTACGCCGCCGGATGCCGGTCCCAGAACGCGGCGAGGGCGGCGGCCGTGGTCCGCGGCTGGTCGGTATTGGGGGAGTGCTCGGCCCCGGTCACGACGGTGCGCTCCGCGCCGAGGCGGGCCGCCATGGCGTCGAGGACCGGCACCGGCCAGGTGTCGTCCCGCTCGCCCGACAGCACATGTATCGCGAGGCCGAGCGCGGCGAGCTCGTCGACCCGGTCCGGCTCCGTGCGCAGCTGCCCCGCCGTGGCGATGAGCTGGGCCGGGCTGTTCCGCATCCAGCGGCGGCGCAGATCCTCGCCGTCACCGCGGAGATCGGCGGCGTCCTCGGGGGCGTCCAGGCCCTGGATGGCCTCCCACACCTGGGCCATGTCCAGCGCGGCGAGGGCGTCCTGGAGCAGCTTGGCGCGCTCCTGCTGGGGCGGTGCGACGGCGGCCGGGCCCGAGGACATCAGCGTGAGGGAGGCGAACGGGGCGGGGTCCTCGATGGCCGCCGCGCGCGCGACGAGCCCGCCGAGCGAGTGGCCCAGCAGATGCACCCGGCCGGTCCCGGCGTCGGCCTGGAGTGCTGCCGCCTGCGCGAGCACGTCGCGCGCCAACTCGCCCTGCCTGTAAGGCCGTTCGTCGTCCTTCGGGCCCTCCGACTCGTACTGCCCACGGCCGTCCACGGCGACGGTCCGGTAACCGGCCGCGCTCAACGGGGCGTGCAGCTCGATGAAGTCCTCCTTGCTCCCCGTGAATCCGGGCAGCAGCAGAGCGGTGCCACGGACCGGGCCCTCGGTCGGCTCCCCGGTGAGCGCGGCGAAGTCGCCACGGGCGGTGCGGAGGCGGTGCGCACGAGTGCCGGGCGGCGGGGTGAAGGTCGCGGGCCTGCTCATGTGCCGAGATTACGCGCAGCCACTGACAACGAAGGCCCGGACCCCGCAGCAGCGGGATCCGGGCCTTTCGCCGTGGACGGATCAGGCCTCGGGAGCCACGACCTTCTTCCGCGTACGACGCGGCTTCGCCTCGGCGGCGGCGGTGTCGACGACGGGCTCGGCCTTCTTACGGGTCCGGGTGCGCGTGGCGGGCTTGGCCTCGGCGGCCTCCGCGGTGTCGACGGCCACTTCGGCCTTCTTGCGCGTGCGACGCGGCTTGGCCTCGGTCGCCGTCTCAACCGCCTCGGCGGCGGTGTCGACGACGGGCTCGGCCTTCTTGCGCGTACGGGTGCGCGTGGCGGGCTTGGCCTCGGCGGCCTCCGCGGTGTCGACCGCGGCCTCCGCCTTCTTGCGGGTACGCGTGCGTGCCGGCTTGGCCTCGTTCGCGTCCACCGCCTCGGCGACGGGCTCGGCCTTCTTGCGCGTACGCGCGGGCTTCGCCTCGGTGGCCTCGACGGTGTCGACGACGGCCTCCGCCTTCTTGCGCGTGCGACGCGGCTTGGCCTCGGTCGCCGTCTCAACCGCCTCGGCGGCGGTGTCGACGACGGGCTCGGCCTTCTTACGGGTCCGGGTCCGCGCGGCGGGCTTGGCCTCAGCGACCTCGGCGGCCTCGGCCGTGTCGACCGCGGCTTCGGCCTTCTTACGCGTACGGGTGCGCGTGGCGGGCTTGGTCTCAGCGACCTTGGTGGCCTCAGCGGCCTCGGCCGTGTCGACCGCGGCTTCCGCCTTCTTGCGGGTACGCGCGGGCTTCGCCTTCGGCTCGGCCGGCTCCGGCTCTGCGGCCGCAGGCACGGCTTCCACCGTCTCGACCACCGTCTCGGCGACGGGCTCGGCCTTCTTGCGCGTACGACGACGGGGCTGGGCGGGGATCTCCGCCTCGACCGTCTCCACGACTGCCTCGGCGGCGGGGGCCGCCTGTGCGACCGACGGCGCGCCTGCGCCACCGCGCGTACGGCGGCGACGACGCGGCGTCCGCGGCTCGGCGGACTCCTCCACGGGAGCGGGAGCAGGTGCGGACACGGTGGTCGACGCGGGTGCGGCCGTGGCCTCACCGGCGCCGACCGGCTCGCCGCCGCGCATACGGCGACGGCGGCGCGGCGTGCGCGCCGGGCGCTCGCGCTCTTCACGCTGCTCGCGCTTCTCACGGTCCCGACCACGGTCACGGTCACGATCGCGGTCGCCCCGGCCACCACGACCGCCACGCGGGGACGAGGCCCCGCGGCCACCGGTCTCGCCCAGGTCCTCGACCTCCTCGGCGGCGAGCCCGGCGCGCGTACGCTCCGAGCGCGGAAGCACACCCTTGGTGCCCGCCGGGATGTTCATCTCCTCGTAGAAGTGCGGCGAGGAGGAGTAGGTCTCGACCGGGTCGTTGAAGTCCAGATCGAGAGCCTTGTTGATCAGCTGCCAGCGCGGGATGTCGTCCCAGTCGACCAGCGTGATCGCGATGCCCTTCTTGCCCGCGCGGCCGGTGCGGCCGATGCGGTGGAGATACGTCTTCTCGTCCTCGGGCGTCTGGTAGTTGATGACGTGCGTCACGTCGTCGACGTCGATGCCGCGCGCGGCGACGTCGGTGCAGACGAGGACGTCCACCTTGCCGTTGCGGAACGCGCGCAGCGCCTGCTCGCGCGCGCCCTGCCCGAGGTCACCGTGGACGGCACCGGAGGCGAAGCCGCGCTTCTGCAGCTGCTCAGCGATGTCGGCGGCGGTCCGCTTCGTCCGGCAGAAGATCATCGTCAGCCCGCGGCCGTTGGCCTGAAGGATGCGCGAGACCATCTCGGGCTTGTCCATGTTGTGCGCGCGGTACACGTGCTGCGCGGTGTTGCGCACGGTCGCGCCCTCGTCGTCCGGCGAGGTGGCACTGATGTGCGTGGGCTGCGACATGTAGCGGCGGGCCAGGCCGATGACGGCGCCCGGCATGGTCGCCGAGAACAGCATGGTCTGGCGCTTCGCAGGAAGGTGGTTGATGATCTTCTCGACGTCGGGCAGGAAGCCCAGGTCGAGCATCTCGTCGGCCTCGTCGAGGACGAGCGCCTTCACGTGCGAGAGGTCCAGCTTCTTCTGGCCGGCCAGGTCGAGCAGTCGGCCGGGCGTACCGACGACGACGTCGACGCCCTTCTTGAGGGCCTCGACCTGGGGCTCGTACGCACGACCGCCATATATGGCGAGGACGCGCACATTGCGCACCTTGCCGGCGGTCAGGAGGTCGTTGGTCACCTGCTGGCACAGCTCGCGCGTCGGGACGACGACGAGGGCCTGCGGCGCTTCGGTCAGCTGCTCGGGCTTGGCCCGGCCGGACTCGACGTCCGCGGGGACGGTGACGCGCTCCAGGATCGGGAGGCCGAAACCGAGGGTCTTGCCCGTGCCGGTCTTGGCCTGGCCGATGACGTCCGAGCCCGAGAGGGCGACGGGGAGGGTCATCTCCTGGATGGGGAAAGGGTTGATGATGCCGACGGCCTCAAGGGCCTCTGCCGTCTCGGAGAGAATGCCGAGCTGGCGGAACGTCGAAGTCTGCGTAGTCAGGGTGTTGCCTACTCTGTGAGGTGCGGCGCGAGGCGAACGCGGGGGTCGTGACCGTGCCGGTCGGTACACCGGACTCGAGCCGCGGTCTGCGGGGATCGGGTGGACCGGATGGCGCGGGACCACTGCCGACGCTCGAGCGCTCGTGCCGCTGAGGGCCCCTCCTCAGATCCGTACGTCTTGTGACGTACGACCCGGAGGGCTGTCAGGTCGGAGCCGATCGGGCCTCCGACCGGGCATCCTCATTCATGAGGCCCGTCCGAAAGTGCGCATAAGCACCTTGGAGGCGCCTTGCACTCGGCGGGCTCTTTACCACCATACCCCGGAATCGCGCATGTGCGATGGCCGAATGGGTCACGTAGCCGTCGTCACACTCATTGACCAGGGCCTTCCGCGACGGGGAGAGCGGGCTATTGTGCGCTTCATGGAGACGCCTGACAACGCCACGCCGACCGCCGAAGAAACCCCCGTGCTCACCGGTATCGCCGCCCAGGACTGGGCCACCGCGGCCGTGGACGAGAACTACCGCGCCGCCGTTGTCGACCTGCTGGGCGCGCTCGCCTACGGAGAGCTGGCGGCGTTCGAGCGGCTCGCCGAGGACGCGAAGCTGGCGCCGACGCTGGGAGACAAGGCGGAGCTGGCCAAGATGGCGTCCGCCGAGTTCCACCACTTCGAGCAGTTGCGCGACCGGCTCTCGGCGGTCGGCATCGAGCCGACCGACGCGATGGACCCGTTCGTCGAGGCACTCGACGGCTTCCACCGCCAGACCGCCCCGTCGGACTGGCTGGAGGGTCTGGTCAAGGCATACGTAGGCGACGCGATCGCGTCGGACTTCTACCGTGAGGTCGCGGCCCGCCTCGACTCGGAGACCCGCTCGCTCGTCCTCGCCGTACTCGACGACACCGGCCACGCGTCGTTCGCCGTGGAGAAGGTGCGCGCCGCGATCGAGGCCGACCCGCGCGTGGGCGGCCGGCTCGCCCTGTGGGCGCGGCGGCTCATGGGGGAGGCGCTCTCGCAGTCGCAGCGGGTGGTCGCGGACCGGGACGCGCTGTCGACGATGCTGGTCGGGGGCGTGGCCGACGGGTTCGACCTCGCCGAGGTCGGCAAGATGTTCTCGCGGATCACCGAGGCGCACACCAAGCGCATGGCGGCGCTCGGGCTCGCCGCCTGACGACGCGCTGACGACTTCTTCTGGTCGTTCGGTTCTTCTGCCGCTACTTCGTCCACGCATACGGAGTCAGCTGCTGCGCTCTGCCCCGGGTGGGGCGCAGCAGCAGCGAGAGCAGGGCCACGGACATCACGACCGCGCCCACGAGCGTGGCGATCGCATGGTCAGGACCCAGCGCGCTGTGGGTGACGAACGCCCCGACGAGGGCGCCCGCGACGCCGGTCGGCAGCACGAGCGTGCGTGACGGCAGCCTGTGCGGCAGTCGGTGGCCCGCCCCGAGGGCGAGTGCCATGCCGAGCAGTACGGAGCCGAGAGCTTCGAGAAGCATGGTGCGGATACCTCCCGCGCGGCCGGTGGGTGCACTTCGGACGTAGCCGGTCTACCCCTGGCCTCCCGGACGCAACCCTCCGCGCGAGGATCGGCTGTGCGCTCGCTGTGAACATGCAAAAGGCCTGATGGCAGCTGCGCCATCAGGCCTTTCACGTACTGTCCGCCCGTCCCCTCCGGGAGGCTCTACAGCGGGCCGAAGCCCACCTTCCGCGTCGACGGTTCGCCGAGCTCGACATAGGCGAGGCGCTCGGCGGGGACCAGGACCTTCCGGCCCTTCTCATCCTTCAGGGAGAGGAGTTGGGACTTGCCGGACAGCGCCGCGGACACCGCGCTCTCGACCTCCTCGGCGGACTGGTCGCTCTCCAGAACGATCTCGCGGGGCGTGTGCAGCACGCCGATCTTGACCTCCACGGCCTTGTCCCTCCGACGATCCGTGATGTGCGCGGATGACCGCGCTGTACCCAGCAAAGATTAGCCCTGCCGGGCGAGAGTCCCGACGCCACGGCTGCACGCCAAGAGCGAACAGCCAGACGGGAACAAAGTGAGCCGTGTGGCCGTGCCGCGTGCGCGCGTGCTCAGTTCTGCTCCGCGCCGTGCAGCGGGAAGCCCGCGATGCCGCGCCAGGCGAGCGAGGTGAGGAGTTGCACCGCCGTGTCGCGCTCGACCGGGCTCGAACTGGACAGCCAGTAGCGCGCGACGACCTGCGAGACGCCGCCGAGGCCCGTCGCGAGAAGCATCGACTCGTCCTTGGACAGGCCCGTGTCCTCCGCGATCACGTCCGAGATCGCCTCCGCGCACTGCAGGCTGACCCGGTCGACGCGCTCGCGCACCGCCGGCTCGTTCGTCAGGTCCGACTCGAAGACGAGCCGGAACGCGCCGCCCTCGTCCTCCACGTACGCGAAGTAGGCGTCCATGGTCGCCGCGACGCGCTGCTTGTTGTCCGTCGTGGAGGCGAGCGCCGTGCGGACCGACTGCAGCAGGGACTCGCAGTGCTGGTCGAGCAGCGCCAGGTAGAGCTCGAGCTTGCCGGGAAAGTGCTGGTAGAGCACCGGCTTGCTGACGCCGGCCCGCTCGGCGATGTCGTCCATCGCGGCCGCGTGGTACCCCTGTGCGACGAAAACCTCCTGGGCCGCACCCAGAAGCTGATTGCGACGGGCACGGCGCGGTAGGCGTGTGCCCTTGGGGCGCGCTGCCTCCGTCTGCTCGATGGCTGTCACGCCGCCTCCCAAGATTGTCCGTGTGCGGTGTGCGCCGCGACGCCATCGTACTTTTGAGTAACCCTGATGTGCGCGGTACGAGCGCAGAATTTCACGGACCGGACTGCTGTGAAAACCGCATGTAGTGAGCCCGATGTCACATCTGTGGTCACAAATGGGTGGATCGTGGCGCACCGCTCATCGGTAGTCGTCCTCGTCGATCGCGACGACGCGGGCCTGCTCCGCCCGGTCCGCCTCGTTCGCGGTGTCCGGGTCGGCCTGCGTGTCGGGCTCGTCGTCCTGCTCGGGCGCGAGGTCCGTGTGCTGCTCCACGGTGTCGGCCTCGGGGGTCTCCACGCCCGCCTCGGCGGGGCTGTGATCGGCGAAGGCCTCGGGGTCGCTCGGGTCGACCGTCATCGGTGGCTCCCTTCCTCACCTGTCCGTGCGTGGACGGGTGCCCTGATATCGAGCGTAGGAGACACCCGATCGGGGCGCTATGCGATCTTTTGGCGATCTCTTGAGTGGCGCGGGGCCTCCTGGGCGAACCCGCCCGGCCAGGCCGCGTTTTGGACTGTGACGGCGAACACGCGATCCACTGTGTGATCGTCTCGTAACATATGTCGCATGTCTTCGACCGAGTCGCCGCGCGTGCCTGCCGTCATCGCCGCCGCGACGCCCACGCCGGGCGCCGTCGAAGTCGCGGAGGGGGAGCACGTGCGATCCGTCGGGCTCCCCGGGCTGACGTTGTCGGTCCGGTCCCGTCCCGGAGCGCGCGAGGGGCTGCCGCCCGCGCTGTACGTGCACGGGCTCGGCGGCTCCTCGCAGAACTGGTCGGCGCTGATGCCGCTGCTCGAGGACGTCGTCGACGGGGAGGCGGTCGACCTGCCGGGTTTCGGCGACTCGCCGCCACCGGACGACAGTGACTACTCGGTGACCGGGCACGCGCGCGGGGTCATCCGTTATCTCGACGCACAGGGTCGCGTCCCTGTGCACCTTTTCGGGAACTCGCTGGGCGGGGCCGTCGCCACGCGCGTGGCCGCCGCGCGTCCCGATCTCGTCCGCACGCTGACCCTGGTGTCGCCCGCGCTGCCGGAGATCCGGGTGCAGCGCACCGCCCTGCCGACCGGCCTGCTCGCGGTGCCCGGCGTCGCCCCGCTCTTCACGCGCCTGACGAAGGAGTGGACACCGGAGCAGCGGGTGCGCGGCGTCATGGCCCTCTGCTACGGAGACCCGAACCGGGTCACGCCCGAGGGCTTCAGGGTCGCCGTCGAGGAAATGGAGCGGCGGCTCCAACTGCCGTACTTCTGGGATGCGATGGCCCGCTCCGCGCGCGGTGTCGTGAACGCGTACACGCTCGGCGGGCAGCACAGCCTCTGGCGGCAGGCTGAGCGCGTGCTCGCACCGACGCAGCTCATTTACGGAGGGCGTGACCTGCTGGTCTCGTACCGGATGGCGGCCCGCGCGGCACGTGCGTTCCGGGACTCGAGGCTGCTCACGCTCCCGGACGCGGGGCATGTCGCGATGATGGAGTACCCGCGGACGGTCGCGACGGCGTTCAGGGAACTCCTCGCCGACACCGAAGCGTTGGACAAGAGGCGCGGGAGCGCCAGTAGTGTCGGTGACGCCGCGAGTGACGGGTCCGGCACCGACGACCACACGACATTGGGGAGCTGAGGCGGCCTGTGGGACGGCATAGCCGCCGAGGATCGGCAGACGGTGCGGAGGATGCCGTCAACGTGCAGGTGGAGGCCGAGACGCACGCCCCGTCGGGGCGGGGCGTAGGCACCGGGCGCAGGCGAAGGGGGCCGGCCGAGGCGCCGCCCGCGCCGACCCCGCCGTCGGCGGCCGGGCGTCCCCCCTTCTCGGGGCACACTTCCGCGCGTCCGGGGGCCGGGCCGGTGCGTGGCGGCCACCCCGAGTCGCGCGAGTCGGGCGGCGGCTGGGGCGCGTCCGTGCCGCCGGTCGCGGGCCCCGTCGCGTCGGCACGCGGCCCCGAGCACGGTCCGTCGGCCCCCGAGGACTCGGCCCTACCGGGGCTGCGGCCGCGGCGGGAGCGGGCGGAGCCGGGGGCGCCAGACCGGGGTGCGCCAGACCGGGGTGCGCCGGGGCAAGGCGCGCCAGGCCAGGGCGCGTCGGGTCAGGGTGCGCCGGGGCGCAGGCGCCCGAGGCAGGACTACATCGACGCGTTCGATGCGCCTGCGGGTGGCAATGCCTCTGCTGGTTTCGACGTTCCGGCGGGTGTTGGTGCCTCCGCTGGTTTCGGCGCCCCTGTGGGCTCCGATGCCCCTGTGGGTTCCAACACCCCCGCGGATGCGGACCCGTACGCGCGCGTGGCCGAGTGGGACGCCGAGCCGCCCGTGCCGCCGGAGGACCGGGCGCCGGTCGAGTCCGGCGGCGGGCGCGAGAAGCGCGGCAGGGGCATGACCTTCACGGGCATCGCTGCCGCGGCCGTCACCACCGTGCTCGCCGTCGTCGTCGCGGGGCAGGTCGCCGACAAGGACGGCGGCTCCGCGAGTGACGCGCAGGCGCAGGCCGCCGAGGGCGGTCGCCCGGGCGGCGGCTCCGCCTCGCGCACGGACCAGCGGGCCGTCCCGAAGGAGACCGCGAAGCCCGCCCCGGCGACGTACGGGCAGAAGATGGCCAAGAAGTACCCGCTCGCGACGGATCTGAAGGCATCCGGTGCGTTCGCGACGATCCCCGGAACCGACAAGGCGCCGGGCAGCGGGCAGAAGTTCCGCTACCGCGTCGACGTGGAGAAGGGGCTCGGGCTCGACGGGACGCTGTTCTCGCAGGCGGTGCAGAAGACCCTGAACGACAAGCGGAGTTGGGCCCACGACAACGCCCGCACCTTCGAACGGGTCTCCTCCGGGAAGCCGGACTTCGTGATCACGCTCGCGAGCCCGGGCACGACGGCCGACTGGTGCGCCAAATCCGGCCTCGACACCACGGAGGACAACGTGTCGTGCGACTCCGCCGCCACCGACCGCGTGATGATCAACGCGTACCGGTGGGCCCAGGGCTCGAAGACGTACGACGACGTGCTCGGCGACACCGCCATCCACCCGTACCGGCAGATGCTGATCAACCACGAGGTCGGACACCGGCTCGGCTACAACCACGTGAGCTGCTCGCGGGCCGGCTCGCTCGCGCCGGTCATGCAGCAGCAGACCAAGTTCCTGACAGCCGACGGGATCACGTGCAAGCCCAACCCGTGGGTCTATCCCAAGGGTTGACGCTACGTAGCTAAACGTAGCCGTTTGATCTCTTAGCGCGACTGAACGTCGCGCGTGCGGGAAAGTTACGCCCGTTCACCCCTTTTGGTGGCGTGATGGACAACCGTCCATCACGCCACCGGCATGTCCGCATACGTTCGTCCCGCTGCGAGCCGCCAACCCAACGGTGGCTCCCTGTACGGGAGATCGGGGGTGTATGCGTGCGCATCGGACTGCTTACCGAGGGTGGTTATCCGTATGTGAACGGTGAGGCCAGACTCTGGTGCGACCGGCTCGTGCGCGGGCTCGGGCAGCACGATTTCGACATCTACGCGCTCGCCACCAGCCAGGAGCAGGAGGACGCGGGGTGGCTCGAACTGCCGCCCCAGGTCATGCGCGTGCGGACAGCGCCGATGTGGGCGGCGGGGGCCTGGAGCGAGAACGGCGCGCGCGACGGCGCGTTCGGGCGGCGGGCCCGGCGCCGGTTCGCCACGTTGTACCGGGAGCTGGTCGAGGCCGTGGTGTCGGCCGACGCGACGTCGGACGACACGGGGTCCGACGACACGGGGTCGAGCGAGGCGGACCGTTTCGCCAACGCGCTGTACGGGCTTGCCGAACTCGCCCGCGACGAAGGCGGCCTTGGTATCTCCCTGCGTTCCGAGGCCGCTGTACGCATCCTGGAGCGCGCCTGCCGTGCGCCCGGCGCGCTCCGAGCCGTGCGCGCGGCCCGCGTGCCCGACCTGCTCTCCTTCGCCGCGCACGTGGAGCGTGAACTGCGGCCGCTGTCGCTGGACTGGTACGAGGACGGGTCCGGGTTCGATGCCTCGGGTCGCTCGGCGGGTTCGGTGTCGGAGGAGGCGTCGGGGGCTTCGGCTTCCCCGTCGGGGATGTCCTCGGGTTCTTCTGCGGCTTCGTCTTCTGCGGCTTCTTCGTCGTCCTCTTCCTCTTCCTCGTCCTCTTCGTCTTCGAGGTTCTCCACGGGGCTGTCCGGAGGGGGCGGGCTCGCGTCCGTCGATCTCTGCCACGCGGCCTCCGGCGGCGCGGCCGCCCTGCCCGGCCTGATCGCCAAACACTTCTACGGGGTGCCGCTGCTCGTCACGGAGTACGGGGTGCAGCTCAGGGCCCGGTACATCGCCGCGGGTGACGCCGAGTTGAGTGCGCCGGTGCGCGCGCTCCTCGCCGCCTTCCACGGCCGGCTCGCAGCCGAGGTCTACCGGCAGGCCGCCGTGATCACCCCCGGAAACGCGCACGCGCGGCGCTGGCAGGAGCGGTGCGGTGCCGACCGCGCCAAGCTGCGCACCATTCACCCCGGCATGGAGTCCGGCCACTTCGCCGAGGTGGGCGAGCGGGAAGGGCCGGGCGATCCGGACACCGTCGTCTGGGTCGGGCGCGTCGACCCCTCCAAGGACCTCATCTCCCTGCTGCACGCGTTCGCCGAGATCCGCAAGGAAGAGCCGAAGGCCCGGTTGCGCATCGTGGGGGTGCCGGAGGCGGGGTCGGTTCCGGGGGCCGGAGCGGGCGCTGCCGCGGGCGCGGGTCTTGTGGGTGGCGGCGGTTGGCCGGCCGACGGGTTCGTCTCCGGCAGGGCCCTCGGTGGGCACGGTGGCAGCGGTGGGCACGGCGGCAGCGGTGGCGGGGCGGACGCCTCGGATCTCGCGGCCGACCGTGAGGCCGCGCTGTATCTCGGGCACTGCAAGGCGCTCGCCGCACAGCTCTTCCCGGACGAGGCGGACGGCATCCACGCCGTGGGCGAGAACCCCGTCTCCTTCGAGGAGTTGGGCGCCCCTGAGGCCCCCGACCTCGCCGATGTCTACGGCTCCTGTGGCGTCGTCGTCCTGTCCAGCGTCGTCGAAGGCTTCCCGGTCAGTCTGGTCGAAGCCATGTTCTGCGGGCGCGCGACGGTGTCCACGGACGCGGGTGCCGTCGTCGAGGTGATCGGTGGCACGGGGCTCGTGGTACCGCCGCGCAACCCCCGCGCGCTCGCCGAGGCCTGCGTGGCGCTGCTGCGCGACCCCGCACGGCGCGAACGGCTCGGTGCGGCGGCGCGGGCGCGCGCCCTGGAGCTGTTCACCGCCGAACAGAACATCACGGCATTTCACAGCATTTACCTGGAGATCGTCTCGCGTTGCCCGGTACGCCGGGACGTTGTCGACGACGCGGGCGCCCCCTTGCCGTTCGCCTACCCGCCGGAGGCCCATGTGCCGGGCCGCTGGACCACGCAGAGCACGGGTGACCGGGGCGGCGCAGCCGGGACCAGTTGGGGAGCCGATGGCGGTGCGCGGGAGCAGTTGGCAGGGATGACGCAGGGCTGCGGGGAGGCGGACGGATGACCGGGCGTATCAGCGAACGCACGAGTGAGCGCGCCGCGTTCGGCGACACCGATACCGGGGGCGACGCCGATGCGCCCCGAGTACCGGTGAGCGCCGGAGCGTGGGGCTCCGGGTCGGCGGAGGCGCTGGGCGCGCGTGGCGGCGGTGCCGGTGTCGGTACCGACGGCGAGGTGGACGGTGACCCGGCTGCCACGGACCAGGCCGACGTGGACGTGGAGGATTTGGAGGACCTGGACGTGGGATTGCTGCGTGATCCCACTGCGTGGCGGTCGCCAGCCCTCGAAGCCGGGGGCGGCGTGGGCGATGCGGGTGGCGACGGAGCCGTTGCTGGTGCCGACGCTGGTGTCGATGAGTTCTTCGGTACCGGGCCCCGCGATGCGGAGTCGCGCGACGTGGCGCGGAGTGATGTCGAACCCGGTGACGGGGCTTCCGGTGGCGCCGACTTCCGTGACGACGAATCCCGTACGGAGGCCGCCCACCGTGCCGATGTCGCCCGGATCGTCGGTCCGCGCGGCACCGGCCCCCGTGACGCCGATTCCCGCGGCGCCGCCTTCCGCTCCGGCCACCGCCGGTCCGGTGCCGATCCGGTCAAGGGGCTGATGCACCGGCACCGTGAACTGTGCGAGCGGGCCGTCGACCCGCTGGAGATCGCCGCGGGGCTCGAGGCCCACGGCGTCACCGACAGGACCGCCGCCCGTTTCCGCCACAAGGACGTGTTCTCGCTCGCCGAGGAGATGTACGCCCGCGCGTCGAGGGACGGCGACCCGCACGAACCCGTCGTCGAGGCCGCCCGTCCCGCCGCCGGCGTGCGCGGCCTGTGGGCCGGGCTCGCGCTGCTGCCGGGCACCGTCTGCGCGCTCACGTTGTTCGGCGTGCACGCCACTGCGGGCACCGCACGCCTGGTCATCGCCCTCATCGGCGTGCTCGCCACCCTCGCCGCCCTGCGCGCGACACTGCGCCACGGGCCGCTGCGTGCGATCGACGGCCCCTCCGCCCCCTCGGCCCGACTGTGGTCCTGCTGGCTGCTCGCGTACGCCCTCCTCGGCGACGGCCTCCTCGACGCCGCGCTCGCGGGCGGTCCCGACGAGCCCTGGGCCCCCGCGACCGCGCCACTGGTCGCGCTCGCCGTCGCCGTGGCACCGGCCACCTGGTGCGCCCAGCTCTTCTCGGGCGGAGCGCGGCGCCGCCTCGCCGCGAGCCGCGGGCTCGCCGAATTCGCCGCATCCGCGCGCCCGTTGCTCCTCGGGGCCGTGGCCCTGTTCGCCCTCGCCCTCGTCGCGCTCCTCGTGCCGGCCGGTGCCGTACTCGACGAGAAGGTGGACTACGCCGGAACGGGCGCCCTGGGCGTTCTGCTGCTGCTCGCCCGCCTCCTCGCCGCGCACCGCCGTACGCACGCCCCTGCTGTCGCGCTGGGCGCCGCCGTCGCCGTCGAAGTCCTGTCCGTCGCCACGGTCTTCGCCGCACGACTGCCCGGCTGCGACGTCCTGGGCGTGCCCGTCGAGACCGCGGTCGACGTGGTCGGCGCGGGCGTCGTGCCGACGGTCGCCTGCGCCGTCGCCGCCCTCGTCCTCCTCGTGCACGCCACCCGCACCCTGACCCGGGCCTCCGCCCACGCGAACGCGGGGGCCCCGATCGGCTGGGCGCCATGACCGCCATCCGCGGCATCGCCGCCTCCGTAGAGCACGCCGTGCCACCGCGGCCGGCGCTCGCCGGATGACCAGGACCACCCCTTTCCCGCGGGGCCGACACCGCGGGCCCACCCGAAGACCCAGGGCAACCCTCATAAGGAGAACGCCAGATGACCACCCCTCCTCCCGGAGGCGCCGGATACGCCGGATACTCCGGACCTCACGGGCAGCGCGGAATCCACGACCGGTGCGCCCCGCGCGCGGCGCGCGGAGTGCGCGGCGCCCTCGGAGCGCTCCGAGGGACCGGAGCGCGATCCCTGGGAGGCACCCGATGAGGGTTCTGCTGATCGGAGCCAACGGGTATCTGGGCCGCTTCGTCACCGACCGCCTGTTGGCCGACCCCGCCGTGCAGCTGACCACGCTCGGCCGGGGCGACGACGCCGACGTCCGCTTCGACCTCGCCACCGGCAGCCCCGGCGCACTCACCCGCTTCCTGGACGCCGTCCACCCCGGAGTGGTCATCAACTGCGCCGGCGCCACCCGCGGCGGCGCCCGCGAACTCACCCGGCACAACACCGTCGCCGTCGCCACCGTCTGCGAGGCCCTTCGGCGCAGCGGCTGCGGCGCCCGCCTCGTGCAGATCGGCTGCGGCGCCGAGTACGGGCCCTCGCAGCCCGGCTCGTCCACCGCGGAGGACGCGGTGCCCCGCCCCGGCGGCCCGTACGGCGTCAGCAAGCTCGCCGCCACCGAACTCGTCCTCGGATCCGGCCTCGACGCCGTCGTCCTGCGCGTCTTCTCGCCCGCAGGGCCCGGCACCCCGGCCGGATCCCCGCTCGGCCGGCTCGCCGAGGCGATGCGCCGCGCGATGCAGGCCGGCGACGGCGAACTGAAGCTGGGCGGTCTCGGCGCACAGCGCGACTTCATCGACGTACGAGACGTGGCGCGCGCCGTGCACGCCGCATCGCTCTCCGCCGCGCAGGGCGTCATCAACATCGGCTCGGGCCGCGCCGTGCGACTGCGTGACGCCGCCGCCGTGCTCGCCCGCGTCGCCGGTTTCGGCGGATCTCTCCATGAACTCGACGGCCCCGCTGTCGGGATGCGGACATCCGTAGGCCACCCCCGCACCGAATCGGACCACGGGATGCCCCCCGGGCCGAGCGCGTACCCGTACCCCGACGGCTGCGGCAGTTGGCAGCAGGCCGACGTGCGCACGGCCCGCGACCGGCTCGGCTGGCGTCCCCGCATCAACCTCGAAGAGTCCCTCGCCGACATCTGGATGGAGGCGGCATGCCGTATCTGACTCCGACCGCGACCGGCCTGTCGAGCACCGACGTACGACTCGGCTTTGGCATCCCCGGTTTCGCGCACCCCCTCGTCGCACCCGCGGAATGGGCCGAACTCACCCGTCCCGCAACGCCTTTGCACTGGGTTGTTCTTAATGTCGCCAATGGTCCGGGAGCCCGTCCCGACCAGCACTGCCTGGAGGCGGCGGGGCGGCTCCGGCAGGCCGGGGTGCGTGTCCTTGGTCACTTGGACTTGATCCATGGCGCCCGCGCCTTCGGTGAACTCGTCTCCGACGCCCACCGCTTCCTCGACTGGTACCAGGTGGACGGCTTCTCCTTCGACCGCTGCCCCACCGAGCGGGCCGCGCTCCCCGAGGTCCGGCGCGCCGCCACGACCCTGCGCGCCCTCGTCGACGACGCGCACCTCGTGTTCAACCACGGCACCCACCCGTACCCCGGATACGCCGAGAGCGCCGACCAGTTGGTGACCTTCTCCGGCCCCTGGAGCGACTACCGCTGGTCCCAGGTCGCCGAGTGGACCGCCGACTATCCGCCTGAGCGGTTCTGCCACTTCGTCCACGGCATGCCCCTCGGCCACCTCGAAGAGGCGCTGCGCATCGCGCGCTGGCAAGGCGCGGGCACGATCTACTTCACCGATCACACCGACCGGGACGGCTCCACCGACCCCTGGGAGGGGATGCCCGGCTACTGGGACGAAATCGTCTCGCGCATCGGACGCGGTGTCTCGGAATGAAGGAGGGCGTGGCAGTGTTGCAGACGGAACAACCGTACGTAGATACCGACCAACGGAGTCCCCGTGTCGCTGCCACCCCTGGTCGAGCCAGCTGCTGAGCTCACCGTAGACGAGGTCCGCAGGTACTCCCGCCACCTGATCATCCCCGATGTCGGGATGGACGGGCAGAAGCGGCTGAAGAACGCCAAGGTGCTCTGTGTGGGCGCCGGTGGCCTTGGCTCGCCGGCCCTCATGTACCTGGCCGCTGCGGGCGTGGGCACGCTCGGCATCGTGGAGTTCGACGAGGTCGACGAGTCGAACCTGCAGCGCCAGATCATCCACAGCCAGGCCGACATCGGTCGGTCCAAGGCGGAGTCCGCGAAGGACTCGGTCCTCGGCATCAACCCGTACGTGAACGTGATCCTTCACGAAGAGCGGCTCGAAGCCGAGAACGTGATGGACATCTTCAGCCAGTACGACCTGATCGTCGACGGCACCGACAACTTCGCGACGCGCTACCTCGTCAACGACGCGTGCGTGCTGCTCAACAAGCCCTACGTGTGGGGTTCCATCTACCGCTTCGACGGCCAGGCCTCGGTCTTCTGGTCCGAGCACGGGCCGTGCTACCGCTGCCTGTACCCGGAGCCCCCGCCCCCCGGCATGGTCCCCTCCTGCGCCGAGGGCGGTGTCCTGGGCGTGCTGTGCGCGTCCATCGGCTCCATCCAGGTCACCGAGGCGATCAAGGTCCTGGCCGGCGTGGGCGACCCGCTGGTCGGCCGCCTGATGATCTACGACGCCCTCGAGATGCAGTACCGCCAGGTCAAGGTCCGCAAGGACCCCGACTGCGCGGTCTGCGGCCCGAACGCGACGGTCACCGAGCTCATCGACTATGAGGCCTTCTGCGGCGTCGTGTCCGATGAGGCGCAGGAGGCTGCCGCCGGTTCCACGATCACTCCCAAGCAGCTCAAGGAGTGGATCGACGGCGACGAGAAGATCGAGATCATCGACGTTCGCGAGCCGAACGAGTACGAGATCGTCTCCATCCCGGGCGCCAAGCTGATTCCGAAGAACGAGTTCCTCATGGGCACGGCCCTGGAGAGCATGCCGCAGGACAAGAAAATCGTCTTGCATTGCAAGACGGGTGTCCGCAGTGCGGAAGTTCTCGCGGTGCTGAAGTCCGCGGGCTTCTCGGACGCCGTGCACGTCGGCGGCGGCGTCATCGGCTGGGTCAACCAGATCGAGCCGGACAAGCCGGTCTACTGAGCCTCGGCTCGGTCGCTGTGAGCTGATCGGACGGGCCTCGCGCACTGTGCGCGAGGCCCGTCCGTCGTATCCGGGCGGACGCTCGCGGTCAGGAGCACACCTTGCCGTCGTGCGGTATTCGCCCCTCCAGGAGATACGCGTCGACCGCTCCGTCCACGCAGGTGCTGCCCGAGCCGTACGCCCCGTGCCCCTCGCCCTTCCACGTCAGCTCGACGCCGACGCCCGCGCCCAACTCGTCGGCCATGCGGCGCGCCCCTTCGTAAAGAGTCGCCGGATCGCCGGTGTTGCCCACGACGAGAATCGGCGCCGCGCCCCGCGCGCTCACATCCGGATCGTCCCACTGGCCCGGGACCGGCCAGCCGTGGCACCAACCCGCCGTGTCCCAGCCCATGTACGGCCCGAACACGGGCGAGAGCTCCCGGAATTTCCCGAGCCGCTTCTTCGTCTCCCGCGCCGTGGGACGCACCTTGTCGTCGAGGCAGGAGATCGCCCGCTGGGAGTGGCTCGCCGTGCCGTAACGCCCGCTCGCCGCACGGTCGTTGTACGAATCGGCGAGCGAGAGCAGGGCGGTGCCGGCACCCTGCTCCGCGTCCCGCAGGCCTCGCGTCAGTGCGGGCCAGCTGTTCTTGCTGTACAGGGTGACCGCGATGCCGGTCGTCGCGAGTGACTCGTTCAACTCACGTCCGCCCGGAGCGGGTAGGGGGTTCGCGTCGAGCCTCTTGAGGAGCGCGGTGATCTCACGCGCGCCCTGCCGTGGATCCTTGCCGCGTGACCTGAAGTAGTTGTCGAGGGCCCGCTGGAATCCGCGAGCCTGATTCTCGGCCTGCCCGACGCGTCCCGCGGTCGGATCGACCACGGCATCCAAGGTGAGCCGGCCGACGTTGCCGGGGAACAAGTGGGCGTAGACGCCGCCCAGTTCGGTGCCGTAGGAGACGCCCATGTAGTGCAGCTTCTTGTCACCGAGGACCTGACGCATCAGATCCATGTCGCGCGCGGCCTCGGTGGTCGACACATGGGCGAGCAGTGTGCCGGCCTGTTTGCTGCAACCCTTGCCGAACGCGACGGCATCCTGGAGATACGCCGTCTCCTCCGCTTTGGTGTCCGGGGTGAGGTCGATGGACTCGGCCGCCTGCGTCTCCTTGTCGCTTCGGCAGCGGAGTCCGCGGCTTTCCGAGACGCCGCGCGGATCGAAGCTCACCAGGTCGTAGCGCTCACGCAGCTTCGCGTATTGCGGGGCGAGGGCCGGCAGTAGATCCACTCCGGAGCCGCCGGGGCCGCCGAAGTTGAACAGCAGGGACCCGATCCGCTGACCCCGATCGCCCCGAGCCTTGGTGCGGATGAGGGCGAGGTCGATGGTGGGCCCGGCCGGCTCGGCATGGTCGAGTGGCGCCTTGAGCGTCGCGCACTGCCAGTCGGAGCCGGGCGCGGGCGAGTCCGCGTGCGCACGACAACGGCCCCAGTCGAGCTGCTGGTCGGTGAGTGATGACGGGAGGGCGGGGGTGTCGCCGTCGCCCGGCGCCGCGTCGGTGGGGCGTGAGGCGGATACCGACGGCGGCTTCGGATCGCCTCTGTCGGCACGCTCGCCCGAGCCGCTGCAGCCCGCGACCGGCCCGGCCGTCAGGACGACGGCCGCGGCCACGGCGAGCGAGCGGACGCCTTTTCCCCAGCGTGGGCGTGCGCCCGCGGGCGCACACGAATCCTGTGCCGTCATGGCACCTCCCCCCTCAACTGCCCCCGTTCGAAAGACAGTCAAGCCATCGTAGGAGCGTCCACGGACATCCGACTCGGCCTGTGGACAACTCCTAGATCACTTGCAGACCGTTCGCTCGTTCGGGGGCTTCCCGCTGAGGAGGTAGGTGTTCACGGCGCCGTGCACGCACTTGTTTCCGCTGTCGTAGGCCCCGTGCCCCTGGCCGTCGTACGTCAACTCGACGCCCACGTCCTCGCCGAGCGCATCGACCATCTTCTTCGCCCCCTCGTACGGGGTGGCCGGGTCGCCGGTGTTGCCGACCACGAGGATCGGGGCGGAGCCGGGCGCGCTGACGTCCGGGTGCTCGGCGGCCCCTTCGACGGACCAGCCGGAGCAGTTGAGCATGCCCCAGGCCAGGTAGTCGCCGAACATCGGGGACGCCTTGCGGAACTCCGGCAGCTTCGCCTCGACGTCCTTCGACGTGTAGCGGGGCTTGTCGTCGGCGCAGTTGATGGCGATGTTCGCGGCCTGGATATTGCTGTACTTGCCGTCCTCGTTGCGTCCGTTCATCGAGTCGGACAACGCCATAAGGATCTTGCCGTCACCGTTGTACGCCTGCTGGAGACCCTCGGTCAGGTACTCCCAGAAGTCCTGTGAGTACAGGGCCTGCGCGACCCCGTTGGTCGCCGCGGTCTGTGTGAGATCGCGCGGGAAGACGCCCGGGATCGGCTTCTCCTCGAGCTCGTCGAGCAGCTTTGTGATCTTGGTCTTGACGTCTTGCGGAGTGTCACCGACCGGACAGTCCTCGGCCTGGGACGTGCAGTGCTTCGCGTAGTTGTCGAGGGCGAGCTGGAAACCCTTTGCCTGGCCGAGCGCCCCCTCCTCCGGGTCCTGGGTGGGGTCGACGACGCCGTCGAACACGGCACGGCCCATCTTCTTGGGGAACAAGTGGGCATAGACGCCGCCCAGTTCGGTGCCGTAGGAGATGCCGAAGTAGTGCAGTTTGTCGTCGCCCAGGACCTGGCGCATGAGATTCATGTCGCGAGCCGCGTCCGTGGTGCGTACGTGGGGGAGGACGTCGTCGGAGTTCTTCTCGCACGTGTCGTTGAACGTCTTGATGCTGTCGACGAGCTTCTTCTGTTCCGCGGTGTCGTCCGGCGTCGAGTCCTGTTGGAAGTAGTCGTCGAGCTGTTTGTCGTCCTCGCACCTGACGCCCGCGCTGCGACCCACCCCACGCGGGTCGAAGCTGACGAGGTCGTAGCGGGTGCGCAGCTTCGCGTACTCGGATCCGAAGGCCGGCAGAGTGGTGACACCAGAGCCGCCGGGGCCGCCGAAGTTGAAGATCAGCGAGCCGATCCGCTTGTCCTTGTCCCCGCTCGCCTTGGCGCGGATCAACGCCAGGTCGATCGTCTCGCCCTTGGGCTTGTCCCAGTCGAGTGGCGCCTTCATGGTGGCGCACTGCCACTCGGCGCCACCGGGAAGCGGAGAAGGCGCGTCGCCACCTCCCTGGGATTCCGCGGGTGCGGGGCAGTCCTTCCAGCTCAACGACTGGGAAGGAAGATCCACGTCGTCCTTTGTGTCGCTGCTGCACGCCGCGAGCGATACGGACAGCAGGGTGGCGGCGGTCAGGGCAGCGGTACGGGACCAGGACGGATTGGGCATGCGTCCATCCTGCGGCGGCAGGGTGCGGGGCGCTCGGGCTGCGGGCTGTGCGAGTGAGGTTCTCGCCGCCCGGGAGGCCCAAGTCGCCCAAGTCGCCTAGAGGGCGCCCTTCCTTGTGAGGTGGTTGAAGAACAGCCATCCGGGCAGCACGGGGAGCCACAAGGTGAGCAGCCGGTACAGCAGCACCGCGGGCGCCGCCACCTCCTTGGGGAGGCCGACCGCGATCAGACCCACCGTCAGGGTCGCCTCGACGGCGCCCACGCCACCCGGTGTCGGGGCAGCCGAGCCGAGCGCGTTACCGGCGAGGAAGACCACCGCGACGCTGGCCAGGCTGATCGTGGTCTGGGTCTCGTCCCCGAAGGCACGGATCGAGGCGTCGAGGCACATCACGAAGCAGGCGGTCAGCAGCAGCATGCCGCCGATGCCCGTGAGCAGCTTCCGCGGCCGCTGCAACACGTCGAGCATGCGTGGCACGACCCCGGCGAAAAGTGAGCGCACGCGCGTGGACACGAATTTCCGCAGGAACGGGATCGACGTCATGACAAGGACGAGCACCGCGACGGTCAACAGGCCCGCGATGACCGTGCGGGACGGCGACAAGGAGGGCGTCTTCTCCGTCCCCGTCAGGTAACCGAAGGTCAGCAGCAGCAGGATGTGGCTGCCCATGCCGAACAGCTGCGAGGCGCCCACACTCGCCACGGCGAGCCCCGGACGCACCCCGGAGCGCTGCAGGAAACGCGTGTTGAGCGCCACTCCACCGACTGCCGCCGGCGCCACGATCTTCACGAAGGAACCGGCGACCTGGGCCGCGACGGCTCGCATGAAGGGGACGCGTTCCGGCACGAAGCCGAGCAGGCTCATCGCGGCGGCTACGTAGCTGAGCGCGGAGAACAGCACCGCGAGGCCGACCCAGCCCCACTCGGCCTCGCGCACGATCGCGCTGAAGTCGATGTGGGTGAGCTGTGACAGCAGGAAGTACGCGCCGATCGCACCGGCGATGAAACTGATCAGCGTGCGCGGCCTGATGCGCTCCAGGCGCGCCGGTTCGACGGGAGCCTGGGGCCGGATGCGCAGCACCTGGTGGCGGATCTGGGTCAGCAGATCCTCCTCGCGGGCCTCTTCCAGGGCCTCGTCGAGGGCCCGCTTCTCGGCCTGTCGCTCCGCCTTCTCGGACTTCTTCTCGTCGCGTACGGACACCTTGGCGGCGTCGCTGGGGGTGGTCTCCTCGATGCGCGCCTGCTTGGCCTTGCTGGACGCCTCCAGGACGGCCTCACGCTCACGCTGGGCACGCTCACGTCCGAGCTTGCGCAGCGTCGCCCTGGTGGAGCGGGTGAGCGCGATCGGCTGCAGCAGCGGCAGACAGTCGGCGATGGTGTCCGGGCCGAGGACTCCTACGGCGGACGCGACGGTGCGCTCGGCGCCCGCCCGAAGTCCGAGCGTCGTCAGAAGCTGGGCGATGTCCATGCGGAGCACCAGGTCGCCAGCGGCGATCTCGCCACCGCGCAGGTCCGTCAGGACGACGGTGCCGGAACGATCCACCAGAATGGCGTCGCCGGCCAGTCGGCGATGCGCGATCCGCCGTGACTGGAGCGCCTGGACCTGATGCCACGTGTCGCGCATCAGCTCATCGGTGATCTCCTCGTCCGGCAGCGAGTCCAAGGACCGGCCGCCGACGTGCTCGTAGACGAGCATGACCGCATCGGGGCCGAGCTCGGACGTCGCGATCAGCTTCGGCGCGTTCGCCCCGGCGGCGATCGCCGCATAGGCGAGCAGCGCCTCCTGCTCCAGGGCCTGGCGCAGCGATTGGAGGCTGCGGCGCTGCGTGATGCCGCGCAGCGTCAGTCGTCGCCACACGCGGTAGAAGAAGCCCTGCGCCTGCTGCTCCCGGTCCACCACGGTGACGTCGAGCGGTGGGCCGTCCTCCAGGGTGACGAAGTAGCGCCGCCCCCGGTCGCCGTTCTCCGTGGCGCCCTCATGGGCTTCCTCGCGGGAGGCGCTGACCGGGTGGAAGCCGACGTGGCGCAGTCCGGCGAGGAGCGTCTGCCCTGTGGGGCGCACGTTCGGGGAGCCGACGGCGTACAGCGTTCCGTAGGCGACGGTCCAGCCGATGAGGACCGTCAGGATGATCGAGAACGGTGTCGTGTAGCCGGTGACGAGCATCGCGAAGGCGTCGAGCAGCAGCACCACCCACAGCACGACGCGCCACCGTGGTCGCCGGGACATGCCGACGGCCGTCATGTAGGCGATGACGGGCGCCAAGTAACCGTGCACCGGGTCGGTCAGCGCGTGGATGTCGCCGGGCGACACCGTGGTGAGCGCTTCCTGGATGGACCGCGGGGCGGCCTTGGCGACCCAGAGGTCCGTAGCGAGCGTCACCCCGTGCGCGAGGACCGCGGCGAGCACTCCGTCGGCGATCCGTAGGCCGTCGCGCTTGATGAGCCGCTCGATGGCGAACGCGACCGGTACCAACAGGATGGCGATGCTCGACGCGAGACCCGCGAACTTGGTCAGCAGGTCGGGTGCCTGTCCTGTGCCCTTGTCGATGTCCTGGGCGAAGCCCGAGGTCGTGCCGTGCGCGAACGCCGCGATCGCCAGGATCACGACGACGGCGAGCAGGCCGACGAGGAGCCGCATGAGATCGGAGGGGCGGTGCACGCGCGCGGGGAGCAGTGGTTCGTCCCCGTCGACCTGCTCGGCGTGTGCGCCGCCCTCCGCACAGTCGGGGTCGTGCAACGGTTGCTCGTGCTTCGTTTCGGGGGCCTGGTCGGCCGCTTCGTCAGGGCGCGCCGGTGCCACAGAGGTGCCCTCCGCCTTGTCGGGGTGCACGCTCTGCTGCTCCGTGGTCTCTTCTTGATCTCGTATCACCAGTCACCGTCCGCACGATGGTGGCATGCCGCACCGCCATAGGGGGGCATCAGGGTGCATTCGAGAAAGCGGCAGTACTCGACAGGCTTGGCCGTCCGCGTCTGTGCCGGCCGCCTCTCGTACATCCCTCCGCGCTGTCGGTGCCGTGCGGCAGGATGGGTCGGATGAGCAAGGAGAGCGAACCGGCGGGAGAGCTTCCCGCGTACGCGGAGCGCGTCCTGGACGTCGCGGAGCTGATCCCGAGCGGTCGGGTCATGACGTACGGGGACGTGGCCGAATGGCTCGAGGAGGGCGGGCCCCGTCAGGTGGGGCGGGTGATGGCTCTCTACGGAGGCGCGGTTCCGTGGTGGCGCGTGGTGCGAGCGGACGGGCAGTTCCTGCCCGGGAACGAGCTGCGCGCGCTCGACCACTACAGAGAGGAGAGCACGCCCTTGCGTCAGGCATCCCGGGCCGCCGAAGGGCACCTGCCACGCCTCGACATGAAGCGCGCGCGGTGGGACGGCCGGGCGGGTACGGAAGCTCACAATTGACAGCTTCGGCCATCCCGCGCGCGGGTGGGGTGCCGGTGGCCCGTATGGGGGAAACGGGGCATGCGGGGCACTTCGGCGGCCCTGTGTCCGTTGGTGAGACCGGGCACATCCGCGCCCGGAGGAGTGCGGGAGAGGCGCCGGAAGCCCGGCTTCCGCCACACTCGACGGCGTAGCGTCGACGGCACCGTCGATGGCAGACACCTCCTTCACCCCATGGCCACCGCTTCGCGCGGAAGCCTCTTCGACCACCAGCACACCCACCAGGACCAGCGATCCACGTGAGCTCTTCCTCGTCCACCCGGCACCTGTCGCAGCACCAGGTTCGACAGGGGACCCCCGGTGCGTACCGGCTGGTGCGTACCCCGCCGATTCAGGTGGGCCCCCCTCGTCTGGACGCACATCAGCGTGCGGTGGTTGACCATGCCCACGGGCCGCTCCTCGTCCTGGCCGGTCCTGGAACGGGCAAGTCCACGACGCTCGTGGAAGCCGTCTCGGCGCGTATCGCCAAGGGCACCGACCCCGAACGCATCCTGGTGCTCACGTTCAGCCGGAAGGCCGCGGTCGAACTGCGCGACCGCATGGCGCAGCGCATCGGTGCCGCGCACGCCCCACAAGCGACGACATTCCACTCGTTCTGCTACGCCCTGGTCCGCGCCCACCAGGACGCGGACCTCTTCGTGGATCCCTTGCGGCTGTTGTCGGGGCCCGAGCAGGACGTCGCCGTACGGGAGCTGCTCGCGGGGCAGATCGGCCTGGAGAAGGCGGGGCTCGCGCATGTGCGCTGGCCGGACGACCTGCGCGCGTGCCTGACCACGCGGGGCTTCGCCGACGAGGTGCGCGCGGTCCTCGCCCGAAGCCGGGAGCTGGGTCTCGGGCCGGCCGCCCTGGACGCCTTCGCGCGCCGCATCGGCCGCCCTGACTGGCGGGCGGCCGCCACCTTCCTCGCCGAGTACCTGGACGTCCTCGACGCACAGGGCGTGCTCGACTACGCGGAACTGGTGCATCGCGCCGTGCTCCTCGCGCGCCGCACGGAGGTCGCGGACCGGCTCGCCACGCAGTACGACGCCGTGTTCGTCGACGAGTACCAGGACACCGACCCCGCCCAGGTGCGGCTGCTGCACGCGCTCGCGGGCGGGGGGCGCACGCTCGTCGCCTTCGGCGATCCGGACCAGTCGATCTACGCGTTCCGGGGCGCGGACGTGAACGGCATCCTGGAGTTCCCCGGTGACTTCCCGCAGGCGGACGGCGCCCCCGCCCCGGTCGAGGTGCTCACCACATCCCGGCGTTCCGGCGCCGGTCTCCTGGAGGCGACGCGCCGCATCACCCAGCGGATGCCCCTGACCCGGCTGCCCGCGCACAAGGTGCGTGCCCACCGCGAGCTGTCAGCCGTGCGAGACGGAGGCAGGGCCGAGGTCTACACGTATCCGACGTCCGGTACGGAGCTCGACAACATCGCGGACATCCTGCGGCGTGCCCACCTGGAGGACGGCATTCCGTGGAGCGACATGGCCGTCCTGGTGCGCGCCGGCTCGCGCGGCATTCCGGGAGTGCGGCGCGCCCTCACGGCGGCAGGCGTCCCTCTCGACATCGACGGTGACGATCTGCCGCTGCGCCACGAACCGGCGGTCACGCCGCTGCTGACGGCTCTGAAGGTGGTGGCACGCGCGGACACCCCGGACACCCCGGACGCGCCCGACTCCTCGGAGGCCCCGGACGCCTCGGAAGGCGCGTACCGGCTCGACACCGAGACCGCCCTGGAACTCCTGGCCTCGCCGCTCGCCGGGATGGACACGGCCGATCTGCGCCGCCTGGGGCGTGCGCTGCGCGAGGAGGAGCGCGCGTCAGGGAACGCGCTGCCGCCGCCCTCGGACGAGTTGCTCGCGCGTGCCCTCGTCGAGCCCGAACGGCTCGCGCTGCACGACCCGGCGTACGCCCGAGGTGCGCAGCGTCTCGGCGCGCTCCTCGCGACCGCCCGCCAGAAGCTCGCCGACGGCGGCACCGCCGAAGAGGCCCTCTGGGAGCTGTGGAACGGCACCCCCTGGCCGAGCCGGCTCGAACGTGCCGCCCGCCGAGGCGGCGCGGCCGGGCGCAACGCGGACCGTGACCTGGACGCCGTCTGCGCCCTGTTCGCCGTCGCCGCGCGCGCGGAGGAGCGCACCGGAGGCCGTGGCGCCCGCAACTTCCTCGAGGAGCTCGAGGCCCAGGACATCGCGGCCGACACCCTCGCGGGACGGGCCGTGCGCCCGGACGCCGTCCGCCTGATGACCGCGCACCGCTCCAAGGGCCTGGAGTGGCGGCTCGTCGTCGTCGCCGGCGTCCAGGAAGGACTCTGGCCCGACCTGCGGCGCCGCGGTTCGCTCCTGGAGGCCGACCGCATCGGACGCGACGGCCTCGCCGAACCCCTCACCCCCGGGGCGCTGCTCACAGAGGAACGACGTCTGTTCTACGTCGCCGCCACGCGCGCGCGGGAGCGGCTCGTCGTCACCGCCGTGAAGGCGCCCGCCGACGACGGCGACCAGCCGTCCCGGTTCCTGACCGAGTTGGGCGTGGAACCCAAGGACGTCAGCGGGCGCCCACGCCGCCCCCTGGCAGTGGCCGCCCTCGTCGCCGAACTGCGCGCCACGACGGTCGACCCGCGCGTCTCCGAAGGGCTGCGCGAGGCCGCCGCACGCCGCCTCGCCCAGCTCGCGGCGCTCAGCGACGACGGAAGACCGCTCGTGCCGTCCGCCCACCCGTACCGCTGGTGGGGCATGTACGAGCCGACCGAGAGCAAGGTCCCGCTGCGCGACCGGGACAAGCCCGTCGTCCTCTCCGGAAGCGCCCTCGACCAGCTGGCCAACACCTGTGCCCTGCAGTGGTTCCTCGGCCGCGAGGTGAAGGCCGACGCCCCAGCCACCGCGGCCCAGGGCTTCGGCAACGTCGTGCACGTCCTGGCCGACGAGGTCGCCTCCGGGCGGACACCCGCCGACCTCGCCGTCCTCATGGAGCGCCTGGATTCCGTGTGGGACTCCCTCGCCTTCGACGCGCCCTGGAAGTCGGCCCAGGAGAAGGAGAACGCCCGCGCCGCGCTCGAACGATTCCTTCAGTGGCACGTCATGGACCGTACGGGCCGCACCCCCGTCGCCAGCGAGCACGACTTCGACGTGACGCTCGAAACGGGTCCCTACGAAGTGCGCATTCGCGGCTCCATGGACCGTGTGGAGCGGGACGCCGAGGGCCGCGCCTACGTGGTCGACTTCAAAACCGGCAAGCAGACACCGAGCGCCGCGGACGTCGCCCACCATCCACAGCTCGCCGTGTACCAGCTCGCCGTGAACGAAGGCGTGGTCGACGAGATCTTCGAAGGAGTTCGTCCGCACTCCGGGGGAGCGGAACTCGTGCAGCTTCGGCAGGGCGCCGCCAAGAAGGACGGCGGCGAGACCCTGCCGAAGGTGCAGGCGCAAGAGCCCCTCGAAGGGGAGTGGGTCGGCGACCTCCTCGCCACCGCGGCCGGCAAGGTCCTCGACGAGCGCTTCGTACCGACCACCGGGCAGCACTGCACGCACTGCGCCTTCCGTGCCTCGTGCAGCGCGCGCCCGGAGGGCAAACACGTGGTCGAGTGACGTGCGCCTCCACTGGGCAGGAACAGGACGGCGCTGTCAGTGGTGCCGGTTAGCCTCGATGAGGTGACCACGCGCCTCACCGACCCCGAGCAGCTCAAAGAGCTGCTCGGCATCCCGTTCACCCCGGAGCAGACGGCCTGCATCACCGCGCCGCCCGCCCCGCAGGTGATCGTGGCCGGAGCGGGCTCCGGAAAGACGACGGTGATGGCCGCCCGCGTGGTCTGGCTGGTCGGCACCGGTCAGGTCGCCCCCGAGCAGGTCCTGGGCCTCACGTTCACCAACAAGGCGGCCGGGGAACTGACCGAGCGTGTCCGCAAGGCATTGATCAAGGCGGGCGTCACCGACCCCGATGCCATCGATCCGGACAACCCCCCGGGCGAGCCCGTGATCTCCACCTACCACTCCTTCGCGGGCCGGCTCCTGACCGACCACGGCCTGCGCATCGGGCTCGAACCCACGACGCGACTGCTCGCCGACGCCACGCGCTTCCAGCTCGCCGCGCGCGTGCTGCGCGAAGCGCCCGGCCCCTACCCCGCCCTCACGCGCTCCTTCGCCGACCTGGTCAGCGACCTGCTCACGTTGGACGGCGAGCTGGCGGAACACCTCGTACAGCCCGGCAAGCTGCGTGCGTACGACCATGAGCTGCTGCGCGCCCTCGAAGGCGTCAAACTCAGCAACGCAGACCTGCGGAAGGTGCCCGAGGCGGCCACCGCGCGCCTGGAGCTGGCCGAGCTGGTGGGGCACTACAGGGAGGCCAAGCGCACGCGCGACCTCCTCGACTTCGGCGACCAGATCGCCCTGTCGGCGACGCTGGCCGACACCCGGCCCGAGGTGGGCGAGATCCTGCGCGACGAATTCCGCGTCGTCCTGCTCGACGAGTACCAGGACACGTCCGTGGCCCAGCGGATCCTGCTCGCAGGCCTCTTCGGCGGGGGGACGGGCCACGCGGTGACCGCGGTCGGCGACCCCTGCCAGGCGATCTACGGGTGGCGCGGCGCTTCCGTCGCCAACCTCGACGACTTCCCGCGCCACTTCGCGTACGGGGACGGGCGCCCGGCCACCCGCTTCGCGCTCAGGGAGAACCGGCGCAGCGGCGGCCGCCTGCTCGACCTGGCCAACGGGCTCGCCGAGCCGCTCCGGGCGATGCACGCGGGCGTGGAGGCCCTGCGGCCCGCCCCCGGGGCCGAGGGGGACGGAGTCGTGCGCTGCGCCCTGCTGAGCACGCACAGCGAGGAGATCGACTGGCTCGCCGACTCCATCGGCCACCTCGTCGCTACGGGAACGGCACCCGGAGAGATCGCCGTCCTGTGCCGCACCGCGACCGACTTCGCCGAGATCCAGGGCGCGCTGGTCGCCCGCGACATCCCGGTCGAAGTCGTCGGCCTCTCCGGCCTGTTGCACCTCCCGGAGATCGCCGACCTGGTCGCCATGTGCGAGGTCCTCCAGGACCCCGGTGCGAACGCCTCCCTCGTGCGACTGCTGACCGGCCCGCGCTGGCGCATCGGCCCGCGCGACCTCGCCCTCCTCGGGCGCAGGGCCCGCTTTTTGGTCTCCCACGCGCGCGGGGGTGAGGACGACGACCCGGACCGGCGCCTGGCCGCGGCCGTCGAGGGGGTAGACCCCTCCGAGGTGATATCGCTGGCGGACGCGCTCGACACGTTCCTGGAGACCTCGACCGGCACCGAAGAGGACGACGACGGGCTGCCGTTCTCGCCGGACGCGCGCGTGCGCTTCGCCCGGCTCGCCACCGAACTGCGCGAGCTGCGCCGCTCGTTGTCCGACCCCCTCATGGACGTGCTGCACCGTGTCCTGGCGGTCACCGGCCTGGAGGTCGAACTCTCCGCGTCCCCGCACGCGTTGGCGGCCCGGCGGCGCGAGACGCTGTCGAACTTTCTCGACATCGCCGCCTCCTTCGCGGCCAACGACGGCTCCGCGACGCTGCTCGCCTTCCTCGGATTCCTGCGCACCGCGGCGCAGTACGAGAAGGGCCTCGACAATGCGCTGCCCGGTGGCGAGGACACCGTGAAGGTGCTCACCGCTCACAAGTCCAAGGGCCTCGAATGGGACGTCGTCGCCGTTCCCGGCCTCGTCAACGGCACGTTCCCGAGCACCCAAGGCCGTGAGAAGTGGACGGCGCAGGCCAAGGTCCTGCCCCACGAACTGCGCGGTGACGGCGCCACGTTGCCCGAGATCGAGACGTGGGACTCCAAGGGCATGAAGGCCTTCCACGCCGATATGAAGGACCACCAGCACACGGAAGAACTGCGCCTGGGATACGTCACGTTCACGCGTCCGCGCTCTCTGCTGCTCGGCTCAGGGCACTGGTGGGGGCCGTCCCAGAAGCGCAGGCGCGGCCCGTCGGACTTCCTCCAGACGCTGTACGAGCACTGCGCGGCCGGTTACGGCGAGATCGAGGTGTGGGCGGACGAACCGGCGGAGGACGAGGAGAACCCGGCCCTCCAAGAGAACTCGGCCGAGCACGCCTGGCCGCTGCCGCTGGACGAGGAGGCGCGGGCGCGCCGCCGGGCCGCCGCCCACACTGTCCTCGCCCACTTGGAGCGCGCCGCGGGACCCGAGGCCGCGTACGCCCACACGGAGTCGCACCCCGCCACCCTCGACGAGCCGCCCTTCGAGGACCCCGACTGGCCGCCCCCGCCCGAGGATGACGAACCGCCCTACGACCCCTACGAGGACGACCACGACCCGTACGAGGACGCCGCACCCCCGGCCGACACCTACGCGCGCGTGGCCGAGCACGAGCGAGCGGCCCCGGTCGTACCGCATCCCGCTCCCGCGCCGGAGGCGGAGCTCACCCCGGAGGAGGCACGCACCATCGCCTCCTGGGACCGCGACCTCGACTCGCTGACAGGCGAGCTGTTGCGCGCCCGCGCCGCCGTGCGCGATGTCCCCGTCCCGCACACGCTCACCGCGTCCCAGCTGCTGCGGATGGCCGCCGACCCGGACGCCTTCGCCCAGGAACTCGCCCGCCCCATGCCCCAGCCACCGCAGCCGGCGGCCCGCAGGGGCACCCGGTTCCACGCCTGGATCGAGGCACGGTTCGAAGAGCTGCGGCTGCCCATGCTCGACCCCGAGGAGCTTCCCGGCAGCGATGCCGAGATCGCGGACGAGCGCGACCTGGAGGCACTCAAGGAGGCCTTCGAGCGCACCCCGTACGCCCATCGCTCTCCCTACCGGGTCGAGACGTCGTTCCAGCTGGCCATCGCGGGACGTATCGTCCGGGGCCGTATCGACGCCGTCTACAAGGAGGGCGACGGCGACGAGGCGACGTACGAGATCGTGGACTGGAAGACGGCCCACCGGAAGTCCGCCGACCCCCTCCAGCTGGCTGTCTACCGGCTTGCCTGGGCCGAGCAGCAGGGCGTTCCCCTGGAAGCGGTGAGCGCCGCCTTCCTGTACGTACGCACCGGGGAGACGGTCCGGCCGCGACGGCTGCCCGGCCGGGAGGAGCTGGAGCGGCTCCTCCTGGAGGACCCGCAGCAGCCGGCGGAGCCCGTGGAGGAACCGCCGGACGAACACGTTCGGGCGGGCGGATAGGCTCGTGACCATGAGCAAGCCCGTTGACACTGCCGTCAGCACAGTCCGTGCGTATGTCGAGAACCACCGCGAGGCGTTCCTCGACGACCTCGCCGCCTGGCTGCGGATCCCCTCCGTGTCCGCCCAGCCCGACCACGCACCGGACGTGCGGCGCAGCGCCGACTGGCTTGCCGCGAAACTTGCCGGGACGGGCTTCCCGACATCGGAGGTGTGGGAGACGCCCGGCGCCCCCGCCGTGTTCGCCGAGTGGCCCTCGGGCGACCCCGGGGCCCCCACGATCCTCGTCTACGGGCATCACGACGTGCAGCCCGCGGCGCGCGAGGACGGCTGGGAGACCGACCCCTTCGAGCCGGTCGTCGTCGGAAACCGCCTCCACGCGCGCGGGGCGGCCGACGACAAGGGACAGGTGTTCTTCCACACCCTTGGCGTGCGTGCCCACCTGACCGCGACCGGCCGCACCGCACCCGCGGTCAACCTCAAGTTCCTCATCGAAGGCGAGGAGGAATCGGGCTCCCCGCACTTCCGTGCCCTCGTGGAAGAGCGCAAGGAGCGCCTGGCGGCGGACGCCGTGATCGTCTCCGACACCGGTATGTGGTCCGAGGACACCCCCACGGTGTGCACCGGCATGCGCGGCCTCGCCGACTGCGAGATCGAGCTGTACGGCCCCGACCAGGACATCCACTCCGGTTCGTTCGGCGGCGCCGTCCCGAACCCGGCGACCGCGGCCGCCCGCCTCGTGTCCGCGCTGCACGACGAGCACGCGCGCGTGGCCGTCCCCGGCTTCTACGACGGCATCGTGGAACTCACCGACCGGGAGCGCGAGCTGTTCGCGGAGCTCCCGTTCGACGAGGAGCAGTGGCTGCGCACGGCGAAGTCCCGGGCCGCCTACGGAGAGGCCGGGCACAGCACCCTGGAGCGCATCTGGGCCCGCCCCACCGCCGAGGTCAACGGCATCGGCGGTGGCTATCAGGGCCCCGGCGGCAAGACGATCGTGCCGTCCTCCGCGATGCTCAAGCTCTCCTTCCGGCTGGTCGCCGGGCAGGACCCGGACCACATCGAGAAGGCCGTCACCGACTGGGTCGCCGAGCAACTGCCCGCGGGGATTCGCCACACGATCACGTTCGGGGCCGCCACCCGCCCCTGCCTCACACCCCTCGACCACCCGGCGTTGAAGTCCGTCGTACGCGCCATGGGAATGGCCTTCGAGAAGAAGATCCGCTTCACCCGAGAGGGTGGCTCGGGTCCCGCGGCCGACCTCCAGGACGTCCTCGACGCCCCGGTGCTCTTCCTGGGCATCTCCGTGCCCTCCGACGGCTGGCACGCCCCCAACGAGAAGGTCGAACTCGACCTCCTTATGAAGGGTGTCGAAACAACCGCCCACCTGTGGGGCGATCTCGCGGAGAGCTGGGCAGATGCACACTGATTGAGGCCCCGCGCACCCACCTCGCCGAACCGCCCGCCGAACCACCCAATCCACCGGGGGAGTTGGAAGCACTCGTGACCACCTGGACCGACCGAACCGCCGACCTCGCCGCAACGCGACCCCTCTCGCTCTCCGCGCCGAGCGGAATCGACCGCGCTGCCCACCACCGTCTCGACGAGGCGTGGCTCGCCGCCGCGTGGAGCCACCCCACGACCCGCGTCTTCGTGGTCTCGGGTGGTCAGGCGCTCATCGACGAGACCTCGGACGGCACGACGGAACTGGTCATGACCCCGGCCTTTGAAGCGCCTCTCACGGAGGCGCATCGCTACTTCCTGGGCACCGACGAGGACGGCGTGAGCTACTTCGCGCTCCAGAAGGACACGCTTCCCGGACGCATGGACCAGTCCGCCCGCCCGGCCGGACTGCGCGAGGCGGGGATGCTCCTCTCGCAGCGGGACGCGGGCCTCATGGTGCACGCCGTCGCCCTGGAGAACTGGCAGCGCCTGCACCGTTTCTGCTCCCGCTGCGGCGAGCGCACCGTCATCGCCGCCGCGGGCCACATCCGCCGCTGCCAGGCCTGCGGAGCCGAGCACTACCCGCGCACCGACCCGGCCGTGATCATGGCCGTCACGGACGATCAGGACCGCATCCTGCTCGGCCGCCAGGTGCACTGGCCCGAAGGGCGTTTCTCGACACTCGCCGGTTTCGTCGAGCCCGGCGAGTCCATCGAACAGTCGGTGCGGCGCGAGGTCTTCGAGGAGGCGGGTGTCGTCGTCGGTGACGTCGAGTACGTCGCCAGCCAGCCCTGGCCGTTCCCGTCCAGCCTGATGCTCGGCTTCATGGCGCACGCCACGTCCTTCGAGATCAACGTGGACGGTGACGAGATTCACGAGGCGCGCTGGTTCTCCCGCGAGGACCTGCGGACCGCCTTCGACTCCGGTGAGGTCATGCCTCCCTACGGGATCTCGATCGCGGCCCGGCTGATCGAGCTGTGGTACGGCAAGCCCCTGCCGAAGCCCAGCGACGCACTGTGAGTGCTCCGGTCGTGGACAGCGGAAAGCCCCCGTACCCGGGTTCGGGCGGGGGCCTTTCGCTCAGATCCGGGCGGCTCAGGCGGCCATGGCCTGCTTGACCTGGGCCAGCGAGGGGTTCGTCATGACCGACTCGGTGCCGCTGTCGGACACCACGAGGAGCGTGGGGACCGTCTGGTTCCCGCCGTTCGCCTTCTGGACGAAGGCCGCGGAATCCGGGTCGTGCTCGATGTTGACCTCGTTGTACCCGATGCCCTCACGGTCCATCTGCTTCTTCAGCCGCTGGCAGTAGCCGCACCACGTGGTGCTGTACATCGTCACAGTGCCCGGCATTTCCTCGTGCTCCTTCGGTGGCTGGGGGGTGCGTGTTCGCAATGAGTCGAACGTACGCGGAGCGGCGACCATTCCCGCACGTCGAACGCATTGGTACGACTAACGGTCGGTACCTGTGGACAACGCGACGCATCCGTCCCCGCGGACCTGGCAGCATGGCGGGGTGACAGCAGCAACGCACTCCACCCTGTTCCCGCAGGACCCCGACCGCGCCCAGTACTCGGCTCCGCCGAGCGGCGCCGACGCGGTGCTCGAGGGGCTCGACCCCGAGCAGCGCGCCGTGGCGACGGCCCTGCACGGTCCGGTGTGTGTGCTCGCGGGCGCGGGCACGGGCAAGACACGAGCGATTACCCATCGCATCGCATACGGCATCCACGCGGGGATCCTCCAGCCCAATACCGTCCTCGCCGTCACCTTCACCAACCGTGCCGCCGGTGAGATGCGCGGCCGGCTCAGGCAGCTCGGCGCCGAAGGGGTGCAGGCCCGCACCTTCCACTCCGCCGCCCTGCGCCAGCTCCAGTTCTTCTGGCCCAAGGCGGTCGGCGGCGAGCTGCCCCGGATCGTCGACCGCAAGATCCAGCTGGTCGCCGACGCCGCGGCCGCCTCGCGCCTGCGCCTGGACCGCGGTGAGCTGCGCGACGTGACCGCGGAGATCGAGTGGTGCAAGGTCACACAGACCGTCCCCGGTGACTACGCCGCGGCGGTGCACAAGGCGGGACGTGAAGCGCCCCGGCAGCCCGCGGAGATCGCCCAGATCTACTCCGCGTACGAAACCCTCAAGCGGGACCGCTCCGTCATCGACTTCGAGGACGTCCTGCTGCTCACCGTGGGCATCCTTCAGGACCGGCAGGACATCGCCGAGCAGGTCCGCGCCCAGTACCAGCACTTCGTCGTCGACGAGTACCAGGACGTCAGCCCGCTCCAGCAGCGCCTGCTCGACCTGTGGCTCGGCGAGCGCGACAGCCTCTGCGTCGTCGGGGACGCCAGCCAGACGATCTACTCCTTCACCGGGGCCACCCCTGACCACCTGCTGGGCTTCCGCACGCGCCACCCCAGTGCCACCGTCGTCAAGCTGGTCCGCGACTACCGCTCCACGCCCCAGGTCGTGCACCTTGCCAACGGGGTGCTGACCCGAGCGAGCGGTCGCGCCGCCGAGCACCGCCTGGAACTGATCTCGCAGCGCGAGGCGGGCCCCGAGCCGGCCTACGTCGAGTACGCCGACGAGCCCGCCGAGGCCGAAGGCGCCGCGGGCCGCATCCGGGAGCTGATCGACTCCGGGGTGTCGGCCGGCGAGGTCGCGATCCTGTTCCGGACGAACGGGCAGTCGGAGATCTACGAACAGGCACTCGCCGACGCGGGCGTGCCCTACCAGCTGCGTGGCGCCGAGCGCTTCTTCGAGCGGGCCGAGGTGCGCAAGGCACACCATGAGCTGCGAGCGGCGGCCCGCTTCGGTGACAACGACGCGGGGCTCGACGAGGCCGTCGATCTGCCTTCCCAGGTCAGAGCCGTGCTGTCCGGCGCGGGCTGGACCACCGAGCCGCCGGCGGGTTCGGGGGCCGTACGCGACCGCTGGGAGTCGCTCGCCGCCATCGCCCGGCTCGCGGGGGACTTCGCGAGAGCCGAGCCCACCGCGACGCTGAGCGCGTTCGTGGCGGAACTCGACGCGCGGGCGAGCGCACAGCACGCCCCGACCGTGGAAGGCGTCACCCTCGCCTCGCTGCACGCGGCGAAGGGCCTCGAGTGGGACGCGGTGTTCCTGGTCGGCCTCGCGGAGGGCATGATGCCGATCACCTACGCCAAGACCGACGCGCAGATCGAGGAGGAGCGGCGGCTCCTGTACGTCGGCGTGACCCGCGCGCGTCGCCATCTCGGTCTTTCCTGGGCGCTGTCCCGCTCGCCGGGCGGCCGCCCGAACCGCAGGCCGAGCCGGTTCCTCGACGGGCTGCGGCCGGGGTCGACGGGATCGGCGGGGCGCGGCGCGAGTGCGGGGCGTGGAGGCATCGAGTTCGGCACCCGTGCGGGCACCCGCGAGCCGCTCGGCCCCACACCCCGCAGGGGCGACAGGAAGGTGGCCCGGTGCCATGTGTGCGGGCGCACCCTCGAAGCCGCAGAGATGAAGCTGATGCGCTGTGAGGACTGCCCGTCGGACATGGACGAGGGGCTGTACGAGCGACTGATCGAGTGGCGCGGTCGCACGGCGGCGGGCCTCGGTCAGCCCGCGTTCTGCGTCTTCACCGACAAGACCTTGATCGCCATCGCCGAGACCGCCCCCGAGGACGCGGCCGAACTGTCCCGCATCCCGGGTGTCGGCCGCCGGAAGTTTCGGACGTACGGATCCGATGTTCTCGCCATTTGTGCAGGTCAGACGATTGGTGATCAGCCCGACGGGGAGGCGGGGGACGCCTGATGCAAACTCGTCGAAAAAATAGTTTGCGCATGCCCCGACAATCCCCATAGGTTCATAAGCACGAAAACAGCGGCCTTCTCGGAGGCCCTGGTTCCGTGTTGTACTTGAATGCCGTCGGACCGGTTCGCACCGGTCCCCGATACGCCGAGAGGAGGCGATTCCAGTGATCAGCATCAACGCCAGCTCCATCAGCACCGTCAAAATGACCGATCGCTCGGTCGTCGCTTCCTGCCTGCTCGGCTTCTCGAACCTGGGCACCGGCCTGTCTGGCGTCTCCGCCACGCGTCCGGAGTCCGGCATGTCCCTCGCGGGTCTTCCCATTCGCGAGCGCAATGAGCGACCGACCAAGGCACCGGAAGCAGTAGCGACGGCACAGGCTCAGGCCTATGCCTTTGCAGCGGCCGGTGCCGGATTCCGGAAGCAGACGAAGCAGCACCACACGATGTGGGCCTTCCGTGGGCCTGACCCCTGGAGCGATCCAGCCTGATCAACGATCAGGCCGGCGCCTTCAGGGCCGCGGAACCCCACCCGGGATCCGCGGCCCTTCTGTTTTCCCGGAAGACCCAGCGATCTTCCGAGGAACCAGAGCGAAGGGGCCTCGGGACAAGAAAAGAACCCGGTACCACCGCCACCCGGCCCACCGGCCGGACGACCAGACGAGGAAGAAGACACCGTGCAACTCGAAGCGCACGCCCCGTCCGTACCGCCTTCAGACCCTCTTTCCCAGCCCGTGTCCACGGAGGACTCCACCTTGAACCCGCTGACCGCGCTCACCGCGCTCGATGACGCCATCGAGAACCTCGACGTGCCCGTCCCCTGCCGCGCCTACGACCCCGAGTTCTTCTTCGCGGAGTCGCCGGCGGATGTCGAGTACGCCAAGTCCCTCTGCCGTACCTGCCCGCTGATGGAGGCCTGCCTCGCCGGCGCCAAGGAGCGGCGTGAGCCCTGGGGCGTCTGGGGTGGCGAGCTGTTCGTCCAGGGCGTTGTCGTCGCCCGGAAGCGGCCGCGTGGCCGCCCGCGCAAGAACCCGGTCGTGGCATGAACACCCCCGGAACGATCGACCGCCCTCTGACGCACGACCCCAAGAAGCAGGCCCCGATGAAGACGTCCCCGAGCGAGCCCGCAGGTTCCGCGATCCCAGACTTCACCACCGCCGGCGCGAACGAGTCGCGCCAGAACAGGACCCATCAGATGCAACTCATCCCAGAAGCCCTGGCTCGTGCGCATATGCACGAGCAGCTGCGGGAGGCCGAGAGCGAACGCCGGGCCATGCGCCTGGCCACCGCCCGCCGGATGCAGCGCCGTGCCGAGCGCGCGTCGCTGCGCGCCCGGCGTGCGCTCGCCATGGCCGTCATGCAGTAACCGTCATGCAGTAACCGAACCGTCGACGGGGCTCGTCGATATACGCCGCTGCGTGCGGCTGCTTCCTTGGGGGCCGGTCCGCTTCGGACCGGCCCCCAAGGCGTGTGGCGCCCGGCATTCATCGGCTCATCGAGTTATCGTCGCCGGGTGACGTCTCTTCCTGGCGGGGACTCCGCGACACAGCCCGACCACCAGGCCCTCGCGTGCGCGCGGTGCGGCATGACAGTCCCGGAACTGCCGTTGACCTGGACGTGTTCCGTCGAGGGCGGCACCCGGCGGTACTTCTGCGACGGATGCGCCCGCGAGAACATCAGGGCCATCGAGGGACGGCTCGACTCCGACTGGTGGTGATCAGGCCTCCGCCGCCGGCCAGTCCTCGACGTCCGCCGCATCCCCGGCGGCAAAGCCCGGCACCCAGGCCTCCAGTTCGTCCCGCAGCCGCACGGTGGCCCCGAGCTGGCACAGCACCCCGATCGTGCTGAGCGTCACCCGATGTATCAGCAGGTACGACGGCGGCAGGTTGAGCTGCTTGCCCAGCTGATGGGCGGGGGAGCGGGGATCGGCTATCCGGGCCGCCTGATTGCGCATCCAGGAGCGGGTGAACGTGAAGGCCTCGACGCGGGCCGGCTCGATGATCGGCAGCAAGTAGTCGAGCACCGCGTCCGGTTCGAGCGCGATCGACTCCTTGACGAAGCCCTCCTCGCAGAGCAGCTCGTAGACCGCCTCCGCCTCGCCGTCGAGCGTCCTGCGCAGAGAGGCGCCGATCGGCTCGGGCAGGCCGCCGGGCAGTCGGTCGACCGTGCCGAAGTCGAGGACTCCGAGGCGCCAGCCTCCCTTCTCGTCCGGCAGCAGCCGGAAATTGCCCGGGTGGGGATCCGCGTGCAGCAGGCCTGTGCGCGCGGGCCCCGAGAACAGGAAGTGGGCCAGTAGCTGACCCGCGCGGTCGCGCTCGTCCGCACTGCCCTTGTCGATGATCTCGGCGAGCGGTGTCCCGTCGATCCACTCCGTCACCAGCACCTGATCGCACTGGTGCACCACGTGCGGCACCACGACATCGGCGTCGTCGTCGAACTCTTCCGCGTGCGTCTCCTGGGCCTGCGCCTCCAGCGCGTAGTCCAGCTCCTCGGAGACCCGGTCGCGCAGCTCGGCGATGAGTGGCTTGATGTCCATGCCCGGGACCAGCGGGCCCAACAAGCGTGCGAAGCGGCTCAGTTGTCCGAGGTCCGACAGCAGTGCCTCACCCGCGCCCGGGTACTGCACCTTCACGGCGACCTCGCGCCCGTCGTGCCACACAGCGCGATGCACCTGTCCGATCGACGCGGCGGCCGAGGGCTTGTCCTCGAACTCGATGAACAGTTCGCGCCATTGCTCGCCGAGCCGCTCACCGAGAACCGCGTGCACGGTCCGGGTAGGCATCGGAGGTGCGGCTTCCTGGAGCTTGGTCAGGGCGGCCCGGTACGGGCCGGCGACGTCCTCCGGAAGCGCGGACTCGAAGACGGACAGCGCCTGCCCGACCTTCATGGCCCCACCCTTGAGCTCACCGAGCACCTTGAACAGCTGCTCCGCCGTGCGCTGCTGCAGTTCCCGCCCGACCAGCTCGGCGGACTTACCACCGATGCGTCTGCCGATGCCCCAGGTCGCGCGCCCCGCGAAGCCGATCGGCAGCGCTGCCAGCTTGGCGGTACGGGTAACCGCCTTCCGGGGAAGATCAGACATACACCCCTCCAAGTGCCGAACAGTCATGCCGTGCATGCCCGGGTGCCGTGGTGCCGACAGCCATTGCCTACCCCGCCATTGTGTCGTGCGGCACGGGGTCCACGGAGACCTCCTGCCCGTTACCTCTCTCACCCGCACCGCATGGGCACTGCGGATGTGGCCACACCGGTCGGGCGTGCCAGTCCAGGCCCGGCGCGGCAGCCTCCCAGCGTGCCCCTGTGCTCGACGGCAACTCCCCGTCGAGGAAGGCCAGTCCATGGGCCGCCGCGAGGCCCGCGACAGCGGTGGCAAGGCCGAGGTCACAGGCCTGCACCTGACGGCCGGTCGGCCCCGAACTCCACTGGACGAGCAGCCGGGGCCAGGTCGGATCACGGTCCGTGCGCCCGAGGAGCAGGCAGTGCGCGCAGCCCGTCCCGCCGGGCAGTACCAGCGGCCCGACCACTCCGGTGGCCTCGACGACGCCCGCATACAGGTGTGGAATGCCGGTCTCCAGCAGGTCCTCGACCGCGGCCGGGTCCGGGGAGTGGACCGCGAGTCCGTCACGCGGAGCAATGATCACGAGGGAGAGCGGGGGCTCTTCGGGATCCGGCTCCGCAAGGCGCTCGGGGGCCGACCTGCGCCGATCGGGGCGCGGAGGTCTGGCCGGTGCCATCGAACGCACCACCCGGCGTGCGGACACGTCCCTGCGCTCGCCCGTCGCCTCCATCGGATGCCCGCCCGGTGCCACGTCCCAAGGCTCGACGCACCCGCCGTCCCGCACGTCGACATGGCCGACACCCGCGGAGGCGAGCACCGAGGCGATGACCGCGCCCACCCGCCCGACGCCTCTCACCTGGACCCGCATCGCGCGCCGGGCAGTCAACTTCATTATCGCTTCGGCCGGTTCCGATGTCGTGACTGTCAAGGCGGCGTGGTCGGGGCGGAGCCGATCCATTGCGCGCTTCTGTTTGCGCAGTTCAGCGCCGGTTCTGCCGCCGCCGGTCGCGTCGTCGAGGAGTCCCGCTCCGCTCAGCCGCTCCAGGAGCGCGTCCACATGACCGTCCGGAAGGCCCATCTTCTGGGCCTCTTCGCGCAGGAGCGGGACCCCGCGGGTGCCGTCGAGCAGTGTCAGAAAGCTGCCGGTGGCCGTGTCGACCGGGCCGAGTACCACCGCGTGCGCCGGTGTGAGCCCGAACTGCACCGTGCTCAGGTCGTGCCAGCCGCGCCGCAGGGCCGGCTTCAGGATCGGATGCATGACTGTCCCCCGTACTGTGCCGACGGTGTCGTTCCCGTCGATCGACCGCCAGCATGCCCGCACGGCCGGAGCCGTGCGGAAAGTTGTCCACAGGCTGTGGGTGATAGTCGTACTAATCGAGGGGCGGGTTGCGGGGCCGCACCGAAGACTTCCGGAGGCGGGACTTCCGCCCGCTCCAGCGGGTAACGTCGGGGCGTGTCCGCCGACCCACTGCACCGTGCCACGAACACGCAGCGCAGCATGACCAGCCCGCCCTCAGGCGGCCTGGGGGCGAGCGCGGTCGAGGTGCGCAGAAGCTCCCGGCGTCGCAGGACTGTCTCCGCGTATCGCGAGGGCGATCGCACCGTGGTGCTCATCCCGGCGCGCATGTCGGAGGCCGAGGAGAAGCGTTGGGTGGGCGTCATGCTCGACAAGCTCGCCGCGCAGGAGAGCAAGCGGGTGCTCGGCGACACCGAGCTGGCGGACCGCGCCGAGCGTCTGTCGGACCAGTACCTCGAGGGGAAGGCCCGCCCCGCTTCGGTGCGGTGGGTCACGAACCAGAACACCCGGTGGGGTTCGTGCACTCCGGCGGAAGGCAGCATCCGGCTCTCCCACCGACTGCAGGGCATGCCCGAGTACGTCGTCGACTACGTACTCATCCATGAACTCGCGCACCTGCTGGTCCCCGGTCACGGACCGCGGTTCTGGAGTCTCCTGGACGCGTACCCGCGCACGGAGCGGGCGCGCGGGTACCTCGAAGGAGTGGTCGCGGCCGACCGGCTCCCGCATCTGCCCCCCGCGCGCGGCGACTGATCACCCCTCAACGCGAGTTCTGTACCAGGGGTGTACCGACATCTCCCGCTGTCGGTCTTTGCGGATAGCCTGGCGCGACGCAATCACCATCGGGATGGGGGACGGTCGTTACGCATGGCCAGGGAATTCCAACGCGGCCACAAGGCCAAGATCAGTGACCTCACCGCAGGCACGGATCTGTACGTGGGTGTACAGATCACCGGCCCCGGACTGAGCTTCGACATCAGCTGCTTCGGCCTCGACGCCGAGGAGCGGTTGTCCGACGACCGGTACTTCGTCTTCTTCAACCAGCCGAAAACGCCCGAGGAATCCGTCCAGCTGCTCGGCGCGCAGGCCGGTGACACGGAGTCCTTCCGCGTCACACTCGAGCAGATCCCCGCGAACATCCAGAAGCTTTCTTTCACCGCGACCATCGACGGTGCGGGGCAGATGTCGCAGGTCGCTCCCGGGTACATCCGGATCGTCGCCGGTGGTGAGGAAGTCGCGCGGTATTCCTTCCAAGGTGGTGAGTTCTCCACCGAGCGTGCCGTAATGCTCGGCGATTTCTATCTGAAGGACGTGTGGCGGTTCGCCGCCGTCGGGCAGGGCTTCGACGGGGGCCTGGACGCGCTGCTGAAGAACTTCGGTGGTGAGGTCGCAGAGGAGGAGCCCGCCGCCGCGCCACAGCAGTCCGCGGCACCAAGCTTCGCGCCTCCCGCCCAGGCCACCGCGCCGCCGTCCTTCGCGGCCCCGGCAGCGCCTGCTCCAGCACCCGCGCCTGCCCCGCCCGCCCCGGCGCCCGAGCCGATGCCGCAGAACGTCGCACCGGCGCAGGCCCCCACGCCCCCGCCGCCCCCCGCGCCTTCGGTGCACGCGGCGCCCACCATCGCCGCGCCGCTCGCCACGCCGCCCGGCACGGTCCCGCCGCCGCCCCCGGCGCCGAGCGCTCCGAACCCGTACGGCCAGCAGCAGCCGCAGTTCGGCCAGGTCCCCGGCCAGGGCGGCGCATCACTGCCTCCCGGCTACGACCAGCAACCGCCGGCGCCGCCCGCTCCGCAGGGCTTCGGTCAGCAGCCCCAGACGCCTCCGGCCCAGCACGTCTTCGGCCAGCCCCCGGCCGCCCCCTCCCCGCAGGGGGCGCCGCAGGGCATCCCGCAGCAGGCAGCCGCGCCGGGCGTGGCCGCAGCCCTGGAGAAGTTCCGCGAGGCTCCCACGGGGCAGCGCTGGACGCTCCAGAACAAGAAGCTGATCCGGGTCGACCTCGGGGCCGGCGGCGACCAGCCCGTCCTCGCCCGCCAGGGCAGCATGGTGCTCTACCAGGGCAAGGTCGAGTTCAGCTACAAGGGCGCCGGGTTCGCGGGCCGCATCGTGGGCAACGCCACCGGTCAGGAGATGCAGCTGATGCGCTGCACCGGCCGCGGCCAGGTCTTCTTCGCGGAAGAGGCCACCCACGTGCACCCCATCGAGCTCCAGGGCGACGCGATCTGCGTCTCCGCGGAGAACGTCCTCGCGTTCGACGAGAGCCTGCAGCACGAAGTGCGCAGGATCGAAGGGCACGGCATCCCTGGAGGCGCCCTGTTCGTGATGCAGTTCCAGGGCACCGGAACGGTCGTCGTGAAGACCCACGGCACGCCCGTCGTGCTGCCGGTCACGCCCACCACGTTCGCCGACTCCAACGCCGTCGTGGCCTGGTCCGCGGCCGCGCAGGCGATCGTCTCCAACCAGGTGCGCATGCGCCGCAACGCCTATCCGGGCGACAGCGGCGAAGGCGTCAACCTGCAGTTCCGGGGCGCTCCCGGCAACTTCATCGTCGTCCAGCCGTACGAGGTCTGAGGGAGCCCGTCATGAACCAACCGCTCGCGGGCTTCGCCCCGACCCCGGTAGCCGCCCGCATGGAGAACCACGGCAGCAACATGCTGAAGGTCGCCATGCAGACCGGAAACGACCTCTTCGCGCGCGTGGGCTCGATGGTCGCCTACGAAGGCTTCGTCCAGTACGAGCCCAACCCGCCCGCCGTCCGTCAGATCGCCCGTGACTGGATCACCGGCGAGGGCGCACCTCTCATGAAGTGCTCCGGTGACGGCCTGCTCTACCTCGCCGACTACGGCGCCGACGTCGTCGTCATCAACCTCGGTGGCGAGTCGATCTCCGTCAACGGCACCAACCTCCTGGCCTTCGACGCGCACCTCCAGTGGGGCGTCGAGCGCGTCAAGGGCCTCGCCAAGTTCACTGGTCAGGGCCTGTGGAACATCACGGTCGGCGGCCAGGGGCACGTCGCGCTGACCTCCCGTGGCACCCCCATCGTGGTCGACTGCGGCCGCGGCGAGGACGAGACCTACGTGGACCCCGACGCGCTCATCGCCTGGTCGCCGAGCCTGAAGGTGAAGGGCAAGCGCAGCTTCAGGGCCGGCTCGCTCATCGGGCGCGGCAGCGGCGAGGCCTACCAGATGGGCTTCTCCGGGGAAGGCATCGTCGTCGTACAGCCCAGTGAAGACAGCACCGACCGCCTCCGAGCCCGGGGCTGAGGGGGAGCGAAAACACCATGCAGAGCCCGCTTTTCGCGTACACCGAGCAGCAGACCCAGGAGCGCTACACGGTGCAGAACCCGCAGATGCTGCGGGTTGCCCTGGAAGGTCACGACGACATCCTCGCCCGTAAGGGCGCGATGGTCGCCTACCAGGGGCTGATGGAGTTCGACGGCGAGTACCAGACGTCCGGACAGCAGCGCGCCCGCGCGCACACCGGCGAGGGTCTCAGCCTGATGCGCTGCCACGGGCAGGGCACCGTCTACCTGGCGAACCTCGCCCAGTACATCCACGTCGTGGATGTCGAACAGGACGGCCTGACCGTCGACAGCAGCTACGTGCTGGCGATGGACTCCTCGCTGCACCACGAAGTCGTCGCCGTGGACAGCCAGTTCGGCATCTCCGGCTCCGGCAAGTATCAGCTCAACATCACGGGGCACGGCAAGGTCGCGCTGATGACATCCGGTCAGCCGCTGATGCTCCAGGTCACGCCCGACCGGTACGTCAACGCCGACGCGGACGCCATCGTCGCCTGGTCCACCGGGCTCCGGGTGCAGATGCAGGCGCAGACGCATTCCTCCGGCGTCTGGCGGCGTCGGGGCAACACCGGCGAGGGCTGGGAGCTCAGCTTCATGGGCAGCGGTTACGCGCTGGTCCAGCCCAGCGAGCTGCTGCCGCCGCAGCACGCGGCGACCGGCGGAGGCCTCGCCGCGCAGTACGGGATGGGGCAGCAGGGCGCCCGCGGCCAGAACCAGGGGAACGTCTGGAGCTAGGCAGGTATGGGTAAGGGGCGGCCACCATGGTGGCCGCCCCTTACCCATGTCCTTCTAGAGCCGTGCTCGGGTGGCTTCCACCAGACGGACGACAGAGGTGTCGGCGACCTCTGCGACCTCGGAGTACGGGAACCAGCGCAGGTCCAGGGACTCGTCGCTGATGGCTTCCGTGGCGTCCGCCGGGGCGAGCGCCGCGTACTGCACGTCCAGGTGCTGGGTGCACGGCCCCGGAATCGGGTGCCGGTCCAGGCGGACCGGCCCGCCCCCGAGGAACGTGAGGCCGGGGATGCCCGACTCCTCCGTCGCCTCGCGCAGGGCCGCGGCCCGCAGGGTCGGGTCGCCCTGCTCGCAGTGTCCCCCCATCTGAAGCCACATCTGCAGCTTCTTGTGGAGTGTGAGCAGCACGCGCCCGCGCGTGGGGTCGACGACAAGCGCGCTCGCCGTGATGTGCCCTGCGATGCAGGGCTTCCACAGGCCTTCGGCGCCGTGCTCCGACAGATGGTCCAGGTAGACCTGGCGCAGTTCTGGCTGGTCCTCGTAGCTCTTGAGCACGAGGACCGTGTCGTCGTACAGGCTCACTTGTCGGAGTCGCCCTCGCCCTGGTCGCCTTCGCCCTTGTCGTCCTCGCCCTTCTTCAGGTCAGGCTTCTCGGTGGAGCCGCCGCTCGCCGCCTCGCCGAGCATCTTGTCGATCTCGGAGAAGTCCAGCTGCTCGTCGCGGTGCACGAAGCCGTCCGGATCGTCCAGGTCGGACGCCGTCGGCAGCATGTCCGGGTGCGCCCACAGGCCGTCCCGCCCGTCCACACCGCGCGCGTCCGTGAGCGAGGCCCACAGGCGCGAGGCGTCACGCAGGCGCCGCGGACGCAGCTCCAGACCGATCAGCGTCGCGAACGTCTGCTCCGCCGGGCCACCGGTCGCACGGCGGCGGCGCAGCGTCTCGCGCAGCGCGTCGGCGGACGACAGGCGCGGCTTCGCGGCCGCGTGGACCACCGCGTCGACCCAGCCCTCGACGAGCGCGAGAGCCGTCTCCAGGCGAGCCAGAGCGGCCTTCTGCTCCGGGGAGTCCTCCGGCTGGAACATGCCCTGCTGGAGTGCTTCCTGGATTTGCTCGGGGTTCTGCGGGTCGAACTGGCCGACCACGTCCTCCAGCTTCGAGGTGTCGACCTTGATCCCGCGCGCGTACCCCTCGACCGCACCGAACAGGTGCGAGCGCAGCCACGGCACGTGCGAGAACAGCCGCTGGTGAGCGGCCTCGCGCAGCGCCAGGTAGAGGCGGACCTCCTCCTGCGTGACCCCGAGGTCCTTGCCGAAGGCCTCGACGTTCAGCGGCAGCAGTGCGGCCTTGCCGGCCGGGGCCAGCGGCAGGCCGATGTCCGTGGAACCGACGACCTCGCCCGCGAGCACGCCGATGGCCTGCCCGATCTGCTGGCCGAACATGGCGCCGCCCATGGAGCGCATCATGCCGATCAGCGGGCCCGCCATGGCCTGCATCTCCTCGGGCAGCACATCGCCCATGGCCATGCCGACGCGCTCGGCGACCGGATCGACGAGCTCCTTCCACACCGGGAGGGTCGCCTCGACCCACTCGGCGCGGCTCCAGGCCACTGCCGAGTGCGCGCCCGAAGGCAGCGACGTCGCGTCGTCCAGCCACAGGTCGGCCAGGCGCACGGCCTCCTCGACCGCGGTGCGCTCGGCGGGACCCACGCTGGCGTCCTTGACGCCGTCCTGTGTGCCCTGCGAGACGGTCTGGCGGGCGATGTCCTTGGCCATGTCCCAGTTCACCGGCCCGCCCTCGTAGGAGAGCATCTGACCGAGCTGCTGGAAGGCCGCTCCCAGATCGTTCGGATTCATCGAGCCGAACATGGCTGCGAACGGGTTGTCCCCGCCCTCGCCTCCCGGGCCGCCCGCGCCGGGCAGGCCCGGGAACCCGAATCCGAACGGGCCGGCCGGTCCCTGACCGCCACCGCCCTGCTGGTCCTTCTTCTTGCCCTCGTCGCCGTCTTCCGGCTCCTCCGGCGGAAGGCCGAAACCGAATGGGGTGTCACTCACGGGATTCCTCGGCTGGTTGGGCCGCCGGTTTCTGGGCCCGGCGGCGACTGCCCGACTACACACCCAGCGTAGACACCATGACCGGATCGGGCCTCAGTGCTTCGCCGACGAATGGCCTGCGGCAGGATGGATGCCTCCTGGTACGTACGTGTCATACGGGTACGTACTGAAGACAACCGCTGGAGACGCCCGGTGAGTTCCCCAGATCCGCAGGTTCGCGCAGCGCGAAACCCTGCACCCCGTCCAGCCGTCCGCGGCCCCGTCGTCGCGGTCACCGGTGCCGCGTCCGGCATCGGCGCCCTGCTCACCGAGCGGCTCGCCGCGTCGGACGAGATCAAGCAGGTCCTTGCCATCGACGAGCGGCGCGGCGAGTGCACGTCCGCGACCTGGCACGTCCTGGATGTGCGGGACCCGGCCATCGCCGAGAAGCTGCGCGGCGCCGATGTCGTCGTGCACCTGGCCCTCGACCTCGACCTGGAGTCCGACCCCGCGGCCCGCACCGCGTACAACGTGCGGGGCACCCAGACGGTGCTCACCGCCGCGGCCGCGGCAGGAGTGCACCGCGTCGTGCTGTGCACCTCGACGATGGTCTACGGAGCCCTCGAGGACAACGAGCTTCCGCTCGCCGAGGACGCGGAGCTGCGCGCCACCGCCGAGGCGACCGGAGTCGGCGACCTCCTGGAGGTCGAGCGGCTCGCCCGCCGCGCCCCGCGCGCGCATCCCGGCCTGAACGTCACGGTGGTGCGCCCGGCGGTGCTCGTCGGCGGCATGGACACGGCGCTCACCCGGTACTTCGAGTCGCCGCGCCTCCTTGTAGTGGCCGGTTCGCGGCCCGCCTGGCAGTTCTGTCACGTGGACGACCTGTGCAGCGCTCTGGAGCACGCGGCCCTGGAAAAGGTCGACGGAGAGCTCGCGGTCGGCTGCGACGGCTGGCTGGAGCAGGAGGAGGTCGAGGAGCTCAGCGGCATCCGGCGCATGGAGCTGCCCTCCGCCGTCGCTCTGGGCGCGGCGGCCCGGCTGCACCGGATCGGCCTGACGCCGTCCCCGGCGGGCGACCTCGCCTACACGATGTACCCGTGGGTGGTCAGTGGGAGCCGGCTGCACGATTCCGGATGGCGACCCCAGTGGACCAACGAGGAGGTCCTCGCGGAACTGCTCGAGGAGGTCGCGGGCCGGCGCACGGTCGCGGGCCGACGCCTGGGCCGCAAGGACGCGACGGCGGCCGGTGCCGCGGGCGCGACCGTCGCCCTTCTGGGCACGGCGGCCGTGGTGCGGCGGGTCCGCAAGGCGCGACGGCGCATCTGACCACCGCCCGACCTGTAGGAGGCTCCAAGCCGGTACGCGTGCGTGCCGGTCGAAAACGCTATTCACGGTTGTCGGCGGCGTGCGGCACGATGAGGGCATGGCACCCACTGAGCACGACCACCCCGGTGAGCTGAGGGCACAGGACCCGATCAAGCTGCTCGCCGTCCGAGAGACGCCGCTCACCGTCGACGAGGTCTTCCGGGCCGTCGGCGACGACGCGGCGGGCGGCACCGCGCTCTTCGTGGGGACCGTGCGCAATCACGACGGCGGGGCCGACGTGGACAAGCTGGGCTACTCCTGCCACCCGACCGCAGAGGCGGAGATGCGGCGCGTCGCCGAGAAGGTCGTCGCCGAGTACCCCGTGCGGGCCCTGGCGGCGGTGCACCGAGTCGGCGATCTGACGGTGGGCGATCTCGCGGTCGTCGTCGCCGTCTCCTGCCCGCACCGGGGCGAGGCCTTCGAAGCCTGCCGCAAGCTCATCGACGACCTGAAGCACGAAGTGCCGATCTGGAAGCACCAGACGTTCTCCGATGGGACAGAGGAGTGGGTTGGGGCCTGCTGAGGCTCCGGTTGCGTAACCGCCCCCCTGCGGCGAGCGTTGGGACTGCGGATGGTTAATCTGCTGATACGTCAGTGGCAGTCGCTCATGGGGTCGGGAGGTCGGCATGGCAGCGCTCCTGTGGCTGCTCATTCCCGTTGTCGCCGCGGTGGCCGCCGGGCTCTGGGGCACCTGGGCCGGTCGGCAGCGGCACAAGACCGGGGACGTCACGGAACTCAGTGGTTACGCGCGTTTCCGTGAGGCGATGGAGAAGTCGCACCAAGGCACCTGACGGGCCCGGCCCCACAGGTGCGTCGACAGAGTCGTCCCGTACTGTCGTTCCATGCCACGCCGCACTGCGACGATGCTCGCCTCGACCCTGATGCTGATCGCGCTCTTGTGCGCGGGGGTGCTCATCAAAGTGCCCTACGCGGAGATGTCGCCGGGACCGACGGTGAACACGCTCGGGGACCACGGCGGCGAACCCGTGATCCAGATCTCCGGCCACAAGACGTACGACGCGTCCGGCCACCTGAACATGACGACGGTCCGCGTCACCAGCGCCGACTACAACATGAACCTGGCTTCGGCCGTCTACGGGTGGCTCGCCCACGACAGCATCGTGGTGCCGCACGAGACGCTCTACCCGGACGGGCAGACCGAGCAGCAGTCCTCGCAGCAGAACGCCGAGGAGTTCAGCCAGTCCCAGGAGAGCGCCAAGGTGTCGGCGCTGAACGAGTTGGGCATCCCCGTGAAGTCCTGGGTGATCGTCTCCAGTGTCGTCAAGGGCAGCCCCGCCCAGGGCAGGCTGCACGCCGGAGACGTCATCAAGTCCGTCGACGGCACCAAGGTCACCAAGCCCACCGACGTCGCCAAGCTCGTCACCAAGCACAAGCCGGGCGAGAACGTCGTCTTCAAGGTCGTGCCCGTCAAGGAGGCGGCCGCCGCCGAGAAGGCCGGCAAGGAGGCGACCCGTACGGAGAACGTGACGATCAAGACGGAGAAGGCCGAGGACGACCGCGCGATCGTCGGCATCCAGGCGGGGACCGACCACACCTTCCCGTTCGAGATCGACATCAAGCTGGCCGACGTGGGCGGCCCGAGCGCTGGCCTGATGTTCTCCCTCGGCATCGTCGACAAGCTCACCACGGACGATCTGACCGGCGGCAAGTTCGTGGCCGGCACCGGCACCATCGATGACGACGGCAAGGTCGGCCCGATCGGCGGCATCGGTATGAAGACCGTCGCGGCGCGCGACAAGGGCGCCCAGTACTTCCTGACGCCGAAGGACAACTGCGCCACCGCGGCCAAGGACACCCCGGACGGACTGACGCTCGTCAAGGTGGGCACCATGGACGACGCGATGGACGCCCTGAAGGACATCCGCAGCGGCGACACGGCGGACCTGTCCACGTGCACGGCCAAGGGCTGAACAGGCGCAAACACCGCACTACGTAGAGGGGCGCCACCGGAATTCACCGGTGGCGCCCCTCTACGTAGACGAGGAGAGCGTTACTCGGCGAACGTCACCGACAGGGCTTCCGCGAGTCCCGGTACGAGGTTCGAGCCCGTGAGGACCTCCGTCGTCGCGTCCTTCTCACGCAGCCGCAGTGCCGAGTCGCGGGTGCCGTCGCGCAGTACGCCGACCGTCATCCGGACCTCCTGGCGGTCCGGGTGCTCGGCCACCCACTTCGTGAGCTTCGCGTCGCTGAGGCCCGCCGGGACGGACGCCTCCGCGGAGGGCGGCAGCATGAGGCGCTCGACCGTCAGCGCGCAGCCCACCACGGCGTCGGGCCACGCGATGGTGCCGAGGAACTCGTCCAGCGGCTTTCCGGCAGGAATCTCGTCCTGCTCGATCGGGGTGAGGCCGGGGGCCTCCTGCTCGCCCTCGAGCCCCAGCTGGGCGGCGAGAGCGGGTTCCTGGGCGCGCAGCGCGGCGGTGTCGACGAGGGCGAAGAGGCGAGCGGGCTGGTCCCAGCCAAGCCCGGCGGCGTACTCGTCGATCTCGAGTACGGCTCGGGTGAGGGGGCTCGCTGCCATGGGAGTGTTGGACATAGTCACAATCCTGCCTCGTTCCTGCCCCGAACCGGGAACTGAGTAAAGCGTGAGTAAGTTGCATAGGTGATGGGTCCGCGATCTCCGGGCCCGACCGACCGACCGACCGAATACCGAACTTCGAGGTGCACACCTTGGCTTTCCAGATGCCGGACCGCGGCGGTGGCCCGACGGGACCGCGGATCAGAGTCGGCCGACCCTCCCGGCGTGCTCGAACGTTGTTGTTGACGCTGGGCGTCCTGGCCGTGCTCGGCATGGTCTTCGTCATGTTCGCCGGATTCTGGACCGATTGGCTCTGGTACCGCTCGGTCAAGTTCTCCTCCGTCTTCACGACTCAACTGTGGACGAAGATCGGACTCTTCTTCGTCTTCGGACTGCTGATGGCGCTCGCCGTCGGCGTGAACGTCTGGCTGGCGCACCGGCTGCGCCCGCCGCTGAGCGCCATGTCGATGGAGCAGCAGAGCCTCGATCGCTACAGAATGGGTATCGCGCCCTTCAAGCGCTGGCTGCTCGTCGGCATCACCGCCCTTGTGGGTCTGATCGCGGGAGCATCGGCCGCCAGCCAGTGGCGTACGTGGCTGATGTTCGTGAACGGCGTGCCGTTCAACCAGAAGGACCCGCAGTTCCACATGGACGTGTCCTTCTACGCGTTCGATCTGCCCTGGTACCGCTTCCTGCTCGGCTTCGGGTTCGCGGCAGCCGTCATCGGCCTGGTCGCCGCGGCGCTGACGCACTACCTGTACGGCGGCCTGCGGATCACCAGCCCGGGGGCGCGGGCCACGGCCGCGGCGACGGGGCACCTCTCCGTCCTGCTGGGCGTGTTCGTCGCGCTGAAGGCGGTCGCGTACTGGCTCGACCGGTACGGGCTCGCGGTGAAGCAGAGCGACTTCAAGGCGACGGACAACTGGACGGGCCTCAGGTACGTCGACGCGAACGCGTATCTGCCGGCGAAGACGATCCTGTTCTGCATCGCCGTCATCTGCGCGATCCTCTTCTTCGCGACCCTGTGGCGGCGCACCTGGCAGCTGCCGGTCATCGGCTTCGGCCTGATGGTGCTCTCGGCGATCCTGATCGGTGGCCTGTACCCGGCCATCGTCCAGAAGTTCCAGGTCCAGCCGAACGAGCAGTCCAAGGAAGCCCCGTACATCAAGAAGAACATCGAGGCGACCCGTAAGGCGTACGGCATCGACAAGGCCAAGCCCGTGGACTACAAGGGCAAGGGTTCGGACGACGCCAAGAAGCAGCGGACGGAGTCCGATTCGGCGGCCAGCTACCGGCTCAACGACCCGAACATCGTCTCGCCGACCTTCCAACAGCTCGAGCAGCAGCGGAAGTACTACCAGTTCCCGACGACCCTGGACGTGGACCGCTACAACGGCCAGGACACCGTGACCGGCCTGCGCGAGCTGAACCTGAGCAAGCTCGACAAGCGCAACTGGATCAACGACCACTTCGTCTACACGCACGGCTACGGGGCCGTGACGGCGAAGGGCACGGCGACCTCCGGGGGCGCCCCGCAGTTCACCGAGTCGGGCCTGCCGACCACCGGCGACCTCGGCGACTACAACCAGCGCATCTACTACGGCGAGAAGACGTCGCAGTACTCGATCGTCGGTGGGCCGCAGAAGGAGCTGGACTATGAGCAGGACGACGGCACTCAGAAGACGACGAGCTACAAGGGCAAGGGCGGCGTCAATCTGGCGAACCCGCTCAACCGCGCCGCGTACGCCGTCGCCTTCAGTGAGCCGCAGATCCTCTACTCGGGGGCCATCGGTGAGGGTTCGCGGATCCTCTACAACCGCACTCCCAAGGAGCGCGTCGAGGCGGTCGCGCCGTGGCTGACGATCGACGGAGACCCGTATCCGACGGTCGTGAACGGCAAGATCAAGTGGGTCATCGACGCCTACACGACGTCGAACGGCTATCCCTACGCGTCGCGTACGACGCTGGGCGACAGCACCGCCGACTCGCTCAACGAGGCGGACAGCCAGCGCGCCGTGGTGGCCCAGCAGAACCAGGTCAACTACATCCGTAACTCGGTGAAGGCGACCGTCGACGCGGGCACGGGTGAGGTCAAGCTCTACACGTGGGACGACAAGGACCCGGTCCTGAAGACCTGGAAGAAGGCGTTCCCCGGCACGGTCGAGGACAAGAGCGAGATCCCGGCCTCCTTGAAGGAGCACCTGCGCTATCCGCAGGACATGTTCAAGGTCCAGCGTGAGCTGCTCAGCCTCTACCACGTGACCAACTCGAACCAGTTCTACAACGCGTCCGACGCGTGGCAGGTGCCGAACGACCCGACCAAGAAGGACAACAGTGCGGTCCCGCCGTACTACCTGTCCATGAAGATGCCGGGTCAGACCAGCCAGCAGTTCTCGCTGACGACGACGTTCACGCCGAGCGGGCGGCCCAACCTGAGAGCCTTCATGGCGGTCGACGCCGACGCGACGAGCAAGGACTACGGCGCCATAAGGCTGCTCAGAGTCACCGAGGACAAGGTCGCAGGGCCCGAGCAGGTACAGAACACGCTCAACTCCTCGGGCTCCGTGGCCAACTGGGTGCGCGATATGAAGGGTGCCGACTCGACGGTCCTGTACGGCAATCTGCTGACGGTGCCGCTCGACAAGGGCTTCCTCTACGTAGAGCCGATCTACGCCCAGGGCCGCAATGCCGAGTACCCACTCATGCGCAAGGTCGCGGTCTCGTACGGCAACAAGATCGGGTTCGCGGACTCGCTGTCCGAGGCGCTCAACCAGGCCTTCGACGTGGACGGGGACACGCCTGCCGAGCCGGAGAAACCCGGCGGCACCGAGCCGCCCGAGAACTCGACGGTGAAGGACGCGCTCGCGGACGCGGACGAGGCCTTCAAGGACGGCCAGGAGGCCCTGAAGGACAACGACTGGACCGCCTACGGCAAGGCCCAGGACCGGCTGCAGGACGCCTTGCAGCGTGCCGAGGACGCGCAGACCAAGGCCGACAAGGCGGCAGGGGACAACAAGAGCGACAAGAACAGCGGAAGCGGCGACAACAAGGAGGCGGCCGGCGGCTGACCGGTCAGATGACCCCTCCGCGCCGTGGTACGGTTTGGACACAACGGCGCGGGGTGGAGCAGCTCGGTAGCTCGCTGGGCTCATAACCCAGAGGTCGCAGGTTCAAATCCTGTCCCCGCTACTGATGATCGAAGGCTCGGAAGCTAAGGCTTCCGGGCCTTCGGTGCGTCGTGGCCCCTGCTGTCATGAGCCACCGGCATGTGCGAAGCGTGTGCGAACGATGCCCCCCTCGGGGGGAGTTGAGAATTCCGTGTTTCACTTGTCGCCCTGTGGGCATGTCGACAAAACGCTGAAGTGACCTCACTGGCTGCGGTATACCAGGTGTACCCAGGTTGCAGGTGGTGCGACGATGGACGTTATGGGGGACAAGGCAACTCTGTTGGAGACAGGGCGGTTTGTGCAGCCGACAGATCGGGATGAACCGGGCGAGGCTGCGGAAGAAGTACGCCAGCGGCTGGCCGCGGAGGCCGGCGACGTCGAGGCGATGAGTGTCCTCGGCGCCATGCTGCTGCGCCGCGGAGATCTCGGCGGCGCCGAGCCCCTGTTGCGTGCTGCCACCGGCGCCGGTGACCGCGCCGCGGCCAACAACCTCGGCGTCCTGCTCCACCAGCGCGGCTACGCGGACGAGGCCGCCGGCTGGTGGCGCATCGCCGCCGTCGCGGGTTCCGCGCCCGCCGCGCACGCCCTGGGCCGGCACTTCCGCGAGCGCGGGGACGAACCCGCCGCCGAGTACTGGCTGCGCCAGGCCGCAGAGCACGGCCACACCCTGGGCGCGTACGCGCTCGCCGATCTACTGGAGCACCGCAGCGACGTCGGTGCCGAGCGCTGGATGCGGGTCGCCGCGGAGCGCGGGCACCGGGAGGCCGCGTACCGGCTCGCCCGCGCGCTCGACCGCAAGGGCGGCACCGACGTGCTCGTCTCCGGCGAGGGCAAGGCCCCGGCGGAGGAGGCCGAGCAGTGGTACCGGCAGGCCTCCGCGCGCGGGCACCGGCGGGCCGCGCTGCACCTCGGTTCGATCCTGGAGAAGCGCGGCGAGTTGAAGGAGGCCGGGCGCTGGTACCTGACGTCCGCCAAGGACGGTGAGGCGCGCGCCGCGTGCGCCCTCGCGTTCCTGCTGCGCGACGCGGGCGACGAGGAGAGCGCCGCCGTGTGGTGGCTGCGGGCCGCCCAGGACGGCGACGGCAACGCGGCGAACGCACTGGGCGCCCTGCACGCCGAGCGCGGCGAGACGCAGACCGCCGAGCGCTGGTACCGCGCTGCCATGGACGCGGGCGACAACAACGGCGCGTACAACCTCGGCCTGCTCTGCGCCGAGCAGCAGCGCACCGCGCAGGCCGAGGGCTGGTACCGCCGTGCCGCCTACGCGGGCCACCGCGAGGCGGCCAACGCGCTGGCGGTGCTGCTCCTGCAGAACGGGGACGCGGTCGGCGCCGAACCCTGGTTCTCCAAGGCGGCGGAGGCCGGAAGCGTCGACGCGGCGTTCAACCTCGGGATCCTGTACGCGAGTCGGGACGACGAGGCGGCCGCGTTGCAGTGGTACGAGCGTGCCGCGGCCGGTGGGCACACCGAGGCGGCGTTGCAGGCCGGGATCGCGCGGCAGCGCGAGGGCGACGAGCAGGCCGCCGAGCGGCACCTGCGGTGTGCGGCTGGGGGCGGCAGCGGCGAGGCCGCATATCGGCTCGCCTCGCTGCTCGATGTGCGGCGGCCGCCCGCCGTTCGGCACGAGTTGGGGGAGCCCGTCACCGAGAAGAGCGAGTGCGAGGAGTGGTACGAGCGGGCTGCCGAGCACGGGCATCGCAGGGCGCAGGTCCGGGTCGGGATGCTGGCCGCCGCGCGGGGCGATGTGGTGGAGGCGGCGCGGTGGTACCGGGAGGCCGCGGAGGCCGGGTCGCGCAACGGGGCGTTCAACCTTGGGCTGTTGCTCGCCCGCGAGGGGAGTGGGCCGGAGGCGGCGCTCTGGTGGACGCGGGCGGCCGATGCCGGCCACGGGCGTGCGGCGCTTCGGCTCGCGCTGCTGTGCGCGCGGCGCGGTGACCTCGCCGAAGGGCAGAAGTGGGCGTCCCGGGCGGTCGAGTTGGGCCCCGCGGAGGTCGCGGAGCGCGCCGGGCGGTTGCGGGACGCGCTGCGGCAGGAGCTGTCGGCGTAGCGCCGGACCGTGCCGGGCTTCCGGCTGCGGAGGGGCCGAGGCCGGACGTGTGTGCAGCCTGCACCGGGGCACCGCCTTGCCCACCTTGCCGCCCAAGGCGGCAGATTGCCCAAGGCGGTGGCAGCGCTCCGTGCGGCCTGCGTCCCCGGTCCCCGCGGAGCGGTTTGCGCTGGTCGGGGGCGTACCGTAGAGTTGTGAACACAACGGCGCGGGGTGGAGCAGCTCGGTAGCTCGCTGGGCTCATAACCCAGAGGTCGCAGGTTCAAATCCTGTCCCCGCTACTGAAAGTCCTGAGGCCCGAATTCGTACAGTACGTACGGATTCGGGCCTCAGGCATTTTTGGGGCGTTCTCAGGGCTTGTGGCCGACCGCCTCCTCGTACAGCTTCCTGTTCACCGTCTTCGACTCCGGCAGCGGATCGCCCTCGGAGACGCCGGCCGCCTTGTACGCGGCCTGCAGCCGGTCCGTCGTGCCGGAGCGGATCTCCCAGTCCATCCGGAGGGACGGCGTCTCCTCCAGGACCTTCTTGTCCGTCTTCAGGAGGCGGGCCAGCTCGGCCACGAAGGCGGGGTCCTTCTTGTAGTCGTCCCGGAAGTACGTGTTCACGGTGCGGATGTACGCGCGCAGGAACGCGACGCCCGCGTCCGGGTCCTTGCTGAGGAGGTTCGGCCCGTACAGGAGGCCGCCGAGCGGCTCGCCCTGCGGCTGGCCGCCGAGGAACGCGTAGCGCTTGTCGCCGTCGACCTTGCGCCAGATCGGGTCGAGGAGCCAGGCCGAGTCGACCCCGCCGTTCTGCAGCCCGGTCAACACGTCGGCCGAGCCGAGCTGTTGGAACTGGATCTTGTCGAGGTCGCCGCCGTGCTTCTTCAGGGCGATGTTCATCGGATACGAGGCGACCGAACCCTTGCCGATCAGCGTGCCCATCTTCTTGCCCGCCATCCGGACCTGGGCGGCGCTCTGCCCTTCCTTGAGGCGCACCCACAGTCCGCTCTTGGACTTGGGGTCGGGGGAGAAGTTGCCGGACACCCACTTGATGTCGAAGCCGCCGAGGATGCCGTTCATGACCGCCGCTTCCGGGGCGGCCCACTGCGCGTCGATCTCGCCCTTGGCGAGGAGGGGGAGGGCGTCGGGCGTCGGGAGGACCTTGAGCTTCACATCCAGGCCCTCCTTCTTGAACTCGCCCTTCTTGACGGCCATCTCGAGCGGGGCCACGTACTCCGCGCTCAGCGTGCCCGTCGCGATGGTCAGCTTGCGCGGCTTGGCGAGCTTGACCGGAGCCGGCGCCCCCTTGTCGCAGCGGGCCGGCTTCCGGTCGGGGGAGCGGTCCTTCGGATCGGTCCAGGAGCCCTCTGCGCAGCCGGCGACCGCCTTGATCGCGCGAGGCCCGGCCGCGGAGTCGGACGGGGTGTCGGTCTTGGCGCAGGACGTCGTGCCGAGCAGCAGGGCGCCGACCGTGAGCAGGGTCGTACCCAGGTATGTCGTACCTACGTATCTGGTGCGCATGGGTCCTCCGTACAAGAATGTGGGTGGCAGGAGTCAGGACTGGCCGCGGCCGCGGTCGCGTGGGGCCCAGGGGGTGAGGAACCGGCCTGCCAGGCGCACCAGTTCGGAGAAGAGGACACCGAGGGCGGCGACACAGACGATGCCGACGAACATCACGTCGTTCTGGAAGAGGGCGCGGGCGTCGAAGATCAGATGGCCCAGGCCGTCGTTCGCGGCGATCTGCTCCGAGGCGACGATGACCAGGACCGCGACACCCGCCGCGATGCGGGCGCCGACCAGGACGGCGGGGAGCGAGGCGGGTAGCAGGATGTGCCGGAACATCTGCCAGGGGGACGCGCCGAAGACCTGCCCCGCGTCCCGGTGCCCGGTGGGGACGGAGATGACCGCCGCCATCGTCGAGATCCACACGAAGAAGAAGACCGTTGCCGCGACGAGGGCGATCTGCGGCCCCTCGCCCAGGCCGAACATGTTCAGGAAGACCGGCAGCAGAGCGAGCTTCGGCACTACGTAGAGGGCGTCGAGCAGCGGTTCGAGCGCCGCGCGGACCAGGGAGATCGAGCCCATGAGAAGACCGAGGAGGTAGCCCGACACCGTACCGATGACGTAGCCGGCGAGGACCCGCTTCAGGGTGGCCCAGACGTCCGGCCACAGTTCGCCGTCGGCCGCGCGCTGCCAGCCGTCGGCGAGGATCGTGGACGGGGCCGGGTAGATGCGCTCGTCGATCCAGGACTGGGAGGCCGCGAGCTGCCAGAGCAGGATCAGGACCACGGGGACGGCGATCGCGAGGGAGAGTTCGAGGGCCCGGCGCCGGTGGCGAGCGCGGGTGGGGTGGAGTTCCTCCGGGCCCGGAGCGCGGACCAGCAGGTCGTCCGGGGCCTTCGTCGAGGTGAGCGAGCTCATGCCGGGACCGCCTCCTGGTGCACCTCGCCGCGCAGCAGGTCCCACAACTCGCCCTTCAGGGAGGTGAATTCGGGGGCATCGCGGATGTCGCCGGTGCGGGGGCGCTCGAACGGCGGCCGACGCTCGGCGATCACGCGTCCCGGCCGGGCCGACATCACCAGGACCCGGTCGCCGAGGACGATCGCCTCCTCCAGGCTGTGCGTGATGAAGAGTGTGGTGGTCCGCGTCGTCTGCGTGAGCGCCAGGAGCTCGTCCTGGAGGATCGTGCGGAGCTGGGCGTCGAGGGCCGCGAAGGGCTCGTCCATGAGGAGGATCTCTGGCTCCACTGCCAGCGCCCGCGCGATCGCGACGCGCTGGCGCATGCCGCCGGAGAGGGCGGACGGGTAGGCGTCGGCGAAGTCGGCGAGGCCCATCCGGGCGAGCCAGTCGCGGGCGCGGGCGTTCGCCTCCTTGCGCGGGGTCTTCTGGATGTCGAGGCCGAAGCGGACGTTGGCCAGGACGGTCTTCCAGTCGTAGATCCCGTAGTCCTGGAAGATCATGGCTGCCGGGCGGGGGCTCGTCGTGCGGATCTCCAGGGTGCCGCTGGAGGGGCGGGTGAGGCCTGCGGCTATCCGGAGCAGGGTGGACTTTCCGCAGCCCGAGGGGCCGACGACGCAGACGAACTCGCCGGGGGTGACCGTCAGGTCGAGTGGTCCGAGGGCGTGCGTGGTGCCGAAAGTCCTGGTGAGTGCGCGGGCTTGGAGCTTGGGATGCATGGGCCCTCCGGGGTGCGGCGGATTCTCGTGGGCGACCGCGAGAATATGACGACCCGTCAGATTGCGGAAGGGGGTGCGTGGTTGACGCATGCACTGAAGGGCGCCCGACCGGTGGCCGCACAGCACAAAGGCCCGCACCATACGGTGCGGGCCCAGTGGAGCAGGTGGGGGGGGGCGGAGCTACGCCTTCGCCGCGCAGTTCGGGCACAGTCCCCGGTATGTGACCTCGACGTCCGAGATGGTGAAGCCGAAGCGCTCGTCGGACGGCAGGGCGGTGAGCGGATTGCCCGTCGGGTGCACGTCGCGGATCTGGCCGCACACGTCGCAGACCAGGTGCTGGTGCGGGCGGTGCGCGTTCGGGTCGTAGCGCTTGGCGCGCTTGTCCGTCGCGACCTCGATCACCTCGCCGAGCGAGACCATCTCGCCCAGCGTGTTGTAAACGGTGGCCCGGGAGATCTCGGGGAGCTTCGCCGTCGCGCGGGAGTGCACCTCGTCGGCAGTGAGATGCATGTGGTCCCCATTGAGTACCTCGGCCACGACGCGCCGCTGGGCAGTCATGCGCCAGCCGCGTCCACGCAGTCGTTCCAGCAGGTCACTCATAGGGCCAGCCTAACAGTCAGGGGACCTTGGCCCCGATCGGATGTGACTTTGGAGCTTTCCTTGACTTAGACATTGTCCATTGTAGGATCAGGTTCGGCTATAGCCAAGCGGCAGGACGACTCGGGAAGGGCCCCAAATGTCCGAGAATCACGAAGAATTTGTCACGGACCCCAACGCGGAGGCGGGTGGTTGTCCGGTCGCGCACGGCCGAGCCGCGCATCCGACGCAAGGGGGCGGCAACCGGCAGTGGTGGCCCGAGAGCCTCAATCTGAAGATCCTTGCGAAGAACCCGGCCGTGGCGAACCCGCTGGGTGAGGAGTTCGACTATGCCGAGGCGTTCGGCTCCCTCGACCTCCCGTCGGTGAAGCGCGACATTGCCGAGGTCCTGACCACCTCGAAGGACTGGTGGCCGGCCGACTTCGGGCACTACGGCCCGCTGATGATCCGTATGGCCTGGCACTCGGCCGGTACGTACCGGATCAGCGACGGCCGCGGTGGCGCGGGCGCGGGTCAGCAGCGTTTCGCCCCGCTCAACAGCTGGCCGGACAACGGGAACCTGGACAAGGCCCGCCGGCTGCTGTGGCCCGTGAAGAAGAAGTACGGGCAGAACATTTCCTGGGCCGACCTTCTGATCCTCACCGGCAACGTCGCCCTGGAGACCATGGGCTTCGAGACCTTCGGCTTCGCCGGCGGCCGTCCCGACGTGTGGGAGCCGGACGAGGACGTCTACTGGGGCCCCGAGCAGATCTGGCTCGACGACAAGCGCTACACGGGCGACCGTGACCTCGAGGACCCGCTCGGCGCCGTCCAGATGGGCCTCATCTACGTCAACCCCGAGGGTCCCAACGGGAACCCGGACCCGATCGCCGCGGCCCGCGACATCCGTGAGACGTTCCGCCGCATGGCGATGAACGACGAGGAGACCGTCGCCCTCATCGCCGGTGGCCACACCTTCGGTAAGACGCACGGCGCGGGCGACGCCGACCTGGTCGGCGCCGAGCCCGAGGGCGCGCCCATGCAGCAGATGGGCCTCGGCTGGAAGTCGGGACACGGCTCCGGCAAGGGCCGCGACGCCATCACCTCCGGCCTCGAGGTGACCTGGACCGAGACGCCCACGCAGTGGAGCAACTACTTCTTCAAGAACCTCTTCGAGTACGAGTACGAGCTCACGCAGTCGCCGGCCGGCGCCAACCAGTGGGTGGCGAAGAACGCCGAGGCGATCATCCCGGACCCCGAGGACTCCTCGGTCAAGCGGCTGCCCACGATGCTCACCACGGACCTCTCGCTGAAGTTCGACCCGATCTACGAGCCGATCTCGCGGCGCTTCTACGAGAACCCGGCGGAGTTTGCGGACGCCTTCGCCCGTGCCTGGTACAAGCTGACGCACCGTGACATGGGTCCGGCCGTCCGCTACCTCGGCCCGGAGATCCCCTCCGAGGTGCTGCCCTGGCAGGACCCGCTGCCGGCGCACGAGGGCCTGGTCGTCACCGCCTCCGACATCGCCACGCTCAAGCAGCAGATCCTCGCCTCGGACCTCACGGTCCCGCAGCTGGTGTCCGCGGCCTGGGCCTCGGCCTCCTCCTTCCGCGGCAGCGACAAGCGCGGCGGGGCCAACGGCGCCCGGATCCGCCTCGAGCCGCAGCGCGGCTGGGAGGTCAACAACCCGGAGAGCCTCGCGCAGGTGCTCCGTGTGCTCGAGGGCATCCAGGAGTCCTTCAACGCCACCGGCGACAAGAAGGTCTCCCTGGCCGACCTGATCGTGCTCGCGGGCTCCGCGGCCGTCGAGCAGGCCGCCAAGGACGGCGGCGTCGAGATCGAGGTGCCGTTCACGGCCGGCCGTGTCGACGCCACGCAGGAGCAGACGGACATCGAGTCCTTCTCGGCCCTCGAGCCGAAGGCCGACGGCTTCCGCAACTACGTGGGCAAGGCCAACCGCCTCCCGGCGGAGTTCCTGCTCACGGACAAGGCGAACCTGCTGACCCTCAGTGCGCCCGAGATGACCGTCCTCGTCGGCGGTCTGCGAACCATCGGGATCAACACGGGCGGGTCGAAGCACGGCGTCCTGACCAACCGTCCGGGCACGCTGAGCAACGACTTCTTCGTCAACATCACCGACATCGACACCCAGTGGGAGTCGACGTCGTCCGCGCAGGACGAGTTCGAGGGCCGTGACGGATCGGGGCAGGTCAAGTGGACCGGCACCCGCGCCGACCTGGTCTTCGGCGCCAACTCCGAGCTGCGCGCGGTCGCCGAGGTGTACGCGAGCGACGACGCCAAGGAGAAGTTCGTGAAGGACTTCGTCGCGGCGTGGACCAAGGTCATGGACCTGGACCGGTTCGACGTGCGCTGATCGAAACCCGCTGATCGCGGATCGTTGACAGAGAGGGCCGGTCCCCTTCAAGGGGACCGGCCCTCTCTGTCATGTCCGGGAGCCGTGTCTACGCCGGGAGCGGAGCGGGCTGCCGCCGGGCCGGGGCCCAGCGGCGGATGATGTCGCGGACCGAGACGATGCCGACCGGCTCCTGCCCGTCGAGCACGATGAGGTGACGGAAGCCGCCGTGCGCCATGGCGGCGGCCGCCTCCTCCACGGTCCACGACGGCGCGGCGAAGACGACGTCCGTGGTGGTGTGGGCGCCGGCGGTCTCGAGGTCCGGATCCTGGTTCTGGCCCAGGGCGTTGAGGATGTCGCGCTCGGTCAGGATCCCGACGCCGCAGCCGTCCGGATCGAGGACGACGGCGGCGCCGATGCGGCGCGCGGACATCAGCCGGGCCGCCTGGCGCAGGGTGTGGTCGGGGCCGATGGTGAGGACCATCGTGCTCATGGCGTCACGGACGAGCATGGATGGAGCCACCTTCCTGTGTGAGGTACTTGTTGCACCGGGCCCGTATGGAACGAGAAACGGTTCACAAGTTCACAAGTGGGGGGACTCTCAGAGTTGCAGGTAAAGGGAACGCCAACAAGAGGGCGCGAGAGGTGAGTTCAGGCGCGCGAGCAGCTCAACCCGCGCTCACCCTCACACCGAAGCGCGCAGGTAGCTCAGCAACTGGTCGTGGAGCAGGCCGTTCGACGCCGCCGCGTTGCCGCTGTGCGGGCCGGGGCGTCCGTCGAGCCCGGTGTAGCTGCCGCCCGCCTCGGAGACGATGATCGACGGCGCCGCCATGTCCCACAGGGAGAGCTCCGGTTCGGCGCACAGGTCGACCGAACCCTCGGCGACCATCATGTACGGCCAGAAGTCCCCGTAGCCGCGCGTGCGCCACACGGCCCGCGTCAGGTCGAGGAACCCGTCCAGCCTGCCCTCGTCCTCCCAGCCGGTCAGCGAGGAGTACGCGAACGAGGCGTCCTCCAGGCGGCCCACCTTGGAGGCGTGGATGCGCGACGCGGAGGTCAGGCTGCGGCCCGTGTACGCGCCCGCTCCCTTCGCCGCCCACCAGCGACGCTGCAGCGCCGGGGCGGAGACGACGCCGACGACCGGCTGGTAACCGCCCTCGCCCGCCTCCATCAAGGAGATCAGCGTGGCCCAGACCGGGACGCCCCGCACGTAGTTCTTGGTCCCGTCGATCGGGTCGATGACCCAGCGGCGCGGGCCCGTGCCCTGGATCCCGTACTCCTCGCCCAAGATCGCGTCGCGCGGCCGAGCCCGTTGGAGGTTGCCGCGGATCAACTCCTCGGCGGACTTGTCCGCCTCGCTCACCGGAGTCATGTCCGGCTTGGTCTCCACCTTCAGGTCGAGAGCCTTGAACCGGTCCATCGTCGCGGCATCGGCGACGTCCGCGAGGACGTGGGCGAGCCGCAGATCATCTTGGTAGTCGGGCATGAGTGCACAGTATCGATCGTGGTACGCCGACTGCTACAGGGACCGATCCGACGGCGGGCCCGGTGTGCCCGACGAGGGGCCTTGACACCGCGTACGAGCGCGTCAACTGTGGCCACACAGGCCTTATGGAACCCGGCGAACCGGGGAGGCGACGATGCCTGCAGCGCGGGAATCCCTTCTGGAAGCGGCCTACACGGCGCTCGCTCGGCGACCGTGGGACGCGGTGCGGATGGTCGACGTGGCGGCGGTCGCCGGGGTCTCCCGGCAGACCCTCTACAACGAGTTCGGCAGCAAGGAAGGGCTCGCACGCGCCCTCGTACGCCGGGAGGCCGACGCCTATCTGGCGGGCGTGGACCGGGCGTTGAAGGAGGGCGGGCTCGACGCCGTGGCCGAGTGGACCGTCGCCGGCGCGCGGCGCAACCCGCTCGTGCGGGCCGCGCTCACGGGGTGCTGGAGCGAGCGCCTGCCCTCGCCGACGCTGTCCGCCGTGCCGTCCTCCTCGTCCGTGCCGGCCCAGCGTCGAGCGGACGGGCCGCTGCCTGCGCCCGGTGACTTCGTGGTTGCGGTGCGGGACCGGAGCGTGGCCGCGCTCGGGGTGCCGGGCGCGGCGAAGGGCGAGGCGGAGGCGCTGGCGCGGGACTGCGAGGTGGCGGTGCGGCTCGCGCTGTCCTGCGTACTGGCGCCGCCGGGAGAGGGCGGGGTCGCGCGGATGGTGCGGGAGGTCGTACGCCGGTAGCGCGGTCGCTCAGTGCGCCGAGCCCGACAGCTGGAGGCCGATGACGCCCGCGATCACCAGGCTGATCGAGACGAGCTTGAGGACCGAGACCACGTCGCCGAGGAAGACCATGCCGTAGATCGCCGTGCCGGCCGCGCCGATGCCCGTCCACACCGCGTAGGCGGGACCCACGTCGAGCTTCTTCAGGGAGAGCGTGAGGAGCCCGAAGCTGCCGAGGGCGAACGCGGCGAACGCGATCGTCGGCCACAGCCGCGTGAAGCCGTGGGAGAGCTTCAGGCAGACGGCGAATCCGGTCTCCAGGATCCCCGCGACGACGACCAGCAGCCACGCCATGTCCTTGTGCCTCCCGCGTTCCACTGATCTCTGAATGTCTGTGATCTTGCGTCCGGCTTGGTGCGATTATGCCCTTACCTGTGTGGCGTGGCAGCAAACAAGCGCGAGTTCAGTCGCCCTCCCGGCGCTCCCGTGTCGCGAGGAGGCGGCGAAGCGAGTACAGCCGGGCCGGGTCCGCGTGCCCCTCTTCCACGTAGGCGTCCAGGGCGCAGTCGGGCTCGTCGTGGCTGCACGCGCGCGGGCAGTTCTCCGTGCCCGGCTCCAGGTCCGGGAAGGCGTGGATGACGCGCGACGGGTCCACGTGGTGCAGTCCGAACGACCGCACGCCGGGCGTGTCGACCACCCAGCCCGCGTCCCCCGACAACGGCAGCGCGAGCGCCGACGTCGTCGTGTGCCGGCCACGTCCCGTCACCGCGTTGACATGCCCCGTCGTACGCCGCTGATCGTCCGGCACCAGGGCGTTGACCAGCGTCGTCTTTCCGACACCGGAGTGGCCGACGAACGCCGTGATCTTCCCGTCGAGCTGCGCGCGCACCCGCTCCACGGCCGTGCCGTCCTCCAGCTCCGTGCGGCTCGTGACGACGTACGGGATGTCGAGCGCCCCGTACAGGTCGAGCATCTTGTCCGGCGGGGCCAGGTCCGACTTCGTCAGGACGAGGAGCGGGGTGAGGCCGCCGTCGAACGCCGCCACCAGGCAGCGGTCGATCATGCGCGGGCGCGGCTCGGGGTCGGCGAGCGCCGTGACGATGGCCAGCTGGTCGGCGTTGGCGACGACCACCCGCTCGTACGGGTCGTCGTCGTCCGCCGTGCGGCGCAGCAGGGAGCTGCGGCTCCCGATGCGGACGATGCGCGCGAGCGTGTCCTTCTTGCCGGACAGATCGCCGACCACGGAGACCCGGTCGCCGACGACCGCCGCCTTGCGGCCCAGCTCGCGGGCCTTCATCGCGGTCACGGGGACGTCGTCGATGAGGACGGTGAGGCGGCCGCGGTCGACCGTGAGGACCATGCCCTCGGCCGCGTCGTCGTGCTTGGGACGGATGTTGCTCCGCGGCCGGTTGCCCTTGCGGTTCGGGCGCTGGCGGATGTCGTCCTCGTCGGTGTGCTTGCCGTAGCGGCGCATCGCGGTGTGCCCCTACGCCCGGTCGGTCCCGAGCATCGCGGCCCACATGTCGGGGAAGTCCGGCAGCGTCTTCGCGGTGGTCGCCACGTTCTCGATCTGTACGTCCCTGACCGCGAGGCCGATGATCGCGCCCGCGGTGGCCATGCGGTGGTCGTCGTACGTGTGGAAGATCCCGCCGTGCAGCTTGCGCGGGCGGATGTGCAGACCGTCGGCGGTCTCCGTCACGTCACCGCCCAGCTCGTTGATCTCCTTGGTGAGGGCGGCGAGCCGGTCCGTCTCGTGCAGCCTCAGGTGGGCGACGCCGCGCAGGGTGGACGGGGAGTCGGCCAGGGCGGCCACCGCGGCGATGCCGGGGGTCAGCTCGCCGACCTCGCTCAGATCGACGTCGATGCCGTGCACGCTGCCGGAGCCGGTGAACTCGAGCCCACGCTCGGTCAGTTCACAGCCGCCGCCCATCTGCGTGAAGATGTCGCGCAGCGCGTCGCCGGGCTGCGTCGTGTGCTCCGGCCAGTCGGGGATCGTCACCTTGCCGCCGGTGATCAGGGCCGCGGCCAGGAACGGCTGGGCGTTCGAGAGGTCCGGCTCGATGGTGATGTCCCGGCCGAGCAGGGCGCCGGGCGTGACCCGCCACACGTTCGGCTCGCCGCCCGACTCCGGGGTGTCGACCTGGGCGCCGACCGCACGCAGCATGTCGACCGTCATGCGGATGTGCGGCATGGAGGGCAGCGCCGAGCCGGTGTGCCGGACCTCGACGCCCTGGTTGAAGCGCGGGCCCGACAGCAGCAGGGCGCTCACGAACTGGGAGGACGACGAGGCGTCGATCTCCACCGGGCCGCCATCCAGGGCGCCCCCGCCGTGCACCGTGAGCGGGAGCGCGCCGCGCCCCTCGTCGTCGATGCGTGCGCCGAGCGCGCGCAGCGCGTCGATCACGCCGTGCAGCGGACGCTCGTACGACCGGGGGTCGCCGTCGAAGCGGATCTCCCCGTCGGCGAGCGAGGCGACCGGCGGCAGGAAGCGCATCACCGTGCCCGCGTTGCCGACGTCGACCGTGGCGGGCCCCTGAAGGCCGGACGGGATGACGCGCCACGCCTCACCTGACCCGCCGGCGCCGGAGGAGCTCGACGACACCGTCTCCTCGATGCCCACACCCATCTCGCGCAGCGCGGCCGCCATCAGCAGCGTGTCGCGGGAGCGCAGCGGGCGGCGCAGCCAGCCCGGCTCCGCGGCGAGCGAGGCGAGCACGAGCGCCCGGTTGGTGACGGATTTGGATCCCGGCACCTGAACAGTCGCGTCGACGGCTCCCCTCGCGAGAGGGGCGGGCCAGAGGGCGGTGTGGGCCGGGTTCGAGGTCATGCCCCAACTCTAGTCGGCCCCCGGGAAGGCACCTGCTCACAGCCCCAGCAGCCAGCGGCCACCGCCGAGCAGTGAGCACAGGGAGACGGCGTGGAAGAAGAAGAACCACATGCCCGCGGGGACGTGCGTGAGGCGCGAGAGTTGGTCGGCGTCCGAGTCTCCCGCGCCACCCCTGCGGCGCTTGCGCTGCAGCTCGAAGGCGGGGCGTACGCCGCCGATGAGCAGGAACCAGACGACGGTGTACGCGAAGGCCGCCTGGACCTGCGGCCCCGCGAGCCAGGAGACGAGGACGAAGGCGCCGCCCGTGACCACCACGGTCAGCGCCCCGTACGCGTTCCGGATCATTACCAGCATCACCACGAGCAGCGCCGTCGCCAGCCACAACAGCAGCGTGATGTGTCCCTCGGAGAGCAGCGCCGCGCCACCGAGGCCCAACAGCGGCGGGGCCGTGTACCCGGCGGCCGCGGTCAGGACCATGCCGAGCCCGGTCGGCTTGCCCCGACTGACGGTCAGACCGCTGGTGTCGGAGTGCAGCCGGATGCCGTCCAGCTTGCGGCCCATGAGGAGCGCGATCAGGCCGTGGCCGCCCTCGTGGGCGATCGTGATGGCGTTCCGGGTCAGCCGCCAGACGGCGTGCGGGACGATCGCGGCGAGCGCGACGACGGCCGTGGCGATCGTCACCCACTGATCGGGGTCGGACTGGGTCCCGAAGATCCGGTCCCAGAGGCTGGCGTCCATGTGTTTCGGCTGCTCCCGTTCGGGTTCGGTGGCGGGTCGGCATCTGGCACTGTGGCACGTATGTGCGGACGTTATGCATCGAGTCGCAGGCCCGAGGATCTCGCAGGAATCTTTGAGATCGAGAAGTGGGAGCCGGAGGAGGCCTATGAGGCCGACTTCAATGTGGCTCCCACCAAGGAGGTCTACGCGGTTCTCGACCGCCCTGTGAAGGACGCGGATACCCCCGGTCCGGTTCGCCAGCTGCGCAAGCTCAAGTGGGGGCTCGTGCCGTCGTGGTCCAAGACGCCGGAGGGCGGCGCCCGCATGATCAACGCGCGGGCCGAGACGGTGCACGAGAAGCCCTCGTACCGCCGGGCCTTCACCACGCGGCGCTGCATCCTGCCCGCGGACGGCTATTACGAGTGGGTGACCGCGACGGCCGAGCGCGACCTGGAGGTCGAGGGCAAGAAGAAGCGGCCCCGCAAGCAGCCGTACTTCGTGACGCCCGCGGACGGTTCGGTCTTCGCGATGGCCGGGCTCTACGAGTTCTGGCACGACCGGACGCTCCCGGACGAGCATCCTCTTGCCTGGTGGGTGACGTGCACGGTGATCACTACGGAGGCGGAGAGCGCGCCGCTCGGGGTTGCGCCGGAGGAGGGGCCGAGGTCGCTTGCCGATATTCATCCTCGGATGCCGTTGATGCTGACGCCTGACCGGTGGGACTCGTGGTTGGACCCGGGGCGTACGGATGTGGAGGACCTTCGTGGGCTCCTCGCGCCGCCTCGGGAGGGGTTGATGCGGGCGTATCCCGTGTCCACGGCGGTGAGCAATGTGCGTAACAACGGGGCCGATTTGCTGAAGGAGTTGGAGGGGCCGGAGGAAGGGACGCTGTTCTGAAGCGGTCGTACGGGGTTGACGTCACGGGGCTCTGCCCCGGACCCCGCTGCTCAATCGCCGCAGGGGCTTAATCGTGGGTCACCATGGCAGCGTGACCCGTATAGAGATCGTTTCCACCGAGACCGGCGACGCCCGCATCACCTGGCACGCCGCCAAGAAGCCGAAGCTCGTCCTGGCCGTGAGTCACGGTGCCGGGGGCGGCATCGAGGCGCGGGACCTGCAGGCCATCGCCGCCGCTCTGCCCGCCCACGGAGTGACCGTCGCGCTCGTCGAGCAGCCGTGGCGTGTCGCGGGGAAGAAGCTCGCGCCTGCCCCGAAGACGCTCGACAAGGGGTGGCGGGGGCTGTGGCCCGCGCTGGAGAAGCCCGGGTTGCCGGTGATCGCCGCGGGGCGGAGTGCGGGCGCTCGTGTCGCCTGCCGCACCGCGGGGGAGCTCGGCGCCGCCGCCGTGCTCGCCCTCAGCTTCCCGCTGCACCCGCCGGGCAAGCCGGAGAAGTCCCGCGCCGACGAACTCCTCGGCGCGGGCGTACCCACCCTCGTCGTACAGGGCGGCAACGATCCCTTCGGGAAGCCCGCTGAGTTCCCGGAGGGTGACGGCGCGTATGAACTCGCTGAAGTCCCCTACGGGGACCATGGCTTCGCCGTCCCGAAGCGTGCGGACATCACCCAGGACGAGGCCCTCGCCGTCATCACCGACGCCGTCACGAAGTGGACCGGATCACTCGTCTAGTCGCCGGGAATGTTGAGGGCGGGACGACTGTTGTGGTGACTGTCGGTGCACAGTGATCGTACGAGAGGAAGTCCGCCGCATGGGTTCAGTCGCTTGCCCCAGCCGTGCCACCACTCCTGACCTGGAGTGGAGCGTGCTGAGCGCGGCCAAGACCGCTCCTATTCGGGCGGCGGGCGGACCGGATCGTCGTCTATCCTCCGATTCGAGCGGGGTCTCGTTTGTCCCCGCTACGTCGCTTGAGGAGGTGGGTCCGGTCACAGGGACCGACGCAGGGACCGAGCACGGCCAGGCGGACGAGCGCCCGGAGCCGGCGGAGACTACCGCCGAGCGCAATGCCCGCTTCGAGCGGGACGCGCTGGAATTTCTCGACCAGATGTATTCGGCGGCCCTGCGCATGACGCGCAACCCGGCCGACGCCGAGGACCTGGTGCAGGAGACGTATGCCAAGGCGTACGCGTCCTTCCACCAGTTCCGCGAGGGGACCAACCTCAAGGCGTGGCTGTACCGGATCCTGACGAACACTTTCATCAACTCGTACCGCAAGAAGCAGCGCGAGCCCCAGCGCAGTGCCGCCGAGGAGATCGAGGACTGGCAGCTGGCCCGCGCCGAGTCGCACATGTCGACCGGTCTGCGCTCCGCCGAGTCGCAGGCGCTCGACCACCTGCCCGACTCGGACGTGAAGCGGGCCCTGCAGGCGATCCCCGAGGAATTCCGCATCGCGGTCTATCTCGCGGACGTAGAGGGCTTTGCGTACAAGGAGATCGCGGACATCATGGGAACACCCATCGGTACGGTGATGTCCCGGCTGCACCGTGGCCGTCGCCAGCTGCGCGGCATGCTCGAGGACTATGCCCGTGACCGCGGGCTCGTCCCGGCCGGTGCCGGTCAGGCGAACGAAGCGAAAGGCTCGGGCTCATGAGCTGCGGAGAGCCGCACGAAACGGACTGCAGTGAAGTTCTCGATCATCTCTACGAGTTTCTCGATCATGAGATGCCGGACAGTGACTGCACCAAGTTCGAGGTGCACTTCGAGGAGTGCTCCCCGTGCCTGGAGAAGTACGGCCTGGAGCAGGCCGTGAAGAAGCTGGTGAAGCGGTGCTGCGGTCATGACGACGTGCCCACCGATCTGCGGGCCAAGGTCATGGGGCGGATCGAAGTGATCCGCTCCGGCCAGGCCACGCCCGAAGAGGGCATGGGCAACCCGCTCGCCTGAGCCGAGCTGCTTGTTCACCCGATCGTGCGAATCCGGGGCCCCCGGCCCCGGCAATCCCCGCGATGCCGCGCGAGCGCCCTCCCGCGCGTCCTATCCTCCCTGAACTGAACGCCTTGGGGAGGGAGTTGGGGCATGCGGTCGGTTCCGCCTGTGGCCCGTGCGTATGTGCTCCTGACCGCCGGTTTCGCCGTGGTCTGCGCCGCCCCCGCGTTCTCCGCCGCCACGTCGTGGCCCGGCGTCGCGCTGCTCGCGCTCCTCTACGCGGGGTGTGAGCAGCTCGGCCGCTGCCGGCTGGTCGGGCGGCGCGCGCCCAAGGGGATGGGCACCTTCTTTCCCGTGCTGCTCGCCGGGGCGTTTCTGCTGCCGCCGGCCGCCGCCGCGCTCGTCGCCCTGCCCGGTGCCCTGCTCGCCTCCGTCGAGCGGCGGCCCGCGTGGCTGCGCAAGGTGTGGCGCGCGGCCCAACTCGCCCTCGCCACCTGGGCCGCGGCGCGGGTCTTCGGCGCGCTCGGCGGGCCCGAGGCGGTCGCCGACCCCCGGTTCCCTTACGCGCTCGTGCCCGGAGGCGCCGCCGTCCTCGCGTTCTGCGCCGCGCTCACCGTGCTCGACGGGGGCGTGCTCGCCACCGCGGAGCGGGTTCCGCTGCGCGGCGCCTGGCGCGGGCTCTTCCTGCGGATGCTCGCGCCGGTGGCCGCGCACGGGCTCGCCGGGCTCGTGATGGCGACCATGTGGACCAGTTCGTACGGTCCGCTCGCCGCGCTGCTCGTGCTCCTGCCGATGTACATCTCCTGCTGGGTGTTCGCCCAGTACCAGCGGGAGTGGTCCGCCCACCAGGCGACGATCCGGGCGCTCGTGCAGGCCGTCGACATCAAGGACGGATACACGCGCGGGCACAGCGAGCGGGTCGGGCAGGCCTCGATGATGATCGCCCGCGAACTCGGGATGGTGGGGGAGCGGGTGGAGGCCCTGCGGTTCGCCGGGATCCTGCACGACGTGGGGAAACTCGGCGTGCCCACGCGGTTGTTGCGGAAGGACGGGCCACTGACACCCGAGGAGCGCGAGGTCATCCAGCTGCATCCCGAGTACGGGCACGAGATGGTGCGGGGAATCGCGTTCCTGGGCGAGGCGCGGGCGGCGATCCTGCACCACCATGAGCGGCTCGACGGGAGCGGGTACCCGTACGGGCTCGCGGGGGCGCAGATTCCGGAGTTCGCGCGCGTGGTGGCGGTCGCGGACGCCTTCGACGCGATGACCTCCACGCGTACGTACGCGCGGGCGCGTCCCGTGACGGTCGCGATGGCGGAGCTGGAGCGGTGCGCGGGTTCGCATTTCGATCCGGTGATGGTGGGGGCGTTGGTGCGGGTGCTTCAGCGGGACGGGTGGCATCCCGTGGTCACGGCGGACGAGGCGGTGGTGCCCCCGGCCCGCACGGAAGGCGTTGCCGCGCCGGGGGCGGCCTCCCTGTGACGGGGACGGAGCCGGAGCGCCGCGCCGAAACGGGCGGCGTGCCCAAGGCGGGCCGGATGTCCGGGGTGCTGGTGATGGTGTTCGGGGTCGCCGTGGCGGTCGCCGCCGTGGCGCTCGGGGACACCGTCTGGCACGGCGTCGTCGAGCGGGGGAACGCACTGGCGTTCGGGGTCCTCGTCGCCGTGGGGGAGCTGGCCCGGTGGGGCGGCGCCGAGGACCGGGAGGCCGCGCCGCTCGGGGCCGCGGGGGCGCTCGCGTACGCGTTGCTCGGAGAGGTCGCGGGGCGGCCCACGCACCATGGCGCGCTACAGGTCGTCGCGATCGTCGTCGCGGGCACGCTCGTCGGCTGCATACCGCATGTGGCGCGCGGCAAGGGCGCCTCGCTCGACCACGTGACGCGGCGCGTGCTCACCGTCGCCTTCGCCGCCGTCTGCTTCCAACCGCTCTACAACGAAGGCGTGTTGACGGAGTGGCCAGGGGACGGCGCGTACTACGCGCTGTTGCTCGTCGGGCTGCTTGTGCTCACCGCGCTGTGCGATGCCGTGCTCGCCGCCACCATGGCGCACGCCAGGACGCGCTGGCCGTTCGGCCCGCTGCTGCGCGACGAACTGCGGGCGATGCTCGGGATCGGATCGGCCGTGTGCGCGACCGGGGCCGTCATGGCGCTCGCCGTCGCCGTCGCCGGGCTGTGGGCGCTGCCGCTGATCAGCCTGCCGCTGCTCCTCACCCAGCTGGCGTTCCGCCGGTACTCCGTCGTCAAGGCCACATACCGGCAGACCATCACCTCACTGGCCCGTGCCACCGAGATCGCCGGCTACACCCCGCACGGGCACGCCCGCCGGGTCGCCGCGCTCAGCCGGGCCGTCGGCCGCGACCTGGGGCTCTCGCAGCCGGACCTGTCGGTCCTCGAGTACGCGGCGCTGATGCACGACATCGGGCAGCTCTCGCTCGTCGACCCGGTGACCGAGGGCGCCACCGCCGCGCTGCCGCCCGCCCAGCAGCGCCGGATAGCCCTGCTCGGCGGCGCCGTCGTCCGCCAGACCGGGGTCGACACCCAGGTGGCCGTGGTGGTCGAGCGGCAGGCAGACCCGTACCGCGAGCAGCCGCTCACCGCCCGGATTGTGCGGACAGCGAACGCGTACGACGAGATGGCGAGGGAACAGGGACCTCAGGGGCCGCTCAGGGCCCTGGAAAGCCTCCGTCTGGCCACGGGGCGCGACTACCAGCCGGAGGTCGTCGAAGCGCTGGCCAGGGTGGTCGCGAGCCCCGGTCTGAGCCTAGGGTCGGTTGGGTAACCCATGGGTAATGAGCGGTCGTCCGAACGTACGTGGTTGGATGCGAAGCAACCCAGAAAACGCAGAACAGGCAAGGCACGCGGAACACGCAGAGACTCAGAGTCCGGGGGCCCAGGCCTCGAGTATCGGCAGGCGGGAATCGTGAGGATCTTCGGCAAGGGACGGCACCGGCCCTCCGCCTCCTGGCGGCAGGCCACGGATCGCGCGTTCACGCTGATCGGCGACGGCCGGTACGAGGACGCGGGAGCGCTGCTCACGCGGGCCGCCGACCTGGAGCCCTGGCTGTCCGAATCCTGGTTCAACCTCGCGCTGCTGCACAAGTTCCGGCACGACTGGGAGCAGGCCCGCTCGACCGGCCTGCGGGCCGTCGCCCTGCTCGAGAAGGAGGGCGGGGCACCGGACTGGTGGAACGTGGGCATCGCCGCCACCGCCCTGCAGGACTGGCCGCTCGCGCGCAGGGCCTGGCAGGCGTACGGGCTGAAGGTGCCGGGCGGCGTCGCCGCTGCCGGTGAGCCGACCGGGATGGACCTCGGGAGCGCCGCCGTGCGGCTCTCGCCCGAGGGCGAGGCGGAGGTCGTGTGGGGGCGCAGGCTCGACCCCGCGCGCATCGAGCTGCTCTCCATCCCGCTGCCGTCGTCCGGGCGGCGCTGGGGCGAGGTCGTGCTGCACGACGGAGTCCCGCACGGCGAGCGGACCACGGCGTCCGGGAACTCGTACCCGGTCTTCGACGAGATCGAGCTGTGGGCGCCCTCGCCGGTCCCCACCTGGGTGGTCCTCCTTGAGGCCGCCACCGAGGACGACCGGGACGCGCTGGAGCGGCTGGCCGCCGACGCGGGCTACGCCGCCGAGGACTGGTCGTCCTCCGTCCGGCTGCTCTGCCGGACGTGCTCGGAGTCGCGGATGCCGTCCGACGAGGGGGACGGCACGCACGTCGATCCGCACGACCACAGCGAGCCGGGCCATCCGGGGCCGCTGGGGCATCGGACCGACGGGCAGTTGTGGGTGCCGGAGCGGGAGTGCGGGGTGGCCGCGCCCGCCTCGCTGGTGCGGGGGTTGCTCGACGGGTGGGTCGCGGATTCGCCGGACTCGCGTGACTGGCGGGACCTCGAAGAGGTGTGCTGAGCGGCGCGGCCGGGCCCCCGTACCCTGTTAACCAGCATTCTCACCCCGTTTCCCAGGAAGGCTTACGCCCGTCATGGCTCAGCAGGACACCGATCAGCGACACGCAACGGGCGAGGCCGTGCTCCCCGTCGACGACGAGGGATTCGTCGTCGACACCGAGGACTGCGAGGCGCGGGAGGCCGCGTACCGCGAGCGCGGCGCGTCGCGGCCGATCACTGTCGTCGGGAACCCGGTGCTGCACACGGAGTGCAAGGACGTCACCGCGTTCGACGACGAGCTGGCGAAGCTCGTCGACGACATGTTCGCGAGCCAGCACACCGCCGAGGGCGTGGGCCTCGCCGCCAACCAGGTCGGCGTCGACCTGAAGGTCTTCGTGTACGACTGCCCGGACGACGACGGCGTGCGGCACACCGGCGTCGTCTGCAACCCGGTCCTGCGCGAGCTGCCTGCCGAGCAGCGGCGCCTCGACGACTCCAACGAGGGCTGCCTGTCCGTGCCGACGGCGTACGCCGAACTCGCGCGCCCCGACTACGCGGTGGTCGACGGCCAGGACGAGAAGGGCAACCCGATCACCGTGCGCGGCACCGGCTACTTCGCGCGCTGCCTGCAGCACGAGACGGACCACCTGTACGGGTACCTGTACATCGACCGGCTGTCGAAGCGGGAGCGCAAGGGCGCGTTGAAGCAGATGGAGGAGGGGACGCCGCGTTACCCGGTGGTCCCCAACGTCTGAGCAACTGTGGTTTCCCCTTGAGGGAGTTGAGGCGTCATGCGGCGCCCGGTACGGAAGTGACCTCCGGCCGGGCGCCGTTCGCATGTGCGGGCAGAGGCATGCGGCCCGGCCGCGTACCGCCCGAATCCGGTCATGGCACGTGAAGAATCAGGAAGTGCGGGGTAGTGAGGGGAGCAAATCTGTTCCCACGGCGGTCAGTTATGGTGCTGAATAGAAAGCGCGGGGTTACACGACGGCGCGCGACCGGCACAGCGGGAGGCGCGCGCTGCAGGCCACAGAGAGGGGTTACTACGTGCCTGCTTTCTCACATACGTCGGTTCCGACGGCTGTGGCACTTCCGGTGGTCGAGGATGGGTTTCCTCGCCGACTGCACCCGTATTGGCCAAAGCTCCAAGGGAGGACCAGGTCCTGGCTCCTCGAAATGGGGCTCATGCCACCCGACAAGGTGGCCAAGTACGCCGACGACCTGTGTTATTCGGACCTCGTCGCGGGCTACTACCTCGGCGCCCCCGACGAACTGCTCGCGACGATCAGCGACTACAGCGCGTGGTTCTTCGCCTGGGACGACCGGCACGACCGCGACGTGATCCACGGTCGCGCGGACAACTGGCGGCGGCTCGTCGCCCAGTTGCACGCGGCGACCGAGGCGCCCGAACTCCACCTGGGCCACAGGGATCCGCTGGTCGCGGGGTTCGCCGACTGCCTCCAGCGGTTCTACGGCTCACTGAGCCACACCTGGAACCTCCGGTTCGCCCGGCATTTCCACCCGGTGATCGACGCGTACGACCAGGAGTTCAGGAACCGGACGACGGGGACCGTGCCCGACGTCGACGCGTACATAGAGTTGCGCAGGCAGACCTTCGCGCACTGGATTTGGATAGACCTGCTCGAGGCGACGGCGCAGTACGAACTCCCCGCGTGGGTGCGCAAAACACCCGCGTTCATGCGTGCGGCGCTTGCCGTCCAGGACTTCTCTGCCTGGTACAACGACCTTTGTTCGCTCCCCAAGGAACTCGCAGGAAAAGAATTACACAACCTCGGGATAAGCCTCATCGAGCACGAGGGACTTTCCGTCGTCCAAGCCGCCGCGGAAGTGCGTAGCCGAGTCCTCGGATGCGTCGACGATTTCCTTGCGGCGGAAATCGAGGTCGGGAACATCGCGGACGGCGTCGAGACGCTCGGAGAAAAAGGAAAAGACCTCTCCGTGGCCATGAGGTCATGTCTGGAGAACATGCGGAACTGGTTCAGTTCCGTCTACTGGTTCCACCACGAATCGGGCCGCTATCAGGTCGACGACTGGGAGGACCGCAGCAACCCGCCGTACGTCAGTGACGAGCCGGTCGGCGCCGACACCGCGCCCGGCGCGGCTCGCGTCCCGAGGCAGGCCCCCCACCGGATCCCCGAGGGGGTCCACGAACAGGCAGGTGAGTGCGCATGACCGTGGAATCCACGCTGCCGCCCCCGGCGCCCGGCCAGGCGGGAGCGTCGCTGCCGCCGCTCGCACCCGGCGGCGCGCCGCTGCTCGGCCACGCCCCCCAGATGCTCCGCGACCCACTGGCGTTCCTCACCCGGCTGCGGGACGGCGGCGACGTGGTCCGGCTGCGGCTCGGCCCCAAGACGGTCTTCGCGGTCTGCGACCCCGTGCTGGTCGAGAAGCTGCTCAAGAGCCCGGACTTCCTCATAGGCGGCGCCATGTGGGACGCGCTCGAGGTGCTCCTCGGCGAGGGCGTGGCGAGCAGCAACGGGCAGAAGCACCGGCGCCAGCGCCGCGCCATCCAGCCTGCGTTCCGGGCCGAGCGGATGGCCGACTACGCGTCGCTGATGGCGGAGGAGGCGCAGGCCGCGGCCGACCGCTGGCAGGACGGGCAGACCGTCGACATCAACGCCGAGATGTTCCGCCTCGCGGCCCGGATCACGGCCCGCGCCATGCTGCACATCGACGCGGAGGACGACCGCTCGGACCGCCTCGGCGAGACCATGGGCACGGTCTTCGCCGGTATGTACCGGCGGATGATCCTCTCCTTCGGGCCGCTGTACCGGCTGCCCCTGCCGGCCAATCGGCGCTTCGAGCGGGCCATGGCCGAATTGCACCGCATGGTCGACGAGATCATCGTCGAGCGAAGGGCCCAGGCGGCCGAAGGAATCGACACAGGGGACCTTCTCGCGGCATTGCTCGACGCACACGACGATGACGGCGAAGCGGTCACCGACCAAGAGATCCACGATCAGGTTCTCGCCCTCCTGTTGGCCGGTGGCGAGAATGTCTCCAAGACGCTGGCATGGACGCTCGGACTCCTCGCCGAACACCCGGACCACGAAAGCCGGTTGTACGAAGAGGTTGAATCGGCTACCGGTGGCGACAGGCAGGTGGCTTTTGGTGACATCGGGAAACTCGCATATATGCGGAACCTTCTCAACGAGTCGATGCGCATTCGCCCCAGCGTGTGGATATTCACGCGCGTTTCGGCGGTCGATACGGTGCTCGGTGGGTATCGCATTCCGGCCGGGACGGACATCGTCTACAGCCCGTACGCGATGCAGCACGACCCGCGCTCGTTCGACGACGTGAACGTCTTTGACCCCGACCGCTGGCTGCCGGAGCGCGTCACGGACGTGGCGAACGTGGCGCACCAGCCGTTCGGCACCGGCAACCGCAAGTGCCCCGGCGATCACTTCAGCATGGTCGAACTCGCCCTGATACTGGGCACATTGGTGTCCCGGTGGCGGTTCGAAGAGGTCCCCGGGACGAACGCGACGGCGAAACTGGGGATCACCATCGGCCCCAAGAACGGGAATCTGCGGGTGAAGGCCCGCGGCTGACCGTCCGTCACCAGGGCCTAGGAGGCGAGCCTCACCCGGAACGTCCTCCGGAAGGCGTTGGGCGTCGTGCCCAGCGCCTTCATGAACTGATGGCGCATCGCCGCCGCGTTGCCGAACCCGGCGCGCGCGGCGATCGCGTCCACCGTCTCGTCCGTACGCTCCAGCAACTCCTGGGCGAACAGCACCCGTTGGCGCAGCAGCCAGCGGTACGGCGTCGTGCCCGTCTCCTGCTGGAAGCGCCGGGCGAAGGTGCGCGGCGACATGTGGGCCCGCGCCGCGAGCTCCTCCACGGTGACCGGCTCGTCCAGGTGCCGCTCCATCCAGGACAGCACCTCGCCCACCGTGTCGCAGCGCGTCGTCGGCAGCGGGCGCTCCACGAACTGGGCCTGCCCGCCGTCCCGGTGCGGCGGTACGACCATGCGGCGGGCGATCGTGTTCGCGACCTCGGCGCCGTGCTCGGTCCGCACGATGTGCAGGCAGGCGTCGATGCCCGCGGCCGTCCCGGCGGAGGTGATGACCGGGCCCTCGTCGACGTACAGCACATCCGGGTCGACGCGGGTGCGCGGGAAGCGGACGGCGAGCTCGCGCTCGTAGCGCCAGTGCACCGCGCAGCGGCGTCCGTCGAGGAGGCCGGCCTCACCGAGCACGAACACGCCCGCGCAGAGGCTGAGCACGCGCGCGCCCCGGTCGACCGCCTCTCGCAGCGCGTCGAGCAGCTCCGGCGGGTACTCGCCGAACCGCCGCCCCGCCGAGGGGATCGTGATGAGGTCGGCCTCCGCGAGCCGTTCGAGGCCGTGCGGGGTGGAGATCGTCATGCCGGGTACGTGCGTGGTGAGCGAGGGGCCCTCGGCGGAGGCGACCGCGAAGTCGTACACGGGCAGCCCGGCGTCGCTCCGGTCGAGGCCGAACACCTCGCAGACGACGCCGAGTTCAAAGGGATGCACGCCGTCCAGCAGCACGGCGGCCACGTTTTTCAGCATGCCTGTCAGTGTGCCGCATACGTGGCAGTTATTCGAGGGTTGCTGGCGGTCCTGCCACTGCCGCGCGAGCGCGGCCCGGCGGAGAGTGGAGGACATGAACACAGCGATGAACTACCTCGCCGTCCTCTTCGTCTTCCTCCTCCTGGCGTCCCCTTCCCTGTACGGCATGGCCCACGACCGCCGCATCGACCGCCAGCTCCGCGAGGCGCGGCGGAACGCCGAACAGCCGCCCCGCCACGCCGAGTTCACCGAAGCGGCCTAGAACTCCTCGTCGAACCCGACCGAGCCCTCGACTGCCACCTGGTACGCCGAGGGGCGGCGCTCGAAGAAGTTGGTCAACTCCTGGACGCCCTGGAGTTCCATGAAGGAGAAGGGGTTCTCCGAGCCGTAGACCGGCGCGAAGCCGAGGCGCTGGAGGCGCTGGTCGGCGACGCACTCCAGGTACTGGCGCATCGACTCGGTGTTCATACCGGGCAGCCCCTCGCCGCAGAGGTCGCGGCCGAACTGCAGCTCGGCGTCGACCGCCTCGCGCAACATGTCGGTGACCTGCTGCTCCAACTCGTCGTCGAAGAGCCCGGGCTCCTCCTTTCGGACCGTGTCGACCACGTCGAACGCGAAGGACATGTGCATCGTTTCGTCTCGAAAGACCCAATTCGTCCCGGTCGCCAGCCCGTGCAGCAGCCCGCGCGAGCGGAACCAGTAGACGTACGCGAACGCCCCGTAGAAGAACAGGCCCTCGATGCACGCCGCGAAGCAGATGAGGTTGAGGAGGAAGCGGCGGCGGTCCGCCTTGGACTCCAGGCGGTCCATCTTCTCGACCGAGTCCATCCAGCGGAAGCAGAATTCCGCCTTCTCGCGGATCGAGGGGATGTTCTCCACCGCCGCGAACGCCGCCGTCCGGTCCTCCGGGTCGGGGAGGTAGGTGTCGAGCAGCGTCAAGTAGAACTGGACGTGCACGGCCTCCTCGAACAGCTGGCGGGACAAGTACAGGCGTGCCTCGGGGGAGTTGATGTGCTTGTAGAGCGTGAGGACGAGGTTGTTCGACACGATCGAGTCACCCGTCGCGAAGAACGCGACCAGGCGGCCGATCATGTGCTGCTCACCGGGCGACAGCTTCGCGAGGTCGGCGACGTCCGAGTGGAGGTCGACCTCCTCCACCGTCCACGTGTTCTTGATGGCGTCGCGGTAGCGCTCGTAGAAGTCCGGGTAGCGCATGGGGCGCAGGGTCAGTTCGAAGCCCGGGTCGAGCAGGTTCTTTTCGGGAGAGGTGGACATCACTGGCAGGCCTCGCAGGACTCGGGGTTTTCCAGGGAGCAGGCGACCGCGTCCGGCTCCGGCGTCGCGGTCTGCGCGGGGACGGTGCTGTTGCCCGCCGCCCGCGCGATGCGCGTCGCGGGGCGCGAGCGCAGGTAGTACGTGGTCTTCAGGCCCGACTTCCAGGCGTACGCGTACATCGAGGAGAGCTTGCCGATGGTCGGCGTCTCCAGGAAGAGGTTGAGGGACTGGGCCTGGTCGAGGTACGGGGTGCGTGCCGCGGCCATGTCGATGAGGCCGCGCTGCGGGATCTCCCAGGCCGTGCGGTAGAGGGCGCGGAGTTCCTCCGGGACCCAGGTGAAGCCCTGCACCGAGCCGTTGGCCTCGCGCAGCGCCTCGCGGGTCCTGGCGTCCCAGACACCGAGCGCCTTCAGTTCCTCGATGAGGTACGAGTTGATCTGGAGGAACTCGCCCGACAGCGTCTCCCGCTTGAAGAGGTTGGAGACCTGCGGCTCGATGCACTCGTAGACGCCGGCGATGGAGGCGATGGTGGCCGTCGGCGCGATGGCGAGGAGGAGGGAGTTGCGCATGCCGACGGAGGCGATGCGCTCGCGCAGTGCCGCCCAGCGCTCCGGCCAGGTGGGCTCGACGCCGTAGTGGTCGGGGTGCAGCACGCCGCGTGCGGTGCGGGTCTTCTCCCAGGCGGGAAGGGGGCCGTTGCGCTCGGCCAGGTCGGCCGACGCCTCGTACGCCGCGAGCATGATGCGTTCCGCGATGCGGGTGGAGAGGGCCTTGGCCTCGGCCGAGTCGAAGGGCAGGCGGAGCTTGAAGAAGACGTCCTGGAGGCCCATCGCGCCCAGGCCCACCGGTCGCCAGCGGGAGTTGGAGCGGCCCGCCTGGTCGGTCGGGTAGAAGTTGATGTCGACGACGCGGTCGAGGAAGGTGACGGCCGTGTGGACGGTGTCGTCGAGGCGCTGCCAGTCGATGTCGCCGGTCTTCGTGTCGACGAAGGAGCCGAGGTTGACCGAGCCCAGGTTGCAGACGGCCGTCTCCCCGTCGTCCGTCACCTCGAGGATCTCCGTGCAGAGGTTGGAGGAGTGGACCGTGTGGCCTGGCTCGGCCGTCTGGTTGGCGGTGCGGTTGGCGGCGTCCTTGAAGGTCAGCCAGCCGTTGCCGGTCTGCGCGAGGGTGCGCATCATGCGGCCGTACAGGTCCCGGGCGGGGATGGTCTTCTGGGCCAGCCCGCGGGTTTCGGCGTCTCGGTACGCGGCGTCGAACTCCTCGCCCCACAGGTCGACGAGCTCGGGCACGTCGGCCGGCGAGAACAGCGACCACGGCTGGTCCGCGTTCACGCGGCGCATGAACTCGTCCGGGATCCAGTGCGCGAGGTTGAGGTTGTGGGTGCGGCGCGCGTCCTCGCCGGTGTTGTCGCGCAGTTCCAGGAACTCCTCGACGTCGGAGTGCCAGGTCTCCAGGTAGACCGCGGCGGCGCCCTTGCGGCGGCCGCCCTGGTTCACGGCGGCGACGGAGGCGTCGAGCGTCTTCAGGAACGGGACGATGCCGTTGGAGTGCCCGTTCGTGCCGCGGATCAGTGAACCGCGGCTGCGGATGCGGGAGTACGAGAGGCCGATGCCGCCTGCGTGCTTCGAGAGGCGGGCGACCTGGTGGTACCGGTCGTAGATCGAGTCGAGCTCGTCGAGCGGGGAGTCGAGGAGGTAGCAGCTCGACATCTGGGGGTGGCGGGTGCCGGAGTTGAAGAGGGTGGGGGAGGAGGGCAGGTAGTCGAGGCGGCTCATGAGGCCGTAGAGGGCGGCCACTTCGTCGAGCGCGCGGGTGGAGTCGTCCTCGGCGAGGCCCGCGGCCACGCGCAGCATGAAGTGCTGCGGCGTCTCGATGACGGAGCGCGTGATCGGGTGGCGCAGCAGGTAGCGGCTGTGCAGGGTGCGCAGGCCGAAGTAGCCGAAGCGGTCGTCGCCCGCGACGTCGATGAGCGCGTCGAGGCGCGCGGCGTGCCCCTGTACGAATGCGGCCGTGCGGTCCGCGATCAGGCCCTCGCGGTGGCCGACGGCGACCGACTCGGTGAAGCTCGTGACGCCCTGTGAGGCGGCCTCCGCGGCGATGGAGCGGGTGAGCAGGCGGGCGGCGAGCCGGGAGTAGGCGGGGTCCTCGGAGATCAGTCCGGCGGCGGCCTCGGTGGCGAGATCGCGCAGCTCCGCTTCATCGGCCCGCGCCGAACGGCCGCGCAGCGCGGCGGCGGCGATCCGGCCGGGGTCGGCGTCGGGGAGGTCGGCGGTCAGCTCGGTCAGGGTGCGCAGGAGTGCGGCACCCGGGCCGTCCTGGGGGGTGGCTGAGACCGGTTCGGCGGGCGCGATGGTCACGTGGAGGCTCTCCCTCGCTCGGGCGGGGCCTTTCGGCACACTCGCGTCGTCGCCCGAAGGGCGGCCCCGCGGTGTCTGGTGCGTGCGATCGCAAGGCGCCGGACGGGCCTCGTAGCGGAGCTACTAGGTCTGTCCGGCAACGCCGCGAGCGTGCGTGCCAGACGCCGCGGGGCAGACGCGAGTGTGCCGAAAGGCCCCGCGGGCCTGCGGGGAGGAGGTGGCAGCGCGGGCCGCGCACGCGCAGGGCGGGCCCTCGTCCACCGGCCCTTTCCGCGAGGCCCGGACGTCTTCGACGCCCGGGCCGGTCGGCTCGGGCGTGCCGTCGACAGGTCATCGGACTCACGCGGGCGTTTTTGTACGCCTACGCACACCGTTGCGGGACAGTTCCGGATTCGCACCGGATTCCCCTGTGGTGACAGCGAGAGTGAGCATACATGTTGTGTCGGGCTTTCGCTTCAGCCCCATATGTTGTGTCGGCCGACCGAACCGTCAGTCTGCCGCCAGCTTCAACTCGTACGCCCGCAGCGTCACTTCCGGGATCGGCGACCAGTCGCGGTCCGGGATCCGGGTGAAGCCGAGGCGCTCGTAGAGGCGGTGGGAGGCGGTGGCGAGCGGCTGCGTGCACAGCACCACCGCCGACTTCCCGGCTGACCGGGCCCGGTCGATCACGGCCCGCACGAGCGCCTCGCCGACGCCCTTCCCGCGCGCCTCCACGTCGACGGCCAGCATCCGGAACTCGGCCTCCGAGGGGCGCGCGAGGTCCGCGTACGGGTGGTCGTGCGTGGGGACGTAGGTGACGCCGCCGAGGACGCGGCCGTCGGGGTCCTCGGCGACGAGCACTTCGGCCTGACCGGCGCGTTTCTCGACGTCGCGCAGTTCTGCGGCGTACCAGTCGTCCTCGCCGAACGCGAGGAGGCCGCTGCCCAGGTAGGCGCGGGCGCTCAACTCGCCCAGTACGGCGTATTCATCGGGGCGCACTGTTCTGATCACGACGCCATGGTTACGCGACCCCGGGCCGTGGCCGCAACGCTTTCCGGAAAATGTGTCGGGCCCCTCCGAAGCGGAGGGGCCCGACACACGTACGGAAGGGCGTGCTTAGTGACCAGCGCCCGCGCCGACCGTCGGCAGGTCGCGCTTGACGCCCTTGTCGCCGGCGTCGGCCGTGTAGTCCTCGGCGGTCGTCTCGTCGACGCCGTCCGGGGCGTTGACCGCCTTGAGGACGAAGGTCAGGACGACGGTGACGACGATGTTGAGGACGAACGCCGTGAAGCCGATGTAGCCGATCTCGCCGATGCCGGGGATCTCCGCCGACGAGCCGCCGAAGTGCTTCTGCGTCGGCGACGCGACACCCCACGCGGCGAGCGTGCCGTAGACCATGCCGACGGCCCAGCCGGCGAGCAGCGCCCAGCGGTGGAACCAGCGCGTGAACAGGCCGCCGACCAGGGCCGGGAAGGTCTGCAGGATCCAGATGCCGCCGAGCAGCTGGAAGTTGATGGCGACCGTCTTGTCCATGGTCAGGACGAAGACGAGCGCGCCGACCTTCACGAGCAGCGAGACCAGCTTGGAGACCTTGGTCTCCTGCGCGGGCGTCGCGTCCGGCTTGATGAAGTCCTTGTAGATGTTGCGCGTGAACAGGTTCGCGGCGGCGATGGACATGATGGCCGCGGGGACCAGCGCGCCGATGCCGATGGCCGCGAACGCGACGCCCGTGAACCAGTCGGGGAACATGTCCTCGAACAGCTGCGGAATCGCCAACTGCCCGTTCTGCACCTTGATTCCGGCCGCGATCGCCATGAACCCGAGCAGCGCGAGCAGGCCCAGCATCAGCGAGTACAGCGGCAGGATCGTGGTGTTGCGACGGATCACGTTGCGGCTCTTGGACGAGAGCGTCGCCGTGATCGAGTGCGGGTACATGAACAGCGCCAGGGCGGACCCGATGGCGAGCGTCGCGTACGTCCAGGTGCCCGAGGAGCCCGGCGCGAGCCCGGCGACCGGTTTGCCCGCCGCGTCGTTCGCGGCGTCGAACTTGTCGTTCGCCGCGGCGAAGATGTGCTCGAAGCCGCCCAGCTTGATCGGGATGTAGATGATGGCGACCGCGATCACGAGGTAGATCAGGCCGTCCTTGACGAACGCGATCAGCGCGGGCGCCCGCAGGCCCGAGGAGTACGTGTACGCGGCCAGCACGCCGAAGGCGATCAGCAGCGGCAGGTCCTTGACGAACCAGTTGGTGCCCTCACCCCCACCGACGCCCATGACGTCGAGAACGGCCTGGATGCCGACCAGTTGGAGTGCGATGTACGGCATCGTGGCGAGGATGCCGGTGACCGCGACCGCGAGCGAGAGGCCCTTGGAGCCGAAGCGTCCGCGCACGAAGTCGGACGTCGTCACGTACCCGTGCTTGTGCGAGACCGACCACAGGCGCGGCAGGAACGTGAAGATCAGCGGGTACACCAGGATCGTGTACGGCACCGCGAAGAAGCCGGAGGCGCCGGCCGCGTAGATCGCCGCGGGCACGGCGACGAAGGTGTACGCGGTGTAGAGGTCGCCGCCGAGCAGGAACCAGGTGACCCAGGTGCCGAACGAGCGGCCGCCCAGGCCCCATTCGTCCAGGGACGCCTCGTTCTCGGCCTTCCGCCAGCGCGCGGCGAGGAAGCCCATGACCGTGACGGCCACGAAGAAGATGATGAAGACGGTGAGCGCGACACCGTTGACGCCGCCGTTCACGCGCCCGCCCCTTCCTGGGAAGCCTGAGAGGTCTCACGGGCGCGCTGATCGCGCTGCCACAGCTTGTACGCGAGCATGGTGAGCGCGGTCGAGATGAGCACCCAGAGCATCTGGTACCAGTAGAAGAACGGGACGCCGATGAGGGTCGGTTCGACCTTGGCGTAGGAGCTGACCCAGAGCATCGCGACGAACGGTGCGACCAGACACAGTGCAATGATCACGCGGACCGGCGTGACCACCGGTTGTTTCACTTCAGGCGGCGCATCGGACATTCGCGGTTCCGTTCCCCTCGCTGATCAGAGATCCCACTTATCTCATGCTTAACGTGCGGGAAATCTAAGCGAGAGTCTTGATCTACGGAACCCCTGTCCGGATAACGGATGGGTACGCGGGCCCGTTCAGCAACAGCGGAACCCCTGTCGTGGATCCGCTTCCTGCCGGTCCGTCCGCATGCGTTCGAAGTCGCGCCGGGACGGCACGGGCGCACCGGGGTGGGTTTCCCCGACGTGCGCCACGTACCGCTCGTACGCGCTCTCGTCCGTCAACTCCCGGACGAACCACCGCACATACCTAGCCACCCGTAGAACTGCCGACGCCGGCATCGCGCGCCTCCGCCTTCTCCTCCTGCGTGGGGACGAGTCCGGCCGGTGCCACCAGCGTGGACTCGACGTACGGCGCCTCGCTCAGCTTGGACGACTGCGGGTTCCGTACGTGCTTCACACATACCCGTAGCGCGTCGAGAACCACCACGACGATGAGGAGGGCGAGCGCGGCGGTGAGGACGCCGTCGACCGTGGAGTTGGTGACCACGGTGTGCATGTCGTCCATGGACTTCGCGGGCGGCAGTACCTTTCCGGCGTCGATGGCGTCCTGGTAGTTGGAGCGCTGCTGGAAGAAGCCGACGCGCGGATCGGACGAGAACACCTTCTGCCAACTGGCGGTCAGCGTCACGACGGTGTCCCAGATCAGCGGGATCCCGGTGATCCAGGCCCACTTGAGCCGCCCCGACTTCACGAGCAGCGTCGTGCAGACGGCGAGGGCGACGGCGGCGAGCAGCTGGTTGGAGATGCCGAAGATCGGGAAGAGCTGGTTGATCCCGCCGAGCGGCTCGTGCACGCCGATCCACAGGAAGTATCCCCACAGGCCGACGACGACGGCGCTGGTGAGCAGGAGCCCCGGCTTCCAACTGATGTTCCTGAACGGCTTGTAGACGTTGCCGAGCATGTCCTGGAGCATGAAGCGGCCCACGCGCGTGCCCGCGTCGAGCGCGGTCAGGATGAACAGCGCCTCGAACATGATCGCGAAGTGGTACCAGAAGGCGCGCAGTCCGCCCCCGGTCACCTGCGAGAAGATCTCCGAGACTCCGACGGCGAGGGTCGGCGCGCCGCCCGTACGGGACAGCAGGCTCGCCTCCTCGACGTTCTTCGCGGCCTGCGCGAGTTCCGCCGGTGAGATCGAGTATCCGAAGCCCGCCACGGCCTGCGACGCGGACTGCACGCTGTCGCCGATGACTCCGGCGGGCGCGTTCATCGCGAAGTACAGGCCCGGGTCGATGATCGAAGCGGCGACGAGCGCCATCACGGCCACGGCCGACTCCATCAGCATGGAGCCGTAGCCGATCATCCGGACCTGCGTCTCCTTCTGGATCATCTTCGGCGTCGTGCCGGAGGAGATCAGCGCGTGGAAGCCGGAGAGCGCGCCGCAGGCGATGGTGATGAAGACGAAGGGGAACAGCGAGCCCGCGAAGACCGGTCCGTCGCCGCGCGAGGCGAAGTCGGTGACCGGGTCCATCTTCAGCGTCGGCAGCGCGACCACGACGCCGATGGCGAGCAGCGCGATGGTGCCGAGCTTCATGAACGTGGAGAGGTAGTCGCGCGGCGCGAGCAGCATCCACACCGGCAGGACCGAGGCGACGAACCCGTAGATCACCATCCAGATCACGAGCGTCGACGGCGCCAGCGTGAAGGTGTCCGCCCACGAGGACTCGGCGACCCAGCGACCGGCGATGAGCGCGATCAACAGCAGCGCGACGCCGATGAGCGACACCTCGGAGACCCGTCCGGGGCGCAGCACGCGCAGGTAGAAGCCCATGAGCAGCGCGATCGGGATGGTCATCGCGATGGAGAAGGTGCCCCAGGGCGACTCGGCGAGCGCGTTCACCACGACCAGGGCGAGCACCCCGAGCAGGATGATCATGATGGCGAAGGCGGCGACCAGGGCGGCGGCCCCGCCGAACGGGCCGATCTCCTCGCGCGCCATCTGCCCGAGCGAACGCCCGTCGCGCCGCGTCGAGAAGAACAGCACGACCATGTCCTGCACGGCGCCCGCGAAGATCACGCCGACGATGATCCAGATGGTGCCCGGCAGATACCCCATCTGCGCCGCGAGCACGGGTCCGACCAGCGGGCCAGCCCCGGCGATGGCGGCGAAGTGATGGCCAAGCAGCACGCGGCGGTCGGTGGGGTGGAAGTCCATGCCGTTGCCAAGGCGCTCGGCGGGCGTGGCCCGCTTCGCGTCGACCTTCAGCACCTTGTTCGCGATGAACTTCGCGTAGAAGCGGTAGGCGATGGCGTACGACCCGAGGGCGGCGGCGACCATCCACGCGGCGGAGACCTCCTCGCCGCGGGAGAGCGCGAGTACGGACCAGCCGGCCGCGCCCGCCAGGGCGACGACGGTCCACAGAATGATGGTTCTAGGAGAAGCGGTACGCACCGGTGTGTCCTCCCCGTCCATGCGACGACGGGAGGACCGTAAGCCAGAGAATGTGAGCTGCGCTACACCGCGTGCGGGAAAGCGTCTACTCCGTTATGGGGCAAGGGAGTTGAGGGCGGGTCGGCGGTGTCAGTCGGTGGGCCGCTTGAGTCGCGCCACGAACTTGTAGCGGTCGCCACGGTAGACCGAGCGGACCCACTCCACCGGCTGTCCCGAGCCGTCGATCGAGTGGCGGGAGAGCATCAGCATCGGCAGGCCCACGTCCGTGCCGAGCAGGCCCGCCTCGCGCGGCGTCGCGAGGGAGGTCTCGATGGTCTCCTCGGCCTCGGCGAGGCGCACGTCGTAGACCTCGGCGAGCGCGGTGTAGAGCGAGGTGTACTTGGCGAGGCTGCGGCGCAGCGCGGGGAAGCGCTTGGCCGACAGGTGCGTGGTCTCGATCGCCATCGGCTCGCCGCTCGCGAGGCGCAGCCGCTCGATGCGCAGGACGCGGCCGCCGGCGGAGATGTCGAGCAGGTGCGCGAGCGAGTCGTCGGCGGTGACGTAGCCGATGTCGAGCAGCTGCGAGGTCGGCTCCAGGCCCTGCGCCCGCATGTCCTCGGTGTACGAGGTGAGTTGGAGCGCCTGGGAGACCTTGGGCTTGGCGACGAAGGTGCCCTTGCCCTGGATCCGCTCGAGCCGGCCCTCGACGACGAGCTCCTGAAGGGCCTGCCGGACGGTCGTGCGGGAGGTGTCGAACTCGGAGGCGAGCGTGCGCTCGGGCGGGACCGGGGTGCCGGGCGGCAGCGTCTCCGTCATGTCGAGCAGATGTTTCTTGAGGCGGTAGTACTTGGGCACGCGTGCGGTGCGGACGGGCGCCCCGCTCTCGTTCTCCGCACTGCTGACGTCGGTGCTCATGCTCCGCCTTCCCGGCTCCGGTGCCGATGCGACTCCGTGACCCCTCCTTATACCGCCCGGTGGCCGTCTGGTCTAGTCCACCCGCCGAGGGTATTCGCAGGTGGCCAACGCCCTTGCCCTGCTTGGCGGATGCGGCCCGGGTGTCGTTCCGATAACGGACGCGGAGACCTCTCTCGGCCACTCTTGACAGCCCTATTGGTCTGGGCCAAGCTCCCCGTACTGGTCTACACCATTAAAGATCAGGTCCCAGTCCCATCAGCCGTATCCGCGTACGAAGGCGTGTTCGCGCCGTATGTCATCGCTGTGGGTGGGGGGTTGCAGGCATCCCTGAGGAGGGTGACATGAAGCGCAAGCTCATAGCGGCTGTTGGTGTCGCGGCCATGATGTCCGCGGTCGCGGCCTGTGGGGGCGGGAGCGACAGCAACGCGGGCAAGGACCCGAAGGACCGCACGGGCGACGTCACGGTCTGGCTGATGGTCGACGCGCAGAGCACCTGGCCCGGTCTGGTCAAGGACGTCAATGCGCAGTTCAAGAAGAAGTACCCGAAGGTCAAGGTCAACGTCTCGTACCAGCAGTGGGCGGACAAGGCCAAGAAGCTCGACACCGCCCTGGGTGGCGACAAGTTCCCGGACGTCGTCGAGCTCGGCAACACCGAGACCATGCAGTACATCCTCAACGGGGCGCTCGCCGAGATCGACCCGAAGAAGTACGACAACAGCGACTCCTGGATCAAGGGCCTCGCGGACACCTGTTCCTTCGAGGGCAAGATGTACTGCGTCCCGTACTACTCCAGCGCGCGCGTCGCCATCTACAACAAGGACATGCTGAAGTCGGCCACCGGCTCCGCCGAGCTGCCCACCGACGAGACCGCGTTCCTCAAGGCGATGGACAAGGAGACGGCGAAGCAGGGCGCCAAGGACAAGCGCTTCTCGTCCCTGTACCTGCCGGGCCGCTACTGGTACGCCGCCATGTCCTACGTCAAGGCGTACGGCGGTCAGATCGCGTCGTACGACGACGGCACCAAGAAGTGGAAGGGCACCCTCTCCGACGCCAAGTCGCAGGAAGGCATCCAGCACTTCATCGACCTGGTGAAGAAGTACAACAAGGGCGACATCACCAAGGACGAGCAGGACCACGCCAATGTGATGGCCAACGAGAAGGCCGGCGTCCTGTACGGCAACGGCTGGGAGGCCGGCTCCGTCATCGACGGCAAGGCCAACGGCAACCCGAAGCTGAAGGACAAGATCGCCGTCGCCTCCATGCCGGGCCCGAACGGCAAGACCCTGCCGTCCTTCGTCGGCGGCTCCGACCTCGCGGTGACGCAGAAGTCGAAGAACGCGGACCTCGCCGAGGACTGGATCTCCATGTTCACGAGCGAGAAGTCCCAGGAGGTCCTCACCTCCAAGAACGTGCTGCCCAGCAACACCAAGCAGCTGCAGCCGCTGAAGGAGAAGGCGGAGACGGAGGCCGCGGCGAACGCGGTGGAGAGCGCCTGGTTCACGCCGATCGCACCGGGCTGGACCGCGATCGAGAAGGAGGAGGTCCTGAAGAACATGCTTCTCGACATCCTCAAGGGCAAGTCCGTGGCCACGGCCGCCAAGACGGCCGACGCCAAGATCGACGAGCTGATCAACAAGGAGTCCTGAGCCTGACGGGCTCCGGGGAGGGCGGGGCCGGCATCGAGCGGCCCCGCCTCACCAACGTTCGCCGAGAACGAGAAAGGTCAGCCACGTGACTGCCGCCGACACCAAGGCCGCCGGGCCGCCGCTCAGCGCAGCGGACACCCCGGAAGGGGGACCACCCGCGCAGCAGCCCCCGGGCGCCGGCCGCCCGAAGCGGAAGAAGGGGGCGACGCTCCCTTATCTCCTGATCCTGCCGGCGATCGTCGCGCTGGCCGCCGTCTATGCGTACCCCCTGGTCAAGACCGTGATCATGTCCTTCCAGGACATGGGGCGCCGCGAGCTGTGGACGGGGGAGAGCCCGCCGTGGGTCGGCTTCGACCAGTTCACCAACATCCTCGGCGACGCGGAGTTCTGGCAGGTCACCGTCCGCACGGTGGTCTTCATGGTGGTCTGCGTCTCGCTCACCATGGCGGTCGGCCTGCTGATCTCGCTGCTGATGATGCGCCTGACGACGTGGGTGCGGCTCACGCTCACCACGGCGCTGATCGCCGCCTGGTCGATGCCGCTGCTCGTCGCCGCGTCGATCTTCCGGTGGCTGGCCGACTCCGACTACGGCCTGATCAACACGCTCATCGCCAAGGTGGCGGGCGACGACTTCCTCGGGCACAACTGGTTCCTCGACCCGATGCAGGGCTTCGCGGTCATCGCCGCGCTCGTCATCTGGGGAGCCGTCCCCTTCGTCGTCATCACCCTGTACGCGGCCCTCACCCAGGTGCCCGCGGAGCTGGAGGAGGCCGCCCAGCTCGACGGCGCCAGCGCGTTCGGCGTCTTCCGCTTCGTCACCTGGCCGGTCGTCAAGCCCGTCTTCATCATGGTCACCACGCTCTCGGTGATCTGGGACTTCAACGTCTTCGGGCAGATCTGGCTGCTGCGCGGCAACAAGCCGGAACCGGACTACGAGACGCTCGGCCTGTACTCCTTCTCCAAGGCGTTCACGTCGACGTCCTTCAGCCAGGGCACCGCGATCGCCCTGGTCACCGTGGTGCTGCTCTCCGGGGTGGCCGTGTACTACCTGCGTCAGCTCATGAAGACAGGAGAGGTCGAATGAGCGCCTCCACAGCTCCGGTCACCCCGGTGAAGCAGGGGCTGCGCCCCGACCTGCGCCCCGACCGCAAGAAGACCAGGCTCGGCTACAACGTCCTCGGGCTCGTCATCGCCGTCGTGATGGCCTTCCCGGTCTACTGGCTGATCATCTCGGCGCTGCGGCCCAACCACGAGATCCGCTCCTACGACCAGACGCTGTGGCCGTCGTCGATCACCTTCGACAACTTCGCCCGCGCGGTGAAGCAGCCGAACTTCGGCACCGCGATCCAGTCCAGCCTCATCATCTCGATCACCGCCGTCGTCGGCGGCATGATCATCGCGACCCTCGCGGCGCTCGCCGTCGGGCGCTTCCGCTTCACCGGCCGGCGCGCACTCCTGATGGTGCTGATCCTCGTCCAGATGCTGCCGCCGACCGCGATGCTCATCCCCATCTACACCCAGCTCAACGCGATGGGCGGACTGAACGAGTACTGGGGCGTCATCGTCGTCTACCTCGTCTCCACGCTGCCCTTCGCCACGGTGATGATCCGCGGCTTCGTGGTCAACATCCCCGTGGAACTGGAGGAGTCGGCGATGGTCGACGGCTGTACGCGGATGGGCGCGTTCCGCCGCGTCGTCTTCCCGCTGCTCGCCCCCGGCCTCGCGGCCTCCTCGATCTTCGCCCTGGTCAACGCGTGGAACGAGTACCTGTTCGCGTACATCCTGATGAACGAGGACTCGAAGTACACACTCAACGTGTGGCTGATGACGTTCACGACCGAACGAGGCACCGACTACGGCGCGTTGATGGCCGCGTCCACGATGATCGCTCTGCCGGTGGTGGTCTTCTTCATGTTCATTCAGAAGAAGATGGCCACAGGTCTCACTTCCGGCGCCGTGAAGGGATAACGCCGCACGATGACGACACTGACACGTGGAACCGACACCCTCACACGGGACGCCCTCACGGTGCTGCAACCCGGCTTCACCGGGACGACGGCCCCCGACTGGCTGTTGCGACGCCTCGACGAGGGGCTCGCCTCGGTGGGTCTCTTCGGCCGCAACATCGAGGGCCCCGAGCAACTGGCCGCCCTCACCGCCCAGTTGCGCGCCGAGCGCGGCGACGTCCTGGTCGCCATCGACGAGGAGGGCGGCGACGTCACCCGCCTCGAGGTCCGCACCGGCTCCTCCTTCCCCGGCAACCACGCGCTCGGCGCGGTCGACGACGCGGCGCTGACCCGCTCGGTCGCCGCCGAGCTGGGCCGCCGCCTCGCCGAGTGCGGGGTCAACCTCAACTGGGCGCCGTCCGCGGACGTCAACGCCAACCCGGACAACCCGGTGATCGGCGTGCGTTCCTTCGGCGCCGACACCACGCTGGTGGCCCGGCACACCGCCGCGTACGTCGAGGGCCTGCAGTCCGCCGGCGTCGCCGCCTGCACGAAGCACTTCCCGGGACACGGCGACACGGCGGTCGACTCGCACCACGACGTGCCGCGCATCGACGTCGACCTGGACGTGCTGCACGCCCGGGACCTCGCGCCGTTCCGGGCGGCGATCGCGGCGGGCTCGCGGGCCGTGATGAGCGCGCACATCCTGGTGCCCGCGCTCGACCCGGAGTACCCGGCAACGTTGTCGCGTCGCATCCTCACGGGTCTGCTCCGCGAGGAGTTCGGCTACGAGGGCCTGATCGTCACGGACGGCATGGAGATGAAGGCGATCTCCGGTACGTACGGCATCGAGCGCGGCAGCGTCCTCGCCATCGCGGCCGGCGCCGACGCCATCTGCGTGGGCGGCGGGCTCGCCGACGACGACACGGTGCTGCGGCTGCGCGACGCCCTCGTGGGGGCGGTGCGCGCCGGCGAACTTCCGGAGGAGCGGCTCGCGGACGCGGCAGCGCGGGTGCGGGCGCTGTCGAAGTGGACGGCGGCGTCGGGCCGCGGCGGTGCGGGAGCGGTGGCGCGGGACCCGGAGGTCGGCCTGGTGGCGGCGCGACGCGCGGTCACGGTGACGCGCGGGGAGCACGCGACCCCGGTGACGGGCCCCGTGCACGTGGCCGCCTTCTCGGCCGTCGCCAACATCGCGGTCGGCGACGAGACGCCCTGGGGTGTCGCCGCCGAGCTCGAACGCCTGCTGCCCGGAACCACCACGGGTTCGTACACCGGGCCGGACGCGGGCTCCGCCGTGCTGGCTGCCGCGGAGGAGCGGCGAGTGGTGGCGGTGGTCCGTGACGAGCATCGGCATCCGTGGATGGGCCGGGCCCTGGACGAGCTGCTGCGCGCGCGTCCTGACACGGTGGTCGTGGAGATGGGGGTGCCACAGGCGGCGCCGCGTGGGGCGTTGCACGTGGCCACGTATGGGGCGGCGCGGGTGTGTGGGGTCGCTGCGGCGGAGGCGATCACGGGGGTGTGAGCCCACCCGGGGGCGGGGCCACGGGGCTCCGCCCCGGACCCCGCTGGCTCTCGTCACAAGAGCGGGGCTTAAAAGACCTGCTCAAACGCCGCAGGGGCTTGATGGGGGCCTACAGTCCCTGCCACTCCGGCTTGTTGGTGTAGGTGTGGCGGAAGTAGTCCGCGAGTTTCAGCTTTGAGGCGGCGGCCTCGTCGACCACGATGGTCGCGTGCGGGTGCAGTTGCAGCGCGGAGGCCGGCACCACGGAGGCGACGGGGCCCTCGACGGTCGCCGCCACGGCGTCGGCCTTGCCCTCGCCGGTGGCGAGCAGCACCACGTGCCGCGCCTCCAGGATCGTCCCGATGCCCTGCGTGATCACGTGCCGCGGGACCTGGCTCAGATCGCCGTCGAAGAACCGCGCGTTGTCCGCGATGGTCTGCTCGGTCAGCGTCTTGATCCGGGTCCGCGAGGCGATCGAGGAGCACGGCTCGTTGAACCCGATGTGCCCGTCCGTCCCGATCCCGAGCAGTTGCAGATCCACGCCCCCGGCCTCGACCAGCGCGCTGTCGTACGCCTCGCACGCGGCCTGCACGTCCGCCGCGCTGCCGTCCGGCCCCATGAACGCCGCCTCGCCGAGACCGAGCGGCTCGACGACCTGCCGCAGCACCGTCGCCCGGTACGACTCCGGGTGTCCGGTCGGCAGCCCCACGTACTCGTCGAGCTGGGCGATCCGCGCCTTCGACGCGTCGACCGCACCGGCGCGCACCTGGGCCGCCAGCGCCTCATAGATGGGCAGCGGAGTCGATCCGGTGGCCACACCGAGCAGCGCGTCGGGCTTGCGCCGCAGCAACTGCGCCATGGCCTCGGCGATCAGCTCGCCGCCTGCCTTGGCGTCCGGGACGATCACAACTTCCACGCTGGGCCTGCCGTTCTGGTCAGAGGGGACGGGAAAACGCGCCGTGTGGTTTAGACCAATCTAGCAAAGCGAACCCCGGTCGGTCAGGCCCTTCCGGGCTCCTTTCGTACATGCTCGGCGCTGCGCCGGGCCTCGGCACGTCGAGGCGGCGAAATGAACCATCCCGCTCCGGCGCTCGTGCAGAGGTACATACGAGAAGTAACCTCTGCCGACACATAGACAGGGGAGAATGGTCTAGTCCACAATGCGTAACTGAGGCTTCCGCCCTCCCCGCACAGGAGGACGGACAGAGGAACCGACGCTCTCTGCCCTGACCGCGTCGGATCCTCGATCGGCAGCCGGGACCGCACACCTGGAAGCCGATGCACCTGAAGGGCTGCGGTGCCAGGGAAAGGGCTGAGGGTCCCGACCCCCGGCGCCGCGGCCCGTCGGTCTTTTCGGGGCGGCGCCACCCGCCGGTTAAGCTCGGCTCGTGCCCTCCATGAACGATCTCGTCCGCCAGCACACCGCCCTCGGTGACTCCGATCTCGAGTGGCTCCATCTGCTGGTCTCGGAGTGGCAGTTGCTCTCCGACCTCTCCTTCGCCGACCTCGTCCTGTGGGTTCCCACCCACGACGGCACGCGATACGTCTCCGTGGCCCAGATGCGGCCCAACACGGGACCGACGTCCTACCAGGACGACATGGTCGGCCACCTCGTCCCGCGCGGCCGCCGCCCGATGCTGGACGTCGCGCTCGACGAGGGCCGCATCGTGCGCGAGGGCGACCCCGAGTGGCGCGAGGAGGTCCCGGTGCGGGTGGAGTCCATCCCCGTACGCAGGGAGGGCCGGGTCCTCGGCGTGATCGCGCGCAACACCAACCTGCTGACCGTCCGGACGCCCTCGCGCCTGGAGCTGACCTATCTGCAGTCGGCCTCCGACCTCGCGCAGATGATCGCGGCCGGCACCTTCCCGTTCCCGGACCAGCAGGTCGACATGGACGCCTCCCCGCGCGCGGGCGACGGCCTGATCCGGCTCGACGCGGACGGAGTGGTCCAGTACGCCTCGCCCAACGCCCTGTCCGCGTACCACCGGTTGGGCTTCCAGGCCGATCTGGTCGGCCACCACCTCGGTACGACGACGGCCGAACTCGCCCCGTCGCGCGGCCCGGTGGACGAGGCGCTCGCCAAGGTGGCCAGCGGCTGGGCGCCGCGCGAGTTCGAGATCGAGGGCGAGGAGGGCTCGATCCAGCTGCGCGCGATCCCGCTCAAGCCCAAGGGCGCGCGCATCGGCTCGTTGGTCCTGCTGCGCGACGTCACCGAACTGCGCCGCCGTGAACGCGAGTTGATCACCAAGGACGCGACCATCCGGGAGATCCACCACCGGGTGAAGAACAACCTGCAGACGGTCGCCGCCCTGCTCCGCCTCCAGGCCCGCCGCATCGGCTCCGACCGGGGACGCGAGGCCTTGGAAGAGGCGGTCCGCCGCGTCGGCTCCATCGCGATCGTGCACGAGACGCTCTCCCAGAACCTGGACGAGCGCGTGGAGTTCGACGAGATCGCCGACCGGGTGCTCGCCATGGTGGCGGAGATCTCACCGGGCCAGGTGGCGGGCCGGCGCACCGGCCACTTCGGCATCCTGGACGCCGAAGTGGCGACCCCGCTGTCCATGGTCCTCACCGAGGTGCTGCAGAACGCGCTGGAGCACGGCTTCCGGCAGGGCGACACCGGCACGGTCGAGGTCTCGGCCGTGCGCGGCGGCACCAGCAAGGAGGCCCGGCTCCTGGTCACCGTCCAGGACGACGGCGTCGGTCTGCCCGAGGGCTTCGACCCGAAGCGCGCGGGGAACCTGGGTCTGCAGATCGTACGTACGTTGGTGGAGGGCGAGTTGGGCGGAACGTTCGACATGGTGCCCGCACCGGAGCGCGGCACACAGGTCATCCTCGACATTCCCGTACGCAGCAGCAAATAGCCGTACGAGGCGCGAACGGCAGTGCGCGAACAGCAGTGAGCCCCGGACCATTGAACGGTCCGGGGCTCACTGTTCGTCTCGTTGCCCGGGCTGTGTCCCGGGCTGAGCCTGGGGAGCATCGGGGGTACTGCGCGCTGCGGCTCGGGGGCGGGAGATGCGTACTCGATGTACGCGCCGCCGGGCTCAGGCTCGAACGGGGTGGAAAATCAGGCGGAGGCCTGACGGGCCCGGTTGCGAGCGGCGCGGCGCTTCATTGCGCGGCGCTCGTCCTCGCTGAGGCCACCCCAGACGCCGGAGTCCTGGCCGGACTCGAGCGCCCACTGCAGGCACTGCTCCATGACGGGGCAGCGGCGGCAGACGGCCTTGGCTTCCTCGATCTGCAGCAGCGCAGGACCGGTGTTGCCGATGGGGAAGAAGAGCTCGGGGTCTTCCTCGCGGCAAACGGCGTTGTGACGCCAGTCCATGGCTGCTACCTCTCCTTGGTATTACGTGCAAGTTGCTTGTGAATGTGAACGCTTTCACGAATCCCCCGACAAGTGAAGGGCCGAACGTCACATATGCGACGATGGTCCGTTGCTTTGAGGAGGGGTTTCGGGCTCTCTGTGGGGCCGATGTTCCGGGCCGTCCCGAGCGCCATGTAGAGATTCGCAAACCTCGGCGGCGGATACAACCCCTTCCGGAAAGTTTTTTTTGATTCCTCGGTGTCGGCTAGGTCACAGCCGTACTTCCATGGGGTGGATGCTGGCCCAAACGTTCGAGATGAAGGACTTTAGTCTCTTCCACTCACACAATCACACGCAGTGCACGGCGTACGCCTGTGAACGTCACGCTGGTTCGCAGTCCCAGGTGGTCACCGTCCATCTGAAGGGGCAGCGGAGCCTTGGAATGCAAGGTGAAGTCGGTCAGGTCATGGAGCGTGACCGCGTTCTTGCCGTGCGGACCGCGCTCGGGCGACGAGGCGAGCAGCTGGGAGCCGTAACGGGCCACCGCGGGAGTGGAGAGTTTCTTGAGTCCCAGCACGTCAAGGCCGGTGTCGAAGGACGCCTGGGGCGTCGGATACAGCGGCCTGTTGCCCAGGAAGGACCACGGCGACGTGTTGCTGACTATGGAGACGACGAGATCGGTGACCGAATCCTCGCCCGGCCGTTCGAGCGTGATCGTGCCGTGCCGGCGGTCGGCCTCGCCGAGGAACTGGCGCACCACCTGTCGCACGTACAGGGCATGTGTCGAACGCTTGCCGCGCTCCCGCTGCTGCTCCACCCGGCCCACCACGCCCGCGTCGAAGCCGAGGCCCGAGGCGAACGTGAACCAGCGGGACGGCACGCCCTCGTCCTCCGTGCCCGCGGTGCCCGAGGCGAGGCCGAGGCCCACCGTGCGCTGCCGGCCCTCGCGCAGGGCGTCCAGGAGCTGCCCTGTGGCCTCCACGGGGTGGTTCGGCAGGCCGAGGGCGCGCGCGAAGACGTTCGTGGAGCCGCCGGGGACGACGGCGAGGCCGGGCAGCCGGTCGAGGTCGGGGCCGTGGTACAGCAGGCCGTTCACGACCTCGTTGACCGTGCCGTCGCCGCCGAGGGCGACGACCATCTCGATGTCCTTGCTCTCCGCGGCCTGCCGGGCGAGGTCGCGCGCGTGGCCCCGGTACTCGGTGGTGACGGCCTCGAGCTTCATCTCGCTCGCCAAGGCGTGGATCAGCACATCACGCGTGCGCGCGCTGGTGGTGGTTGCCGCCGGATTGATGACGAGAAGTGCACGCATGCAAGGCAGCGTACCCAGCGCCCTTGATCGGGCCCAGGCCGAGGTGGGCATCGGGTAAGGGTTCGCACGCATTCCGCCCGCGGGGTCCGGGCTTCGGGGCGGCGTCGGCAGGCGGTTACTCTGCAAAGGTGACCTCAGAGCAGAACCCCGCCCCCGAACCCGCCGAAGAAAACGGCCCGCGACCCGGCCGGCTGACCGCCGCCGCGGCCCTGGCCGGACTCGAAGGGCTCGCGCTCGTCGTGGGCGGTGCCTACATGCTGGTCGCCGGCCTGGCCGGGCACCCCGACAACCCGGAGCAGGCCGCCACCGGTGGTGTCACGCTCATCGTCCTCGCGCTGCTGCCGCTGTTCGCCGCGCGCGGACTGCTCGCCCTCAAGCGCTGGAGCCGCGGCCCCGCGATCATCACGCAGATCATGGCGCTGCCGGTCGCCTACACGCTGCTGCAGGCCGACAGCATGGCCATCGGGGGCGGCATCGCGCTCGCCGCCGTGTCGATCGCCTCGCTGGTGCTGCTCGTCAACCAAGAGACCACGCGCGCGCTGGGCATCCGTACGCCGGGTTCCTCGCAGTAGCCCGCAAGCCGCAAGCCCGTAACGGGAAGGCGCCCTACGCGGATCCGCGTAGGGCGCCTTCCCGTGTGCGTACGTGGGTCACTCCTCGACGAGGAGCCTGTCCCGGAGCTGGGCCAGCGTGCGGGCCAGCAGACGGGAGACGTGCATCTGGGAGATGCCGACCTCCTGGGCGATCTGCGACTGCGTCATGTTCCCGAAGAACCGCAGCAGCAGGATGCGCTTCTCGCGCGGCGGCAGGTCCTCCAGGAGCGGCTTGAGGGACTCGCGGTACTCGACGCCCTCCAGCGCCTCGTCCTCGGAGCCCAGCGTGTCCGCGACCGCCGGGGACTCGTCGTCCGTGTCCGGGACGTCCAGGGACAGCGTGGAGTACGCGTTGGCCGACTCCAGGCCCTCCAGGACCTCCTCCTCGGAGATGCCCAGCTTCTCGGCCAGCTCGTGGACCGTGGGGGAGCGGCCGTTCAGCTGGGACAGCTCGGCGGTCGCCGTCGTCAGGGCCAGACGCAGCTCCTGGAGACGGCGCGGTACGCGCACGGCCCAGCCCTTGTCGCGGAAGTGCCGCTTGATCTCGCCGACGACCGTCGGCGTCGCGTACGTGGAGAACTCCACGCCCCGCTCGGGGTCGAAGCGGTCGACCGACTTGATGAGGCCGATCGTCGCGACCTGGGTGAGGTCGTCCAGCGGCTCGCCGCGATTGCGGAAGCGGCGCGCCAGGTGCTCGACCAGTGGCAGATGCATGCGCACGAGCTGATTGCGCAGCTCGGCGTACTCCGGGCTGTCGGCATGCATGGTGCGCAGCTCGATGAACATCGCCCGCGCAGCGCTGCGGTCCCGTGGATCGTGTCGGTCGTGCCGATCACCGTGTCGCTCGTGGTCGCTCATCAATCCCGCCCGTCGCGCGTCCGATCTCCCTGAGCCCCCGCGAAGTCCGGCTCCCGAGGTCGGCGCTGCCTCCTGTGCCGCGCCGGCCGTCGGGTCCGCCGTGTCCACGGGGTCCTCCGGGTGCGGCAGGGCCTGCTGCTCGGGGATGCCGGTGGTCGGCCGCTGCATCCCGCCCGTGCCGTCGGCCGGGAGATCCCGTGTGCCGCGCTTGTCGTCCCGCACCGGATCGTCCCCGTTCCTCACGTCGGGCCGGGGCCCGCGCCGCGCTTCTTGTAGAGGCTGATGGAGACGGTCTTGTCCTCGGCCACTGTGGAGTCGACCTGGCCCGCGAGGGCCGACAACACCGTCCACGCGAAGGTGTCGCGCTCAGGGGCCCGGCCGTCGGTCGTCGGCGCGGAGACCGTCACCTCCAAGGAGTCGTCGACCAACCGGAACACACAGCTGAGCACGGAGCCCGCGACGGCCTGCTGAAGCAGGATCGCGCAGGCCTCGTCGACAGCGATGCGAAGGTCCTCGATCTCGTCGAGGGTGAAGTCCAAACGCGCTGCGAGGCCGGCCGTCGCCGTACGCAGCACCGACAGGTAGGCACCCGCAGCCGGCAGCCGGACTTCCACGAAGTCCTGATTCCCGGGCTCGCCTGCGATCTGGGACACCCTCACCTCCAAGGTGGTACAAGCACTTTCGGGCTCCGGAGGTGTCGTCCCCCGGGTGATGCGCCACATATATCTGCGGTGACGCTACCGCGCGCCCGACTTTCCTGTCCCGGGGACCCCCGGCCCAGTGCTGTCACTCATAGTAAGCCTACGGGTACGGACAGTGGCTAGAGGGTGTGCGGGCTCAATTGGAAAGAGCGGGCGCCGGTTTGACGTACCCAGGCGCCAGTGGATCGAACCCCGGAAGGGCCCGGGATCCGCCGGGTCAGACGAGAATCGAGTCGACAAAGCACCAACGCCAGCTCTCACCAGGCTCGAAGGTGCGCATCACCGGATGTCCCGTCTCGGTGTGGTGAGCCGTCGCATGCCTGTACGGCGACGAGTCGCAGCAGCCGACGTGACCGCAGACCAGACACAGCCGTAGTTGCACAGGGTGACTGCCGACGGCCAGGCACTCCAAGCAGGTCTCGCTCAGAGGTGCGGGCTCGGGGTGCGGCAACGCGGCGACGTGCGAGCACTCGTTCATGATGGCCAGGTTACGACGGGTGGGGCGGAGCAGGGCGGTGGAAGGCGGGTCATGGACGTATTGCCTCTGGTGGGTCTGGTCGCCGCGAGTGCGGCTGTGGCGGGGGCGGCGCGCAGGACGCGCGTGCCCGCACCGCTCCTCCTGGTCGCCATCGGCCTGATGGCGTCCTACGTGCCGTGGGTCCCGGAGTACGTGCTCGACCCACATGTGGTGCTGCCGCTGATCCTGCCTCCGCTGCTGCACACCGCCGCCCTGGAGAGCTCCTACCTCGACCTGAGGGCGAACATCCGGCCCGTCGCGCTGCTCTCCGTGGGCTACGTCCTGTTCGCCACGCTCGCGGTGGGCTGGCTCGCGTACGAGCTGATCCCGGACCTGCCGCTGACGGCCGCGCTCGTCCTCGGGGCGGTGATCGCGCCGCCGGACGCGGTGGCCGCCACGGCGATCGCCCGGCGGGTGGGGTTGCCCTCCCGGATCACCACGATCCTGCAGGGCGAGTCCCTCGTGAACGACGCGACTGCGATCACCGCCTACAAGGTGGCGCTCGCCGCGGCGGTGGGTGAGGGCGCAAGCTGGGCGGGCGGCATCCAGGAGTTCCTGGTGGCGGCCGTCGGCGGGGTCGGTGTGGGGCTGCTGCTGATGGTGCCGCTGCACTGGTTGCGCACGCACCTCAAGGAAGCGCTGCTGCAGAACACGCTCTCCCTGCTGATCCCCTTCGTCGCGTACGCGGTCGCGGAACAGGTGGGCGCTTCCGGGGTGCTCGCCGTCGTGACGGTGGCGCTCTACCTGGGGCACCGCTCCTGGCAGGTCGATTTCGAGACACGGCTTCAGGAGGCCGCGGTGTGGAAGGTCGTCGCGTTCATCCTGGAGTCGTCGGTCTTCGCGCTCATCGGCCTCCAACTGCGCTTCGTCCTCGAAGGGCTCGGCGAGTACAGCGTGTGGCAGGCCGTCTGGTACGCGGTCGGGGTGTTCGTCTTCGTGGTCGTCATCCGCTTCGTCTGGTCGTATCCGGCCACCTATCTGCCGTTGTGCATGTCGTCGCGCATCCGCGCGCGCGAGAGCGACACGGACTGGAAGCGGCCGCTGGTCGTGAGCTGGGCCGGCATGCGGGGCGTGGTGTCGCTGGCCATCGCGTTCTCCATCCCGCTGGTCACGGAGGACGGCGAGCCGTTCCCCTCGCGCAACCTGGTGCTCTTCCTGACCTTCACGACGGTCATCGGGACGCTCGTCGTCCAGGGGCTCACGCTGCCGCCGCTCATCAAGCTCCTCAAGCTGCCCGGCCGGGACACGCAGGCCGAGACGCTCGCCGAGGCGCAGGCGCAGAACGCCGCCTCCGTGGCCGCGGAGGAGCGCGTGGAGGAGTTGATGCGCGACGAGCGCAACACGCTGCCCACCCCCCTCCAGGACCGTCTGCGCACCGTTCTGGAGCGCCGCCGCAACTCGGTGTGGGAGCGGCTCGGGCAGTCCAACCCGGTGACCGGGGAGTCCGCCGACGACACGTACCGCCGACTCGCGCGGGAGGCGATCGCGGCCGAGCGCGAGGTCTTCGTACGGATGCGGGACGAGCGGCGGATCGACGACGAGATGCTGCGGACGATGTTGCGCAAGCTGGACCTGGAGGAGGCCGCCGCCTATCGCGAGGTCGACGACTGAGCGCCTTCGAAGGGGGCGCCGGTGATCACCGCCGCGAGCGTCGTGCCGCGGGGGAACGCGCCCTCCTGCGTGAGAGCGACAAGTGCGTACAGCGCTTTGGCGACATAGAGGTGCTCCACTGGCACCCCGTGGCGGGCCTCGAAGTCCTCGGCGAACGCCGCGAGTTCCTCGGGCACGCGCGCGTAGCCGCCGAAATGGAACCGGTCCTCCACCCGCCACGAGCCCCGCGGGCCGCCGAAAGCCGCCTCCTGCAGAGCGCGGACGTCGGCCTTGAGGAATCCGCCCTTGAGGACGGCGACGCCCACGGCGCGCTGGCCGGGGGCGAGTCCGGCGGCGAGCCCCGCGAGAGTGCCGCCCGTGCCGCAGGCGAGCGCGACGACATCCGCGTGGTCGCGCAGCTCCAGGCCGAGGTCCGTACAGCCTTGAACGGCAAGGGAGTTGCTGCCGCCCTCGGGCACCACGTACGCGTCCCCGGCGTCGGCGGCGTCGAGGAGCCCGTCCAGCACGTCGGGATCGGTCTTGCGTCGGTACGTCGACCTGTCGACGAAGTGCAGGCGCATCCCGTCGGCCACGCAGCGGGACAGGGACGGGTTGAGCGGGCGGTCGGCGAGTTCCTGGCCGCGGACGACGCCGATGGTGGGCAGGCCGAGGAGCCGGCCCGCCGCGGCCGTGGCCCGCAGATGGTTCGAGTACGCGCCTCCGAAGGTGACGAGTCCGCGGCCCTGGGCCGCCGCCGCGTCGAGGTTCCGGGCGAGCTTGCGCCACTTGTTGCCGATCAGGTCCGGGTGGATCAGGTCGTCCCGCTTGAGCAGCAGCCGCACGCCGTGGCGCGCGAAGCGCTCGTCCCCGGCCTCCACGAGGGGAGACGGGAGACGCGGACGAAGGCCGGGGCCGATGGGGCGGGACACCCGGCCATTGTCGGACACCCGGCCGGGTCCCCGCCCGCGCGGCGGTCGGCGGCTACTTGAGCCGGTCCCCGATGCGCTTGCGCATCGACGCCATCGTGAACCCCTTGGGGTCGATCTTCCCCGGCTGCCACTCCAGGTGACCGATGACCGAGCGCTCGGTCCAGTCGTGGTGGCGGCAGATCGCCGCGGCCGCCTTCTCGATGGCCTCCAACTGGGCGGCGGGCCACGGGTCGTCCCCGTCGCCGAGGTTCTCGCACTCGAAGCCGTAGAAGCGGCTGTTGCCGTCCGTGTTCGCCTCGTTGTCGTGCGGCAGGGCCTTCTCCGCGATCACCGCGCGCAGCACGTCGTCGTCGCCCAGGCCCGCGTGGTTCGCCCGGCCGTAGCCGACCAGGTGGACGCGGCCGTCCTTCGTGATGACCCCGTGGCACAGCGGCCCCGGCAGGTTCGCATGGCCCTCGCGGCAGACGCGCACGGTGCCGGCGCTGCCGGAGGTGGCGGTGTGGTGGATCATCACCCCGTTCAACGGGCCCCAGTCGCCGATGTGATTGCGGTTGTGATGCCGCCAGTCGCCGACTTCGACCACCGTCAGACCCTCGTCCTTGAGAGCCTTGATGAAGCTGCTTGCGGACATGGGTGGGGCCACGGCCGCCTCCTTTACGGGAGCGACGGCCGCCGACTGCGCACCGTCTCGTACGGTTCGCTTTTACCCGGAACTGCCGTGCAGCGACCTACTGTTCGCATAACGTGCACAAGGTTCGCGGCGTCGGCGGCCGGGGCTCGCGGCTCCGGCGGGATCCGTCAGAAGCACCCTCGGGCACTCAGCCGCGCAGAACCCCGTCCCCGTTCGCCGCGATGTGCGATTCGAGGGCCTGCAGCGCCTGCTGCGTGGCCTGCGGGCTGCCGGTGCCCTTGCGCTCCGCGTAGTACGCCGAGCCCAGTCGCTTGAGCAGATCCGCGCCCGCACGCTGCGCCTGCACGTCGTCCAGCTTCTGCTTGCCCTGCGTCAGGCCGCGCTGCGCCTGCTCCTTGGCCCGATCCATGAATCCCGCCATGCTGATCACCCTTCTCGTCTTTACCGTTTCCTGACCAACGTGCGCCGGGAACTTCGAGTTCCGGCCGTCGGCGGAGCATGAGCCGGGAGAGTGCGAAAGTGCCCGCCCAATGCCCCACCCGCCCGCCATCCATTCCCCCTCATTTGTGTAATGGTGCGATCGCTCTCCGTGCTGAAGGCTTGTCCGCGCAGGTCAGTTCATGATCGGGAGGGCATTGCACATGTCGGTAGGCGAAGAGGTCCGCGAGCAGACCCCCGGACCGCAGAAGAGTCTGGGTACGTCCGCGGCGCGGAACCTGGCCACGACCACCAAATCCGCACCGCAGATGCAGGAGATCAGCTCCCGCTGGCTGCTGCGGTCACTGCCCTGGGTGGATGTGAAGGGTGGTGCGTACCGGGTCAACCGACGGTTGAGCTACTCGGTCGGAGACGGACGCGTCACGTTCGTGAAGACGGGGGACGATGTCAGGGTCATCCCCGCCGAGTTGGGGGAGCTCCCCGCGCTGCGGGGCTTCGAGGACGAGGGCGTGCTTGCCGAGCTCGCCCAGCGCTGCACCCAGCGGGAGTTCGCGGCCGGCGAGCTGCTCGCCTCGTTCGGCAGCCGGGCCGACGAGGTGTTCCTGCTCGCACACGGCCGCGTCGAGAAGGTCGGCACAGGGCCCTACGGGGACGACGCGGTGCTCGGAGTGCTGGCCGACGGCGCGTACTTCGGCGACCAGGCGCTGCTCGACCCGGAGGGCATCTGGGAGTACACGGCGCGAGCGGCCACCGCGTGCACCGTCCTCACGCTGCCGCGCGGCGACTTCGAGCAGATCGCCGAGCGCGCCGGGTCGCTGCGCGACCACCTCCAGCGGTTGCGCTCGCTCCCCGAGCAGCGGGCCAACGCGTACGGCGAGAAGCAGATCGACCTCGCGGCCGGTCACGTCGGGGAGGCGGTCCTGCCCGGGACCTTCGTCGACTACGAATCCGCGCCGCGCGAGTACGAACTGAGCGTCGCCCAGACCGTGCTGCGCATCCACTCGCGCGTGGCCGATCTCTACAACCAGCCCATGAACCAGACGGAGCACCAGCTCCGGCTCACGGTCGAGGCGTTGAAGGAGCGCCAAGAGCACGAACTCGTCAACAACCGGGAGTTCGGCCTGCTCAGCAACTGCGAGTACGAACAGCGCCTGCAGCCGCACGACGGCGCGCCGGGCCCCGACGACATGGACGAACTGCTCAGCAGGCGGCGCGGCTCCAAGCTGTTCCTCGCGCACCCGAAGGCGATCGCCGCGTTCGGCCGCGAGCTCAACAAGCGGGGCCTGGTCCCCGAGAGCATCGACGTCGGCGGGAGCCGAATCCCGACCTGGCGCGGTGTGCCGATCTATCCGTGCGACAAGATCCCGGTCTCCGACGCGCGGACCACGTCCATCATCTGCATGCGTACGGGAGAGGAGGACCAGGGCGTCATCGGGCTGCGCCAGTCCGGCATCCCGGACGAGATCGAACCGAGCCTGTCCGTGCGGTTCATGGGTATCAGCGAGCAGGCGATCATCTCGTACCTGGTGACGACGTACTACTCGGCGGCGGTCCTGGTGCCCGATGCGCTAGGGGTGCTGGAGAACGTCGAGGTCGGCAGGTGGCGGTGACGGGCCGCGCCCTTCTCGCCGTGTCCCCGCCCGACCGGGCGGGTACACCGAGGAGGTACGCGCCCACCCGCAGCGGAACCGCCACCGTCCGCGCCCTGTCAGGGGTGAGTCCATGACACAGCCGGCCGTGAGAGAGCAGACGCGCGTGGCAGCAGAGGCGACCGGGGCGGCCGCGGCGCAGGGGTACGAGGCGCGGGGGCCCGAGGGGCAGGAGGCACCGGCGATCCTCGCGCAGGCCAGGGTCGCGGTCGACCCCGAGCTGCGGCGGGCGGTGGAGGCCCTGCCGGGATCGATGCGCCGCGTCGCCCGCTACCACTTCGGTTGGGAGCAAGCCGACGGCACGCCCGCCACGGGGAGCGCCGGGAAGGCCGTGCGGCCCGCCCTCGTGCTGGCCGCGGCGCGGGCCCTCGGCGGGCGGCCCGAGCGGGCGGTTCGGGCGGCGGCCGCCGTGGAGCTGACCCACAACTTCACGCTGCTGCACGACGACGTGATGGACCGGGACGCCACCCGCAGGCACCGGGCCACCGCGTGGACGGTGTTCGGGGACGCCGCCGCGATCCTCACGGGCGACGCGATACAGGCCCAGGCACAGCGCCTGCTCGCCGACGAGGGGAATCCGGCGGCCTCGGCGGCGGCCGCCCGGCTCGCGGCCTGTGTGGTGGAGCTGTGCGAGGGCCAGGCCGTCGACGTCGCACTGGAGGGGCGGGACCCGGCGGACGTGTCCCTGCCGGAGACGCTGGCCATGGCGGAGGCCAAGACCGGCGCGCTGCTCGGTTGCGCCTGCGCGGTGGGCGGGCTGTACGCGGGGGCCGGTGAGGAGGAGGTCGAGGCGCTCGACGCGTTCGGGCGCTGTGCGGGCCTCGCGTTCCAGCTGATCGACGACGTGATCGGGATCTGGGGCGACCCGGCCCGCACGGGCAAGCCGGCCTGTGCGGACCTGGCCGTACGCAAGAAGTCCCTGCCGGTGGTCGCCGCGCTCGCCTCCGGCGGTGTGGCGGCGGACGAACTGGCGGCGTTGTACGGGCCGCCGGGACGGAAGAAGGAAGGAGTGGCGGAACTGGAGGCGATCGCGCTGGCCGTGGAGCGGGCCGGTGGCCGGGACTGGGCGCAGACGCAGGCCGCGGACCACATGTCCCGCGCGGTGGACCGGCTGTCGCAGGCGGTCCCGGTGCCGGAGGCGGCGGACGGCCTGCTGTCCCTGGCGGAGTTCGTCACGCGCCGCGGGTACTGAGGCCTGTCGGCCGGGGTGCCGCGATCGGTTGCGGTGCCCCGGCTTGAGGGGGGGGCGGCGGGGTGGGGCTGGGGGAGAGCGCTGCCCGCACCGGGGTGCCGCCTTGCCCACCCTGCCGCCCGATGGGGTCTCCCCTGCTCGAGCTTGTTCGAGAGCTTGGGGAAGGCAGATTGCCCAAGGCGGGCCGGTGCGGGGGTTGGTTGATCGCTTAGAGTTCAACGGCTGTGCAGGGCAGGCTGGTTGAGCGAAGGGCAGGACGGATGGGAGTGGGCATCAGGCGTGCGGGGGACGCGGACCGGGAGCTCGTGGTGCGGCTGCTGGACGAGGCGTTCATGGACGACCCGGTCAGTGGCTGGGTGTTCCCCGGTGAGGAGCACAGGCGGGAGCGGCACGCCGGGCTCATGAAGGCGTTCGCGGATGCGACGTTCGAGGACGGATATGTGGATCTCGCCGAGGACGGTTCGGCCGTCGCGCTGTGGATCGACATGCCGGCCGGGCCGCAGGACGAGGGCGACGAGGACGTGCCCGCGCACGTGCGGGCGACCGTCGACCCCGACAACGTACGGGTGGAGCAGATAGCCCGGTGGACGATGCGGGCGCATCCCGTGGGCCGGGCGCACGCCTATCTGTGGATGATCGGCGTCGTGCCCGGGCGGCAGGGCCAGGGCCTGGGAACCGCGCTGATGGCGCCGGTGCTCGAGCGCTGCGACCGCGAGGGGCTGCCCGCCTACCTGGAGGCCAGCAACCCGCGCAGCCGGGAGCTGTACGAGCGCCTCGGGTTCGTCTTCACCGGCACGGCGATCGACCTGCCGGGCGGACCGGCGATCTGGCCCATGTGGCGGGAACCGACCACCGGTTGAGACCGCCGCGAGCGGGCTGCTGTGAGACAGGCGCCGTGAGACAGGCTCCGTGAGTGGGGCGTCGTGGGCAGGGCATCGCGAGCGGGCTGCCGTGGGCAGGGTGCCGCGAGCGGGCCGCTGTGAGTGGTCGGCTGTGAGTGGGCTGCCGTGGGCAGGGCACCGCGAGCAGGCCCCCGTGCTCAGGCCGCCGTGAGTGGTCCGCCGTGAGACAGGCGCCGTGGGCAGGACGCCGTGCTCAGGCCCCGGCGAGCGGGCTGCCGTGAGACAGGCGCCGTGAGCAGGGCACCGTCTCAGGCCACCGCGAGCAGGCCGCCATGAACGGGCCGCCATGAACAGGCCGTCATAAGTGGCCGTCCGTTAGGCGTCCGGGAAGCTCGCGAAGTAGGTGGCGGCCATGTCCTCGTCCCCGTGTCCCTGCTCGGACGCGCGCTGGAAGCGGTCGCGGGCGGCCGCCACCGCGTCCACGCGGATGCCCGCGCGCTCGGCCGCGGCAAGCACCAGGCCCGCGTCCTTCGCCGCGTTGTCCACGGAGAAGCTCGGGGTGAGGTCGCCGCTGCGGATCGCCGCGGTCTTGTTCTGGAAGTACGCGTTGTCCAGCGGCCCGCCGGTGATGGCCTCCACCAGGTCGTCCGCGTCCACGCCGAGTCCGCGGGCCAGCGCGAGGGCCTCGCCGACGCCCGTGGTCAGCGCGATCACCCAGGAGTTGAGGGCGAGCTTGAGGCGGCTGGCGGCGCCCGGCCCGCCGTCGCCGACCCACAGCGTGCGGGAGCCGATGGCGTCGAAGAGCGGCTGGACGCTTTCGCGCGTGGTCGCGGCGCCGGCCGCGAGCACGGTCAGCGTGCCCTGCTCGGCGGGCTGCCGGGTCCCCAGAACGGGCGCGTCGACCAGCAGGAGACCGGCACGGACCGCGTACTCGGCGAGCTCGTCGATGCCCTCGCCCACGGTCCCGGACTGCACCCACACGGTGCCGGGCTTCGGCGTGGCCTCCCGGACGACGTCCAGGGTGCGCGGCCCGTCGGGCAGGACGGTCACGACGACATCGGCGTCCCGCACCGCGTCGGCCGCGCTGTCCGCGACCGTCACGCCGTCGGCCGCCAGCGGCTCGGCCTTCGCACGGGTCCGGTTCCAGGCCCGCACGGTGAACCCGGCGCGCGCCAGATTCCGGGCCATGGGCGCGCCAATCGTCCCGGTGCCGAGCACGGCGACGATGGGACGGTCGGCGGACGGGGCAGTGCTGCTCATGAGCGGACTCCCTGGGTGAGGTACCCCCTTCATGGGGGTGTCTTCCGTGGCCGTGGTGACTCCGCCTCAGACGCTAGCCCGTACCGAGGCCTCCATCGCGGTCACGAACGCCTCCCGTGTCGCCTCGTCGACCAGGTCGAGCGAGAGGTACGGGTTGAGGTCCTCCAGTTCCACGAGGAGCAGCCCGCCGTCCGGAGCGCGGCAGGCGTCGACGCGCTGGATGCCGTACGGGAGCGTGTTCCACTCGACGAAGGAGCGGGCGAACTCGCGGTCCGCGGCCGTCGGTTCGTACGGGCGCAGCTCCCAGCGGCGCGCCGGATCGGGCGCGTACAGGGCGTACAGCTGCTGGTCGTCGACGAAGTAGAACGAGACCTCGTACTGGAAGTCGATGCGCGGCCGCACCAGCAGGCCGTCCCCGTGCGGAAGCTCGACGTCGGGGTGCGCACAAGCCCAGCGGGTCCGCGTCCGGGGCGCAGGGCCTGGTCGAACGCGGAGCAGCACCGGGACGGGACGTGGATGTCCTCGTCGCATTGACGCCCTCGCCCACGTGGATGTGGACGATTGCGGTCCGTACCGCCACGACTGCGCGGCACCACCTTGGGTTCCTGTTTCATGGGCCACTGCCGACCGGTAAGGGGCGGTCTTACACGGCCTCCGCAGGCCTGACTTCCCGCCCGTCCGGCGGTAGGTCCGGCAACTCCACTGTCGGACAAGGTGACTTTAGCGTGGTTGCGTGCGGCTGCAGCGAGGTTGCCCTACACCTTCACCCTGGAGGGTGGCGAACTGGGCAAAGGTTCGGCCACTGTGGCTCTCCGCGGGATCGGTGGCGTAGTGGACGCGGGGGCGGAGAGATGGCGGGGCTCCTGATGGTGATGCGAATGCGAAGGGGGCCCGTCCGAGCGGCGCTCCCGCTCGGACGGGCCCCCTTCAGGTTCACGGACCCGCGGGGGTGCACCGCCCGCCGGTCGTTGATGTGAACAAGGCCTGGGTCAGGCCCTCTTGGTCTCCTGGTAATGGGCCGGGTCGGTGATCTGCGGGGATCTTACCTGAGGGGTGCTGACCTGGCCTTTTCGTGATTGGTGGCGATGGGGTGCGACGGGCTTTGGCGGGTGTCTTTCGGGCTGTGTGCGGACTGGAGGGTGCTTCAAGAGCAAGCGGAACCGTTACGGCCGTCATACCCAGGTCTGACCCGGCGGTCCAGGCTCTGGTCCGATGCCCTGGAGGGAACGGCCAGGCATCGTCGAAGGCATGACGAACCCGACAGTCCCGACAACCACTTCGGCTGCCGCAATGGGCGCCCGTCTGCGCACGGCCCTGCCGGTGGAGCGGCTGGAGGCGGGTGGCTTCCCTGGGCGCTGGTTGGGCGGCGCAGCCCTGGTGCTCGGCCCGCTCCTGATGCTGACCGGCGCTTTGTTGCGGTCTCCCTTCCACTTCTTCTACCCCGACCAGCTCGCCGCGTACGAACGGCATCCCACCATGATGGCCGCCGCCTACGGCTTCTTCGCAGCGGGCAGCCTGCTCCTGTGGCCCGCCGTGGTCACCCTCGCCGCCCGGATCGGTGCCCGGAGCCCTGGATGGGCACTGTGGGGCGGAGCTTTGGTCATCTTCGGCCTGTTCGCGCGCGCCTTCCATGCCGGGGTGGACCACTTGGCGTTCCAGCTCGTGCGCTCGCAGGGCGCGGCGGCCACCACTCAGATGGTCTCCGACGGGTACGGCGCCTTCCACATCTTCGCCACGCTGAACTTCGCCGTCCTCGGGGGCTGGATCGTCCTTGCCTTGGGTGCCTGGCGCACCCGCACGCTCGGGCCGGTGCGGGCCTGCGCGCTCGGACTGACGGCAGCACTGCCCCTCGGCGTCCTCAAGGGCACCACCCCGCTGTCGCTGGTGGCTCTCGCCGGGCTCTGCGCCGGGCTCGTGCCACTCGGCCTCGCGCTGCTGCGGGAGAGCCCCCGCCCGCGCCGAGCGGCGGTGCTGAGCTGGGTGACGCTGACCGTGGTGATGCTCGCACTGATGGTGTTCCTCGGGCAGGCGGGTTGAGTGGACCCGTACAGATACCGTCGGGCCATGAAGCCAACGGGCGGTCGCCATCTCTGCGTCCTCGACCTGGCCGTTGCACTGGCCCTCACCGCCTTGTACGTCAGCTTCGCCCGGATGACCTCCGACGACGGCCAGCCCGGGTACAGCGGTCCGCCGTGGCTCGGTTGGCTGATCGCTGTCGCGGTCGGTCTGCCGATCGCCGTACGCCGCCGGTGGCCGCTCCCGGTCCTGGGAATCGTCCTCGCCGCGCTGGTCGGCGCCTCGCTGTTGGACATCACCCGCGAGCCGTACACCGCGGCCGGTCTGGCCACCTATCTGGTCGGCCTGGCAGAGCCCGCCCGCCGATCCGTGGCCGCGCTCGTAGGCGCCCTGGCGGTGGCCGGCGGCGCCGTCTGCCTCGGGGAAGCGGTGGTCACCCCTGCCGAGGACTGGCGCGGTGCTGTCGGAGTGGCCGGTCTCGTGTGGCTGGTGATCGGTGGTGCCTCGGGCGCGGGCTTCATCGTGCGCGGCCACCGGGCCGAGTCCGTACGAGAGCAGCAGCGCCGAGCGGAGCGGGCCCTGGACGAGGAACGCCTGCGCATCGCTCGGGAACTGCACGACATCGTCTCGCACAACCTCGGCCTCATCGCCGTCAAGGCAGGCGTTGCCGGACACATCGCGCGGACCGACCCGCAGGAGGCCCGGGCCGCTCTCAAGGTCATCGAGGAGACAAGCCGGTCAGCACTGGCCGAGATGCGGCACACCCTCGGCGTCCTGCGCACTGACGGCGCCCCCCTGGGCCCGGCCCCGAGCCTGCGCAACCTCGATGCGCTCGCCGCCGAGGCTCAACGGGCCGGTGTGGAGGTCGACTTGACCGTCTGCGGCGCGGAGGCCCTGGCCGCAGGCACCCAGCTCACCATCCACCGCATCGTGCAGGAGGCAGTCACCAACGCTGTTCGGCACGCCGCGCCCACCCGCTGCCGGGTCGCGATCGATGCGGATCCTCACGAGATCCGCATCGACGTCGCAGACGAAGGGCCGCCGGCCGATCACCCTCGACTCAACCGCGCTCTGCCGGGTGGGCACGGCCTCCTCGGAATGCGGGAGCGGGTGATGATGTACGGGGGCTCCTTCGTGGCGGGGTCCCGGCCGGAAGGCGGCTTCGCGGTATCCGTCCGGCTACCGGCTGACGGGGAGCGACGCACATGACAGACGACGGCCCGATTCGCGTACTGGTCGCCGACGACCAAGCGATGGTGCGTGGCAGCTTCCGTGCCCTCGTCGACCACACACCCGACATGACCACGGTGGACGAGGCTGCGACCGGTGCGGAAGCCGTGGACATCGCGTGCCGCGAACGACCGGATGTCGTGCTGATGGACGTACGCATGCCGGAACTGGACGGCATTGAGGCGACCCGCCGCATCAGCTCCCACCCGGACTTGTCCGGCGTCCGTGTCCTCATCCTCACCACGTTCGACCTGGACGAGTACGTCTATGCCGCCCTGCGCGCCGGCGCCGCCGGTTTCCTCTTGAAAGACACCCCGCCTGCCGAGGTCCTCACGGCCATCGTCGTCATCGCCGCTGGTGAATCCCTACTCGCCCCCTCCGTGACCCGCCGCCTGATCGCGGAGTTCGCCCGCCGCCCCGAGCCGGGGCGGCCGCCGAGCCGCTCACTGGACGGAATCACGGACCGTGAGTTGGAGGTGCTCGGCCTGATCGCGCGCGGACTCTCCAATGCGGAGATCGCGGAACACCTCCATCTGAGCCTGGCCACGGTCAAGACTCACATCGGACGCCTGCTTGCCAAGCTGGGCGCGCGCGATCGTGCCCAGCTCGTGATCGTCGCTTACGAGACCGGGCTCGTCGGCGACCGCAGGCGAGGCGCGTGACCTTACGCGCCCTCACCGTCGCGACACCCGCTGCCGCAAGGCGACAACTGATCGCCCTGCGGCCGCGTGATCTCAATGGCCAGAGCACCGAGCACTTCCTTGTCCGGGCCGTAGATGGTGCGGATGTTGATGAGCTGCTCGTCGCGCGTGGCATCGGGGTTGACGTGGGCGGGCCCCTCACCGTCGAGGAGAGCTTCGAAGGTCTGTACTCAGTGCCGCGCAGCACGCGGACGTCGCAGGTCTCGCCGGTGCCCTTGACGCGGAAGCGGATGGTGTCGCCGGCGGCGAGGTGTTCGAGGTGCGGCTCAGCCGGCGCAGGCGCGGTCCGATGTCGGGCGGTGGTGCTGTGGCTGGGCCGAGGCCGAGTGAGGTCGCGACGGTGCGCATGCGCTGCTCGACGATCTCGGGTGTCTCGTACGAGCTGCGGGGTGGCTGCGGTACGGAGGAGCAGACAGCACACGGTGGAGCCGGTCGGGGCGGTGTCGAGCCAGGTGGCCGTGGCCAGGGAGGCGATCACTCCGGCGGACAGGCCGTATGGCTCGGCGGCACGGGTGGTGGTGGGGGTCAGCATGTGGTCACCACCGGGACCTTCGCGGGCTGCGACGCCCCAGTCGTCGGCGATGACGGAGACCAGCAAGTCACGGCGTACGGTCCGGCCGGTGATGTCGTCACCGACGCGCACCTCGCCGCGCGGCCCGCGCAGGAGGGGCTGTTCACGATGGAGGAGGGTGAACCCCTCAACTACCGTCGCTGGAAGACCGAATGGCGTCACTTCTACGCCTCCGCGCCCATCGCGGGCGGGGCCGGCGGCAAGCAGGTCCAACTCGTCCTCGGTCACGCGTCCGCCGTCATCACACTGCGGATCTACGCGCACCCGTGGCCGGGTGAAGAAGACCGCACCCGGACCGTCATGGACGCCGTTCTCGGCGGCCTGCGGGCCGGGTGCGGACCGGAAGACCAAACGACCAAGGAAAATCGCAGGTCAAACGGCATGATCGAAGATCAGGCCTTCTTGGTCTCCCAGAAGATCTTGTCGATCTGGGCGATGTAGTCCAGAGCCTTCTGGCCCGTGGCCGGGTCCGACGAGCCCTTGGCGGCCGAGAGGGCCTTGAGGGTGTCGTTGACCAGCTGGTGCAGCTCCGGGTACTTCTCGAAGTGCGGCGGCTTGAAGTAGTCGCTCCAGAGCACCGAGACGTGGTGCTTCGCGAGCTCGGCGCGCTGCTCCTTGATGCCGATGGCACGCGTCTGGAACTGCGCGTCGTCGTTGCCGGCCATCTTTTCCTGGACGGCCTTGACCGACTCGGCCTCGATGCGGGCCTGGGCGGGGTCGTACACGCCGCAGGGGAGGTCGCAGTGAGCGCTGGCCTTCACCTTGGGGGCGAACAGGCGGGAAAGCATGTAGCTGTTCCTTCCTCGTGATCGTCTTCTCGGGTGCGACATTACTCCGTGCGGAACGGGTTTTCTCGGGTGCCCCCGGCGGCTTAGGACAAAAGTCCGGGGTAGAACCGGGACTGGTGGAGGATGGGACCGTAAGGGCACCGGGCCGACGGGCCGGCGGGAGCAGCGGTGGGAACCGGGGAGGTTTTCTGATGCCCGAGGCGATCGAGGAGATGCGCGAGGCGAAGGTGCCGTTTCAGATCATCGAGGTGGAGGGGCCCTCGATGGTCCCGACGCTGTACCCCGGTGACTGGATGCTGGTGCAGCACGGGGCGCGGGTGCGGGCGGGCGACGTGATCGTCCTGCGCCACCCCTTCCAGCAGGATCTGCTGGTGGTGAAGCGGATCGCCGAGCGGCGCGAGGGCGGCTGGTGGGTGCTCGGCGACAACCCGGGCGCCGGGGGCGACAGCACGGTGTACGGGGTGGTGCCGGACGAGCTGGTGCTCGCGAAGGTGCGCGGCCGGCTGCGGCGCCGCAGGCCGTGGGCCGAGGGCGAGGGTCAGCGCTCGGTGACGGCGGTGCTGTCCTGGGTCTTCTCCGCGGTACGTCCCGTGCTCTCCGACCGGTCGGCCTCCAAGCGCTTGCGGGCCCGGTAGGCGGCGACGTTCGCGCGGGTCGCGCAGCGGTCCGAGCAGTAGCGCCGGGAGCGGTTGGTGGACGTGTCCAGGTAGGCGTTGCGGCAGGGCGGCGCCTCGCACAGGCCGAGGCGGTCGACGCCGTACTCGGTGAGGTGGAAGGCGAGGCCCATCGCGGCGATGGCGGCGTAGCCGGCCGTCGCGTTCGACGGGTGGTCGGACAGGTGCAGGTGCCACAGCGGGCGGCCGTCGTCGTCGCGGTGGTTGTGTCCGGAGATCTGCGGGCTCACCGGGAACTCCAGAAGCAGTGAGTTCAGCAGGTTCACCGCGAGTTCCTCGTCGCCCCCGTCGGCCGCCTCGAACACCGCGCGCAGCCGGCCCCGTACGCCCCGGAAGCGGGTCAGATCGGCGTCCGTGGCGCGGCGGGCCGCCTCCTTGTTGGCGCCGAAGAGGGCGCGCACCGTCTCCACCGACGTCAGGGAGTCCTTGCCGCGCTGAGGCTCCTCGGTGTTGACGAGGCGCACGGCGTAGTCCGAGTAATAGGCCAGTTCCACTTGTAGTCCTTACCGGTGCGCTCTATCGTCGTGTCGGGCGAGGGTAATGCTCGCTCGCGGGTTCAGGGTATTACAGGGGATCACGGGAGGGTTCATGTCCGAGACCGTTGCCAACACTCGTACCACCGACTGGCGGGCGTGGCAGGAGAGCTGGGACCGCCAGCAGGAGTACTTCATGCCGGACCGCGAGGAGCGGTTCCGGGTGATGCTCGACATGGTCGAGGCGTTCGTCGGGTCCGCGCCCCGGGTGCTCGACCTCGCGTGCGGTACGGGGAGCATCACGGACCGGCTGCTCAGCCGGTTCCCCGATGCCACGAGTGTGGGGGTCGACCTCGACCCCGCGCTGCTCGCCATCGCGCGCGGGACCTTCGAGGGGGACGAGCGGGTCGCGTTCGTGACCGCGGATCTCAAGGACCCGGGGTGGACCGAGGCGCTGCCTCATGAGACGTACGACGCCGTGCTCACCGCCACTGCCCTGCACTGGCTGCACTCCGAACCCCTCGCGACGCTCTACGGTCAGGTCGCCGGGCTCGTCCGCGACGGCGGCGTCTTCATGAACGCGGACCACATGATCGACCAGGCGACGCCGCGGATCAATGCGGCGGAGCGGGTGCTGCGGCATGAGCGGATGGCCGCCGCCAAGGGGGACGGGGCGGTGGGCTGGGCCGAGTGGTGGCAGCTCGCCGCCGCGGATCCGGTGCTCGCCGGGCCGACCGCCGAGCGGTTCGAGATTTATGGGGAGCATGCGGATGGGGATATGCCGTCGGCGGTGTGGCATGCGGAGGCGCTCCGCGCGGGTGGGTTCGGGGAGGCGAGGGTCGTGTGGGCCTCGCCGTCGGACTCGATGGTGCTCGCCGTGAAGTAAGCCCCCGCGGCGACGGCGGCGAGGTCGCGGGGCTCTGCCCCGGACCCCGCTGCTCAATCGCCGCAGGGGCTTGAATGGTGCGCAGTTGTTGGGCTTGAAAGGCCTGCTCAATCGCCGCAGGGGCTCTAAATGCCTACAGGACCTTCGACAGGAACGATTGGGTGCGTTCCTGTTGGGGGTTGGTGAGGACCTCGCGGGGGGCGCCGGATTCGACGACGACGCCGTCGTCCATGAAGACGAGGCTGTCGCCGACCTCGCGGGCGAAGCCCATCTCGTGCGTGACGACGATCATCGTCATGCCGGACTCCGCGAGGTCGCGCATGACGTCGAGGACCTCGCCGACCAGCTCGGGGTCGAGCGCGGACGTCGGCTCGTCGAACAGCATCAGCTTCGGGTCCATCGCGAGCGCACGGGCGATCGCGACGCGCTGCTGCTGGCCGCCGGAGAGCTGCGAGGGGTAACTGCCCGACTTGTCGGAGAGGCCGACGCGGTCGAGCAGCTCCTGGGCCCGCTTGCGCGCGTCGGACCTCGACTGCTTCTTGACCTGGACCGGCGCCTCCATGACGTTCTCAAGAGCCGTCATGTGCGGGAACAGGTTGAAGCGCTGGAACACCATTCCGATGTCGCGGCGCTGCAGGGCGACTTCCCGGTCCCGCAGTTCGTACAGCTTGTCGCCCTGCTGGCGGTAGCCGACCAGGTGGCCGTCTACGTAGAGCCGGCCGGCGTTGACCTTCTCCAGGTGGTTGATGCAGCGCAGGAACGTCGACTTACCGGAGCCGGAGGGGCCGACGAGGCAGAAGACCTCGCCCTGCTTGACCTCGAGGTCGATGCCCTTGAGGACCTCCAGGTGACCGAAGGACTTGTGGACCTGTTCGGCCTTGACCATGGCGTGCTGCTCGGTCATGCCATGCCTCCGTTCGGGCGGCCCAGGGAGAACAGACTGCCGCGCACCTTCTGCCAGGGCGTGGCCGACAGTTGGCGGCTGGTGCCGCGGGCGTAGTGGCGCTCGATGTAGTACTGGCCGATGCTGAGGATCGACGTCATGACCAGGTACCAGGCGGCGGCCAGGAAGTACATCTCGACCGGCGATCCGGACTGCTGGCCGATGTCCTGTGCGGCCCGGAACAGATCGGGGAACTGCACGGCGGACACCAGCGAGGTCGTCTTCAGCATGTTGATGACCTCGTTGCCCGTGGGCGGCACGATCACGCGCATCGCCTGCGGGATGATCACCCGGCGCAGCGTCTTCGCGTGGCTCATGCCGAGCGCGTGCGAGGCCTCCGTCTGCCCCTCGTCGACCGACTGCAGGCCGGCGCGGCAGATCTCAGCCATGTACGCGGCCTCGTTGAGACCGAAGCCGAGCAGCGCCGTCAGGAACGGCGTCATGAAGGACGACCAGTAGTCCTTGTAGATCGGCCCGAGGTTGATGTACTCGAATACCAGGCCCAGGTTGAACCAGACGAACAGCTGGACCAGGACCGGGGTGCCGCGGAAGAACCAGATGTAGAACCAGGCGATGGAGCTGGTCACCGGGTTCTTCGACAGGCGCATGACGGCGAGCACGATGCCGCCGACGATGCCGATCACCATCGAGATGACCGTCAGGAGCAGCGTCTTCCCGGCGCCGGTGACGATCCGGTCGTCGAAGAAGTAGTCGGGGATGGCACCCCAGTTGATCTTGCCCTGTGCGAACGCGTACACGATCAGGGCCAGCAGGGCGATGGCGATGACCGCCGAGAGATACCGCCCGTAATGCCGCACCGGGATCGCCTTGATGGCGGCAGGCCCGGCCGCGGGCGGCGGCGTGTTCTGGGGGCCGCCGCCCGTCTTGTCTATGTCAACAGACACGGATGTTGCCTTTCAACGACTTCAACAGTGCGCGCTGCGCGGTCACTTGCCGCCGTTGAGGGTCGCCGACTTCATGGCACCCGCCTCGACGCCCCACTTGGCGATGACCTTGTCGTACTCGCCGTTCTTGATGGTCGCGTCAAGGGCGGCCTTGATCGCGTCACGCAGCTGCTTCTGGTCCTTGGAGACCGCGATGCCGTACGGGGCGGCCTCGACCTGGTCGCCGACCAGCTGGAAGTCCTTGCCGCCGCCCGAGGTCTTCACCGCGTACGCGGCGACCGGGAAGTCGGAGGAGCCGGCGTCGGCGCCGCCGGAGCGCAGCCGGGTCTGGGCCTGTTGGTCGTCGTCGAAGGCCTGGATGCCGAGCTTCTTGCCGGAGGGGCACTTCTTGGCCTGCGACTTGGCGAGGTCGTGGGAGACCGTGCCGCGCTGCACGACGATCTTCTTGCCGCAGAGGTCGTCCCAGGTCTTGATGGACTGGGTCTTGCCCTTCGGGGTGTAGATCGAGACGCCCGCGTTGAAGTAGTCGACGAAGTCGACGCCGTCGCCGACCTTCTTGCCGGTGTCGGAGTCGACGCCGTTCTGACGGTCCTTGGTGTCGGTCATGGCCGACATGGCGAGGTCGTAGCGGTTCGACTTCAGGCCCGTGACCAGGGTGTCGAACGTGGCGTTCTGGAACTCGAACTTCACGCCGAGCTGCTTGCCCATCGCCTTCGCGAGGTCGGGGTCGATGCCGATCGCCTTGCCCGACTTGTCCTTGAACTCGACGGGCGCGTACGCGATGTCGGAGCCGACCCGGATGACGCCCTTGTCGCGGATCTCCTTCGGCAGCTTGTCCGCCAGCGGCGCGGACTTGGCGCCCGACTTGGTGCTGTCGTCGGACTTCGTCTGGTCACCGCAGCCGGTCAGCAGCAGAGCGCCGGCGACCGCGATCGCGCCGACCGCGGCTATCCGGGACTTCGCGGACTTCGCGGTCGTGCGCTGAGTGGTGCTTGCGGTCATGGTTGGTTCCTCCGGCGGGGTGTGGGAGTTGCCCGTGCTGGTCGCCTTGGCACACACACCTTCGAGTGTCGCGACCTCGTGTGATGAGGCATCTTGCCATTCGGACTTGCTGATTCAGGAGGTCAGCCATGTCAAAATCGGATAACGGGTGGGCGAAGAGGGCCAACCACCCCCGGTTTCTGGGTGCATGGACGGTGCAGCATCTGCGGAACTTCCGCCTCGCCACCGGAGATCCTCCGGCGGGCCGCCCGCTGTCTCACCATTCGGGCGGACTTCTCTCCTTTTGCGCGATCACCCCGTGGACTTGTCCATATATTCGGCTATGAGTCATGTCACCGAGGCGTGATCGATCACAGGCGGGCTCGTCGCCGACACCGCCCGTCAGGTAAGAAGGTTCTTTACACCCCTCATCCGGGGCTCAGGGCGCGCGTGCGGCGCGTCCGTCGCGCAAGGCGCCCACAGGGCGGCCCACAACAGGACCGTCCGGCGCGTGCGCGGTGCCCGCCCGTCCCTCAATCAGGGACGGAACCACCCTCAACCTGTGCAACACATGACTTAAGGGGTCAGCAAAGTGGCAGCGGAGATCGTCAACCCTCGCAGCGACGCGAGTACCGGCAACGAGGGCTCCGACGAGCCCTTCGATCCGGCTTTCGCGCTGCACCGTGGCGGCAAGATGGCCGTGCAGGCCACCGTGCCGGTCCGCGACAAGGACGACCTGTCCCTGGCGTACACGCCCGGCGTCGCGAAGGTGTGCAGCGCGATCGCCGAGCAGCCGGAGCTCGTCCACGACTACACGTGGAAGTCGAGCGTCGTGGCCGTCGTGACGGACGGCTCGGCCGTCCTCGGACTCGGTGACATCGGCCCCGAGGCGTCCCTCCCGGTGATGGAGGGCAAGGCCATTCTCTTCAAGCAGTTCGGCGGCGTGGACGCGGTGCCGCTCGCGCTGTCGACGAACGACGTGGACGAGATCATCGACACCGTCGTGCGTCTCGCCCCGTCCTTCGGCGGCGTGAACCTCGAGGACATCTCGGCCCCGCGCTGCTTCGAGATCGAGAAGAAGCTCCAGGAGCGCCTCGACATCCCGGTCTTCCACGACGACCAGCACGGCACCGCCGTCGTGACGCTGGCCGCTCTGAAGAACGCGGCCCGGCTCAGCGGCCGCACGCTCGGCGAACTGCGCGCCGTGATCTCCGGCGCCGGTGCGGCGGGCGTCGCGATCGCGAAGTTTCTCCTCGAGGCGGGTCTCGGCGACGTCGCGGTCACGGACCGCAAGGGCATCGTCAGCCGGGACCGCGAGGACCTCACGGAGGTCAAGCGCGAGCTGGCCGACATCACCAACAAGTCGGGCCTGTCCGGTTCGCTGGAGGACGCCCTCGCGGGCGCCGATGTCTACATCGGTGTCTCGGGCGGTACGGTCCCCGAGCCCGCGGTCGCCTCCATGGCGAAGGGCGCCTTCGTGTTCGCGATGGCCAACCCGAACCCCGAGGTGCACCCCGACATCGCCCACAAGTACGCGGCTGTCGTGGCGACCGGGCGTTCGGACTTCCCGAACCAGATCAACAACGTGCTCGCGTTCCCCGGCATCTTCGCCGGCGCGCTCCAGGTCCGGGCCTCCCGGATCACCGAGACGATGAAGATCGCGGCGGCCGAGGCGCTGGCCTCGGTCGTCGGCGACGAGCTGTCCGCCGAGTACGTGATCCCGTCGCCGTTCGACGAGCGGGTGGCGCCGGCCGTCACCGCGGCGGTTGCCGCTGCCGCTCGGGCGGAGGGCGTGGCGCGCCGGTAGTTTCGGCTCGTTCGGTTTGTTCGCTGGGTTCGCTCGGCTTGTTCGGGAAAGGCCCCGCCTCTGGCGGGGCCTTTCCCGTATCCGCGACTACGGGACGCGTGTCACAGGTGGCGGAGGTTCCCCGGCCCTGGCGGGACGCCTATCGTCAAGGTCATGTTCGCCGCCTACGCAGCCCGAATCGACCGTGACCAGCCGTTGAACGGCCTGGAGTTGGGGGAGCGGCCCGCCCCCGAGAACCGGCCCGGCTGGACCACCGTGAACGTCAGAGCCGCCTCCCTCAACCACCACGATCTGTGGTCGCTGCGCGGGGTCGGCCTGGGGGAGGAGTCCCTTCCGATGATCCTCGGCTGCGACGCCGCCGGAATCGACAGCGAGGGCAACGAGGTCGTCCTGCACTCCGTCATCGGCCAGACCGGATACGGGGTCGGGCCGCGCGAGAAGCGCTCCATCCTCACCGAGAAGTACCAGGGCACCTTCGCCGAGCAGGTGACGGTGCCCGAGTGGAACGTGCTGCGCAAGCCGAAGGAACTCTCCTTCGAGGAGGCCGCCTGCCTGCCGACCGCGTGGCTCACCGCGTACCGCATGCTCTTCACCAACGCGGGCGTACGTCCCGGTGACTCGGTCCTCGTGCAGGGCGCGGGCGGCGGGGTAGCGACGGCCGCGATCGTGCTCGGCAAGGCGGCGGGGCTGCGGGTCTTCGCGACCAGCCGCGACGAGGCGAAGCGCAAGCGGGCCCTGGAGCTGGGCGCCGTGGAGGCCGTGGAGACGGGTGCGCGGCTCTCCCAGCGGGTGGACGCCGTGATCGAGACGGTGGGCGCCGCGACCTGGTCGCACTCCGTCAAGTCCCTGAAGCCGGGCGGGACGCTGGTCATCTCGGGAGCGACGAGTGGGCCGAACCCGCCCGCCGCGGAGCTGAACCGGATCTTCTTCCTCGAGCTCAAGGTCGTCGGCTCCACCATGGGCGCCAAGGACGAGCTGGAGGACCTGCTGTCCTTCTGTGCCGCCACGGGGGTCCGGCCGGTGATCGACGAGGTGCTGCCGCTGGACCGGGCCCGTGAGGGCTTCCAGAAGATGGCCGGTGGCGAGCTGTTCGGCAAGGTCGTGCTGAGCGTCTGACGCGACGCGGGGAGGGGCGTACCGGCGGACCTGCCGGGCGCCCCTCTTCTGTGCCCGCGTCTGTACCCCGATGTCAACTGTGGTTGACGTCGACCCTTGCGTCAACCTACATTGACAACATGACTGATGCGACGGATCTCGCCGAGCAGGCGGGGGCCCGCGATCCACGGGTCGGGCTGCGGGCGGTCGCCGCGCTGCGGCGGCTGCTCGAGCAGCTGGAAGCGGTACAGGTGCGCAGTGCGCGCAACCAGGGCTGGTCGTGGCAGGAGATCGCGGCCGAACTCGGGGTCAGCCGGCAGGCCGTGCACAAGAAGTACGGGAGGCGATGAGCGATGTTCGAAAGGTTCACCCAGGGCGCCCGGGACGTGGTGAAGGGGGCTCTCGCTCATGCCGAGCGGGAGCGGGCGGAGCGCGTCGACGAGGGGCACATGCTGCTCGCGCTCCTCGACGGCAGCGGAACGCGCGGCGCGTTCGCGCTCGGCGCGCTCGGTGCGGACACGGAGGAGCGGCGGGCGTCGATCGGGCGGGCGCTTACGGGGGTGCGGCGCCGGGCGGGGCTCACGCGGGCCGACACGGAGGCGCTCGCGGGGATCGGCATCGACGTGGAAGAGATCGTCGCGCGGGCCGAACAGGCCCATGGAGAGGGCGTGTTGACCGGCGGGCGTCGGGTCGGCGGACGGCGTCCGCTCACGCGTGAGGCCAAGGGCGTGCTCGAATCCTCGCTGCGCATCGCCCTCGCCCACCACGACCGCGCCATCGCCGACGAGCACCTCCTCCTCGCCCTCACCTCCCGCCCGAGCATCGCCTCCGAGGTCTTGGCAGAGCACGGAGTGACTGTGGCGGGGGTGGAGCGAGTGCTGTACGGGGGCGGGGAGGCGGTGGCGGGGTGAGCCCTGCCGGGGTGCCGCCCTGCCCACCCTGCCGCCCAAGGCGGCGGCGTCGACCGCAGCCGATCCGGCCCGCGGCGGGTGGGCACATCAAGCCCCTGCGGCGATTGAGCGGCGGGGTGCGGGGCGGAGCCCCGATCCTTTCAATCCCCGCCGACGTCTGAGGCGCGGGCGGCCGAGGTCACTCACCCGGTGACCGGAGACTCGCTCCGATGTGGGCCGCCGCCTGCGCCAAGCGACGCCTCGCGTCGCCGAGCTGGTCCTCCGTGACCCCCCGGTCGCGGGCGGCATCGCGGATGTCGTCGCGGAAGCGGTCCAGGAGGCGGTCCAGGTCGCGCGCCGGGTCGCCGCTGGAGGCCTCGGAGGCCCAGGAGGGAACGTACTCCGCGGGCACCTCGTCGCTCGGCGGGCGGTACTGGGGGTCGGGCGGCGCGCTGTGCCCGGCGTCCTTGCTCCAGGACTTGCCGAACTCGCCGAACTCCCTGGCCAGTTCGGTGAGGCCCTCGCGCACCCCCGTCGGCCAGTCGCCGCGCGTGAAGTGGTCCTGCACCTGCTCCTGGACGCGCTTGGCCATCCGCTGGAAGTCCTCCGCCGCCTGCGCGCGCACCTGCTCCTGCGACTCCTTGGCCTGGCGGCGCGCCCGCTGGGCCTCCTCGCGGGCCCGGCGGCTCTCGTCCTTCGCGCGCCGCGCCTGCTCCTTCCACTCGTGCTTGGCGCGCCGCACCTCTTCCTTGGTGGCGTGCCAGGCTTCCTTGTCCGTGAAGTCACCGGGACCGGTTCCTGCGCGGGCCCGGGACGCGGCGGCACGCATCTCGCGGCGCAGATCGCCCGCCGCACCCCGCACGTCGTCCCTGATCTCCGCCGCCAGCTCGGCCACGGACTCCCGGATCTCCAGCTCGAGATCGGCCAACTCGCCGCTGCGGTCGGCCAGTTCGGCCCGGCCCGCATCGGTGATCGCGTAGACCTTGCGGCCGCCCTCCGTGGTGTGGGTGACCAGGCCCTCGGTCTCCAGTTTGGCGAGGCGCGGGTAGACCGTGCCGGCCGAGGGTGCGTACAGGCCCTGGAAGCGCTCTTCGAGGAGGCGGATCACCTCGTACCCGTGCCGCGGCGCCTCGTCGAGCAGCTTCAACAGGTAGAGGCGCAGGCGGCCGTGGGCGAAGACGGGGGGCATGTCAGAGCACCTTCTTGTCGGCGGGGTCGGTGTCCTGGGGATCCGGAGCGTCTTGTGGTTCCGAAGTGGCCGGCGGTTCCGGTTGATGTGTTGCGTCCTCCGAAGGGGGCCTGCGGAGGAGGGCGATCGAGCCGGAGACCGTCGTCGCCTTCAGTTTGCCGGTGCCCGCGCCCAGGCGGCCGGTGATCTTGTGTGCGCCCCAGGCGCCCGCGACCCGCAGATCCTCGAAGGCGTTCGACACCGCTCCGCTCGCCGTGTTCGCCTCCACCTCCGTGTCCGCCGGGTGCGGGATGCGGATGGCGATCTCGCCGGAGACGCTCGTCAGGCTCACGTCCGTGGGCCCCGCGGGGTCCAGGTCCACGATGATCGACCCGCTCACCGTGTCCGCCTTCACGAAGGAGCCCGAGCCGTCCACGACGGTCAGGTCCCCGGACACCGAGTTGAACCGGAGGTCGCCCGTGACCGCCTGCGCCTCGACGCCGCCCGACACCGTGCTGGTGCGCACCGGGCCCGTGACGCCGACGAGTGTCGTGTCACCGGTGACGCCCTTCACCTCCGTGGGCCCCTCCGTGCCCGAGACCACGGCGCCGGCGCCGACCACGCCGACCTCGACCCGCGTGTCCGCCGGCACCGCGAGCGAGACGACCGCGCTGCGGTGCCAGCCCTTGCGGTCGAGCCACTTGAGGAAGCCCTTCCAGGGCAGGTCGTCGTACGCGACGGTGAGGGTGCCGTCCGACTGCGTCACGCGCAGCGGCGGCCCGTCGATCTCCGAGACTTCCAGGCGGGCCCGGCCCTCGGCCGTCCCCACCACATTCACCGCGCCGCTCACGATGCGTACATGCAGGGCTGACACCGGCTCGTCGAAGACGAGCTTCCGCGGCTCTGTGACGGACCACTCGGGCATGGTGCGACCTCCTCGACGGCCAGGAGTGAACGCGCCATATCGCGTCCTCTGTCAAACACGATATATCGCGGATGGGGAAAGTCAAGGCCAGTCGAGACTGTCGCGGAAGTCCGTGCCCCGACGCTCGATGGGCCGTCCAATTACTGCGGTAATGCACCGACTTGCCCTAGCGTGGGGCCATGTTGTCCCTCGAACCCGCCGGTGCGCTGCTGCTCTGCCGCGCCGAACCGTCCGTCGTCGGGCCCGCCGCCCAGCTGCTGCGCGAGCGGATGCTGCTCACCCGCGCCGGACGGGAGTGGAGCGTCCTCGTGCCCGAGGCGAAGCCGTGGCTGTCCATGGAGGACGGCGGCGGCGAACCCGTCGACCGAGTGCTCGGCGGCTGGGCGGGCGCGCTCGCCGTCGGCGCGACCTGGCCGGTGCTCGCGCTGTGGTGGGACGCCGACCGCAGCGGATTCACGCTGGCCTCCGGGTTTCGCCGCCCCGTGGGCTATGAGTGGCTGGCGAACGGCACCCCGGTCGGCGAGGCCGAGGCCCTGCGTACCTTCGCGGCGCGCCTGGGCCTGGATCCCGTACTCGACCTCCAGGCCCTCGAAGCGCTCGCGAAGCCCGAAACGGGCGACAGCGCGGCCGACGCGCGCGCCCGCATGCTGGGCCTGCTCGCGGTCCTCACCCGCACCGGACTCGCCCTCCCCGCAGGGCTGACCCCCGGCGAACCCGCCGACCGGCTGCGCGAGGTCGCGCGGATCCAGTCGGACGCGCAGCAGGTCAGCTGGTCGGGCTGGCGGGACGCCGTGCACGCCGAGCTCGATGTCGTGGAGGCCACGGGCATCGGCCCCTGGCTGCGCGGCCCCCGGGCGCGGGTGGTCGCAGCCGCCCAGCTCGCGGCCGGGCTGCCGCTCACCGTGCACGGCCTGCGGCGGCGCAGTGGCGGCTGGACCGCCGCCGGGGCGCTGCTCCTGCTGCACGGGGCGCTGGGGTTCGCCTACGCGAGGTTGCGCGCGGGCCGTGACTGATTGCGCGGGGCCGGATGGCGCAGGCCGTCGACCCCACGCCTCGGGGCTCCGCCCCGGACCCCGCTGCTCAATCGCCGCAGGGGCTTGAATGGCGCGCCTGCTCCCCACCGGGGCCGCCCGCCCCGCAGGGGGGGGAAGGCGCGCCTGCTCCCTACCGGAGCCGCCCGCCCCGCAGGGGGGGGGAAGGCGCGCCTGCTCCCTACCGGAGCCGCCCGCCCCGCAGAGGCTTGAATGGTGCGCCTGCTGCCTACCGGGGCCGCCCGCCCCGCAGGGGGGAAGGCCTACTCGTCCTCGTCGTCGTCCTCGTCGTCGAGTCGTGCCAGCCATGTGGCGAGGCGCTCCACCGGGACCTCGAAGTCCGGGTTGAGGTCGACGAAGGTCCGCAGCTGCTCGGCGAGCCACTCGAAGGTGACCTCCTCCTCGCCGCGCCGCTTCTCCAGCTCTTCGATGCCGCGGTCCGTGAAGTACATGGGCTGTTTCTCCTGCGTGCGGGGCCCGCGCGGGCGCGCGGGCGTGGTGTCGACTGCCCACCAAGCCTATGGGGGCGGGCGACCATGAAGCCCGCCCGAGGGGTAGCCCCTGCTCATCCTGGGAAGGACCCTTGTCCCGCAAGGCAGGTCGCGGGGAACGGGAAACGGGGGAGCGGTATGGGGCAGGAAGTGACCAGGGTTGCGCGGATCGCGCTGCCGGACGGGACGCCGGTGTGGGCCCGGATATCCGGTTCGGCGGATGAACTGGGCGTACCCGAAGGGGAGTTGTCGTTCTCCGACACCGGATTCACGGATCGCGTGGAGGCGAGTGTCGAGAGTCTGCACGGGTTGGTGACGGGGGTCGCGCGCTCCCTCGCGCGGCCGCTGCGCGCCGTGCGCCCCGACGAGGTGAGCGTCGAGTTCGGTGTCGAGCTGACGGCGAAGGCGGGCAAGGTCGTAGGACTGCTCGCGGACGGTGAGGCGAAGGCGGGCATCAAGGTCACGCTGACCTGGAACGAAGGGCCGCCCGACCTGGAGAACCCGCAGGACCCCGCCGCCCGCGCGGCGGCCGCCGCACCACCCGCACCGCGCGCGGCCACGGGCGCGTCACCCGGCGCCCCGGCGCACGGGGGAGCCGACCCGACCGTCGCCGGGGCCGGGGCATGACACTCGGACGCGACGGGGGCGCACCGGGCCATCGGGATGCCGCCCTCCTTGCGCTGCGTGAACTCGTCATGGCGTCCACCGTGCGCATTCATCGCGTGCGGGCCGGGTATGCAGCGGACGAACCCGAAAGCTTCGTCGGGAGCGGCTTCTTCGTCGCCCCGAGCTGGGTTCTGACCTGCGCGCATGTGGCTCTCGGCGGGGAAGGGGGCGAGCTGACCGTGGCCTACGAGACCGGTCCCGGCCGCGGCACGTCCCGCGTGCCCGCGGAAGTCGTCGCCACGCTCCCCGAGCGCGTCGAGCAGGCAGCGCCCGGTAAATGGCCCGCCCCCGACCTGGCCCTCGTGCGGCTGCGCGAACCCGTGGACCATGAGTGCGCCTACGTAGCCGAGCGACCTGCCTCGTACTACAACGAAGGGGAGGTCTTCTACGCGGGCTGGACCGTTGTGGACGGACAGGTGTGCCGCCTCGACGGACCGATCGCGGTCAAGGGCACCATCGGCGACTGGTCGTCCGGCGTGCAGCTGCGCCTCGGCGAGAACGACCTGCCGTACGGGATCTCGGGTGGCCCCGTCGTCGATCCGGTGCGCGGCGAGGTCATCGGCGTACTGAAGTCGCGCGCCGACCACGGGCGGGGCGGCACATCCATCGGGATCGAGCAGCTGCGCACGCTGCCGGTGCCGGGGCAGGCGGTGCGGGCCGAGTACGACGACCTGTACCAGGCGGTGTTCCACGCGCACGACCGCTACCACCGGGACCGCCAGCGGCAGTCGGACGGTGGCAGGAAGACCTGGGCCGACGTGCAGAGCAGGCTCGGCGCGCGGCCGGGACGGACCCTCACTCCGGGCGAGCGCGCCCAGTTGCTCGGCCGGCTCGCGGATCTGCCGCCGCCGGTGAGCACGCGCGGTCTGCTCGACATCCTGGTGTCGCTCCCGGAGTACGAACCGGGCACGTCGCTGCCCGCGCCGCGCGGTTGGCGGGACGGCCTCGGGGCCCTCTACGAAGGCGCACACGACGACGGCGTGCGCGGGCTCGTACTCGACTACGCGATGCGGGCGCTGTCCGCCGAGCGCCCCTTCGTCACGCCGGGCACCCAGGACGCCGAGGCGGCCCTGTGGGAGTGGGTGCGGCAGGCCGGTGAGGGGTGTCTGGACGTCGGGCGCAGGCGGCGCATCGAGGCCCAGCGGAGCGAGCGCTTGCAGCGGCGCGGCTCGTCGGACGCCACGACGGCCGACCCGGCCGCCGACCGCGCACCCCGGCCGTCCGCCATGCTCGAACTCGTGGAGCGGGGCTGGGAGCGGGAGTACTGGGACTGGCAGGTGTACGTCGCCCGCCCTGACGGCTCGCGCGACTGCGTGCGGCAGGACGAGCGCACTCCTACGGAGGCGCTGCCCGGGCTGCTCGCCGCGCCGCTCGCGGAAGCGTTCCGCCAGTGCGACGAACCGGGGTGGCCCGCGGTCCTCCAGGTGGCGCTTCCGCACAACCGCCTGGACCTGCCGGTGGACGCCTGGCGGCTGGGACCCGGGGGGCCGCCGCTCGGCGCGCGCGGCCCCGTAGTGCTGCGCTGCGGCGACCGGGACCGGCTCCCCGGGGGCGGCGGATTCGCGGAGTTCGACCGGGCGTCGCCCGAATCGGGCACGGACCGGGTGGACCGCTGGCGCTGGCTGCACGCGCACGCCGCCAGGGCCGAGATCCTCGACTGCGACGGCGGGGTACCGCGGCCGGTCCCGGAGAGCGGCGAGTTGCGCAATCTGTCGCCCGCGTCCGTACCAGTGATGTGCCGCTATGGAGAGCACCGCTACGAGGACGACACCGAGGCGCTCGCCCGGATACTGCTCGGCGGGTTCGGAGTCGCCCTGTGGCGTCGCGGTCAGGCGCGGACCGCGGCGGTGTGCGGCGAGTTCCACCGCGGCGCCTCCGTCATGGTCGCCGACGCGCGCGGTGCGCGGCAACTCCCGGAGCGCGTCCACGAGTTGCGCAGAAAACTCCTGTCGAGCCGCACAGAGGCCTACTGGGCCGACGGGATCGCCCTCTACTACGACGATCCGCACCACGACCTGCCAGGCGCCGATGATCTTCTGGAGGCCCCGTGACATCAGTGTCCCGGCGACCACCCCTCTTACGCGGCCCACGATCCATCGATACCGTGAGGCACGTCCCTTCGACTGCCCCGCTGGACGAGCGACGACGAGGACCGGATCATGACCGAATCCAGTGAGTGGCTCATATACCGCGGCGCCGGCGAACCCCACGACGGGCTCGAGCGGTTGCCCGCGCCACCGCCCTGGCGCGACTTCTCGGGCCGGGACGCCGAGGGCACATCGGGCGGCTCCGAGGACCGCAGGCTCGGCGCGCACCGGCACCTCGCGGAGCTGCACAGGCCCGGTGCCGAAGAGCTCGAAATGATCAACGCGGCGCTCTACTTGCGCCGTCCGCTGCTCGTCACGGGAAGCCCGGGCTCGGGCAAGAGCACCCTCGCGCACTCGGTGGCGTACGAGCTGGGGCTCGGCAACGTACTGCGGTGGTCCATCGTCAGCCGCTCCACACTCCAGGACGGGCTCTACCACTACGACGCGATCGCCCGCCTCCAGGATGTGCAGATCGCGGCGCAGGGCGGGTACGGGTCCGCGGCCGGATCGCCGGGGGCCGTCGAGGGCATCGGGAGTTACATCCGGCTCGGTCCGCTGGGGACCGCGCTGCTGCCGTCGCCGACGCCGCGCGTGCTGCTGATCGACGAGCTCGACAAGAGCGACATCGACCTGCCGAACGACCTGCTGAACGTCCTGGAGGAGGGCGAGTTCGCGATACCCGAACTGGAGCGGGTCGCCGACCGGTTGCCGGACGGCGAGGCGGAGGTGCTCACCGACGACGGCGTGAAGGTGCGCGTCCGCGATGGCCGGGTGCGGTGCAACGCGTTTCCGTTCGTGGTGCTCACCAGCAACGGGGAGCGCGATTTCCCCGCCCCGCTGATGCGCCGCTGCATCCACCTCGAACTCGGCAGGCCCGACCACAACCGGCTCGCCACATTCGTACGCGCCCACCTCGGCGACGCGCTGGCGCGCGAGGGCGACGACCTGATCAACCGCTTCCTGGAGCGCTCCCGCAGCGAACTGCTCGCGACGGACCAGCTGTTGAACGCGATCCACCTCACCGCCGCAACCGGCACCCTCAGCCGCGACCGCCTCGCCGACCAGCTCATCCAGCGACTCGACCGCCCGAGGTGAACCGGTGAAACCCGACGCGACGGCGCGTCAGGGTGTCGGCGAGCCCGCGGAGCCCGGCCGCCCCGCGGGCGACCCCTTCGCCGATCTCATCGCCAGGCTGCGCCGGATCGGGCTCGACCCGGACGCGGAGGACCTGTGCGACGCGCTCTGGCTGGCCCGCCACGCCCGCCCCGCGCACGCCGCGGACCCGGCGGACACCGACCCCGGCGAACGGCCCGCCCGCGAAGGCGCCCGGCCGTCCCCGCTCCCGGCGACCCCGAGCCCCGCGCCCACGGAGCGCGAGCCGGAGCCACCGGCGCCCCAGGCGTATGAGGAGAGCGGCGACCGGCGCGTCGCGCTCTACCCCGTGCCCCGCACCACGTCGGGACCGGGGCGGAGCGGCCGCGCCACGCCGCTGCCGGTCGGCGTCCCGGCCGCGCCCGCGTTCCCCGCACCGCTGGAGCTCCAGCGCGCCCTCAGGCCGTTGCAGGGCTATCGCAGCGCCGCGCCGCCGCTGCGCGCGGTGCTCGACGAGACCGCGACCGCCGAGCGCACCGCACGGGCCGGCGGTCTGGTGCTCCCCGTGTACCGCGCGGTCACCCGGGCCGACGCGCGCCTGCGGCTCGTGATGGACGCCTCCTCGTCGATGCGCGTGTGGGACCGGATGTTCATCGAACTGGAGCAGGTCTTCGGCCAGTTGGGTGCCTTCTGGGACATCCAGGTCAGCTATCTGCACGAGGGCCCCGACGCGCAGGCCGCCGTCAGTCACAGCCCGGAGCTGTACGCGGCGCCCCTGCACTCCACCGACCGGCTCAGCGACCCCTCGGGCCGCCAGATCACCGTCCTCGTCAGCGACTGCGCGGGCCCGCTGTGGCGCAGCGGCCGGGCCCACCGCCTCCTGCACCAACTGGCCAGGCAGGCCCCAGCCGCCGTACTTCAGCCCCTGCCGCAGCGCATGTGGAACCGGACCCGACTGCCCGTCTCGTACGGGGAATTGAGCCGCGGCGAGGCCCTCGGAGGCGCCGCCGCGCTGCGGGTGCGGACGGCGACGGGGCCTTCCGCGCGGGACCGTGCGGGGGCGCTCCCGGTGCCCGTGCTGCCGCCCGAACCGGCGGCGCTCGGCGCCTGGGCACGGCTGCTCTCCGGGGCGGGCGCGGGGCCGGTCGCGGGGGCCGTCGGCTGGGTCAGGGCGGACCAGCGGCCGTCCACGGCGGGGCGGCAGGCGCAGCGTCCCTCGGTGCTCGAACTCGTCAGCCGGTTCCGCTCCACCGCGTCACCGGACGCGGGCCGGCTCGCCGGATTCCTCGCGGCGGCCCCGCTGTGCCTGCCCGTGATGCAGCTGGTGCAGCGGACGATGCTGCCCGGCTCCGGCCCGTCCGAGCTGGCCGAGGTGCTGCTCAGCGGCCTGCTCACGCGTGCCAAGGGGGAGCACGGCACGGACGACGTCCAGTGGTACGAGTTCGCTCCCGGCGTGCAGGAGGCGCTGCTCGGGCCGCTCGGCAGGGACGAGGCGATGCTGGTCCTCAAGCACTGCTCGGAGTACATCGAGGCCCGCTTCGGCAAGGGCGGCCCCAACTTCCCGGCCCTCGCCCTCGCGCAGCTCGGCGACGGCCGCGACGGCGCCGAACGCCCCACCGGCACCGGATACGGGCCGCCGCGCGCCGTCGACGGGGACAACGGCGACGCCGACCTCGTCCCGCAGCCCTTCGCCGAGGTCGCCGCGCGCGTCCTGGAGCGCTTCATGCCGCTGCCCGAACAGTTCGCGCTGTACGGGACCCCGGGCCACGGAGGGCCGTTGGAGACGCGCCCCACCCACCCCGCCGTCGTACGCGCACGCGCGCTGGCCGAGCGGTTCGACAGCGAGGGCATGGTGCAGGCCCTCATCGACGCCGTCCAGCTGCTGCGCGGCGCCACCGAGCACGAGCCGCCCACCGAGCGGGACTTCGAACTGTGGTCCGAGTACGCCCACTGCGTGCTGCGTCTGTGGGAGGTGCAGGGCGGCGCGGACCTGCTGCGCGAGGCGGAGCAGGCGGCCGAGCGCGCGGCCGCCCACCCGCACGCCCTGCGCGAACGCGCCGTCCTCGCGCGCGTACTCAGCACCGCCGCCACCGACCGCAGGCGCCGCGGCGACCGCCAGGGCGCCCTCGAACTGCTGCGCAGGGCCGACCGGGAGTACGCGGTGGCCTGCTCGGCCCCCGACCTGCCGGAGCCGGAGGCACTGCGCCTCACTCTGGAACGCGTCGGCGCACTGGAGGCGCAGTGGCGGCTCGGCGGGGACAGTGCGTTGCTGCAGGGGGCGGTCGGGATGCTGGAGGCGTTCGTGGACACGTGGCCGGATCGCCGGCACCCGCCCGAACTTCCGCTCACCCACGGCCGGATCCTGCTGCGGCTCTCCGGCGTGACGTCGGACGGCGAACAGGCACGCCGGTACGCGCGACAGAGCGCGCGATCGCTGCGGGACGGGCTCGACAGCGATCCGGCGGCCACCGCCCACCTGCCGCGGGTGCGCATCGTCCTCGACCTGGTGGACGCGCTCCTCGCGGCGGGCGGCGCGCTGGACGAGGCGCAGGCGCGCGTCGACGCGACTCTGCCGCTCGCCACCGACCAGGGACTGCGCGCCGGCCTGCTGGTACGCGCCGGACGCATCCGGGTGGCGCACTTCGACGAATCGGGCGACCCCCGCGAACTCCAGGAAGCCGCCGTGCATTTCGGGAGCGCGGCTCAGCGCATGTCCCGGGAGTCACCGGCCCACGCCGACGTGCTCGCCGAATGGGGCGAAGCCCTGCTGCGCCGGGCCGCGCTGGAACCGGTGCTGGTCACGCAGGCCGAGCCCGTCTCCCGCGCCATCCGCGTCCTGCGGGACTGCCGCACCGAGACAGCGGCGGGCAGTCCCAAGCTGGCCGGCCGGCTGCTGCTGCTGGGCCGCGCGCTGATGCTCCGTTACCGCACACGTGCCGACCGTGTCGACCTGCGCGAGGCCGAGCACCTCTTCGGCCTCGCGGCGGCCGGGGCCGACGATCCGCTGCTCGCCGCGCGGTGCCGGCTGGAGCTGGGCCAGGTGCAGTACGAGGTGTACCGGAGCCTCGGCCGGCCCGCCCGCCTCGACGAGGCCGTTGAGGCGTTCCGGTCGGCCGCGGACTGCGCCCGGGAGGCCGAGGAGACCGCGACGACCCACCAACGGCGCCGGGACGCCGTGGAATTGGGTGCGCAGGCGTTGCACTGGCGGGGTATGTCCTATGAGGCGGCGGCCCGCCCGCGGGCCGCCCGTGAGTCCTACCGCGCGGCGCGCGCTCGATGGTCGAAGCTGCCGGAGGGCAGCCTGGCCACAGGCGCGCCGACGGCTTTTGACACGGCGAAACGGCTGGCCGCGCTGGAGTGAGCGGACGGCGTAGGGACGCGAGGGGGACGGTGTGAACGGACACGATGAGCCAGTGGAAGCCGCGGCAGGGCCGGAGCCGGAGGGGCCGCTGCCCGATCTGACGACGCTCGCCCTGAAGGACCTGACGTCCATTCAGCATCCGGTACTGCGTGAGGTGTTGGCGGAACTGCGCGAACGTGCGGGGCATCCCGGCGAGACACTCTGGGGGTGGAACAACTCCTTCAGCTGACGCGCGGTGAGGGCGCCGTGCGGATTCGGTCGCGCGGTTTCGGTCGCGTGGTCAACCGAATCGGACAGTTCGACGGCACGGCGTTTGAGCCCGCCACCGCGACGGTAAGGGGTTCTCTGCCGGGGCGGTCGTGACACGGGCGTACGACATGGGGGTGCAGGTGTGTCCGGACAGACCGCTGCCCAGCCGAGCCCCGAACCGCCGTTCCCGTTCCGGCAGTTCGTCGTCAAGGTCCACGGCCGTTGCAACCTCGCCTGCCGGTACTGCTACCTCTACGAAGGCCCGGACGACACCTGGCGTACACGGCCCGCCGCCGCGTCCCGCGAAGTCCTGGACCGCACCGCGTCCCGTATCGCCGAGCACGCCCGCACCCATGGGCTGACCGCGGTCTCGCTGGTCTTGCACGGCGGAGAGCCGCTGCTGGCCACGGCCGCCGTGCTCGGCCGGTTCGCGGACCAGGTGCGCGAGCGGACGCCCGCCGGATGCGCGGTCCGCGTCACCGTACAGACCAACGCGACCCTGCTGACCGAGGGCCGCATGACGACCCTCGCCCGGCACGACATCAGCGTCGGTATCAGCCTCGACGGCGGCACCGCCGGCCGCAACGCGCTCCGTGTCGACCACGCGGGCCGCCCGTCCTGGCCTGCCGCCGCACGGGGCGCGCGGCTGGTCGCCGACCGCTTCCCGGCGTCCTACGCCGGGATCCTCGCGGTCGTGGACCCCGCGCAGGACCCCGTGGCGACGTACGAATCCCTGCTCACCCTGCGCCCGCCCGCCCTGGATCTGCTGCTTCCGCACGGCAACTGGTCGAACCCGCCGCCGCTCTGGGACCCGACGGACGCGGTCTACGGGGACTGGCTGTGCGCCGTCTTCGACCGCTGGTGGGAGGCCGGACACCGGGCGACACGCATCCGCCTCTTCGAGGAGTGCATCGCGCTGCTGTGCGGCCTCCCCGCGGCCACGGAGTCGCTGGGGCTCGCCCCCTTCGACGCCGTGGTCGTCGAGACGGACGGCTCGATCGAGCAGGTGGACTCCCTGAAGTCCGCCTACGAGGGCGCGTCCGCGACCGGCCTCGACGTCTTCCGGCACGACTTCGACGAAGCCCTCGGCCACCCGGGGGTGATCGCCCGGCAGTCGGCCGCGACGGCGCTGGCCGCGCGGTGCTTGGCCTGCCCCTTGCTGACGGTCTGCGGAGGCGGTCACTACGCCCACCGCTATCGGGTGGGCAGCGGGTTCCGCAACCCGTCCGTGTACTGCGCGGACCTGCAGCGGTTCATCCACCACGTGGCCGCGCGGGTCGCTGCGCCGCCCGCTGCCGCAGTCCCGGTCTCCCCCGGAAGGAGCACCCCGTGACGCTCTCGGAGATCCCGGACCGGGCCCTCGACGAACTCGGCAGGACCGAAGGAGGGCCGGACACCCTTGCGCTCCTCGTGCGCGACCAGGACTCTCGGCGCCTGCTGCTGCTCCGTGCACTGCTCGACGCGGCCGAAGCGGCCGACCCGATGCTGTGCTCCCCGGCGCAGAAGGCGCGGTTGAAGGACGACTGGGCGCTGCTGACCACGACAGAGGGGCCGGTGCGGGTGCCCGGACAGCCGCCCGCGTTCCCCGCCAGGGACCGGCTCCACTACCCGCTCACCGGCCCCTGGGCCCTGCGCTGCCTGCGCGGCCTCGACCGGCCCGCCGGAGCTCCCGGTCCGGGCGAGGCGCGCCAACTGGCCGCTGCCCTCGACCACTTCAGCGCCCTCGCCGTGGCATCCGCCGCCCGCGCCGGAAACCCCCTCACGGCGCGGCTGACCGCTCATGGCGGAACGCTCGCCCTCCCGTCCCTCGGTCGCCTGCGCACAGTCGGGGCCGGCGACGTACGGGTCGAAGTTCGGGTGAAAGACGGTCGGTTGACGCTGCGTCAGGACGGGGCGGACGACGTCACCGTCTGCCTGCAGGCCGGGTTCGGGGCGTGGTCGGGGACGCGCGCGTGGACGCCCGCGCACGCGCTTCCCGGGCTGACCCCGGAGGCCGCTCCCATGCCTCTGGACGACCTCGACCCGTACCGCGCGGGCCCCGAGCCCCGGCACCGCACCCAGAGCGGCCCGACGGCGCTGGACGACGCGGAGCGCAAGCGCTGGCTGACGGCCTGGTCGGGCACCGCCGGCGCCCTGTGCGCGGGCGGTGAACGTCGGCTGGCGGAGGCTCTGACGCTCATGCGCTGCCTGGTGCCCTTGGAGATGCCCCCGGGCGCGGAGGGTCGAGGGGGATGCAGCGCCACCCGGCGGGAGGCGTTCGGCGCGCTGTTCACCAGCACCCCGCCCTCGTCGGCCGCCTTCGCGGCGACGGTCGTCCACGAACTCCAGCACGCGAAGCTGGCCGCGCTGAGCGACACCCTGGTGCTCCATCAGGACGACGGTGTGCCAAGGCACTTCGCGCCGTGGCGCCCCGACCCACGCCCGTACGACGGCCTCCTGCAGGGCGCCTACGCGCATCTGGCGCTGGCGGACTTCTTCCAGCGTTGGGCGCTCACCGGGCCCTCCCGCAGGGAATCCGCATGGACCCAGTACAGCCGCTACCGGTCCCAGGTGGGGGCCGTGCTGCCGGTGCTCGTCGGATCGCCGTCCCTGACCGGCCGGGGACGCCGGTTCGTCGACCAGATGGTCGTCGCCCACGAACGGATGGCCGAGCATCCCGCGCCACGCGGCCATACGGCACGCGCGGAGGCGTACGTAGGTGCCGTCCGGGACCTGTGGAGGCAGCGGCAGTCCTCGACCGTCCGGCCGAATGAGTGAAGATGTCGGACGAGGGGTGTTCCGCTGCGCGAAGATCCTGGAACCAAGGCGTAGTTGGCGGTGTGACACTTACCAGCATCGCGCCGAGGTTCTACGATTTTTTTGCGACTACGCGCAGGAGGCCGCTGCATGCCTGGAACTCGTAAGCCGGTCGGCTCGACCGTGGGAGAAGCCGAGAGGCGGACGGTCACGGTCAGCTTCGCCGGGTTCAACCGTGCTTGGGCAGCCTGGATCGGGGACCGCTTGGAGCGGCGCGGCGTTCGAGTGGTGTACCAGCGCTGGGAGACCCCGGCCGAGACCCCGCTCGTCGACCTGCTGCGCGACCTGAGCCTGGCGGAGGGCCGGATTCTCATCATCGTCAGTGAGTGGTACTTCCAACTCGGCCCGCGCACGCACGAGGAGTGGAACGCCGCGCTGCGCGAGGTCGTCGCGCCCGACCCGTCCCGCTTCGCGGCTGTCTCCCTGACCACGGCCGCGGTGCCGTCCGCCGCCCCCGTGCTCGGCGCGGTCGGACTGATCAACCTGGGGGCGGAGGAAGCCGAGCGACGTCTGCTCGAACGGCTCGACCTGCCGACCGACCCGCTGCCCGCAGCCGCCGACGGCGCGCGGCGCGGCCCCCGGTTCCCGGCCACGATGCCCGAGGTGTGGGGCGGCGTGCCGCGGCGCAACACCCGGTTCACCGGCCGCGAGCCCCTCCTCAACGAGGCGTACCACCGGCTGACTTCGGCCGAACCGGGCGCGGGGGTGCTCACCCTCCACGGCATGTCGGGCGTGGGCAAGACACAGCTCGCCGCCGAGTACGTCTACCGCTTCGGCTCCGAGTACGACGTCGTCTGGTGGGTCAACGCGGAGAAGCGCGTCACCTACCGCCGCGGCCTCGCCGAACTCGCACCCAAGCTCGGTCTGCAGACCGGCCAGGAGTACGGCGAGCGGCTGCGCGCGGTCCGGGACTCACTGCGCCGGGGCGATCCGTACGCCCGGTGGCTACTGATCCTCGACGGCGCGGACGAGCCCGACCAGATCTGGGATCTGGTGCCGACGGGCCCCGGCCAGGTGATCATCACCTCCCGCAACCCGGAGTGGAGCGAGCACAACAGCATGCTGCTCGACGTGCCGGTCTACCAGCGCGAGGAATCGGTGGCGTTCATCAGGCGCCGGGCGCCCCGGCTGAAGGAGCGAGAGGCGAACCGGCTCGCGGAGGCCCTGGAGGACCTGCCGCTGCTGCTCGACCAGACGGCCGGCTGGCTGAACGACTCGGACCTCTCGGTCGAGGAGTACATCGGCCTCCTCGATGGCGGCGTCGACCAGGATGTCGTCAAGGTCTCGGCGGACTTCCCCGTCGCCTTCCAGACCGCCTGGTCGATACTGCTGAACAAGCTCCGCGACACCGTCCCCGAGTCCGTCGACCTGCTGCGCCTGTGCACGTTCTTCGCGCCCGGGTTCATCCCCGTACGGCTGCTGAAGGAGATGCCGAGCGACGACCTGCCCGAACAGGTCGCGGGACTGCTGAACGATCCGTTGCTGTGGAACAAGGCGGTCAACCAGCTGCGCCAGTACTCCGTGGTCCGCCTCGAATCCCACGAGACGGGGGCGGACGAGACGACGTCCTCCGGAGAGTCCCTGTATCTGCACCGCATGGTGCACCAGATCGTGCACGCCGACATGCCGGAGTCGGACCGGCGCGAGTTCAACGACGTGGTGCGAAGGGCGCTGGCCGCCGCGGACCCGCGCAGGCCGAGCGACACCCGCCTGTGGCCCGGCTACGCGGAGATCGCGCCGCACCTGAAGTACGCGGACGTGCTGGAGACCACGGATTCCGGCGTGCAGCGCCTGGTGCTCAACTGCCTGCGCTACATGTACTTCTCCGGCGAGTACACGGCCGGGATCAAGCTGGGCGAGCGGGCCATGAAGGCATGGCGGGCGCTGCTGGGCGAAACCCATCCGCGGATCTGGGAGCTGTCGTTCCACTACGTCAACCTGCTGCGCGCCGCCGGTGAGTACGCGCGCACGGAGGTCCTCAACCGCGCCGCTGTCGAGCATCTGCGTCAGGAGCGCGGCGCGGACGACCTGGAGCACCTGCGCGCCGCCAGCGGGCTCGCCGCCGACCTGCGCGGACTCGGCCGCTACGACGAGGCCCTCGAACTGTGCCGGTGGGTCCTGACGGCGTACCAGGGCCTCCTCGGCGACCAGGACTCGCGCACGCTGAACGCGCAGAACAACGTGGCAGTCACCCTGCGCCTGCTCGGCGTCTACTCCGAGGCCCTCGACATCGACCGCCAGGTCCTGGAGTCACGGCGGACCCTGCTGAAGGGGCGCCACCCCTGGACCCTCGACTCCCAGATCTCCTACGCCATCGATCTGCGGCTGACCGGCCGCTACGACGAGGCCGAGTCGAACCAGCTGCAGAGCCTGCGCGAGAACCGGCTCGTGATGGGGGAGAGCAACCCGCAGACACTCAAGGCCGAGTACAACCTGGCGCTGTGCCAGTACCGCAAGGGCGAGCGCGTCAAGGCGGGGAAGGTGCTCGCGAGCGTACTGGAGCGCGGCGAGCGTGTGATGGGCGAGACCCACCCGTGGACCCTCGTCTTCGCCTGCGCCCAGAGCTGCTTCGCCCGCGAGGACGGGGACATCGACGAGGCGAGGGAGCTCAGCGAGGCCATCATCTCCCGCTACGAGGTCACGCTCGCCGAGAGCCACCCCTTCGTCGCGGGCGTCCGTGCCAACCACGCCCTGATCCTGCGCAACGTGGGGGAGCGGGAGCACGCGCACGACCTCATCGAGCGGGCCCTCGCCGACATGACCGCCGCGGTGGGTGAGAACCACCCCTGGACGCTGGGCTGCGCCGTCAACGCCTCGGCGCTGCGCAACCTCGTCGGTGACACCGAATCCGCGGCCGAGCTCAGCAACGCGACGGTCACCCGCGCCATCGAGGCGCTGGGCCGCACCCACCCCCTCAGCCTGTCCGCGCGCATCGCGTTCGCGGCCGACCTCCGCGGCCTGCGGGAACGTCGGCAGGCGGAGAAGACCGAGCAGGAGGCCCTCTCGGACCTGGAGTCGACGCTCGGCAAGCAGCACGTGCACACGATCTCGGCCCGCGCCCGCAACCGCCCCCACTGGGATTTCGAACCCCAGACGACCTGAGCACAACCGAGCACGCACGCCAAAAGGCCCGGCCCCCGGAGAAGGGGGCCGGGCCTTCCGGCGTGCTCGTCGCGGTGTCGAGACCTACGCCTCGAACACCTCACGCACCAACTGCTCCTGCTCCGCCTGGTGCCGCTTGGCCGAGCCGACCGCCGGGGACGAGCCGTGCGGCCGCGAGATGCGGCGCAGACGCTCGGCGCCCGGGATGTCGGCGCCGACGGCCAGGTCCAGGTGGTCGATCAGGTTGAGCGCGATGAACGGCCAGGCACCCTGGTTCGCCGGCTCCTCCTGCGCCCAGAGGTACTTCTCGGCGTTCGGGAACTTGGCGATCTCGGCCTGGAGCTCGGCACCCGGCAGCGGGAACAGGCGCTCCACGCGGATGATCGCGGTGTCGGTGACGCCGCTCTTCTTCCGCTCTGCCTCGAGGTCGTAGTACAGCTTGCCCGCCACGAAGACGACCTTCTTGATCGCCTTCGGGTCCGTCGCACCCGAGTCGACCTCGGTGTCGCCGATGACCGGACGGAAGCCGCCCGTCGTGAACTCGTCCACCTTCGACGCGGCGGCCTTGAGGCGCAGCATCGACTTCGGCGTGAAGACCACCAGCGGCTTGTGGTGCGGGTTGTGCACCTGCCACCGCAGGAGGTGGAAGTAGTTGGACGGGAGGGTCGGCATGGCGACCGTCATGTTGTTCTGAGCGCAGAGCTGGAGGAAGCGCTCCACGCGCGCGGACGAGTGGTCCGGGCCCTGGCCCTCGTAGCCGTGAGGGAGGAGGAGGGTGACGCCGGACGTCTGGCCCCACTTCTGCTCGGCGGCCGAGATGTACTCGTCGACGATGGTCTGCGCGCCGTTGACGAAGTCACCGAACTGCGCTTCCCACAGGACGAGGGACTCGGGGCGCGCCAGCGAGTAGCCGTACTCGAAGCCCATGACCGCGTACTCGGAGAGCAGCGAGTCGTAGACGTTGTAGCGGGCCTGCTCCGGCGACAGGTAGAGGAGCGGGGTGAAGTCCTCGCCCGTCTTGTTGTCGATGAGGACCGCGTGGCGCTGGCCGAAGGTGCCGCGGCGCGAGTCCTGGCCCGACAGCCGGACCGGCGTGCCCTCCAGGAGCAGCGAGCCGAGGGCGAGGGTCTCGCCCATGCCCCAGTCGATCGTCCCGTCCTCGATCATCGACGCGCGGCGCTGCAGCTGCGGCAGCAGACGCGGGTGCACCGTGACGTTGTCCGGGATGTTCACCTGGGACTCGGCGATGCGCTTGACGACCTCCTGGGAGATCGCCGTCTGCACGGCCACCGGGAACTCGGCCTGCGGGTCCGGGACCTCGGCCGCGGCCGGGTGCGAGACGGCCTCGCGGACCTCGGTGAAGACCTTCTCCAGCTGGCCCTGGAAGTCCTGAAGCGCCTGCTCGGCCTCTTCCAGGGTGATGTCGCCGCGACCGATGAGGGACTCGGTGTAGAGCTTGCGCACCGAGCGCTTCTTGTCGATCAGGTCGTACATCAGCGGCTGCGTGAACGCCGGGTTGTCCGACTCGTTGTGACCGCGGCGGCGGTAGCAGATGAGGTCGATGACGACGTCCTTGTTGAACGCCTGGCGGAATTCGAACGCGAGGCGTGCGACGCGGACGACGGCCTCGGGGTCGTCGCCGTTCACGTGGAAGATCGGGGCCTCGATCATCCGCGCCACGTCCGTCGCGTACATCGACGAACGCGACGACTCCGGGGCGGCGGTGAAGCCGACCTGGTTGTTGATGACGATGTGGACCGTGCCGCCCGTGCGGTAGCCGCGCAGCTGCGACATGTTGAGCGTCTCGGCGACCACACCCTGGCCCGCGAAGGCCGCGTCACCGTGCAGGGCGACGGGCAGGACCGTGAAGTCCGTGCCGCCCTTGTTGATGATGTCCTGCTTGGCGCGGACGATGCCCTCGATGACCGGGTCGACCGTCTCCAGGTGGGACGGGTTGGCGGCCAGCGAGACGTTGATCTGCTCGCCGTCCAGGCCGGTGAAGGTGCCCTGGGCGCCCAGGTGGTACTTCACGTCGCCGGAGCCGTGCATCGACTTCGGGTCGAGGTTGCCCTCGAACTCCCGGAAGATCTGCGCGTACGACTTGCCGACGATGTTCGCCAGGACGTTCAGCCGGCCGCGGTGGGCCATGCCGATGACGACCTCGTCCAGACGGTTCTCGGCGGCGGAGTCGATGACCGCGTCGAGCAGCGGGATGACGGACTCGCCGCCCTCCAGGGAGAACCGCTTCTGACCGACGTACTTGGTCTGCAGGAAGGTCTCGAAGGCCTCCGCCGAGTTCAGCCGGCGCAGGATGCGCAGCTGCTCCTCGCGCTCCGGCTTGGCGTGGCCGCGCTCGACCCGGTCCTGCAGCCACTTGCGCTGCTTCGGGTCCTGGATGTGCATGAACTCGATGCCGGTGGTGCGGCAGTACGACTCACGCAGGACGCCGAGGATGTCGCGCAGCTTCATCATCGACTTGCCGGCGAAGCCGCCGACGGCGAACTCGCGCTCCAGGTCCCACAGCGTGAGCCCGTGCTCGGTGATGTCCAGGTCGGGGTGCTTGCGCTGCTGGTACTCCAGCGGGTCGGTGTCGGCCATGACGTGGCCGCGGACCCGGTAGGAGTGGATCAGCTCGAAGACGCGGGCGGCCTTGGTGACGTCGTCGTCGTGCGAGGCGTCGATGTCCTTGAGCCAGCGGACCGGCTCGTAGGGGATCCGCAGGGCCTTGAAGATCTCGTCGTAGAACTCGGACTCGCCGAGGAGCAGGTTCGCGACGACGCGCAGGAACTCGCCGGAGGCGGCGCCCTGGATGACCCGGTGGTCGTAGGTCGACGTGAGCGTCATGACCTTCGAGATGCCGAGCTTGTTGAGGGTGTCCTGGCTCGTGCCCTGGAACTCCGCCGGGTAGTCCATGGAGCCGACGCCCATGATGACCGACTGCCCGGGCATCAGGCGCGGGACCGAGTGGACGGTGCCGAGGCCGCCGGGGTTGGTCAGGGAGACCGTGACACCGGCGAAGTCGTCCATGCCGAGCTTGCCGTCACGGGCGCGCCGGACGATGTCCTCGTAGGCCTGCCAGAACTCGAAGAAGTTCAGCGTCTCGGCCTTCTTGATGCCCGCGACGACCAGCTGGCGGTCGCCGTTCGGCTTCACGAGGTCGATGGCCAGACCGAAGTTGATGTGCTCCGGCTTGACCAGCGTCGGCTTGCCGTCCTTCTCCGCGAAGGAGTAGTTCATCGACGGCATGGCCTTGATGGCCTGCACCATGGCGTACCCGATGAGGTGCGTGAAGGAGATCTTCCCGCCGCGGGCGCGCTTCAGGTGGTTGTTGATGACGATGCGGTTGTCGAACAGCAGCTTCACCGGGACCGCGCGCACGGACGTCGCCGTGGGGACCTCGATGGACTTGTTCATGTTCTTCGCGACGGCGGCGGCGGGGCCGCGCAGCGTCACGAGCTCGGGGCCGGTGGGGGCCTCGGTCGTCACTTCTTCAGCCTTCTTCGGTACGGGGGTGGCGGCAGCAGCCGGCTTCGGCGCGGTGGGCGCGGCCGGAGCGGCGGGCTCCGCGGGAGCGGCGGCAGCCTGTGCGGGAGCTGCGGCTGCGGCGGGCTTCGCGGGCGCGGCGGGTGCCTGCGCTGCGGGGGCGGCCGGAGCCGCTGGCTTCTCGGCCGGCTTCGGGGTCGTCGCGGCCCCCGCGGCCGCGGCACCTGGCTTGTAGTCGGCGAAGAAGTCCCACCAGGCTCGGTCAACCGAATTCGGGTCCTGGAGGTACTGCTGATAGATCTCGTCGACGAGCCACTCGTTGGGTCCGAACGCGGACGCAGGGTTTTTACCCTGCCCTGCTTGGTCGGTCTCGGTGGAGATGCTCGAGTTACTGGGGGACTGTGGCGACACGGCGTGAACCGCCCTCTTCCGCTTCTCACAAGGTGATGGACAGCGGGAATAAAGGCTACGCCTCCATCGGCGGGAGTTGCAGACCGGGCCGGTCATCCGTCACGTAAGTCACATCGGAAGTTGCGTTTCGGGCCGGGAAATGGCGGGAAACAACCGGGGTTTCGGTACGTTCGGATGCGCGCCCGGCGTGTTCGTGTGTGCCCGGCGCGCTCTTGACCCTTGCCTGACCGAAACCCTACGTCAACTTTGCGTTCCGGGCTCTCCCGGAAGGGTGACCTTGATCCGGCAGCCCCGAGCGGATTCGGCCACCCGGATCTGCCCGCCGTGCAGTTCCACGGCCCAGCGGGCGATGGCGAGGCCGAGGCCCGTGCCGCCGTCGCCCTTGTCGCCCGTGGCTGCGCCTTGGTTGAAGCGCTCGAAGACCTTGTGCCACTCGGACTGCGGGATGCCGGGGCCCTCGTCGAGCACCTCGAGTTCGAGGGACTCCGGGTAGGGGCCGCGGCGGGCGCTCACGGTGACGCGGCCGTGCTGCGGCGAGTGCTTCACCGCGTTGTCGATGAGGTTCGCGACGACCTGGTGGATGCGCTCCGGGTCCGCGTTCGCCGTCAGCTCGGGCGGCGAGACGTCGAGGTGCAGATGGACGTCCGTACGCGTATGGGTGCCGGAGCCCGAGGCGAGGCCCGCGCGCTGGGAGACCGCCATGTTGGCCTCCTTCAGAACGCCCGACAGATACGGCCAGACCTCGAAGCGGCGCGACTTCAGCGGCACGACACCGTTGTCCAGGCGGGACAGGTCGAGCAGCGTGTCGACGAGACGGCCGAGCCGCTCCGTCTGCTTGAGCGCCGTGCGCATCGTCTCGGGGTCGGCGGCCATGACGCCGTCGACGACGTTCTCCAGGACCGCGCGCAGGCCCGCGATGGGCGTGCGCAGCTCGTGCGAGACATTGGCCACGAGCTCTTTGCGCTGCTGGTCCTGGGCCGCCAGCTCGTCGGCCATACGGTTGATGGTGACCGCGAGGTCACCGATCTCGTCCCGCCGGCCCGCGCCGCGCACCCGGCGCGAGTAGTCGCCGTTGGAGATGAACCGGGCGACCGTGTTCATCTCGTCGAGCGGAGCCGTCAGCGAGTGCGCCACGAACTGCGTGATCAGCAGCGTGGCGATGATCGAGAACACCGTGATGAAGCGCAGCTCCGTCGCCGTGTACATCGCCACCATGAGCAGGCCCGTGGTGATGAAGACGGAGACGACGACGAGCGTGCCGAGCTTCGCCTTCACGGAGAAGGGGCGCAGACCGCCGGACGCCCACTGAGGGTTGAACGGCGGCCGGTGCGGCCGCCCGCCCGGTACCAGGTTCCGGTCCCCACCGTTCACGGGTTCGGCGTCTCCAGCGCGTAGCCCACGCCGTGCACGGTACGAATGCGCTCCGCGCCGATCTTCCGGCGCAGCGCCTTGATGTGGCTGTCGACCGTGCGGGTGCCCGAGGCGTCCGCCCAGTCCCACACCTCGGCGAGCAGCTGCTCACGGGAGAGGACCGCGCGCGGCGTGTTCGCCAGGCACACGAGAAGGTCGAACTCGGTGGGAGTGAGGTGTACGTCCTCGCTCCTGACCCGCACGCGGCGCTGCGCGTGGTCGACCTCCAGCTCGCCGAGCCGCAGGATGCCGCTGCGCGGCGTCGTGGCCGCGAGCGCCGCCCGCTCGACACGGCGCAGTAGCACGTGCACGCGCGCCGCCAGTTCCCGCATGGAGAACGGTTTGGTCATGTAGTCGTCGGCACCGACGCCGAGCCCCACCAACATGTCCGTCTCATCGTCGCGCGCCGTGAGCATCATGACCGGCACAGGCCGCTGGGCCTGAACGCGCCGGCAGACTTCGAGCCCGTCGAACCCGGGCAGCATGATGTCAAGGATCAGCAGGTCGGGCTGCCAGGCCTCGGCCGTGTCCACCGCCGCCGGACCGTCCTGCGCGGTTTGCACGAGGAATCCCTCGGCGCGCAGTCGGGCGGCGATGGCATCGACGATGGTCGGATCGTCCTCGACGACAAGGACCCGTCGCTGGGCTCCCTGAGTCGTCGTGGTGGTGTTGTGGGAGGTGTGTGTCTGCTCCATCGCCCCGCCCCTGAGTGCGCGCCGTCGTGACGCGCTTGACGCTTGAATGATCGGGTTTCGGACGTCAGCGTACGGGGAGTTACCGCCGGTCGGCTACGTGGGCCTCAGTGCGAGGTGCACCACGTCAGGGACGCCCCGGACAACCGGGATCTCTTCGGTGCGCACCGCCTGGAATCCGGCATTCCGCAAGGTTTCTTCGAAATTTGCTGACGGCTGTGCGGACCATACGGCGAGAACACCACCCGGGTCGAGTCGGTCCTTGCAGGCGGCCAGGCCGGAGGGTCCGTAAAGGGTGTGGTTGTCCTCGGTGACGGTCCAGTCGGGACCGTTGTCGATGTCGAGGCAGAGCGCGTCGTAGGTGTCCGTGGCCGTGTGCAGATGCCGTACGAGGTCGGCCTCGACGATTTCCGTACGGGGGTCGGCGAGGGCCTCGGCGGAGAGCTCGCGCAGCGGGCCGTTCCGATGCCAGTCGATGATCGCGGGCTCCCGCTCGACGACCGTGATGCCGCCCCAGCGCGGGTCGGCGGCCGCGTGCGCGAGGGAGAAGCCGACGCCGAGGCCGCCGATGAGGACGTGCGGCTTCTCGCGGGCGTCGGGGGCGGCTCGGGCGGCTCGGGCCGAGAGCGCCGAGTCGACGAGGCGCCGTTCGGAGCGGCCGTCGGAGGTGTCCATCAAAAACGTGCCGTTGGCGATGATCTGGAGCAGGTCGCCGTGACGGCGCAGGACCACCTCACCGAAGGGGCCTTCGCGGCGATCGAGGACGACGGGTGGAGCGGGGTCGTGCAGGGTCGTCATGACCGCCATTGTGGCCGACGAGGTGGGCGGCCCGCGGGGAGTTTCTGTGGCTCACGTCTCACATGGCACGCGTCACAGAGGGTGACTCATTCAAGCCCCGCCGGCGATTGAGGCGCGGGGTCCGGGGCGGAGCCCCGTGGCGTGGGGCCGGTCGACCGCTCCCAGTCGCGATCGCTGACAGCGAACGCTCCTGCCGGAACATCTCGGCGCCGCCGAGCATTGAGTCCATGTAACTCAACTTGACTGCCAAAGGGGAGATCATGGCATCGACGTCCACACCGCTCACCCTGCCCGTGCTGCCGCTCGACGACGAGGTCGTGCTGCCCGGAATGGTGGTGCCCCTGGACCTCAGCGACACCGACGTACGAGCCGCGGTGGAGGCCGCACAGGCCGCCGCGCGTACTGGACCGAGCAAGCCGAAGGTGCTGCTTGTTCCACGCGTCGACGGGACGTACGCGAACACCGGCGTGCTCGGCACCGTCGAGCAGGTCGGCCGCCTCGCCGACGGCGACCCCGGCGCCCTGATCCGCGGCGTCGGCCGCGTGCGCATCGGCGCCGGCACGACCGGGCCCGGCGCCGCCCTGTGGGTGGAGGGCCTGACCGTGGAAGAGGAGGTACCCGACCCGCTGCCGGGTGCGGTGACCGAACTCGTCAAGGAGTACAAGGCGCTCGCCACGAACTGGCTGAAGAAGCGCGGCGCCTGGCAGGTCGTGGACCGCGTCCAGGCCATCGACGACGTGTCCGCGCTCGCCGACAACTCCGGTTACTCCCCGTTCCTCACCACCGCCCAGAAGGTCGAGCTGCTCGAAACGGCCGACCCGGTGGAGCGCCTGAAGCTCGCGACCGGGCACCTGCGCGACCACCTCGCCGAGCAGGACGTCGCCGAGTCCATCGCCAAGGACGTCCAGGAAGGCGTCGACAAGCAGCAGCGAGAGTTCCTGCTGCGGCGCCAGCTCGACGCCGTCCGCAAGGAACTGCGCGAGATGAACGGAGAGAAGGACGACGGCGAGGAGTCCGACGACTACCGGACGCGCGTGGAGGCCGCCGACCTCCCGGAGCCGGTGCGTGAGGCCGCGCTCAAGGAGGTCGAGAAGCTGGAGCGGGCGAGCGACCAGTCGCCCGAGGGCTCCTGGATCCGCACCTGGCTGGACACCGTCCTCGAACTTCCGTGGAACGAGCGGACCGAGGACGAGTACGACATCCAGGGCGCCCGCACCGTCCTCGACGCCGAGCATGCGGGTCTGGACGACGTGAAGGAGCGGATCACCGAGTACCTGGCCGTGCGCAAGCGCCGCGCGGACCGCGGCCTCGGCGTGGTCGGCGGGCGGCGTGGCGGCGCCGTGCTCGCGCTCGTCGGTCCGCCCGGCGTCGGCAAGACCTCGCTCGGCGAGTCCGTCGCGCACGCGATGGGCCGAAAGTTCGTCCGCGTCGCCCTCGGCGGCGTACGGGACGAGGCCGAGATCCGCGGCCACCGGCGTACGTACGTGGGTGCGCTGCCCGGCCGCATCGTGCGCGCCATCAAGGAGGCCGGGTCGATGAACCCGGTGGTCCTCCTCGACGAGGTCGACAAGGTGGGCTCCGACTTCCGCGGCGACCCAGCCGCGGCGCTGCTCGAAGTGCTCGACCCGGCGCAGAACCACACCTTCAGGGACCACTACCTGGAAGTCGAACTCGACCTGAGCGATGTCGTGTTCCTCGCGACGGCGAACGTCCTGGAAGCCATTCCTGAGGCGCTCCTCGACCGTATGGAGCTGGTCCGGCTCGACGGCTACACCGAGGACGAGAAGGTCGTCATCGCCCGCGACCACCTGATGCCGCGCCAGCTGGACCGCGCGGGGCTCGCGGCCGACGAGGTCACCATCGACGACGACGCGCTGCGCAAGCTCGCCGGTGAGTACACGCGGGAGGCGGGCGTACGCAACCTGGAGCGGTCCGTGACGCGCGTGCTGCGGAAGGTGGCCGCGCAGCACGAACTGGGTGAGCGGGAGCTGCCGTTCACGGTTGGCGAGAGTGACCTGCGTGGGTTGATCGGGCGGCCGCACCACGTGCCCGAGTCGGCGCAGGATCCTGCCGAGCGGCGCACGTCCGTGCCGGGCGTGGCGACGGGGCTCGCGGTCACCGGGGCGGGCGGCGACGTGCTCTTCGTGGAGGCGTCCCTCGCCGACCCGGAGACGGGCGCGTCGGGTCTGACCCTGACTGGTCAGCTGGGTGACGTGATGAAGGAAAGCGCGCAGATCGCGCTCTCCTTCCTGCGCTCGCACGGCGCCGAACTGGAGCTGCCCGTCGCCGACCTGAAGGAGCGCGGCGCGCACATCCACTTCCCGGCGGGCGCCGTGCCCAAGGACGGGCCGAGCGCCGGCGTCACGATGACGACGGCGCTGGCGTCCCTGCTGAGCGGGCGGCTCGTCCGTACGGATGTGGCGATGACCGGTGAGGTGTCGCTGACCGGGCGGGTGCTGCCGATCGGTGGCCTCAAGCAGAAGCTGCTGGCCGCGCATCGGGCCGGGATCACGACTGTCGTCATCCCGAAGCGGAATGAGGCGGATCTGGACGATGTACCTGCGGAGGTGCTGGAGAAGTTGGAGGTGCACCCGGTGAACGATGTGCGGCAGGTTCTTGAGCTGGCGCTTGCGCCTGCCTCGGCGGATGTGTCGGTGCCGATCGCCGCTTGAGCCGCACCGGGGTTGAGGACGCGGGGCTCTGCCCCGGACCCCGCGCCTCAATCGCCGGCGGGGCTGGAAAAGATCGGGGCTGTGCCCAGGGCCCCGCTGTCTCTCGTCCGACAGCGGGGCTTGAAATGCGGGGCTGAAGCGGGTCAGCCGTTGGCGAGGGCGACTATGCGGTCGAGGGCGCCGTTGAATTTGTTGTGGTCGCCGACCGTCGGGCCCGTGGAGGTGTACTGCCACATCGTGTAGAAGCCCCAGCCGGCCGGGAGCGTCCCCACGGTGGAGGCGTACCGGGCGATCCACAGCGGGTTGTTGGCGGCGAAGGCGCTGGAGTTGCCCGTGCACTCCGTCCACCAGCTGGTCGCCGTGTAGATGACGGCGTCACGTCCCGTGCGGGCCTTGTACTGGTTCACGAAGTCCCGGATCCACGTCACCATCGCGGACTGCGACTTGCCGTAGCAGGAGGCCCCGTACGGGTTCCACTCGATGTCCAGCGCACCCGGCAGCGTCTTGCCGTCCTTGGACCAGCCGCCTCCGTGGTCCACGAAGTAGTTGGCCTGTGTGGCGCCGTTCGTGGTGTCCGGGGTCGCGAAGTGGTACGCGCCGCGGACCATGCCCACGTTGTAGGAGCCGTTGTACTGCTGCGCGAAGTACGGGCTCGTGTAGTACGTGCCTTCGGTGGCCTTGGTGTAGGCCCAGCGCACGCCGCTGTTCCAGAGCGTCGACCAGGCCACGTTGCCCTGGTGGCCGGAGACGTCGACGCCTTCGGTCTGTACGGCGTTGGTGCCGTTGGTGGGCGGCGGGGAGCCGACGCCGTCGTGTGCGGCGACCCCCATGCCCATGTGGGCCTCGCCCCGGGCGGGGGTGTCCGCGGCCTGCGCCGCGCCGGGCAGGGCGAGGAGGAGGGAGAGCGACGCGAGCAGGGTGCCGGTGATTCCGAGGCGGCTGCGGCGTCTGCGACGGGTGGGGACAGGTCTCTGCACGGGCATGAGCGGCCTCCGAGAACGACGTGGGGTGACGTGCGGTGGCGCCAGTGCGCTAGATGGTGTGTGCATGCCACGAATGGGCAGTGAAAAAACTCTACGCATGTAGACCCGTGGGTGGGAAGAGGGGTCGGTGTGTGCCGTTGGTCTACTCCTGCGAAATACTGGTGGAACTGCGGTGATGCCCGTGATGGGCGATAACTTTCAGACCCGGGAACCCCCGGGAAGTAGGGGAAAATCTGGTCATGGGTGCTGACGTGGGCGAAGACGGAAGCGGCGGGCGACGGAGCGCGGAAACCGAACCGCGACCCGCGGCCGTGCCGACGGCTGTGGACGGTGAGTTCCTCGCTCTTGAACGCGAGTTGACCGTCTTCCTGCGCCGGGCCCGGGCCAACTCCGGCGAGATGGCCCGCGAGGTCCACCCCGACCTGGAGCCGGCCGCGTACGGGCTTCTGGTGCGCCTGGAGGAGTGCGGGGCGCAGCGGGCCACCGAGCTCGCCGGGTACATCGGCGTCGGCAAGGCGACGATGAGCCGGCAGCTGAGGGCCCTGGAGGAGCTCGGCTTCGTCGACCGCGAGCCGGATCCCGCCGACGGGCGGGCGTGGCTGGTCTCGCTCACGGAGTCCGGGCGCGAGCACTTCGGGGAGGTGCGGGATGCGCGGCGGATGCGGTATGTGCGGCAGCTGGACGGGTGGGATCGGCGTGAGGTGGCGGAGTTGGCGCGGTTGTTGCACCAGTTGAATGTGGGCGCCGAATAGAGATTGCGCCGCACCGGCGTTGCGGTTGCGGGACTCTGCCCCGGACCCCGCGGGCTCTCGTCACAAGAGCGGGGCTTAACCGAGCTCTACGTAAGCCAAGGTCGCGTCGTCGTGGGTTTTGCTGCGGCGCAGGTACGTGCGGGTCTCCGCGTCCGCGTCCTCCAGGGCGCGGACCCGGGACACCACCGCCTCCGCGCCCTCCTTGCGTACGAGGGTGAACAGGTCCGCCCAGTCGCCCTCGCGGAACTTCTCCACCCAGCGCGTCACGCCGTCGGTCATCGCGGCGAGCGCCCGCACCTCGGCCCGGGGGAGCGTGCCGGTCACCGCGCGCCGTGCGACCGATGGATCCGCGGCGGCGGTGAAGAAGCCGCCCTCCTTGTTGCGCACCGTGGCGTCGGCCACCTCGTTCGATACGAGGTTGGCGCGCGGGACCCGGTCGAGACGGTCGTCGAGCAGCGGCGTGACCGCTCCGTCGGGGGCCTCGACGAGCAACGCCGAGTCGGAGAGCACCAGATGCTCCACCCGCTCCGCGTCCCAGCGAGCGATCACGATGGTTGCCTGCGGAGTACGCGGGTGAGAAAGGTCACACGTGTCGCGATGGGCGTCGGCGGTCCGGGTGATCGCCGCGCTGAGGGCGTCGGCCAGGCTCATGTCCCGCCGCGAAACGGACAGTTCGGCCAGCGCGCCGCCGAGCCGGGCGGTGAACCACGGCACGGAGTGCAGGCAGCCGGCGTCGGTGGCCGGAGGGGTGACCCCATCGAGCACGACGAGCGAACCGCCGTGCCCGGCGGCCGGTGCGGCAACCGATACGTAGTCCTCGTTGGGTCGTCCGGTAGCGCCCGGCTCGGTGGTCAGTTCGATGCGCATGCCGTCAGTCTGCATGAGGTGCCATCACGGGGTGGTGGCGCGCCACGAGTTGGGCCGGGTTCGACCGGTGGGGATTCCGGGCGGATCGCGCAGTGCCCCGAAGGGGCCCTCTGGGCGCCGGGATTGCGCGGAATGATCACTTCCGTCGGTGGTGTGGCGGGGCATCCTGCCAAAGGCCGCCGAAGACGTCCAACCGGCGCGCGGTTGACGGAGGGTGATCGCCACACGGGAACTTGCTCCCCAACTCCCGCTCGATGTTCACTCCTTCGGGTGGCGGGCTCGGTGATGAGCGCCCCCTGCTCACCGGCACTGGGAGGGTCAGGGGCCAGGCCAGGAGGGTCACGAGTGTTGACGCAGCGTCACCCGGGCCCATGCTGTAGGACGAGTCAGGAATGCGAGCACCAGTGGGGAACACCTCCGGCGGTAATGGGGCCATTGGGCCGGGCGGTCCGGACGCTGCGGCCGCACCGGGGTCGACGACTCGGGGCTCTGCCCCGGACCCCGCGACCCAATCGCCGGCGGGGCTTGATGGTTCGCCGGCGGGGCTGAATGTGGCGGGGCCGAAGGTGAAGGGCAAGCCCGCCCGCGTCCGGAATCGCTTGATCGTGGCGGTGGCTGTCGTTGCCGCGGCTGTCGTCGGTGCCGGGGCGCCGGTGATCGTCGGCGCCTCCGATCGCGTGGGCACGTCGCAGACCCTCGTCGACGACGCCCAGCAGACGCAGCGCTCGCTCGCCCTGTCGCACGCGCTCGCGGACGAGCGGGACGAGGTCACCCGGTTCATCGCAGCCGGCCGCTCCAAGGGGCAGGGGCTGAGCGAGGAGCGCGGAGCCCGCGTCGACCGGCAGGTCGACGAGCTGCGCGTGGACGCGCCCGCCCCGCTGCGCCGCACCCTCGACGACGTCGCCGCCGTGCGCCGCTCCGCCCTCACCGGCAAGGGCTCCGCCCTGGAGGCGCACACCGCGTACTCGCGCTCCATCGGTGAACTGCACGCGCGCGCAGAGGATCTGGCGGAGCGCATACCCGTGCGCGCCGGCTCCGGGGCGTACGCCCTCGCGGACCTGGACCGCGCCGTCGAGCAGGCGTCCGCCGCGCGCGGCCTGCTGCTCGCCGCGCTCGCCGTGCCGCGCACCACGACGACTCAGGTCAACCCGGCCACCGGGCTGCGTGAGCCGGTCGTCGGCGAGTCCTCCACCGCCGACGGGCAGCGCGACGCGCTCAGCGCCGCCGGCCAGCGGGCCAGGGTGCGCGAGCAGGCCGCGCTCGACGACTTCCACGACTCGGGGACGACCGCGGCCGTCGGTGCGTACGACTCCACGGTCACCGGCCCGGACGCCGCCCGCGCCGAGACGTACCTGAAGCACCTCGCCGACGCCCCGACGCTCAGCGCGGCCGAGCTGCGCTACAACCCCAAGAGCGTCGAGGCCGCCCTCACCGCCCGGATCGACCTCATGCGGGGCGCCGAGGCCGCGCTCGGGGACCAGCGGGTCAAGCGCCTGGAGCAGCTCCGCGACGACGACGTCACGGCGCTCGAGATCAGGATCGCGCTCGTCGGTTTCTGCCTGCTCGTCGCCGTCGGCGTGGCCATGGCGACGGCCCGCTCGCTGACCCACCCGCTCGCCGCGCTGCGGATCGGTTCCGCGCGCGTCGCGGGCGACCCCGCCGTCCAGGAACCGGTCAAGTACAAGGGGCGCAACGACGAGTTCGCCCAGGTCGTCGACTCGATCAACGCCCTGCACGCGCACGCCGTCGGGCTGCACGGACGCCTCGGCACCCTGGAGACCGACCGCAAGCACCTCGTCGGCGAGCGCCAGCGGATGGCCGACGAGCGGGACCGGCTGCGCGGCGAACTCCGCGACACCGCCGGCAAGCTGGACCGGGTCAAGCACTCGATCCACGGGACGTTCGTCAATCTGGCGCTGCGCACCCTCGGGCTCGTCGAGCGCCAACTCGGCATCATCGAGGGCCTGGAGGAGCGCGAGCAGGACCCGGACCGGCTCGCCACGCTCTACAAGCTCGACCACTCCGCCACCGTCATGCGGCGGCACAGCGAGAACCTCCTCGTCCTCGCGGGCACCGAGCGCGGGCCGCAGCACGGGGGCTCGGTGGCGCTCGTCGACATGGTGCGCGCCGCCGTCTCCGAGATCGAGCGCTACGAGCGGGTGCGGATCGCCGCGCTGCCGCCGCACGCCCACATCGCCGGATTCGCCGCCGACGACCTCAGCCACCTCATCGCCGAACTCCTGGAGAACGCCACGTCGTTCTCGCCGCCGGACGCCTCCGTCGAGGTCTCAGGCTGGCTCCTGGAGAGCGGCTCGGTCATGCTCTCCGTCCAGGACGAGGGCATAGGGATGACCGACGAGCGGATGCGCGAGCTGAACACGCGGCTCTCCTCCTTCGCCGTCGAGGAGGCGCACGACCCCGAGGACGTCGACGGGTTCGGGCTCGGCCTCTACGTCGTCGCGCGGCTCGCGGTGCGGCACGGCGTGCGCGTACGGCTGCGCGAGCAGAAGCAGGGCGGGGTGGCGGCGGTCGCCGTGCTGCCCGCCTCGCTCTTCGCCTCCGCGCCCGCCGCCTCGGTGCCGCCCGCCGTCCTGGTGCCCGGCGCCGCGCCCGCGGTCCGCCTCGCGGGCTCCGAGGCGGAGGCCAACTCCAATGAGCTGTACGGGCGTACGGAGCCGGAGCAGCAGCTTCCGGAGTACGGCGACCCGCTGATCGAGGCGGCCGAGCAGGCCGTGCGCGAGTCGGCCGACGCGGTCGAGGCCGCCGACGTGGTCGAGGCCGCCGACGTGGTCGAGCCGCCCGTGGAGTCTCCCGCGGAGACCCCCGCGGAAACGACCATGGAGCTGAGCACACCGGTCCCGCCGGAGCCGAAGCCGGAGCCGGAGCCCGTCGACCCGGAGCCGGAGCCGGAGCCGGAGCCGGAGCCCACCCCCGAACCCGTCGCCGAGCTGCCGCACCCGCGCGCGCCCCGCGATGAGCAGGACGGCCCCGCCGGACACCCCGAGCAGCCCGACCAGCTGCCCGAACGGGAGGCCGAGCCGGAGCCCGAGCCGGCCGAGCGCGTCACCGCCAAGGGGCTGCCCAAGCGCACCCCGAAGGTGGCCGCCCCCGCCTCCGCCCCGAAGCCGCGCGCCAGCTCCGTGGACGCGGAGGCGCTGCGCCGCAAGCTCGGTGGGTTCCACCGCGGCGCCACCGCGGGCCGTCGTGACGTGACGGCGGAGTTCGCCGAGAACCCGGGACGTAGCAGTGAATCCGAGGGGGACACAGCCGAGGAGGCAAGCAGTTGACTGCGCCCACCCCTGCACTCAACGGACCCAAGGGAATGAACGGTCTCAGTAGCGAGGCACGCAATCTGCACTGGCTGCTGACCGACCTGGTCGAGGAGGTGCCAGGCCTGCAGTCCATCGCGGTCGTCTCGTCCGACGGGCTGCTCCTGCTCTCCTCCGACCCGGGTCGGCACGACGCGGCCCCGGCGAACGACCCGAGCACGGGACCCAAAGGGTCGAGCGCCGACCTGGCGGCCATCGTGGCCGGGCTCGGTTCGCTGACCATCGGCGCCGCCAAGCTGATGGACGGCGGCGGCATCAAGCAGACGATGGTCGCGATGGACGAGGGGAGCCTCTTCGTCATGTCGATCAGCGACGGCTCCCTGCTCGGCGTGCACGCGTCCGCGGACTGCGACATGGGCGTCATCGCGTACCACATGGCGCTCTTCGTCGGCCGTGCCGGGCACGTCCTGACGCCCGAACTCCGCAGCGAACTGCGCCAGTCGATGGAGGCCACCCGATGACCCCGGGCACTTCAGGCAGTGCACACAGTACGAACGGAACGAGCAGGGCGTACGGCGCGAGCAGGCTTCCCGTGCGCGGTGGCGACCGCAGGCCCGCCCGCGTCCGCCCCTACTCGCTGACCGGCGGCCGCACCCGCTTCGGCCATGTGCTGCTCGTCGAGACGTTCATCTCCAGCACCGCGGCGATCGAGGGTCCTGAGGACCGTCCCGAGCTGGGGAAGGGCGGGCTCGCCGGCATCATGCCGGAGATGCGCGCCATCGTCGCGCTGTGCCGTCGCATGCGCACGGTCGCGGAGATCGCCGCGCTGCTCAAGATGCCGCTCGGCGTGGTGCGCGTGCTGCTCAGCGACCTCGCCGACCAGGGAAAGATCCGTGTATACGGAACAGGCCACGGCCCCGGACAGCCGGACCGGGCACTCCTCGAAAGGGTGTTGAGTGGACTCCGCCGCCTCTGAACTGCTCGACGAACTGCCCATGGAAGAGGAGCAGTTGCAGGCCTGGCAGACCGACAGGACCCGGGCCCCCGTCGCCACGAAGATCATCGTGGCGGGCGGCTTCGGCGTCGGCAAGACGACCCTGGTCTCCGCCGTGTCCGAGATCCAGCCCCTCGAGACCGAGGCGCTGATGACCCAGGCGAGCGAGGAGACCGACGACCTCACCGCGACGCCGGGCAAGACGACGACCACGGTCGCCATGGACTTCGGCCGCATCACGCTCGACGACGACCTGGTCCTGTACCTGTTCGGCACGCCGGGGCAGCAGCGGTTCTGGTTCATGTGGGACGACCTGGTGCGCGGCGCGATCGGCGCGGTCGTGCTCGCCGACACCCGCCGCCTGAAGGACTGCTTCCCGGCGCTCGACTACTTCGAGAGCTGCGGACTTCCCTACGTCGTGGCGGTCAACCACTTCGACGGTACGACGGAGTTCGCGCCCGACGACGTACGGGAGGCGCTCACCGTGCCGCCGCACGTTCCGGTGCTGATCATGGATGCGCGGCGCCGCATCGCGGCGGTCGAGACGCTCCTGACGCTGGTCGGCCACGCCCTGGACGCGACCCCCGAGTAGTCGCGCGCCGCCGTGTCCGCACGGCGGCACCGGACCCGCACAGTGGTCAAGATCCGCCCCTCACACACTAGTTACGGCAGTTAAGGCAGTCTCATATGTCGCGGAAGATACTCGTCGTGGGAGCCGGCCAGTCCGGCCTCCAGCTCGCCCTCGGCCTGCAGACCCAGGGGTACGAGGTCACCCTGATGTCCAACCGCACCGCCGACGAGATCCGTTCCGGGCGGGTCATGTCGACGCAGTGCATGTTCCACACGGCGCTCCAGTACGAGCGTGACCTCCAGCTCAACTTCTGGGAGTCGCAGGCCCCGCGGATCGAGGGCCTCGGCGTCTCGGTCGCCGCCCCGGGCTCGCACGACCCCGGCCCCACGCAGCGCGCCATCGACTGGGTGGGCAGGCTCGACGGCTTCGCGCAGTCCGTCGACCAGCGCGTGAAGATGGCCGGCTGGATGGAGACGTTCGCGCAGCGCGGCGGGCAGCTCGTCATCCACGGCGCGGCGGTCTCCGACCTCGACTACTTCTCGCGTACGTACGACCTGGTGCTGGTCTCGGCGGGCAAGGGCGAGCTGGTCTCGATGTTCGGCCGGGACGCGTCGCGGTCCCCGTACGCCGAGCCGCAGCGGGCCCTCGCCGTCGCCTACGTCCACGGGATGGGCGTCCGCCCCGAGCACCCGGACTTCGACGCGGTGCGCTGCAACCTGGTGCCCGGCGTCGGCGAACTCTTCGTGATGCCCACGCTCACCACCTCCGGCCGCGCGGACATCCTGTTCTGGGAGGGCATCCCCGGCGGTCCGCTGGATGCGTTCAAGGGCGTCAAGGACCCCTCCGAGCACCTCGCGCTGACGCTGGAGCTGATGGAGAAGTTCACGCCGTGGGAGTACGCGCGCGCCACGAAGGTCGAGCTGACGGACGCGAACGGCACGCTGGCCGGGCGTTACGCCCCGACCGTGCGCAACCCCATCGGCCGGTTGCCCTCCGGCGGTGCGGTGCTCGGTGTGGCGGACGTGGTCGTGGCGAACGACCCGATCACGGGGCAGGGCTCCAACTCGGCCTCCAAGTGCGCGGCGTCGTACCTCGCGTCCATCGTCGAGCACGGTGACAAGCCGTTCGACGAGGACTGGATGCGGTCGGCGTTCGACCGGTACTGGGAGACGGCGCAGCATGTCACGAAGTGGACGAACACGATGCTGCAGGCGCCGCCGGAGCATGTTCTGAACCTGATCGGTGCGGGGATGCAGTTCCAGCCGGTGGCCGACCGGTTCGCGAACGGGTTCAACGATCCGTCCGACTTCGAGAACTTCTTCTACGACCCGGCGAAGACGGGGGCGTATCTGGACTCGCTCACGGGCGCGTAACCGCTCCGCGGGTCTGCGGGTGGTGGTCCTCCGGTGCCGCGTGTCGGGGCGACGGCGTTGCGGTCTCGGGGCTCCGCCCCGGACCCCGCTGCTCAATCGCCGCAGGGGCTTGAATGGCTTACCCGCCGCAGGGGCTCAACCCGTCGGTGCACCCGCCGCCCCGTACCCCGTGCCGGCCCCGGCCTTTGCCCCCTCGGGCAGGGTCGGGGCGCGGTAGCCGGACATCGGTGACGACCCGGGGTCCGGGCGGACCGCTCCGAGGAGGGGGTTCGCCGCGATGGGGGAGACCTTGACGCGGGTGCCGGGGCGCGGGGCCTGTACCACCTTGCCTTCGCCCAGGTACATCGCCACGTGCGTGGCCTTGGGGAAGTAGATGACCAGGTCGCCGGGGCGCAGCTCCGACATGGGGATGTGTGGCAGGGACGCCCACTGTTCCTGTGAGGTTCGCGGAATCAACTGCCCGGCGTGGGCCCAGGCCTGCGACGTGAGGCCCGAGCAGTCGAAGGAGTCGGGGCCCTCCGCGCCCCAGACGTACGGCTTGCCGATCTGGCGGACGGCGTAGGAGAGCGCCTCGTCACCCGCCTTCGACGGCGCCCTGCCCGTCGAACTGAGCGCCCCCGACGCCATGAACGTCTGCTGCGCCCGCGACGTCCCCGCCGCCTCCAGGCGTGCCACATCGGCGAGTTGGTCGGCGGTGAGGGAGGCGAGCAGCTCCTCGACCTCCTTCAGCCGGTCCTGCACGGCGTCCCGCTCCTTCTTCTGCCGGTCCGCGAGCCGCAGCTGCTCGTCCAGCGCGCCCCGCGCCTTCGTAGCCAGCGCGTCGGCCTTCTTCTCCCGGCCCGTGAGCCGCTCCACGGTGGCCTGCCGCTCCCGCGCGGCCCGCCGCACCACATGACCCTCGTCGAGCGCCCGCTGCGGATCGCGCGCGAGGAGGAGGCGCAGGTACGGGGAGAACTCGCTGCGCCCCTGGTACTGCTCGCGCGCGAGCCGCCCGGCGTCGGTGCGGCTGCTGTGCAGCGACGACCGCGCGGCGGCCAGCTTCTTCGCGAGGCCGTCCGCCGCTTTGCGGCGCTCCTTGAGCGCCTCCTCCGTCGCGTTGTACGTCTCCGTGGCCGCCTCGGTGTCCTGGTACAGGCCCTGGAGATCGGTGAGGAGGTCGGCGACGGATCGCGTCCCGCCGGGTCCCGGACGCGGCTCGGGGCCGGGGGCCGCGCTCGCGGGCAGCGGCGTGAGCAGCGCCCCCGTGACGGCCGCCGTGCACGCCCACCGCACCAGCCTGCCTGACACCTGATCACCTCCGGTGCGGGACAACGTCTGTGCCCCACACCGTCAACAGGAACAGAAAGGCGCGCCGCCCACGCGCCGGGCTGCTCGCTTCGGCGCAACCAGGCCACCCGTCCGGTGCCCACCCGGCGCGCCGCCTTTACGCCTGCGGCGACCGGTTCCTCGACCACGGCCACCTGACGGTCCGCTCGACCTTCCCGTCCGGCGCGAACACGTACCGCCACTTCGCCAGGAGCCGCATCCGCTTCCCGCCGGGCGTGGCCTCCCGCACGTACACGAGCACGGTGTCCGGGCCCCCGCCGGCGTCCGGCACCGGCACCTTGTACACCTTGGGCGGATTCCCGGTGGCGGTCACGAACACGGGCAGCACCCGGCCGTCGAGGGGCCCGCCGGCAAAGGGGATGTCTTCGCTCTTCACGCCACCAGTGTCACGCAGGGCCCAGTGCAACGGTCACGCGGAGCGGCTCACAGCAGATGCGCCGCATCGCTCACCACCGGCAGCACCCGCCGCGCCAGTTCCCCCACGAGGCCCTCCCGTGACTCCATCGCGAGCGCGTACCGCACCACGTCCGCGGTCTGCGGGTCTCGGCCCGCCGTCGCCGTCAGGACCGCCAGGAACTGGTCGACGAGGCCGTCCCGCAGCTCGTCCAGCGGTGGCTGCTTGTCCTCGTCGAGCCAGATCAGCGAGGCGGCCTCCACCGCCGTGATCCACATGCGGACGGTCATCCGCAGGCGCGGTCCCGGCGCCGCCTGGCCGAGGTGGCTGAGGATGTGCTCGGCCGCGGCCCGCCGCACCCCGTCCACGATCGCCGTCGTACGGGAGGTCTCCGCCACGCTGCCGCCCTGGAGCAGCGCCGCGAAGCCCATGTCGTGCTGGTCGACGAAGCCCAGGTAACGGTCGAGCGCGCGGGTCAGGCGCGCGGTGAGCGGGCCCTCCGGGGGCTCGGCGAAGCACTGCTCCAGGTCGTCGGCCGCGGAGCGCAGCGCGGCCTCGTACAACTGCTGCTTGCCGCCCGGGAAGTAGCGGTACACGAGGGGCCGCGACACCCCGGCGGCCTCCGCCACATCGTCGAGCGAAACGTCTTCCGGAGCCCGGTGCGCGAACAACGACAGCGCCGCTTCGAGCAACTGCGCCCGCCGCTCCTCGACGCTGAGCCGTTTGTAGGCGGGCGTACCGGTGGCCGAGGTCATACCTCCGAGCGTAACCGGCACGTCGACCCCGCCGACTAGGCCAGAAGTCCCGAGGACCGCCACATCTGGCGGCCGACGCCGCGCAGGACGCCGATGTCGTCGAGGAAGTCCGTCAGGCGCTTGGCGCCGGTCTGCATGACCTCGCGGCGGTGGCCGCTGGCCTTGACCTGGGCCATGGCCTCCCGCTTGTCCAGGCCCACGTTCTCGTACACCTGGGGGTTGATGAACGCCACGGAGAAGACGCGGGCGAACTCGCCCGATGTGACGCGCGTGAACTCCTGCGACCAGCGCGGCGCCGTCATCATCTGGCGCCGCAACTCCTCGCGCGCGTACCGGACATGGCGTGCCTCCTCCACGACGTGGATGCGCGTCACGCCGCGGACCAGCGTCTGCACGCGCTCGTCGGGGAACGTCAGGCGCTGCATCCAGTCGAGGACCTCCTCGCCGAGCAGCGTCGCCGTGAACGAACCGGGCGTGGTGGAGATGGTCTTGAAGAGGCGGCCCAGGTTCTGGTGGGCGCGGCCCACCGGGTACCAGGGCGTGTCCCCGCGCGAGATCAGCCGCGCGAACATCTTCGAGTGCCGGCACTCGTCCTCGATCTCGGTCAGCGCGTAGCGCACGTGCGCGCTCGTCGCCGCCTTGTCGTACACGTGCCGCACGAGCAGCTGCATCAGGATCAGCTCGAACCAGATGCCGAGCGAGGCCAGGGCCGCAGCCTCGTGCTGCGACAGCCGGATCCGCTGTTCCTCGCCCATCCGCTTCCACAGCGGCGTGCCGTACAGGGACACCAGCTCGGGCGGCCAGAACCACTTGCCCTCCTCGAAGGGAGCGTCCCAGTCCAGCTCCTTGTCCGGGTCGAAGGAGTGCTTGGCGGAGGAGGCGAGCAGCCGCTCGGCCACCTGCTCCCGGTCCTTGAGCAGACCGAGCGCGTCGCGCAGTCCCGCGAGCGCGTCGGCTTCCGTCATGGTCGTCATGGCTGTCCCCACCTCGTCGTACGGGTTACCAGCGGTCACGCCTGTATCGATTCTTATGAGACTGCGCGTCAGCAAGCCCGTCAATCCCTTGCGCAGGACTCCGCACGACTTGTTGACCGCGCGTCTACCACCGTGTGAGCCTGCCAGCATGGCGACGCATGAGCTGTACACCAAGGCCCCGAACGGGTCCAACTGGCAAGTACCGTCCGCCAGTTCGGCTCGCCTCAGCTGGGAATACGACGACGGGCGCGACCGCCTCCTCTCCCTCTACCAAAAGGGCAAGGACAAGCAGTGGGACGGCGCCAAGCGCATCGACTGGGACCTGGAGGTCGACCCCTACGACCCCCTCGGCACCCCCGACGACGCGCTGGCCCTCTACAACACGCCCTACTGGGCGAAGATGACCGACAAGGACAAGGCCGAACTGCGCAAGCACTCCGCCTCCTGGCAGTTCAGCCAGTTCCTGCACGGCGAACAGGGCGCGATGGTGTGCGCCGCGCGGATCGTGGAGTCCGTCCCCGACCTCGACGCCAAGTTCTACTCGGCGACGCAGACCATGGACGAGGCGCGGCACGCGGAGATCTACGGCCGCTTCCTGCACGAGAAGCTCGGGATGCTGTACCCGATCAACGACAACCTGCAGTCCCTGCTCGGCGACACGCTCCGCGACTCCCGCTGGGACATGCCGTACCTGGGCATGCAGGTCCTCATCGAGGGCCTCGCCCTCGCCGCCTTCGGCCTGCTCCGCGACACCACGGACAAGCCGCTGCCCAAGCAGATCCTCGCGTACGTGATGCAGGACGAGGCCCGCCACGTCGCCTTCGGGCGGATGGCGCTGCGCGACTACTACAAGCAGCTCTCCGACGCCGAACTGCGCGAGCGCGAGGACTTCGTCATCGAGGGCTGCTACCTGATGCGCGATCGGCTGCGCGGCATCGAGGTCCTGGAGAACTTCGGCATCCCCAAGGCCGACGCGGAGAAGTACACGGAGCAGTCCGAATTCCTCGCCATGTTCCGGCAGTTGCTGTTCTCCCGGATCGTCCCGTGCGTCAAGGACATCGGCCTGTGGGGCAAGCGCCTGCAACAGGCCTACGTCGACATGGGCGTCTTCGACATGGGCAACTCCAACCTCGACCAACTCATGGCCCAGGACGAGGAAATCGCCGAAAAGCTCGACGCGGACCGCTTCGCCGCGGAGGAGCGGGAACGGGTGTCGGAGGTGGAGGAGGCCGTCGAGGCGGGCAAATCAACCTGACCAAGCCCAATTCAAGCCCCGCCGGCGGTCTTTCAAGCCCCGCCGGCGATTGAGGCGCGGGGCCCGGGGCAGAGCCCCGTGACCACGCCGCCGCTTCAGCTCAACCGTCGGACGACCCGAGCACCGCCTCCATCACCGCGCGGGCGATAGGCGCCGCGCTGCCTCCACCACTGATGTCGTCACGGTTCGCAGACGCGTCCTCGACCACCACGGCCACCGCGACCCCCGGCGCAGACGCGTCCTTCTCCTTGGCGTAGGAGATGAACCACGCATACGGCGTCCCCTCATTGTTCTCACCATGCTGCGCCGTCCCCGTCTTCCCCCCCACCGTCGCACCCGAAATCTTCGCCCCGGTACCGGTCCCCTCGGAGACGACGTCCTCCATCATCGTCTGCAACTGAGTGGCCGTGTACGGAGACATGACCTGCTTGTACGTGTCGGAGCCGGTCTCCGAGACCGTGTCCCCGTCACTCGACGTGGTCTTGTCCACGAGATGCGGCCGCATCAGCGCGCCACCGTTGGCGATGGCCGAGGACACCATCGCCATCTGCAGCGGCGTCGCGGCGGTGTCGTACTGGCCGATCGAGGAGAGCGCCAGCTGCGAATCGTTCATGTCGGTGTCGAAGTTCGACTTGGCGGCCGCCATCGGGACCTTGATCCCGCTGTCGTTGAAGCCGAAGTTCTCCGACATCTTCACCATGTCCGAGAGCCCGGTCTGCACCCCGAGGTTGGCGAACACGGTGTTGCAGGAGACCCGCAGCGCGTATTCGAGCGTCGCGTCCTTGCAGGCGGCCGACGCGGACTCGTTGGTCAGCTGCGTCGTCGTGCCCGGCAGGGTGTACGGGGACGGGGTGTCGGTCGACTCGTCGATGCCGTCCACCACGCTGTTCTCCAGGGCCGCGGCCGCCGTGACCACCTTGAACGTGGAGCCCGGCGGATACGTCTGGCGCAGCGCCCGGTTGAGCATCGGCTGCTCCTCCGACTTGTTCAGCGCGGCCCACGCCTCGGTCGAGGAGGAGTCGGTGCCCGCGATCCGCCCGGGGTCGTACGACGGGGTGGAGACCAGCGCCAGGATCTTCCCGGTCGACGGGTCGATCGCCGCGACCGCGCCCTTCTTGCCGCCGAGCCCGGAGTACGCGGCCTGCTGCGCGCGGGCGTTGATGGTGGTCTTCACGTTGCCGCCGGGTTCCTGGGAGCGCGAGATCTCGTTCCAGAACGGGATGGGGGAGAGCATCGGGTCGGCGCCGGAGAGGATGTCGTCCTCGGCGCTCTCCACGAACGTCGTGCCGTACGTCTGCGAGGCGTAGCCGGTGACGGGGGCGTACAGCGGCCCGTTCTTGTACGTCCGCTCGTAGCGCAGCGACTCCCCGGTGTCCTTGGAGCCGGTGACCGACTTGCCCTGGACGAGGATGTCGCCGCGCGGCTGCCCGTAACGCTGGATCGTGGTGCGGCGGTTGGCCGAGTTGTCGTCGAACTTGTCGGCCTGGAAGAACTGGACCCGGGCCGCGTTGATGAGCAGCGCGATCAGCAGGATCAGGCAGAACACCGAGGCCCGGCGGATGTACTTGGTCACTTGGCGCCCTCCACGGGGTCCTGGGCGCTCCCTGGGGACTCGGGCAGCAGCTGGCTCCGGGCCCGGTCGCTGACCCGGATGATGATCGCGACGATGATCCAGTTGGTGACGAGGGACGAGCCGCCCTGCGCGAGGAACGGCATCGCCATGCCGGTGAGCGGGATGAGCCCCATCACGCCGCCCGCGATGACGAAGACCTGGAGCGCGACGATCGAGGCGAGCCCGATGGAGAGCAGCCGGCCGAACGGATCGCGCAGCGCGAGCCCCGCCCGGTAGCCGCGCTCCACGAGCAGCGCGTACAGCAGGAAGATCGCGGTGAGCCCGGCGAGCCCCAGCTCCTCGCCGGCCGTTGCCAGGATGAAGTCCGACTTGGCGGCGAAGCCGATCAGGTACGAGTGGCCGAGGCCGAGCCCGGTGCCGAGCATGCCGCCCGCCGCGAACGCGAACAGCGACTGCGCGAGCTGGCTGGCGCCCTGACCGGCGTCGATGGAGGCGAAGGGGTGCAGCCAGTCCTCGACGCGGCTGTGCACATGCGGCTCGAAGGAGGCCACGAGGAACGCTCCGGCGGCCGCGAGGACGAGCCCGATGGCGATCCAGCTGCCGCGGCCCGTCGCGACGTAGAGCATGATCACGAACAGGCCGAAGAACAGCAGCGAGGTGCCGAGGTCGGTCTCCAGGACAAGGACGCCGACGGTCATCAGCCAGATCACCAGGATCGGCGCGAACACCCGCATCGTCGGCAGCTGGAACCGCCAGATCCGTTTGCCGGTGTACGCCAGCGCGTGCCGGTTCGCCGCGAGATAGCTGGCGAAGAAGATCGCGAGCAGGACCTTGGCGAACTCGCCCGGCTGGATGGAGAAGCTGCCGATCCGGATCCAGATCCGGGCACCGTTCACGGCGGGGAAGAAGATCGGCAGGATCATCAGCACCAGGGCCGTGACCACGCAGATGTACGCGTATCGCTGAAGCGCCCGGTGGTCGCGCAGGAACAGCACGGTGAGGATGAACAGGGCCACGCCGAGCGTCGACCAGATCAGCTGGGTGGGCGCCGCCTGGTCGCCCGGGGTCTCCTGGTCGAGCCGCCAGATCAGCACCAGGCCGAGTCCGTTGAGCAGGACGGCGATCGGCAGCACCAGCGGATCGGCGTACGGGGCGCGGAAGCGGACCACGAGGTGCGCGACGAGCGCGAGCGCCCCGAGCCCGGCGCCGTAGCCGAGCGCCCCGCCCGGGACCCTGTCGTCCTTGGCGAGCCCGACGTCGATGTATCCGTAGACGCTGAGCAGCACGGCAACGACGAGCAGGGCCAGTTCGGTGCCGCGGCGCCGGGGGACCCGGACGGCGGGCACCGAGGGGCGGGTGCTGGTTCCCGATGTACCCGACGATCCGGTCATACCGGGAACGTAGCAAGCAAGACCCCGATATCAGCTCATGTCAGCACCAGCGCGGCACGGCGCCGATGTTCTCGATGTACTTCGCCGAACCCCACGCCCACGTGCCGTCGGTGAGCAGGTACCAGTACGAGTTCCCGCCGACGTTGTCGCCCGAGGTCTTGCAGAAGATCGGGACGATCGCGTGGTACGGCTCGGAGCGGACGACCCTGGCGCCGCGGGCCGGGGCGTCGCGCAGCAGCAGCCCGGACTTCGCGATGACGCGGCCCTTGTAGACCGGCGGATTGTCGCCGCCGGGCGAGCTGCTCTGGGCAACGGCGGGGAGGGCGCTGGTGGCGACGAGGGCTGCTGCTGCGGCGACGCCTGTGCCGAGGCGGATGGCGAGCGACATACGAGACTCCTGAGGTGGGGGAGAGGGGTGAGAGGGAGCGAGAAGGGCGCCTTGAATGCCCGCTTTCACACTAAAAGCGGCACGCAGAGCGCGCAAAAGGTTACTCTCCGCTACGAACCCTCGGGCCCGGTCTCCTCGTACGGAAGTGTCAACGTCGCCACCGCGCCACCGTCCGACGCGTTCCCGAACTCCAGCCGTGCGCCCAGGACTTCGGCCTGCCCGAGCGCGATGGTCAGCCCGAGACCGTGCCCGCGGGCCCCGCCCTCCGTGCGGAAACGCTGCGGCCCGTGCTCCACGAGGTAGCCGGGATAGCCCGCGCCGTGGTCGCGCACCGTGATCACCGGCCCCTCCACGGTCAGCGTGACCGGCGCCGCGCCGTGCAGGTGCGCGTTCGCCACGAGGTTGCCGAGGACCCGCTCCAGGCGCCGACGGTCCGTCAGCACACAGACGTCCCGGACGAGTTGGACCTCGGTCGGGGTGCCGGACGCCCGCACCACCCGCTCGGCCACCGGCCCGATCCGGTTCTCGTCCAGATCGAGGCGCTCGCTGCGCGCGTCGAGCCGCGAGATCTCAAGGAGGTCCTCGGTGAGCGTGCGCAGCGCGGCGACCCGGTCCCGCACCAGCTCCGTGGGCCGGCCCGGCGGCAGCAGCTCGGCGGCGGCGTGCAGCCCGGTCAGCGGCGTGCGCAGCTCGTGCGCGACATCGGCGGTGAACCGCTGCTCGGTCAGGATCCGGGCCTGCAGCGAACCGGCCATGCTGTCGAGCGCGCCCGCGACATCGGCCACCTCGTCCTGGCGTCGCCCCGGATCCTTCGTCCGGCGGTCGTCGACGCGCGCGTCCATGTCGCCCGCGCTGATCCTGCGCGCCACCCGCGCCGTCGCGTGCAGGCGCCGCGTCACACGGGTCACGGCGAACGCGCCGACCAGCAGCGTCGCCCCGATCGCGAGCGCCGACGAGGTGAGGATCGCCCCGTCGAGCCCGTCGATGGTGCGCCGGCCCTGCGCGAAGTCGACCCGCACCGCGAGGGCCCGGCCGCCGGCCGCCGGGCCCGCCGCCCACATCGTCGGCCGCTCCGGGTGCGCCGCGACCATCGTGCCGCGCTCCCCGCGCGCGGCGAGGGCGCGCAACTCGGCGGGCAGGCCCGGCGGATCGAGGCCCGCGCCCGCGGCGAGCCTGCTCCCGGCCTCGTACCGCTTGGTGGTGGACTTCAGGAGGGTGAGCGCGCGTTCGCGGGCCTGACCCGTCGTCTGATCGGTGACCGAGACGTGCACGAGGACGCCGAGCAGCGCGGCGAGCGCACAGCACATCACGGTGATGAAGACCATCGCCTTCCACGTCAGGGAGGCGGTCCAGACCGGCAGCCGCAGCGCGCGCGGACTCATGAGCGGCTCGGTGACGGCACGGCAGGAGTGTGCGTGGACCCGGTGCGCAGGATCTCGTCGCGGGTCGGCAGCATCGCCTTCTGGTGGCCGTCGTACGACCAGGACGTGCGGTACTCGTACCCGGACAGGTCGGCGGCGGCGCGCACCACGATGCTCCGGCCCGCCAGATGCACGTTGATGACGGCGTCCTTGTCGTCCATGATCTGGGTCAGCTTCCCGCCGCGGTACGTGTACGCCTGCAAGTACGCCTGGCGGTGCGGGGCGCGCACGGCGACGAGCAGATCGTCCTCGCCGTCGCCGGTCAGATCCCGGTAGTACCCGCCGAGCACGGGACAGCTCTCGGACGCCTCTCCGGCCGCCGGACAGTCCGCCGCGACGTCCTTCGCGATGTCCTTGTAGTCGTCGGGCGCGGCGGTGACGCGGGCCCGCACGATCTTCGCCGGGGCGACCTCGCGCAGCTTCCCGCCGGGCACCTCGACGCCCTTGACCACGGCCGTCTCCCCGGCGCCGTAGTCGTCGGCGGCGCGGGTCGCGGGCGGCAGCGTGGGCCACAGACGCTCCGGGCCGACGGCCGTCGGCGTCGGGCCCGCGCTCTGAGGGCCGCCCTGGTCCCCGCAGCCGGCGCACGCCCAGAGCAGCGCGGCGGCGGGCACGGCGAGCACGGACCGGCCGAGGCGCCCGGGCGCTGTCTTCACTGCACTCCTGCCTGCCGGGTTGAACGGGTCGCGATGGTCATCATGCCGGGCCTGCGGGCTTCTTGCCCTGCGGCGGGCTTGCTGCTCCCATGGTCGTGGGGTGATGGGGCATGAGCGGACTGCGCGTCATACCGACCTGGCGGAACGGTCAGGAGTGGCTCTACGTGTGCGGGGACGACGGCGCGAACGTCGCCTGGTATGACCGGGACGCGGGCCGGGTGAACCTGCTCAGCGAGATCCGGCGGGCGGAGGTGCTCGACGTACTCCGCCCGTTCATCGCCGGCCAGGTCACCGTCGGACCGCCCCCGGTGCCGACCCCCGCCGAACTGGCCGGGCTCACCCTCCACCCCGACGACGACCTCGCGCCGAACCGGCCGGGCGAGGCCCTCGTCATCTCCTTGGACCGCGACCCTGGCCCGCAGCGCCGGCTGCGCGCCGACCCGCGGCGCACGGCGCTCGCCGCGCAGGCGCGGGTGGGCGAGGTCCTCGACGGGTTCGAGGCGGCGGGCTGGCGGGTGCTGCACTCGGTGCCGCTGCCCGGCGGATCCCACATCCACCATCTGCTGATCGGCCCCGGCGGCCTGTTCGCGCTGCACGTACTGCCTGTGCGCAAGCGACGGGTGCGGGTCGGCGACCCCTGGGTGACGATCGGCCGCGGCGAACCGCAGCCCCTCCTGCGCCGCGCCCGCGCCGACGCCTCCCGCGCCTCCTTCGCCCTCACCGCGGAGGTCCGCGCGGCCCTCATCCTGGTGGACCCGTCATCCGTGGAGGCGACACCCCCACCCCGCGACACCCACATCCTCACCACCACGACCCTCCCACCCCTGGCCCACACGGCCGGCCTCCTCAAACCCGCAGACGTCGAGGCACTCCACATGATGGCGAGGGCCAGGGCGACGTGGACCCGGGTGTGACCCGGCACCTTCTTTCAAGCCCCGCCGCCGATCGAGCCATCTCAAGCCCGCCGGCGGTTGGGCTTTCAAGCCCCGCCGGCGTTTGAGGCGGTCTTTCAAGCCCCGCTCTTGTGACGAGAGCCAGCGGGGTCCGGGGCAGCGCCCCGCGACCGCAACGCCATCCGCGTTCACGGCAGCACCCCCGCCCGCTCACCGTCGAACAACCCCCCGAGCAAATCCCCGTACCGCTCCAGCCGCGCCCCCACATCCCCCGCGACAAAAACCAGATCCCCCGCAGCACCACACCCCTCCACCTCCCCCCACGTCACCGGCGCCGAAACGGCCGGCAAGGCCCTCGCCCGCAACGTATAGGCCGCCGCCGTCGTCTTCGCGGCCGAGTTCTGACTGTGGTCGACGAACACCTTCCCGCCCCGCAGACTCCGCGCCATCCGATGCACCACGAGCCCCGGCAAGGCCGCCTCCGCCTCCCGCGCGAGTCCCTTCGCATACGCACTGACCCGCTCGGCCGCCGTGGGCACCAGCGGCACGAGCAGATGCAGCCCCTTCGACCCGGAGGTCTTCGCGTACGCCTCGAGCCCGTCCCGCGCCAACCGCTCCCGCAGCCACCCGGCCACCTGGCAGCACTGCACGATGTCGGCCGGCGCCCCGGGATCCAGGTCGAAAACCAGCCGGTCCGCCAAGCCGGGCGCGTCCACCCGCCACTGCGGCGTATGGAACTCGGCGACCAGGTTCGCCGCCCACATCAGCGTCGGCAGATCCTGGACGAGGACCTGCCGCGCGACCCCGTCCGAGCGCCGCACCTCCGCCGTCTTCACCCAGGAGGGTGACCCCGGTGGCACGTTCTTGGCGAAGAACTGCTGGCCCCCGGGCCCGTCGGGAAAGCGCAGGAAGGAGACGGGACGGTCCCGCAGATGCGGGAGCAGGGCCTCCGCGGCCGTCGCGTAGTAGTGCAGCAGCTCGCCCTTGGTGAACCCGGAGTCCGGATACAGCACCTTGTCCAGATTGCTGAGCGTGAGCCGCCGCCCCTCCACTTCTGTGATGGGCGCCATACGGTAATACTCTGGCAATCCAGCCCGCTATGTCTGCTATGTCGTTCATTGGCGACGCGAACCGGGAGGCCCACCGTGCGCTCCATATGGAACGGCGCCATCTCCTTCGGCCTGGTCAGCATCCCGATCAAGCTGGTCAACGCCACCGAGAACCACTCGATCTCCTTCCGCCAGATCCACCTGGAGGACGGCGGCCGCATCCGCTATCACAAGGTGTGCGAGCTGGAGGACAAAGAGGTCGCGAACGACGAGATCGGCAAGGGGTACCAGGACGCCGACGGCTCGATCATCCCGATCACCGAGGACGACCTCGCCCAGCTCCCGATCCCGACGGCCAGGACCATCGAGATCGTCTCCTTCGTGCCGGCCGAGCGGATCGACCCGCTCCAGATGGGCACGGCGTACTACCTCCAGGCCAACGGCGTCCCGGCCGCCAAGCCGTACACGCTGCTGCGCGAGGCGCTCAAGCGCAGCAACAAGGTGGCCATCGCCAAGTTCGCGCTGCGCGGCCGGGAGCGGCTCGGGATGCTGCGGGTCGTCGACGACGTCATCGCGATGCACGGGCTGCTCTGGCCGGACGAGATCCGGGCCCCCGAGGACGCCGCCCCCGACTCGCACGTCACGGTCCGCGACGCCGAACTCGACCTGGCGGACGCCCTGATGGACACGCTCGGCGAGGTCGACATGGACTCCCTGCACGACGACTATCGGGACGCCGTGGAGGAGATGATCGAGTCGAAGGCCTCCGGCACGGAACCGGCGGAGCCCCCCAAGAAGTCGGGCGACGGAGGCGGCAAGGTCATCGACCTCATGTCGGCACTGGAGAGCAGCGTCCGTGCGGCCAAGAAGGCGAGGAACGAGGACGAGGACGTCGCCGAGGTAACGGACCTGGCATCACGTTCCCGCACGGCTTCTCGTACGAAGAAGGCCGCCGCCAAGAAGGGCACGGCCGCCAAGAAGGCGCCCGCCGAGAAGACCACGTCCGCGAAGAAGGCCACCGCCAACAAGTCGACCCCCGCGAAGAAGACGGCCTCGGCGAAGAAGACCACCGCGGCCAAGAAGTCGGCCTCGACAAAGAAAAAGCCGACGCCTCGCAAGAAGGCGTCGGCCTGATACATCAAGCCCCTGCGGCGTTTGAGCAGCGGGGTCCGGGGCGGAGCCCCGATCTTTTAAAGCTCCGCCGGCGCTTGAGGCGCGGGGCCCGGGGCGGAGCCCCGCGACCGCAACCATGTCGCCGGGCGAACAACAAGCGGCTACCGCCCCTTGGCCACCTTCGCCGCATCCCTCTTGAACGCCCACTCCATCTTGGGCTCCATCACAAACCGGAACATCCGCTGCACGGGCGGCGTGCACAACACGGTGATCAGGCTCGCCGCGAGCAGCGTCACCAGGACCTGCCCCCACGGCGTGTGCAGCCAGTCCGCCTCGTACCAGTCCCAGAAACGGGACCCCTTGGCGACGAAGCCGTGCAGCAGGTAGCCGTACAGGGTGCCCGCGCCGAGCGCCGTGAACCAGAGCTTCCGGCCCGGTACCCACGCGAAGAAGCACGCCGTGAGAATCACCGAACAGCCGAACATGGCCAGGGTCATGACGATCCCGGTCCAGCCGGGCGCGCCCAACTCCTGGGCACTGTCCCGGTGGTACGTCCACGCCGCGGTCATCCGCGGCGCCGCCCAGTACGCGAACAGCAGCGCGGCCGCGAAGACCGGCACCGCGATGATCCGCGCCTCCTTGCGGCGCACCAGCTGGAAGTGCTCCGGCTTCAGGCACAGGCCGAGGACGAAGAAGGGCAGGAACTGCAGCAGGCGCTGCATGTCCAGGTCGTCGCCGATGCTGGGGGAGACGGAGGCGAGCGCCGCGATGGCGAGCGCCACCGGCAGCGGCCAGCGGATCGTCTTCCAGATCGGCGTGCTCAGCCGCCACACGAACAACGACACCAGGAACCAGGTCAGATACCAGGGGTCGAGGAGGCTGAAGTCGTATCCCGGATCGTCACCGGCGTACCGCTTGAAGAGCGTGTAGACGATCTCGAACACCACATAGGGCACCGCCACGCCCGTGATCAGCCGCTTCAGCCGAGCAGGGCTCGCGTCGAACGACCGCGAGAAGTAGCCGGAGATCACGATGAACGCCGGCATGTGGAATGTGTACACGATCATGTACAGGGCGGCGGCCGCCCGGCTTCCACTGCGCAGCGGCTCCCAGGAGTGGCCCATCGCGACCAGGACGATCGCCAAATACTTGGCGTTGTCGTAGAACGCGTCACGGGCCTTGCCGGACTTCGGTGTCGTGGTGGTGGCCGGTGTGGCCGCCTGTCTCCTGGACGGAGTGCTCGCGGTCTGTGCGACGGCGTCCTGCTGATCGGGCAGCGGTGCCCGATGAGCCGCGAGCTGTACCGGTTCGCTCACGATCCCTCCCGAAGGGAACCCCGGCTACCGGATACGCATCTTCCTGGATTCGTGAGGTTCAAGTGGCTGCGAGACATCGACCGAACCGTAGTCATGCGGTGGGGCACGAGTAAACCTGGATCGTGCACGCGTGGCGGCTCTCACAGTCCTGATCAGGAATGACAGACACTCAAACGGGTTCCGTGCCGGTCGCCGTAGCGAGAAGTCGACAACGGCCGAAAACGGGCGTCACCCGAGCCCGGCCTCCGCGACCCGCCGCAACAGCCCGTGCAGCGTCTCGCACTCGTCCGCGTCCAGCGGCGCGAGCAGCTCGCTCGTCACGCGCAGCCCCGCCTCGTCGCTTCCGCGCAGGAAGTCCCGCCCGTCGTCCGTGAGCACCACGATCCGGCTGCGCCGGTCGCCGGGGGAGGGGCGCCGCTCGACGAACGAGGCCTTCTCCAGGTCGTCGACCAGGCCCACGATCGCGCTCGGGTCGTAGCCGAGCTGCACGCTCAACTCCCTTTGCAGGGCGCCTTCGACCGTGGCCAGGAAGCGCAGCACCGCGTAGTGGCGCAGGCGCAGCCCCGACTCCTGGAGCGAGGTGTTGAACAGCTGCCCGGAGCGCAGGCCGAGCCGGTACAGCAGATAGCCCGTGTCGGCGTGCAGCCCGCGCATCCATGGCTCGTGCGCGTCGATCGGGGCGGGGGTCATGGGGTCTCCCTGGGGGTGGGCCTGCGGTCTTCCGCGACAGTCTCTCGCACCTGCGGGTCGGCGACAACTATTGACGTCACCAATCATTGCTCTTAGCTTCTTTCTTGCTCCACGCATCCTCGGCAGGAAGGGATTCACACGTGTCCATCGATCTCACCCGAAAGGTGGCCGTCGTCACCGGCGGCGGCCGCGGCCTGGGGCTCTCCTACGCCCATGCCCTCGCCGCCCACGGCGCCTCGGTCGTCGTCAACGATGTGGACGAGGCCGTCGCCGAAGCGGCCGTGAAGTCGATCCGGGAGGCGGGCGGCACGGCCGTCGCCGAGGTGGTCCCGGTCGGCACGGCCGAGGCCGCGGACCGCCTGGTGGCGCGGGCGGCGAGCGAGTTCGGCCGCCTCGACGTCCTGGTCACCAACGCCGGCATCCTGCGCGACAAGGTCCTGTGGAAGATGACCGACGACGACTTCGACGCGGTGCTCACCACCCACCTGAAGGGCACCTTCACCTGCGCCCGCGCCGCCGCCGTCCGGATGCGCGAGCAGGGCGAGGGAGGCACGCTCGTCCTCGTCGGCTCGCCCGCGGGGCAACGGGGCAATTTCGGCCAGACGAACTACGCCGCCGCGAAGGCCGGCATCGTCGCCATGGCCCGCACCTGGTCGATGGAGCTGGCGCGGGCGAACATCACGGTCAACGCGATCGTGCCGGTCGCCGCGACGGCCATGACGGAGACGATCCCGGCCTTCGCCCCGTACATCGAGGCGATGCGCGGCGGCGAACCGCTCCCGTCCTTCCTGCGCAAGGGCGAGGGCTTCGGCACACCGGAGGACTGCGCGGCCCTCGTTCCCTTCCTCGCCTCCGAAGCGGCCCGCTCCGTGACGGGCCAGGCGATCGGTATCGGCGGCGACCGGCTCACCCTCTGGTCGCACCCGCAGGAGATCAAGTCGGCCTACGCGGACGGCGGCTGGACCCCGGACGCGATCGCCGAGGCGTGGCCGACGTCGGTCGGCGCCGAGCCGGAGACGGTCGGCATCCCGGCACCGAAGCTCCCGGAGGCGTGATGAACATCGACGACCTCACCGCCATCGACGTACACACCCACGCCGAGGTCTCTTCGCGCGGCCACGGCTCCCTCTCCGACGACCTCCACGAGGCCTCGTCCGCGTACTTCAAGACCGAGGGAAACCGGAAGCCGACCTTGGAGGAGACCGCCGCGTACTACCGCGAGCGGAACATGGCCGCCGTGATCTTCACGGTCGACGCCGAGTCGGCGACGGGCACGGAGCCGGTTCCGAACGAGGAGGTCGCCGAGGCGGCCGCCGCCCACCCGGACACCCTCATCCCCTTCGCCTCGATCGACCCGTTCCGCGGGAAGGCCGGGGTGAAGCAGGCCCGCCGCCTCGTGGAGGAGTACGGGGTGAAGGGCTTCAAGTTTCACCCCTCCATCCAGGCCTTCTTCCCCAACGACCGCGCGGTCGCATACGAGTTGTACGAGCTGATCGAGGAGACGGGCACGATCGCCCTCTTCCACACCGGCCAGACGGGCATCGGCGCGGGCGTGCCGGGCGGCGGCGGCATCCGCCTGAAGTATTCGAACCCCCTGTACGTGGACGACGTCGCGGCCGACTTCCCGCACCTGAAGATCATCCTTGCGCACCCCTCGTTCCCCTGGCAGGACGAGGCGCTGGCGGTCGCCACGCACAAACCGGGCGTGCACATCGACCTCTCGGGCTGGTCCCCGAAGTACTTCCCGCCCCAGCTGATCCAGTACGCGAACACGCTCCTCAAGGACAAGGTCCTCTTCGGCTCGGACTACCCCGTCCTGACCCCGGACCGCTGGCTCGCGGACTTCGCGAAGCTGGACATCAAGGAAGCGGTCCGCCCCAAGATCCTCAAGGAGAACGCGGCTCGTCTGCTCGGACTCACCAAGCCCTGACCCGGACTCACCAAGCCCTGAAGGGGACCGGTATGCGCAACGAGGGACTGGGATCATGGCCCGCACGCCGGGCCCGCAAGACTCCGCACCGCACCGCCCTGATCCACAACGGCACGGGGTACTCGTACGCCGACCTGCACGACCGTACGACCCGCCTCGCGCATGTCCTACGGGCGCAGGGCGTCCGCCGCGGTGACCGCGTCGCGTACCTCGGCCCGAACCACCCCTCGTATCTGGAGACGCTGTTCGCGGCGGGCACTCTGGGAGCGGTCTTCGTCCCGCTCAACACGCGCCTGTCGACCGTCGAACTCGCTTACCAAATAGGGGACTCGGGAGCGAAGACCCTCCTGCACGCCGGCGGCGGGGACCGGGCGAAGGCCCTGTCGGTCCCTGTGACGATCGAGGCCGACGGCAGCGGGTACGAGGAACTGCTCGCCGCCGCCCCCTCGGACACGATCGACGAGGCGGTCGGCGGCGACGACCTCTGCCTCATCATGTACACCTCGGGCACGACGGGCCGCCCCAAGGGCGCCATGCTCACCCACGCCAACCTGACCTGGAACGCGGTCAACGTCCTGGTCGACCACGACCTGATCGCGGACGAGGTCGCCCTCGTCTCGGCGCCGCTGTTCCACACGGCGGGCCTGAACATGCTGACGCTGCCGGTGCTGCTGAAGGGCGGCACGTGCGTCCTGGTGGGTTCCTTCGACCCGGCGGCGACATTCGAGCTTGTGCGGCAGCACGGGGTGACGTTCATGTTCGGCGTTCCGACCATGTTCGACCTACTGACCCGGCAGCCCGCCTGGCCGACCGCCGACCTCTCCTCCCTTCGCATCCTGACCTGCGGAGGAGCCCCGGTGCCGCCCCCGCTGATCGCGGCGTACCAGGAACGCGGCCTCACCTTCCTCCAGGGCTACGGCATGACGGAGGCGGCCCCCGGAACCCTCTTCCTCGACGCCGAACACGCGGTGACGAAGGCGGGCTCGGCGGGCGTGCCGCACTTCTTCAGCGACGTACAGGTCGTGGGCCAGGACCTCACCCCGGTGGGCACGGAGGAAACGGGCGAGGTGGTGGTCCGCGGCCCGCACGTGATGCCGGGCTACTGGGGCCTGCCGGCGGAGACCGAAGCCGCCTTCTCCGACGGCTGGTTCCGCACCGGGGACGCGGCACGGGTCGACGCCGACGGCTACGTCACCATCGTCGACCGCTTCAAGGACGTGATCATCTCCGGCGGCGAGAACATCTACCCCGCGGAGATCGAGGCAGCGCTCCTGGCCCACCCCGATGTGGCGGAGTGCGCGGTGATCGGCGTCCCGGACGAGAAATGGGGCGAGGTCCCCCGGGCCGTCGTCGTCCCGCGCACGGGCGCCACCCCGCCGCCCGAGTCCCTCCTGGCCTCCCTCTCCGGCCAGTTGGCGAAGTACAAGATCCCCAAATCCCTGATCCTGGCCGGCGAACTCCCGCGCACGGCCTCCGGAAAGCTCATCAAGTCCCGCCTGCGCACGACGTACGGCACCGACGAACAGGACACCTCACAGCAATGAAGACCCTCACGGTGAACGGCCTGGCCGAACTCACGAAGATCACCGGGACCGACCTCGGCACCAGCGACTGGCTCGAGATCACCCAGGACCGCATCAACACGTTCGCCGACGCGACGGGCGACCACCAGTGGATCCACGTCGACCCCGAACGCGCCGCCGCCGGCCCCTTCGGCGCCCCGATCGCCCACGGCTACCTGACGCTCTCCCTCTTCATCCCCCTCTTCACCGACCTCCTGGACGTCCAGGGCGTCACCACAAAGGTCAACTACGGCCTCAACAAGGTCCGCTTCCCCTCCCCGGTCAAGGCGGGCTCCCGCATCCGCCTGGCGGCGCGGGTGGCATCGGTGGAGGAAGTAGCGGGCGGGGGAGCCCAGATCACGATCGACGGCACCATAGAAATGGAGGGCGCCCCGAAGCCGGCGGCAGTCCTCCAGAGCGTCTCCCGCTTCTACGCCTGACCGCGCTACGCAACCGCACAAAAAAAGACCCCGCACTCAGCGATACGCTGATGGCGGGGTCTTTAAGGCACCTCGTACAAGGTGCCCCCGGCAGGATTCGAACCTGCGCACCCGGCTCCGGAGGCCGATGCTCTATCCCCTGAGCTACGGGGGCGTGCGCCGCACTGTGTGTGGCGACGGGTAGAACCCTACCAGCTCCTTTGCGGTCCTCAGGAACGGGTTATCGGGCTGGGGGCCGCGTGGTCCGGGTCGCCTGTACGGGGCGGAAGTGGGGAAAACCCGGACGCGGTGGCCGGGGTCGACCTACTCTCGAGTTGTGCCAGGCGCGTCCGGCCGAGTCCTTGTCGTGGACGACAACAAGGTGATTCGGCAGCTGATCAGGGTCAATCTCGAGCTGGAGGGCTTCGAGGTCGTGACCGCGGCCGATGGTGCCGAATGTTTGGACGTGATCGATCAGGTGCGACCCGATGTCGTCACGCTGGACGTCGTCATGCCCCGGCTCGACGGGCTGCGCACCGCCGCCCGGCTGCGGGCGGACGCCCGTACGCGTTCGCTGCCCATCGTCGTCGTCAGCGCCTGCACCCAGTACGAGGTCGAGAGCGGGCTCGATGTCGGCATCGACGCATTCCTCGCGAAGCCCTTCGATCCCAGTGAACTGGTGCGCCTGGTAGGGCAGTTGAGTGAGCAGGGACGCCCGGGGGCGGGTTCCGCCGGTGCCTCCCGGGCGAGCACCGCACGCGCCGTGAGCGCCCCCGACGATGCCGAGCAGGCCACCCGCACCGCCGACGCCTGAGCGACTCCGGCGGCCCCTGCCACCCCGGCTCCCCGTCCGCATCCCGAGACCCTCCGGGAAACCGGGTCGCTTACCCACCCCCCTCCTCCCATACGCTTGTCCCGTGACACCCGCCGAGCTCTCCCGCACCGTCCTGCGCGCCGTCCGCCGCGCGGTCGACGACGGTGAGCTCGACGCTGCCGTGTGCGCGGCGGAGCGGCAGGTCGTGGTCGAGCGGCCGCGGCCCGGCGGGCAGGGCGACTACGCCACGAACGTCGCGCTGCAGCTCGCCCGCGACGCCGGCAGGACTCCGCGCCAGGTGGCCGAGATCCTGTCCCGTCGGCTCGGGGAGAGCCCCGGTATCGCGGACGTCGTCGTCACCGGGCCCGGTTTCCTGAACCTCAGCCTCCACGAGGCCGCGCCCGGCGAACTCGTCGCGCGGATCCAGCGGGAAGGGCCCCGGTACGGGCACGCCGAGGGCCCCACCGGCGAGGTCCTGCGGCTGCACGCCCCCGGTGACGTCCGCGCCCTCGTCGTCATGGACTCCGTCGCCCGCCTCCTGCGCTCCCAGGGCGCCCTCGTACGGACCAGCTGTGCGGGCCACCCCCGGCCCGAGTGGGTCGACGTCCTCGGCGTCGAGGTCGACACGGTCGGCAGCGCCCCCCGTGATGTGGACGTCCGCCCCGTGCCCGCCCCCGCCGACCCCCTGCCGCTCGGCCGCGACGCCGCCCGCTGGGCCCTGCTCCACCCCGCGGGCCACGACCGGCCCCGGATCGGCGCCGAGGAAGAAGGGGGCGCCGAGCACCTCGCCCAGCGCGAGACCAACCCGCTCTTCCGCGTCCGGTACGCCCACGCCCGCACCCACGCCCTGACCCGCAACGCCGCGGACCTCGGCCTCACCGCCGCCACCGGCGACGTACCCGGTCAGGAAGACCTCCTCGCCGCGCTCGCCGACCACCCGCGGATCCTCCGCGCCGCTGCCGAGCAGCACGCGCCCGACCGGCTCGCCCGGCACCTCGTCGGCGTCGCCGGCACCTTCATGGCCTCGTTTCATCCGGTCGTACTGCCGCAAGGCGAGGAGAAACCCTCGGCCGCCCACCGTGCCCGGCTCGCGCTCGCCGAAGCCGTCGGGACGGTGCTCGCAGGCGGCCTGACCCTGCTCGGCATCGACGCACCCGAACATCTGTGACACAGAAGTAGACGAAGAGAGCCATTGCAGCCATGAGCCGTTCCGCCCACCCCGCCGGTCCCCGGCACGCCGACGTCCTGCCCGAGGGCCACTACACCGCCCCCGCCGACGACCTCAACGCCCTCGACCCGAAGGTGTGGGCGCAGACCGTGGCCCGCACCGCTGACGGCGGCGTCACCGTCGGCGGCATCGAAGTCGCCCGGCTCGCCGAGGAGTTCGGCACCCCGGCATACTTCCTCGACGAGGCCGACTTCCGCGCCCGCTGCGCCGCCTGGCGCGACGCCTTCGGCCCCGACGCCGATGTCTTCTACGCCGGCAAGGCGTTCCTGTCGCGGGCCGTCGTGCGCTGGCTGGACGAGGAGGGGCTGAACCTGGACGTGTGCTCCGGGGGCGAGCTCGCGACCGCGCTCTCCGCCGGCATGCCCGCCGAGCGCATCGCCTTCCACGGCAACAACAAGACCGAGGAAGAGATCAGCCGCGCGGTCCAGGTGGGCGTCGGTCGCATCGTGCTCGACTCCTTCCAGGAGATCGCGCGCGTCGCCCACATCGCCGACGGCCTCGGCAAGCGGCAGCGCGTGCAGATCCGCGTCACGGTGGGCGTCGAGGCCCACACCCACGAGTTCATCGCCACCGCGCACGAGGACCAGAAGTTCGGCATCGCCCTCGCCGACGGGCAGGCGGCGGAGGCCGTGCGCCGCGCCCTCAAGCTGGACGGCATCGAGCTCATCGGCATCCACTCGCACATCGGCTCGCAGATCTTCGACATGGCCGGCTTCGAGGTCGCCGCCCGCCGGGTCGTCGGGCTGCTCGCCGAGGTGCGTGACGAGCACGGGGTCGAACTCCCCGAGATCGACCTCGGCGGCGGCCTCGGCATCGCGTACACCAGCGACGACGACCCCCGCGAGCCGCACGAGATCGCCAAGGCGCTGAACGAGATCGTCGGCCGTGAGTGCGAGGCGGCGAACCTCCGTACCCCCCGTATCTCCGTCGAGCCGGGGCGCGCCATCGTCGGCCCGACCGCCTTCACGCTCTACACCGTCGGCACCGTCAAGCCGCTCGAAGGACTGCGGACCTACGTCTCCGTCGACGGCGGCATGTCCGACAACATTCGTACCGCCCTCTACGACGCCGAGTACACCGTCGCCCTCGTCTCCCGCCGCTCCGACGCCGCGCCCATGCTCGTCCGCGTCGTCGGCAAGCACTGTGAGAGTGGCGACATTGTCGTGAAGGACGCGTTCCTGCCCGCGGATGTCGCGGCCGGTGATCTGATCGCCGTGCCGGCCACCGGCGCGTACTGCCGCTCCATGGCCAGCAACTACAACCACGCGCTTCGCCCGCCCGTCGTCGCCGTGCGCGACGGCGAGGCCCGGGTGATCGTCCGGCGCGAGACGGAGGAAGATCTCCTGCGCCTCGACGTCGGATAAATGAAATCTACGTCTCACGATCCGGACCCGGGGCTGAAACCCCGGTCCGGTGGGCGAGACTGGACCCACCGTAGAAGTACCTGAGTAAGTACGTAGAAGGAAACGAGGTCGCATGATGCGTACGCGTCCGCTGAAGGTGGCGCTGCTGGGCTGTGGGGTTGTCGGCTCAGAGGTGGCGCGCATCATGACGACGCACGCCGATGACCTCGCCGCCCGGATCGGTGCCCCCGTCGAACTCGCGGGTGTGGCCGTGCGGCGGCCCTCCCGTGTGCGCGAGGGAATCGATCCCGCGCTGGTGACCACCGACGCCACGGCGCTCGTGAAACGCGGCGACATCGACGTGGTCGTCGAGGTCATCGGCGGCATCGAGCCCGCGCGCACGCTCATCACCACCGCCTTCGAGCACGGCGCCTCCGTCGTCTCCGCCAACAAGGCGCTCGTCGCCCAGGACGGCGAGGCCCTGCACGCCGCCGCCGTGGACCACGGCGAGGACCTCTACTACGAGGCCGCGGTCGCAGGCGCGATCCCGCTGGTCAGGCCACTCAGGGAGTCCCTCGCGGGCGACAAGGTCAACCGTGTCCTCGGCATCGTGAACGGCACGACGAACTTCATCCTCGACGCGATGGACACGACCGGCGCCGGTTACCAGGAGGCGCTCGACGAGGCCACCGCCCTCGGGTACGCCGAAGCCGACCCGACGGCCGACGTCGAGGGCTTCGACGCCGCCGCCAAGGCCGCCATCCTCGCCGGGATCGCCTTCCACACCCGCGTCCGGCTCGACGACGTGTACCGCGAGGGCATGACCGAGGTGACCGCCGCCGACTTCGCTTCCGCGAAGGAGATGGGCTGCACCATCAAGCTGCTCGCCATCTGTGAGCGGGCCGCCGACGGGCAGTCCGTCACCGCCCGCGTGCACCCGGCGATGATCCCGCTGTCCCACCCGCTGGCCTCCGTGCGCGGCGCGTACAACGCCGTCTTCGTCGAGGCCGAGGCCGCCGGGCAGCTCATGTTCTACGGGCCCGGCGCGGGCGGTTCGCCGACCGCGTCCGCCGTACTCGGCGACCTCGTCGCCGTCTGCCGCAACCGCCTCAACGGCGCGACGGGACCCGGCCAGTCCGCGTACACACAGCTGCCCGTCTCGCCGATGGGCGATGTCGTGACGCGGTACCACATCAGCCTCGACGTGGCCGACAAGCCCGGCGTTCTCGCGCAGGTGGCGACGGTCTTCGCCGAGCACGGTGTCTCCATCGACACCGTGCGCCAGTCGGGGAAGGACGGCGAGGCCTCCCTCGTCGTCGTCACCCACCGCGCGGCCGACGCGGCCCTCACCGGGACCGTGGACGCGCTGCGTCAGCTCGACACCGTGCGCGGTGTCGCCAGCATCATGCGTGTTGAAGGGGAGTAGCAGGGATGACCGGAATGACCCACCAGTGGCGCGGCATCATCGAGGAGTACCGGGACCGGCTCCCGGTGACCGACACCACGCCGGTCGTGACACTGCGCGAGGGCGGTACGCCGCTCGTGCCGGCGCGGCTGCTCTCCGAGCGCACCGGCTGTGAGGTGCACCTGAAGGTCGAGGGCGCCAACCCGACCGGTTCGTTCAAGGACCGCGGCATGACCATGGCCATCACGAAGGCCAAGGAGGAGGGTGCGCAGGCCGTCATCTGCGCCTCCACCGGCAACACCTCGGCCTCCGCCGCCGCTTACGCGGTGCGGGCCGGCATGGTCTGCGCCGTCCTCGTGCCGCAGGGCAAGATCGCGCTCGGCAAGATGGGCCAGGCGCTCGTCTACGGCTCGAAGATCCTCCAGGTCGACGGCAACTTCGACGACTGCCTGAACCTCGCCCGCAGCCTCTCCGAGAACTACCCGGTGGCGCTGGTGAACTCGGTGAACCCGTACCGCATCGAGGGCCAGAAGACGGCCTCGTTCGAGATCGTGGACGCGCTCGGCGACGCGCCGGACATCCATGTCCTCCCGGTCGGCAACGCCGGCAACATCACGGCCTACTGGAAGGGCTACAAGGAGTATGCCGCCGACTCGGTGTCGTCCCGTACGCCGCGCATGTGGGGGTTCCAGGCCTCCGGCTCCGCGCCGATCGTGCGCGGCGAGGTCGTCAAGGACCCCTCGACGATCGCGACCGCGATCCGTATCGGGAACCCGGCGTCGTGGCAGTACGCGCTCGATGCGCGTGAGGAGTCCGGCGGCTTCATCGACGAGGTGACGGACCGTGAGATCCTGCGCGCCTACAAGCTGTTGGCGTCCCAGGAGGGTGTCTTCGTCGAGCCCGCGTCGGCCGCGTCCGTCGCCGGCCTGCTTAAGGCCGCCGAGCAGGGCAAGGTCGACCCCGGCCAGAGGATCGTCTGCACCGTCACGGGCAACGGTCTGAAGGACCCGGACTGGGCCGTCGCCGGAGCCCCGCAGCCGGTCACCGTCCCGGTCGACGCCGCAGCGGCCGCCGAGCGTCTCGGTCTCGCCTGAGCCGTACCGCTTCTCCGGGCGGCTTCTCCGGGCGACGCTGACACCTCGTCAACTGGGCTTTTCAGTACAGGGGGTGCACAGGGGGCTTACGACACGCATCGTGCGCCTCCTGTGCGCCCTATGTCGCCACGGAACCTTCCTTCGATAGGCTGTAGCGAACCCGCCCACCGCATATGCCGTGGTGCCGCCGCTGTTTTGTCCATCGCGGCCCGGGTGTCGACCTACGCATCAAAAACATCGGAAGTATCGGAAGTTCTCGAAAACCTCGACTGTCGAAGATCTCGTCGATCTCGTCGGTCAAAGCATCCTTCGGAAGTTCTCGAAACATCCCGCAGCTCAAGGAGAGTCATCGAGCGATGGCCGGTCCCGCGTTCCGCGCCGCCGCCGTCAGGGTGCGCGTCCCCGCCACCAGCGCCAATCTCGGCCCGGGCTTCGACAGCCTCGGTCTGTCGCTGGGGCTCTACGACGACGTGGTCGTCAGGGTCGCCGACTCCGGGCTGAACATCGACATCGCCGGTGAGGGCTCCGAGACCCTGCCCCGCGACGAGTCGCACCTTCTCGTACGGTCCCTGCGCACGGCCTTCGACGCCCTCGGTGGACAGCCGCGCGGCCTGGAGATCGTCTGCGCCAACCGCATCCCGCACGGCCGCGGCCTGGGCTCCTCGTCCGCCGCGATCGTGTCGGCCGTGGTCGCCGCGCGCGCCGTGACCATAGGCGGCGCCGCCGTGCTCGACGACGCCGCACTGCTCGAACTCGCCACCGAGATCGAGGGCCACCCCGACAACGTGGCCCCCTGCCTGCTCGGTGGCTTCACCATCGCGTGGACCGAGACCGGAGCGGGCCGGGCGATCCGTCTCGACGCGGCCGGTTCCATCGTTCCGGTGGTGTTCGTCCCCGGAAAGCCGGTCCTCACCGAAATGGCCCGAGGACTCCTGCCGCGCACCGTCCCGCACGTGGACGCCGCGGCCAACGCGGGCCGGGCGGCCCTGCTCGTAGAGGCCCTGACCAGGCGCCCCGAGCTGCTGCTCCCGGCCACGGAGGACCGTCTTCACCAGGAGTACCGGGCGCCGGCGATGCCGGAGAGCGCCGCCCTTGTGGAGCGGCTGCGGGCCGACGGGGTGCCCGCGATGATCTCCGGAGCGGGGCCGACGGTCCTCGCTCTGGTGGAGGAAGAAACGGCCGACAAGGTCGCCCGGCTGGCCGGGGAGGGCTGGGCGGCGAACCGCCTTGACCTCGATGTCGACGGAGCGAGCGTGCTGCCGCTTGGCTCCTGACATCCGGTTGCCGGATTACGAGAGGGGGAATGTTTGTTGGATCCGGTAGTGTTAACCTCAAGTCTGCACCCGGCCCTACCATGGCGAGGTGCTGTGTGTCCCCGTCAGGGACAACCATTCTTCCGGGAGCCTCCCCAGCGATTCTGTGCATCGTTCTCGCATGTCGAGATGTGGCACTGAAGAGTGGCGAGCACGCTCCGGAACCGGCGTGACCGAGCCGCGTGACACAGAAATCCAGTGCACCCGCGGAATCGGCCAACGCCGTCACCACCGAATCTTCCGCCTCTTCGGCGGACAACCGCCCCGGCACGGTCCGTACAGGCAGGACCTTCGCCGGACAGCACAACCGGTCGCCGAGCCAGACAGGCCGACGTCCGCTCCAGGGAAGGACCCTTCGTGAGCGACACCACCGATCTGATGGGCGTGACTGCCGACAGCTCTGCTGCCGCGCCCGCCGCGTCCTCTGCGGACGCCTCTGCCGCGCCCGCCGGCTCCCGGCGGCGCCGCGGTACCGGCCTTGACGGCATGGTGCTGGCCGAGCTGCAGCAGGTCGCATCGGGCCTCGGAATCAAGGGCACCGCGCGTATGCGCAAGAGCCAGTTGATCGAGGTCATCAAGGAGGCGCAGTCCGGGGGAGGCAACGCACAGGCCGCCCCCGCCAAGAGCGCCGACGCCGCCGAGACGAAGCCGAAGCGGCGGGCCACCTCGAAGGCCCGCACAGGCGAGGAGGCCGCGGCCGACGCCGCGCCCGCGAAGTCGGCCGCCAAGGCGGACAAGGCCGAGTCGGCCGACGCCAAGGCGAAGAAGGCCACCGACCAGCAGCAGATCGAGATCCCCGGCCAGGGTGCCAGTGACGAGCAGCCGGCCGGTGAGCGTCGTCGCCGCCGTGCCACGTCCGAGGCGGGCAGCCCCGAGACGGCCACCGCCGAGGCCAAGGCCGACACGCGGCAGGACAAGCAGGACCGCCAGCAGGACCGTCAGGACAAGCAGGAGCGTCAGGACGGCGGCGACGGCAACAAGGGCGACGGCGGCCAGGACGGCAACCACGAGGGTCGTCGCGACCGCCGTGACCGTCAGGGCGAGCGCCAGGGCGGCGACCGCCAGGGTGGCCGTGGTGGACGCGACCGCGACCGCGGTGACCGCGACCGCCGCGGCGGCAAGGGCGACGACCAGGGCGGCAACCAGCAGGGTGGTGGCCGCGGCAACCAGCAGGGCGGCGGCCGCAACAACCAGCAGGACGACGGCTACGACGACGACGGCAGCGGCCGCCGCGGGCGCCGGGGCCGGTACCGCGACCGCCGTGGGCGTCGCGGGCGTGACGAGCAGGGCTTCGGCAACGAGCCGCAGATCTCCGAGGACGACGTCCTGATCCCCGTCGCGGGCATCCTCGACATCCTCGACAACTACGCCTTCATCCGTACGTCGGGCTACCTGCCGGGTCCCAACGACGTCTACGTCTCCCTGGCCCAGGTCCGCAAGAACGGCCTGCGCAAGGGCGACCACGTCACCGGTGCCGTGCGTCAGCCCAAGGACGGCGAGCGCCGCGAGAAGTTCAACGCGCTCGTCCGCCTCGACTCGGCGAACGGCATGGCGGCCGAATCCGGCCGCGGGCGCCCGGAGTTCAACAAGCTGACGCCCCTCTACCCGCAGGACCGCCTCCGCCTGGAGACGGACCCGGGTGTGCTGACGACGCGGATCATCGACCTCGTCGCGCCGATCGGCAAGGGCCAGCGCGGTCTGATCGTGGCCCCGCCGAAGACCGGCAAGACCATGATCCTGCAGGCGATCGCCAACGCGATCACCATCAACAACCCCGAGTGCCACCTGATGGTCGTCCTCGTCGACGAGCGTCCGGAAGAGGTCACCGACATGCAGCGGTCGGTGAAGGGCGAGGTCATCTCCTCGACCTTCGACCGTCCGGCCGAGGACCACACCACGGTCGCGGAGCTCGCCATCGAGCGCGCCAAGCGCCTCGTGGAGCTGGGTCACGACGTCGTCGTGCTGCTCGACTCGATCACGCGTCTGGGCCGTGCGTACAACCTCGCGGCGCCGGCCTCCGGCCGCATCCTGTCCGGTGGTGTCGACTCGACCGCCCTGTACCCGCCGAAGCGCTTCTTCGGTGCGGCCCGCAACATCGAGGACGGCGGCTCGCTGACCATCCTCGCCACCGCCCTGGTGGACACCGGGTCCCGCATGGACGAGGTCATCTTCGAGGAGTTCAAGGGCACCGGCAACGCCGAGCTCAAGCTCGACCGCAAGCTCGCGGACAAGCGCATCTTCCCGGCGGTGGACGTGGACGCGTCCGGTACCCGTAAGGAAGAGATCCTGCTCGGCAGCGACGAGCTGGCGATCACCTGGAAGCTGCGCCGCGTGCTGCACGCGCTCGACCAGCAGCAGGCGATCGAGCTGCTGCTCGACAAGATGAAGCAGACGAAGTCCAACGCGGAGTTCCTGCTGCAGATCCAGAAGACGACGCCGACGCCGGGCAACGGCAACGACTGACGCTTCAGCCGGATCCAAGGGCCGGGCCCCACCGCTTCGCGGTGGGGCCCGGCCCTTTTCCGTGCCTGTTCCCAACGCTTCGGGGCACTCGTCGGCCAGAGACCTTCACCACACGTATAAGGATCTGTGCCCTCTGTGAAGCATGCGGCACATGGGCGTGAAAGTGCAGGTGGGAGAGGTGCGGGCCGTTGATCCCGCTACGTACGGTCGCTTCTCCGTCCCAGAATGCGCACACGTGTTTGTGCAACCCTTCTCTGCGGTCCGCCGTCACACCGAGTGAACGAAGAAGCGGACCGAAGGACCAGAAGCAGACGAACCTGCGAGGAGTTATGCCGGACCGTGACAGCAAGCCCGGGCGCCACCGCGGCGCCAAGGGCAGCCGCCGCAAGCCGCGCAGCGCGCGCAGCAAAGCGCTGCGCATCGCGGCGTGGAGCGCCGCGGGCGTCGTCGTCCTCGGTGGAACCGGCCTGGGGTACGTCTACTTCCAGCTCAACGGCAACATCAAGAGCGTCGACATCGACTCGCAGTTGGGCACCGACCGTCCGCAGGACGTGGACAACGGTTCCGAGGACATCCTCGTCCTCGGCTCCGACACCCGGGCCGGCGACAACGAGAAGGTCGGCGGCGGCGCCGACGAGGGCTCGGCGCGCTCGGACACCGCGATGGTCGTCCACGTGTACAAGGGCCACAAGCGGGCCAGCGTCGTCTCCATCCCCCGGGACACCCTCGTCGAGCGGCCCTCGTGCACCGACAAGAGCGGCAACGAGTACCCGGCGCAGAGCGAGGCCATGTTCAACTCCGCGTACTCGACGGGCGGCGCGGCCTGCGCGGTGAAGACCGTCGAGTCCATGAGCGGAATCCGCATGGACCACTACGTCGAGGTCGACTTCAGCGGCTTCCAGAAGCTGATCGACGACCTCGGGGGCGTCAAGGTCACCACCACGAAGGCGATCGACGACCCCGACAGCCACCTGAACCTCGGCGCGGGCACGCACACGCTCAGCGGCGAGCAGTCGCTCGGCCTCGTCCGCACCCGGCACGGCGTCGGCGACGGCAGCGACCTGGGGCGCATCCAGCTCCAGCAGGCGTTCATGAAGGCCCTGATGGACCAGATCAAGAGCGTCGGCGTCTTCACCAGCCCGAGCAAGCTGTACGCACTCGCGAACACCGCCACGAAGACGGTGACCACGGACTCGCAGCTGGCCTCGGTCAAGGACCTGACCTCGTTCGCGAGCGGCCTCAAGGGCATCGGCTCCGGCGACATGAACATGGTGACGCTGCCGGTGCGGTACGACCCGAACGACGCCAACCGCGTGCTCCTGGACGACAGCAACGCGAACAAGGTCTGGAAGGCCCTCGAGGCCGACAAGACCATCCCGAAGTCGGCCACGAAGGACTCCGCCAAGGGCTCCGCCGACAGCGTCGTGAAGTAGCCCGGACCCCAACGACAGAACCTCGGGAAGGGCCGGGAATACTTCCGGGCCCTTCTCGGTTTTGGGGGATACGGCCAGTCCTGGCAGACTGGTACGTCGGCCCCGGTTCACGCTCCCGCATCCCGCGTCAGCGACCCGGAGCCCTCCATGAACCTAGGAGACACCTTGAAGCGCGACATTCACCCCGAGTACGTCGAGACGCAGGTCTCTTGCACCTGTGGCGCGTCGTTCACCACTCACAGCACGATCTCGTCCGGCACCGTCCGTGCCGAGGTCTGCTCCGAGTGCCACCCGTTCTACACGGGCAAGCAGAAGATCCTCGACACCGGTGGCCGTGTGGCCCGCTTCGAGGCCCGCTTCGGCAAGTCTGCGGCTGCCAACAAGTAGCGAAGCTCCAGCGCCGGTCCACGGTGCCCCTGTTTTTCGCGGGGGCACCGGGACCGGCGCTTTGCAGTGCAGCCCCCGGGATCCGGGGGCATCCCGGAATGACACAGCACCCCCGTAACTGCAGGAGCCGGAGATGTTCGAGGCCGTCGAGGAACTGATCGGTGAGCACGCCGATCTGGAACAGAAGCTCGCGGACCCCTCGGTCCACGCCGACCAGGCGAACGCGCGCAAGCTCAACAAGCGTTACGCTGAGCTGACCCCGATCGTCACCACGTACCGCTCCTGGAAGCAGACCGGGGACGACGTCGAGACGGCGAAGGAATTCGCCGCCGACGACCCGGACTTCGCGGCCGAGGTCAAGGACCTCGAGCAGCAGCGCGAGGAGATCACCGAGAAGCTGCGGCTCCTCCTGGTCCCGCGCGACCCGTCCGACGACAAGGACGTGATCCTCGAGGTCAAGGCCGGCGCCGGCGGTGACGAGTCCGCGCTGTTCGCGGGCGACCTGCTGCGCATGTACCTGCGCTACGCGGAGCGCGTCGGCTGGAAGACCGAGATCATCGACGCCACCGAGTCCGAGCTCGGCGGCTACAAGGACGTCCAGGTCGCCGTGAAGACCAAGGGCGGCAACGGCGCGACCGAGCCCGGCCAGGGCGTCTGGGCCCGCCTGAAGTACGAGGGCGGCGTGCACCGCGTGCAGCGTGTGCCGTCCACCGAGTCGCAGGGCCGCATCCACACCTCCGCCGCAGGCGTGCTGGTCACGCCCGAGGCCGAGGAGGTCGACGTCGAGATCCACGCGAACGATCTGCGCATCGACGTGTACCGCTCATCGGGCCCCGGCGGGCAGTCCGTCAACACGACCGACTCCGCCGTCCGGATCACGCACATCCCCACCGGCGTCGTGGCTTCCTGCCAGAACGAGAAGTCCCAGCTGCAGAACAAGGAGCAGGCGATGCGTATCCTGCGCTCCAGGCTCCTCGCAGCGGCGCAGGAGGAAGCGGAGAAGAACGCCGCCGACGCCCGCCGCAGCCAGGTCCGCACCGTCGACCGCTCCGAGAAGATCCGTACGTACAACTTCCCGGAGAACCGCATCTCGGACCACCGCGTCGGCTTCAAGGCCTACAACTTGGACCAGGTGCTCGACGGCGAGCTCGACCCCGTGATCCAGGCGTGCGTCGACGCGGACTCGGCCGCCAAGCTCGCCGCCGCGTAGAACCGCACCGCCCGCCCCGTACGACAGCTCAGCCCGGAGGATCAGCGTGCAGCAACATTTTGGGGGGCGACCCCCGAACCCCCGCAGCGTGCTGCTCGCGGAAGTGGCCCAGGCCACCCAGCGGCTCGCCGACGCCGGCGTGCCCTCGCCGCGCAATGACGCGGAGGAGCTCGCGGCCTACGTGCACGGCGTCAAGCGGGGCGAGCTGCACACCGTCAAGGACGTGGACTTCGACGCCCGGTTCTGGGAGGCGACCGCGCGCCGCGAGGCCCGCGAGCCGCTCCAGCACATCACCGGACACGCCTACTTCCGCTATCTGGAGCTCCAGGTCGGCCCCGGGGTCTTCGTGCCGCGCCCGGAGACCGAGTCGGTCGTCGGCTGGGCCATAGACGCCGTCCGCGCGATGGATGTCGTCGAACCGCTGATCGTCGACCTCTGCTCCGGCTCCGGCGCCATCGCGCTCGCGCTCGCCCAGGAGGTGCCGCGCTCGCGCGTGCACGCCGTGGAGCTGTCCGAGGACGCGCTCAAATGGACACGCAAGAACGTCGCGGGGTCCAGGGTCGACCTGCGCCAGGGCGACGCCCTGGAGGCCTTCCCCGACCTCGACGGCCAGGTCGACCTCGTCATCTCCAACCCGCCGTACATCCCGCTCACCGAGTGGGAGTACGTCGCCCCCGAGGCCCGCGACCACGACCCGGAACTGGCCCTGTTCTCCGGCGAGGACGGGCTCGACCTGATCCGTGGGATAGAGCGCACCGCCCACCGTCTGCTGCGCCCGGGCGGCATCGTGGTCATCGAGCACGCGGACACACAGGGCGGCCAGGTGCCGTGGATCTTCACCGAGGAGCGGGGCTGGGCGGACGCCGCCGACCACCCCGACCTCAACAACCGCCCGAGGTTCGCGACCGCCCGCAAGGCACTGCCGTGACCGACGCGTTGTCCTTCGAGTTTGACGAGTCCGAGCGATCCGCAGAGCAGCACACCGAGCAGGAGGCCCGCTAGATGGCACGGCGTTACGACACCAATGACGCAGTGGACCGCGCCACCGGCCTGCGTGAAGCCGCCTCGGCAGTCCGCCGCGGCGAGCTGGTCGTGCTGCCCACCGACACCGTGTACGGCATCGGTGCCGACGCCTTCACGCCCGAGGCGGTCGGTGACCTCCTGGAGGCGAAGGGCCGCGGGCGCAACATGCCGACGCCGGTGGTCATCCCGTCGCCGAACACGCTGCACGGGCTCGTCACGGACTTCTCGGAGATGGCCTGGGAACTGGTCGACGCGTTCTGGCCGGGCGGCCTGACCCTCGTCGCCAAGCAGCAGCCGTCGCTGCAGTGGGACCTCGGCAGCACCCGCGGCACCGTCGCGGTCCGCATGCCGCTGCACCCCGTCGCCATCGAACTGCTCACCGAGGTCGGCCCGATGGCGCTCTCCTCCGCGAACCTGACAGGACACCCGGCCCCCGAGGACTGCGACGCCGCGCAGGAGATGCTCGGCGACTCCGTCTCCGTCTACCTCGACGGGGGGCCGACGCCAGGCAACATCCCGTCATCCATCGTCGACGTCACCGGCAAGATCCCGGTCCTGCTGCGCGAGGGCGCGCTGACCGCGGACGAGCTGCGCAAGGTCGTACCCGACCTCGAGGTGGCGAATTGACAGCCCCTGAGACGGGGCGTGGCATAGGCAACGGGTACGTACGCACGCCGGCCCTCCCCGGCGACACCTTCCGCATCCTCCACGTCAGCACCGGCAATGTGTGCCGCTCGCCGATCACCGAGCGGCTGACCCGGCATGCCCTCGCGGACCGGCTCGGCGCGCCGCTCGCCGGCGGGCTCGTCGTGGAGAGCGCGGGCACCTGGGGCCATGAGGGCGCGCCCATGGAGGCCAATGCGGAAACGGTCCTGGCGGACTTCGGGGCGGATGCCTCCGGCTTTGTGGGCCGTGAGCTCCTCGACGACCACGTCATAAGGGCCGACCTGGTCCTGACCGCGACCCGCGACCACCGGGCGCAGGTCATCTCCATGGGCCACAGCGCGGGTCTGCGGACGTTCACGCTGAAGGAGTTCACGCGGCTCGTGCAGGCCATAGATCCGGCCACGCTGCCGGATCCGATCGAGTCCGGTGTGGTCGAGCGGGCCCGTTCGTTGGTGCGGGCTGCGGCGGCTCTACGCGGGTGGCTTCTCGCTCCGTCGGTCGAAGCGGACGAGGTCTACGACCCGTACGGCGCACCCCTCCCGTTCTTCCAGTCCGTCGGCGGCGAAATCAACGAGGCCCTGGCCCCGGTCGTCACGGCCCTGACAGGCATCACGAAGTAGCTCCTCAAACGCCGGAGTGGCTGAGCTTGGGGCTCTGCCCCATACCCCGCTGGCTCTCGTCACAAGAGCGGGGGCTTGAAATGCCCACCCGTCGCAGGGCATTCCATATTGCCCCCGCGGCGGGTGAGCAAATTTAAGCCCCGCTCTTGTGACGAGAGCCAGCGGGGTCCGGGGCGGAGCCCCGATCTTTCAGCCCCGCCGGCGTTTGAGGCGCGGGGTCCGGGGCGGAGCCCCGTGGCGTCAGCACGGGCGGGCGCAACCGGGCGGATCTACATTGGAAGGCACCTACCCGCCCCACGCGAGGCCCGGAGCCGACGATGCCGGTCACCACAGAACCCGCAGCCCTGGCGGAGCTACAACGTCAGGACCCCGAACTGGCCGAAGTCCTCCTCGCGGAGACCGCCCGCCAGTCGGACTCCCTCCAGCTCATCGCCGCCGAGAACTTCGCCTCGCCCGCAGTCCTCGCCGCCCTCGGCTCCCCGCTCGCCAACAAGTACGCGGAGGGCTACCCCGGCGCCCGCCACCACGGCGGCTGCGAACTCGTCGACGTCGCCGAACGCCTCGCGATCGACCGCGCCAAGGCCCTCTTCGGCGCCGAACACGTCAACGTACAGGCGCACAGCGGCTCTTCGGCCGTGCTCGCCGCGTACGCCGTACTGCTGAAGCCCGGCGACACCGTCCTCGCGATGGGCCTGCCGTCCGGCGGCCACCTCACGCACGGCTCACCGGCCAACTTCTCCGGCCGCTGGTTCGACTTCGTCCCGTACGGCGTCGACGCGGAGAGCGGGCTCATCGACTACGAGCAGGTCCGCGCGGCGGCCCGTGCCCACCGCCCGAAGGCCATCGTGTGCGGCTCGATCTCGTACCCCCGGCACATCGACTACGCCGCCTTCCGGGAGATCGCCGACGACGTGGGCGCCCACCTCATCGCCGACGCCGCGCACCCCATCGGCCTCGTCGCCGGGGGAGCGGCCCCGAACCCGGTCCCGTACGCCGACATCGTCTGCGCCACCACGCACAAGGTGCTCCGCGGACCGCGCGGCGGCATGCTGCTGTGCGCGGCCGAGCTGGCCGACCGTGTCGACCGGGCCGTCTTCCCCTTCACCCAGGGCGGCGCCCAGATGCACACGATCGCCGCGAAGGCCGTCGCGTTCGGCGAGGCGGCGTGGCCGGGCTTCACCGCGTACGCCCACCAGGTCGTGGCCAACGCGCGGCTGCTCGCGGGCGCGCTGGCGGCGGAGGGCTTCGGCGTCACCACCGGCGGCACCGACACCCACCTGCTGACCGTGGACCCGGCCCCGCTCGGCGTCGCGGGCACGGTGGCGCGTGGCCGGCTCGCCTCCGCGGGCATGATCCTCGACACATGCGCGCTGCCTCGCTGCGGAGCGGGCGATGTCACCGCCGACGGCGGCCGCGGCCTGCGCCTCGGCACCGCCGCCGTCACCACACAGGGCATGGGCGGAGGCGAGATGGCCCGCGTCGCGGTGCTCCTGTCGGGTGTCGTACGGGGCGTTCTCGACACCCGTACGGTCCGCGAAGAGGTGCGTGAACTGGCTGGAAGGTTCCCCCCGTACCCCGCCGAGAACGGGGTAGGCGCACTCTGAGACACCCCTTGCGCCGCACCAGTGCGTCTCTGGAACCGTCAGCCGTGCAACCATCGTCGCTACCCGGAAGTCCCCAACCCTAAGCACGCGAGACTAGGGTGTGGGGCTGAGATGGCCAGCGATACCTGTGGGGAAGCCCGTGCGTGAATACCTGCTGACGCTCTGCATCACGGCCGCGGTGACCTATCTGCTCACAGGCCCGGTGCGGAAGTTCGCGATCGTGGCCGGCGCCATGCCGGAAATCCGTGCGCGTGACGTGCACCGGGAACCCACGCCGCGGCTCGGCGGTATCGCCATGTTCTTCGGCCTGTGTGCGGGCCTGCTCGTCGCCGACCACCTCACCAACCTGGACAAGGTCTTCGAGTCCTCGAACGAACCGCGCGCGCTGCTCTCCGGCGCCGCGCTGATCTGGCTGATCGGCGTTCTGGACGACAAGTTCGAGATCGACGCCCTGATCAAGCTCGGCGGCCAGATGATCGCCGCGGGCGTGATGGTCATGCAGGGTCTGACGATCCTGTGGCTCCCGATCCCCGGCGTGGGGACGGTGTCCCTCACCCAGTGGCAGGGCACGCTGCTCACCGTCGCGCTCGTCGTCATCACCATCAACGCGGTGAACTTCGTCGACGGCCTCGACGGCCTCGCCGCGGGCATGGTGTGCATCGCCGCCGCCGCGTTCTTCCTGTACGCGTACCGGATCTGGTACGGCTACGGCATCGAGTCCGCGGCCCCGGCCACGCTGTTCGCGGCGATCCTGATGGGCATGTGTCTGGGCTTCCTGCCGCACAACATCCATCCGGCCAGAATCTTCATGGGCGACTCGGGCTCCATGCTCATCGGCCTCGTCCTCGCGGCCGGCGCCATCTCCATCACGGGGCAGGTCGACCCGGACGCCCTCAAGTTGAACCTCGGCGGTTCCACGCGTGACACCACGCACGCGATGCTCCCCGTCTTCCTGCCGCTGCTGATGCCGCTGACGATCATCGCGATCCCGTTCGCCGACCTCGTCCTCGCGATCGTGCGCCGCACCTGGAACGGGCAGTCGCCGTTCGCCGCGGACCGCGGGCATCTGCACCACCGGCTCCTGGAGATCGGCCACTCGCACTCCCGCGCGGTGCTGATCATGTACTTCTGGTCGGGCCTCATCGCCTTCGGCGCGGTCGCCTACTCGGTGCACTCCGCGTCCGGGATGTGGGTCGTGCTCGCCATCGTCGCCCTGAGCTTCGTCGGGCTCGTCATGCTGCTGCTGCCGCGCTTCACGCCGCACGCGCCGCGCTGGGCCCAGCACTTGGTGCCGCCGCGCTATCGGCGAGCGGCCGGGGCCGCGGAAGGGGACGGGGCGACAGAGGGTTCCGAGGGCGAATCGGCCCGCGACCCGATCCCCGCGGGCGTCAACGGAGCGACGGCGATCGGTGGCCGTTCGCGCTTCACGGATCGGCGTAAGGCGGGAACGCCCCGTTGACCCGGGCATCCAAGAGTCCGAAATGAGCCCAATACCAGACATGTTGGTCTCGCGCCCGCACAGACGCGCAGGATCCCCCTCACGTGTGACGGTTGGCACACCTTCTAGGTAAAGACCGCATCAAATAGTTTGTGATACCGTTCACGAAGCCGGGGACAGGGCCGAAAGGCCATAAGGCGAAGGTCATTTGGCCCGAATCGACCCATCGGATCCCGGACTACGCTCGTCCATGACGACACCCTGCCCCCTTCAGTAAGCGGAGTTGCCGCCATGCCCTCCAATGACGCACGGACCCTTCTTCAAGCCGTCGTACCCACCGCCGCCGCGGGCGTGATTGCCGCGGTGATCAGTGGTGTGGTTGCGGGTGGCAAGGGGGCCATCGGTGCGCTGGTGGGTGCGCTGGTCGTCATCGTCTTCATGGGCCTCGGGCAGGTCGTGCTGATCCGCACGGCAAAATCGCTTCCGCAGCTGTTCCAGGCGATGGGGCTGATGCTCTACGTCGCCCAGCTGCTGCTGCTCCTGATCTTCGTGGCCATTTTCAAGGACACGACTCTCTTCAATCCCAAGACCTTTGCCATCGTGCTGATCGTTTCGACGGTCGTGTGGATGGCCGCACAGGCTCGTGCGCACATGAAGGCCAAGATTTTCTATATCGATCCCGAAGCGGCGCCCGGCTCCAAGGGGACCGGGACCAGCGAGAAGGCCGAAAAGACCGGGTCGTCGTCGTGAGAGGTAGGGCCGGGATAAGCGTCCGTTCGGCGGGCTGCTATCGTCCGGTGCCAACTGCGGCATCGCCGGCGCGGGCACGAGAGCTGACGCCTGCACGATCGCGAGGCTCACTGCCTGCCCGCCGCCCCCACGCCCGAATCACCAGACCGGTGCCGATCCGCGGCTGCGCGCCGCACCGACACAACGAGGTTGCCGTACTTATGCGTCACGCCGAAGGAGCCCGCGGTGAGTGCTGACACGACCCAGCTCGCCTTTGACTGGAGCTGTCGGATCATGTCCGACAACGGATGCGGCTTCCCGGCGCCGGGCCTGCACTCCTTCCTGTTCGAACCGATTGCCGACTTCGGCTGGTTCTATTTCAACAAGGTGATGCTGCTCGCCCTCATCACCACGGTCGTCATCTGCTGGTTCTTCTACGTCGCGTTCGGCCGCTCGAAGGTCGTGCCCGGGAAGATCCAGATGATCGGTGAGGCCGGCTACGACTTCGTCCGCCGCACCATCGTCTACGAGACGCTGGGCAAGAAGGAGGGCGAGAAGTACGTACCGATCATGGTCTCGCTGTTCTTCTTCATCTGGATCATGAACGTCTGGTCGGTCGTTCCGCTGGCCCAGTTCCCGGTCGGTTCGATCATCGCCTACCCGATCATCCTCGCGGCGATCGTGTATCTGATCTGGGTGCCGCTCACCTTCAAGCGCCATGGTTTCGTGGGCGGTTGGAAGAACATCACCGGCTACGACAACTCGCTCGGCCCGGTCAAGTGGCTGGTCTCGCTCATCGAGTTCTTCTCGAACCTGCTGGTCCGCCCGTTCACGCACGCGGTGCGACTCTTCGCCAACATGTTCGCCGGTCACCTGATGCTGGTGATGTTCACCGTCGCCTCCTGGTACCTCCTGAACAGCTGGATGATCCCGGCAGCGGGCGTCTCCTTCGTGATGACGATCGCGATGATCCTCTTCGAACTTTTCGTGCAGGCCGTTCAGGCATACGTCTTCGTGCTCCTGGCCTGCTCGTACATTCAGGGCGCTCTCGCCGAGCAGCACTGAGCTCCACCGCCCAACCACCCCAGCTCGTCCGGTGGACAACCCCCACCGGTTCGTAAAGAAAAGGAAGTAACGGCATGTCCGCGTCCATCGAACTCGCCGCTGGCGTCTCCGGCTCCCTCGGTTCCATCGGTTACGGTCTCGCCGCGATCGGCCCCGGCATCGGTGTCGGCATCGTCTTCGGTAACGGCACCCAGGCCCTTGCCCGTCAGCCCGAGGCCGCCGGCCTCATCCGCGCCAACCAGATCCTCGGCTTCGCCTTCTGTGAGGCGCTCGCCCTGATCGGCATCGTCATGCCGTTCGTGTTCGGTATCTGATTTCCATACCTGACACGATTCGACGAAAGGCACTGTTGTGATCGCCAACCTGGTACAGCTGGCGGCCGAGGAAGAGCAGAACCCGCTCCTCCCGCCCGGCCCCGAGCTGCTCATTGGCACCCTTGCCTTCGCCATCGTCTTCTTTGTCTTCGCCAAGAAGCTCCTTCCGCGTATCAACAAGACGCTGGAAGAGCGCCACGCGCAGATCGAAGGCGGTATCGAGAAGGCCGAGGCCGCCCAGACCGAGGCCCAGAGCGTGCTCGAGCAGTACAAGGCTCAGCTCGCCGAGGCCCGGCACGAGGCCGCGCGGCTGCGCCAGGAGGCGCAGGAGCAGGGTGCCTCGCTCATCGCCGAGATGCGTGCGGAAGGCCAGCGGCAGCGTGAGGAGATCATCGCCGCCGGTCACTCGCAGATCGAGGCCGACCGCAAGGCCGCCGCGCAGGCGCTGCGCCAGGACGTGGGCCTGCTGGCCACCGACCTGGCCGGCAAGCTCGTCGGCGAGTCCCTCGAGGACACCGCCCGGCAGTCGCGCACGATCGACCGCTTCCTCGACGAGCTCGAGGAGAAGGCAGAGGCCACGCGATGACCGCCCACGGAGCGACCCGCGAGGCGCTGGCCGCCGCGCGTGAGCGCCTGGACGCGCTGACCGACAGCACGTCGGTCGACGCCAAGGCGCTCGCCGGCGACCTGGCCTCGGTGACCGCGCTGCTGCACCGCGAGGTCAGCCTGCGACGGGTCCTGACCGACCCGGCGCAGCCCGGCGAGGCCAAGGCCGAGCTCGCGGGCCGCCTGCTCGGCGGCCAGGTCGGCGGCGAGTCCGTCGACCTGGTGGCCGGCCTGGTCCGCTCCCGGTGGTCGGCCTCCCGCGACCTGGTCGACTCCCTCGAGGAGCTGGCCAACACCGCGGACCTGACCGCGGCGCAGAAGAACGGTGAACTCGACGACGTCGAGGACGAGCTGTTCCGGTTCGGCCGGATCGTCTCCTCCAACACCGAGCTGCGCGCCGCACTGACCGACAAGACGGCCTCGGCCCAGGCCAAGAGCGGGCTCGTCAAGCAGCTGCTCGACGGTCGGGCCAAGTCCACCACCGAGCGGATCGTCGGGCGTCTTGTGAGCGCGCCGCGTGGACGTAGCCTGGAAGCGGGACTCGAGTCCCTCTCCAAGCTCGCCGCCGAGCGTCGCGAGCGCATGGTGGCCGTCGTCACCACCGCGGTCCCGCTGAGCGACGCGCAGAAGCGGCGCCTGGGTGCGTCCCTGGCGAAGTTCTACGGGCGTCAGATGCACCTGAACCTGGACGTGGACCCCGAGGTCCTCGGCGGGATCAAGGTGCAGGTGGGCGACGAGGTCATCAACGGCTCCATCGCGGACCGCATCGAGGAGGCCGGCCGACGCATGGCCGGCTGAATCGCAACAACCTGAACACGTACGACTACGGCCCTAGTTGGGCCGTGCAGAGGATTCCTGGGGGCCCGCGGCGCAGCCGCAATGGGAACACAGCCCCAGACCCCCCAAGAACACTTCGGGCCCAACAAGGAGAGCAGGGAACCCAGATGGCGGAGCTCACGATCCGGCCGGAGGAGATCCGGGACGCGCTGGAGAACTTTGTCCAGGCGTACAAGCCGGACGCGGCCTCGCGCGAGGAGGTCGGTACGGTCACCCTTGCCGGCGACGGCATCGCGAAGGTCGAGGGTCTCCCCTCGGCCATGGCCAACGAACTGCTGAAGTTCGAGGACGGCACCCTCGGCCTCGCACTCAACCTGGAAGAGCGCGAAATCGGCGCCATCGTCCTGGGCGAGTTCAGCGGCGTCGAGGAGGGGCAGCCGGTCACGCGTACCGGCGAGGTCCTGTCCGTCGGCGTCGGCGAGGGCTACCTGGGTCGCGTCGTCGACCCGCTCGGCGCCCCGATCGACGGCCTCGGCGAGATCGAGACCAGCGGTCGCCGCGCCCTCGAGCTGCAGGCCCCGGGCGTCATGGCCCGTAAGTCGGTGCACGAGCCGATGGAGACCGGCTACAAGGCCGTCGACGCGATGACCCCCGTCGGCCGTGGCCAGCGTCAGCTGGTCATCGGTGACCGCCAGACCGGCAAGACCGCCCTGGCTGTCGACACGATCATCAACCAGCGTGACAACTGGCGCTCCGGCGACCCGAAGAAGCAGGTCCGCTGCGTCTACGTCGCCGTCGGTCAGAAGGGCTCCACCATCGCCTCCGTGCGCGGTGCCCTCGAAGAGGCCGGCGCGCTGGAGTACACGACCATCGTCGCCGCCCCGGCGTCCGACCCGGCCGGCTTCAAGTACCTGGCGCCGTACACCGGCTCGGCCATCGGCCAGCAGTGGATGTACGAGGGCAAGCACGTCCTCATCATCTTCGACGACCTCTCGAAGCAGGCCGACGCCTACCGCGCCGTGTCCCTGCTGCTCCGACGCCCGCCGGGGCGCGAGGCCTACCCGGGTGACGTCTTCTACCTGCACTCGCGTCTGCTCGAGCGCTGCGCGAAGCTCTCGGACGAGCTCGGTGCCGGTTCGATGACGGGTCTGCCGATCGTCGAGACGAAGGCGAATGACGTCTCGGCGTTCATTCCGACCAACGTCATCTCCATCACCGACGGTCAGTGCTTCCTGGAGTCCGACCTCTTCAACGCCGGTCAGCGCCCCGCGCTGAACGTCGGTATCTCGGTCTCCCGTGTGGGCGGTTCCGCCCAGCACAAGGCCATGAAGCAGGTCTCCGGCCGACTGCGTCTGGACCTGGCCCAGTACCGCGAGCTGGAGGCGTTCGCCGCCTTCGGTTCCGACCTGGACGCCGCGTCGAAGGCCCAGCTGGAGCGTGGCCAGCGCCTCGTCGAGCTGCTGAAGCAGGCTCAGTACGAGCCGATGGCCACCGAGGACCAGGTCGTCTCCGTCTGGGCCGGTACCAACGGCAAGATGGACGAGGTGCCGGTCGTCGACATCCGCCGCTTCGAGAAGGAGCTCCTGGAGCACCTGCACCGCAAGGAGCAGGGCCTCATGACCTCCATCAAGGAGGGCGGGAAGATGTCGAACGACACCATCCAGGCCGTCGACGAGGCTGTCGCCGACTTCAAGAAGCAGTTCGAGACCTCGGACGGGAAGCTTCTCGGCGAGGACGCCCCGGCCGCCGCCGGCAAGTGACGACGGAAGGGACCTGACTCATGGGAGCCCAGCTCCGGGTCTACAAGCGTCGCATCCGATCCGTCACCGCGACCAAGAAGATCACCAAGGCGATGGAGATGATCGCCGCCTCGCGTGTCGTCAAGGCACAGCGCAAGGTGGCGGCCTCCACGCCGTACGCGTCCGAACTGACGCGTGCGGTCACGGCGGTGGGGACCGGGTCGAACACAAAGCACCCGCTGACGACCGAGGTGGAGTCGGCGACCCGTACCGCGGTACTGCTGCTCACCAGCGACCGCGGTCTGGCCGGCGCCTTCAACTCGAACGCCATCAAGGCCGCCGAGCTGCTCACCGAGAAGCTCGAGGCCGACGGCAAGGAGGTCGACACGTACATCGTCGGCCGCCGCGGTCTGGCCCACTACAACTTCCGCGAGCGCAAGGTCGTGGAGTCGTGGGCGGGCTTCACCGATGAGCCGACGTACGCGGACGCCAAGAAGGTCGCGGCGCCGCTGATCGAGGCGATCGAGAAGGAGACGGCGGAGGGCGGCGTGGACGAACTCCACATCGTCTACACCGAGTTCGTCTCGATGATGACGCAGACGGCCATCGACGGCCGGCTGCTGCCGCTCAGCCTCGAAGAGGTGGCGGAGGAGTCGAAGGCGTCCGGCAAGGGCGACGAGATCCTTCCGCTGTACGACTTCGAGCCGTCGGCGGAGGACGTCCTCGACGCCCTGCTGCCGCGCTACGTCGAGAGCCGGATCTACAACGCGCTGCTCCAGTCGGCTGCTTCCAAGCACGCCGCCACCCGCCGCGCGATGAAGTCGGCGACCGACAACGCGGGAGACCTGATCAACAACCTCTCCCGCCTTGCCAACGCGGCCCGCCAGGCCGAAATCACCCAGGAAATCAGCGAGATCGTCGGTGGCTCCAGTGCCCTCGCCGACGCGAACGCGGGGAGTGACAAGTAATGACGACCACTGTTGAGACCGCGACGGCCACGGGCCGCGTCGCCCGGGTCATCGGCCCGGTCGTCGACGTGGAGTTCCCCGTCGACGCGATGCCGGACATCTACAACGCCCTGCACGTCGAGGTCAACGACCCGGCGCAGGACGGCGCGAAGAAGACCCTGACGCTCGAGGTCGCTCAGCACCTCGGTGACGGCGTGGTCCGCGCGATCTCCATGCAGCCCACCGACGGCCTGGTCCGCCAGGCCTCCGTCGTCGACACCGGTGCCTCCATCTCGGTGCCGGTCGGCGACTTCACCAAGGGCAAGGTGTTCAACACCCTCGGCGAGGTCCTGAACGTCGACGAGGAGTACACCGGCGAGCGCTGGGGCATCCACCGCAAGGCGCCCAACTTCGACGAGCTCGAGTCGAAGACCGAGATGTTCGAGACCGGCATCAAGGTCGTCGACCTTCTCACCCCGTACGTCAAGGGTGGAAAGATCGGCCTCTTCGGCGGTGCCGGCGTCGGCAAGACGGTGCTCATCCAGGAGATGATCTACCGCGTCGCCAACAACCACGACGGTGTCTCCGTGTTCGCCGGTGTCGGTGAGCGCACGCGTGAGGGCAACGACCTCATCGCGGAGATGGCGGAGTCCGGCGTCATCGACAAGACCGCGTTGGTCTTCGGTCAGATGGACGAGCCGCCGGGCACCCGTCTGCGCGTGGCCCTCGCGGGCCTGACGATGGCGGAGTACTTCCGCGACGTCCAGAAGCAGGATGTTCTCTTCTTCATCGACAACATCTTCCGCTTCACGCAGGCCGGTTCCGAGGTCTCGACCCTGCTGGGTCGCATGCCCTCGGCCGTGGGTTACCAGCCGACCCTGGCCGACGAGATGGGTCTCCTCCAGGAGCGCATCACGTCGACCCGTGGTCACTCGATCACGTCCATGCAGGCCATTTACGTGCCCGCGGACGACCTGACCGACCCGGCCCCGGCGACGACCTTCGCCCACCTCGACGCGACGACGGTGCTTTCCCGTCCGATCTCCGAGAAGGGCATCTACCCGGCCGTGGACCCGCTGGACTCGACGTCCCGCATCCTGGACCCCCGCTACATCGCGGCGGACCACTACAACACGGCCATGCGCGTCAAGACGGTCCTCCAGAAGTACAAGGACCTTCAGGACATCATCGCGATCCTCGGTATCGACGAGCTCGGCGAGGAGGACAAGCTCACTGTCCACCGCGCCCGTCGCGTGGAGCGCTTCCTGTCGCAGAACACCCACGTCGCCAAGCAGTTCACCGGCGTCGACGGGTCGGACGTGCCGCTGGACGAGACGATCGTGGCCTTCAACGCGATCATCGACGGCGATTACGACCACTTCCCGGAGCAGGCGTTCTTCCTGTGCGGTGGCATTGAGGACCTCAAGGCCAACGCCAAGGAGCTCGGCGTCTCCTGAGCTGTGCAGCTCTGGGGGAGGGAGGGCCGGGGGTATGTCCCGGCCCTCCCTCCCCGCCCACTAGACTTTGAACCGACACCCGGCAGCGGATGCCGCCGGGTGGTGACCCGAGGAGCCCACCTTGGCTGCTGAGCTGCATGTCGAGCTCGTCGCCGCGGACCGTAGTGTCTGGTCCGGCGAGGCCACCCTGGTCGTCGCGCGTACCACGTCCGGCGACATCGGCGTCATGCCCGGTCACCAGCCGCTGCTCGGTGTGCTGGAGTCGGGCCCCGTGACGATCCGTACGACGGACGGGGGGACGATCGTGGCGGCTGTCCACGGCGGTTTCGTCTCGTTCGCCGACAACAAGCTGTCTCTGCTGGCCGAGATCGCCGAGCTTTCGGACGAGATCGACGCCCAGCGGGCGGAGCGGGCGCTGGAGCGCGCGAAGTCGGACGCCGACGCGTCCGCCGAGCGTCGCGCCGACGTGCGACTCCGTACGGTGGCGGCGCGCTGAATCCAGCGAGCCACATGATGTACCTCAGCCGCGGCCCGGGCCGGAGATAATCTCCGGACCAGGTCGCGGCTGAAGCGATCTACAACTGTTTTGCTGTTTCGTTATCGGTCGAGAAGCGAGGAGGTCGGTGCAGATGGTCCTCGTTCTCGTGCTGTGCGTAGTCGCGATCGTCGTACTCGTGGTGGTGGGGCTTGTCGCCTTCGGAGTGCGGCGGCGGCTCATCCAGCGGTCCGGCGGTACGTTCGACTGCTCGTTGCGGTGGGATGCGCCGGCGCCCGGTGCGGTGGATGTCTCCGGTAAAGGGTGGGGCTACGGGATCGCCCGCTACAACGGGGACCGGATCGAGTGGTTCCGGGTCTTCTCGTATGCGCCTCGTCCGAAGCGGGTGCTGGAGCGGGCGGCGATCGAGGTCACCGGGCGTCGCGCTCCGGACGGCGAGGAGGAGCTCGCGCTCCTTTCCGACGCGATCGTCCTTGCGTGTACGCACCGCGGGACGCGCCTGGAACTGGCCATGAGCGAGGACGCGCTCACCGGTTTCCTCGCATGGCTTGAGGCAGCCCCTCCCGGCCAACGCGTCAACGTGGCGTAACCCCCCGGGGGCTCCGCCCCGGACCCGGCGCCTCAAACGCCGGCGGGGCTCCAAAGATGTCCTCAATCGCCGGACAGGCTCCAAAATGGAGCCCGGAAAATACCCAGCCCGCCCGGCGTTTGAGGGCAGTCTTTTGAGCCCGCCCGGCGTTTGAGGGCTTTCGGGAAGGGGCGGGGCGGGGAGATGCATGGAGAAGCCGGGCCGACGGGGGGGGCGTTCCCGTGGGCCCGGCTTCCGTCAGGGGGTTACTTCAGGCCGGAGTCGATGGCTGTGACCAGTTCACCGTTGGACGTGTCGCCTGAGAATTCCCAGAAGAACGCGCCGCCCAGGCCCTGGGATTTGGCCCAGCTCATCTTCGACCCGATCGTCGCCGGCGTGTCGTAGGACCACCAGTCCGAGCCACAGTGGGCGTAGGCCGTCCCGGCCACCGTGCCGTTCGAGGGGCACTTCGTCTTGAGGACCTTGTAGTCCTCGATGCCCTGCTCGTACGTCCCGGCGGCGGGCCCCGTCGCGGTGCCCCCCGGCTCCTTCTGCGTGACACCCGTCCAGCCACGCCCGTAGAACCCGATCCCGAGCAGCAGCTTCGCCGCCGGCACCCCCTGCGCCCTCAACTTGGCCATCGCCTCGGCGGAGTTGAACCCCTGCTGCGGGATCCCGGAGTACGACGTGAGCGGGGAGTGCGGGGCCGTCGGCCCCTTGGCGTCCCACGCGCCGAAGAAGTCGTACGTCATGACGTTGTACCAGTCGAGGGACTGGGCCGCGCCCGCGTAGTCGTTCTTCTCGATCTTGCCGCCGGAGGACGCGTCGGCCGTGATCGCCGCCGTGACCAGGTTCTGCGAACCGAACTTCGAACGCAGCGCCGTCGACAGCTTCTTCAGCGCGTCCTGCCCGGACGTGTCACAGCTCAGGCCGCACGCGTTCGGGTACTCCCAGTCGATGTCGATGCCGTCGAAGACATCGGCCCAGCGCGGGTCCTCGACCAGCTTGTAGCAGGAGTCGGCGAACGCGGCCGGGTCCTTCGCGGCGTCACCGAAGCCACCGGACCAGGTCCAGCCGCCGAAGGACCAGATCACCTTGAGGTTCGGGTGCTTGGCCTTCAGCTGGCGCAGCTGGTTGAAGGCGCCGCGCAGCGGCTGGTCCCAGGTGTCGGCCTGCCCGGAGACGGAGTTGGCGGCCGTGTACGCCATGTCGGTGTCGGCGTAGGAGTCGCCCATGGTGCACTTGCCGCCCTGGACGTTGCCGAAGGCGTAGTTGATGTGCGTGACCTTCGCGGCCGAGCCGGAGGTCTCCAGGTTCTTCGGGTAGTACTGGCGGCCGTATACGCCCCAGTCGGTGAAGTAGCCGAGCTTCACCTTGCCGCCGGTGCCCGGGTCGGGGTCCGTGCCGCCGCCCGTGGTGTGCACCTTCACGGAGCCGGAGACCGGGCCCGTCTGGTCGGCGGTGTCGCGGGCCTGCACCGTGTACGAGTAGTCGGTGCCGGCCTTGAGCCCCGTGTCGGTGTACGAAGTGCCGGTCACCGTCGCGACCTTGGAGCCGTCGCGCAGGACGTCGTAGTTCTTGACGCCCTTGTCGTCGGTGGCGGCCGACCAGGTCAGTTTCGCCGAGGTGTCGGTGACGCCGGAGGCGGTCGGGGTGCCGGGCGCGGTGGGTGCCTTGTCGTCCGGCACGTCGCCGCCGTCGCAGGAGGCACCGTTGAGCTTGCAGCCCGTGGGGGCGCCGGAGCCGGAGCCGTTGAACCCGAAGGAGACGGAGGCGCCGGGCGCGAGGGAGCCGTTCCAGGAGAGGTTCTTGGCGGTCCAGTGGTCGGCCGAGTTGGTGACGGTCGCGTCCCAGGCGGAGGTGACCTTCGTACCGGAGGGGAAGTCCCACTCGACGGCCCATGAACTCACGCTCGTGGTACCGGAGTTCTTGATGGTCCACTTGCCCTCGAAGCCGCTGCCCCAGTCCTGGGTCTTGGCGTACGTGGCGGTGACGGCGGTGGCCGCGGCGGCGGCGTGGGACGGGGTGGCCAGGCCGACGAGGGCGGCGGCGGGGAGGACGAGAGCGGCGAGGACGGCGGTGGATCTGTGCCGAAGTCGCTGTCTGGGGACATGGGTTGAGCGCATCGGTGCTCCTCGGGTGGTCCGGGGTTCGTTAGGGGGTGGAACCCTGCGACGCCCATGAGCACCGGAGTGGGGGGTGTGCTCACCGCAGTGCCGCGAGAATAGAAAGGTCTGGACCATCGGTCAAGGTCTAAACCAATCACGGCTTTCGGCCAACTTCCTGTGCCAGCACGGCCGCCTGCACCCTGCTGCGGAGGTTCAACTTGCCCAGCAGGCGGCTCACATGGGTCTTCACCGTGGCCTCGGCCATGTCGAGCCGCACCGCGATCTCCGCGTTGGACCGCCCCTCGCCCAGGCAGTCGAGCACCTCGCGCTCCCGCCGCGTCAGGGTCTCCAGCTCCGGGGGAGCGGTGGTGCGGCCGGGCCCCGCGGCGAACTCGGCGATGAGCCGGCGCGTGACGGCCGCCGCGATCATCCCCTCGCCGCGCGCCACCGTCCGCACGCCCTCGAGCAGGTCCTTCGCGTCCGTGTTCTTGAGCAGAAACCCGGACGCGCCCGCGCGCAGCGCCCCGAAGACGTACGCGTCGAGGTCGAAGGTGGTCAGCACGAGCACGTCCGCCAGCCCCTCGGCGACCACCGCGCGGGTGGCCGAAACGCCGTCGAGCCGCGGCATCTGTACGTCCATCAGGACCAGGTCGGGCCGCAGTTCGCGGGCGAGTTCCACCGCCCGCTCGCCGTCCTCGGCCTCGCCGACGACCTCGATGTCGGGCGCGCTGTTCAGGATGAGCACGAGCCCGGCCCGTACGGCGGACTGGTCCTCGGCGACGAGCACGCGGATCACGGGCGTCACGGGGGTCACGCGGGGTCTCCTCCTTCGGTGTGCAGCGGCAGGGCGGCGAGCACTCGCCACTCACCCGCGTCGCCGTCGGGTCCCGCGTCGAACGTGCCGCCGAGCAGCGCCGCCCGCTCCCGCATCCCGACGAGCCCGGCTCCGGAGCCCGGCGCGCGCGGCCCGTCCCGGTCCCCATACGGGGAGTCGACCCGCACCTCGACGCGCGTGTCGGAGCGGTCGACGGCCACCGTGACCGGGCCGGGCGCCGCGTGCTTGAGCGCGTTCGTGAGGGATTCCTGGACGATGCGGTAGGCGGCGAGTTCGACCGGCGCGGGCAGTCCGGTGACGGCGCCGGACACGGTCAGCCGGGCGTCGAGGCCGTTCGTGCGGGCCTGCTCGACGAGGGCGCCGAGGCCCGCCAGGGTGGGCGCGGCGACCGGCTCGGCGTCTTCGCCCGCGTCCCGCAGGATGCCGATGAGGCGGCGCATCTCGGCGAGGCCGTCGACGCTGTTCTCGCGGATCGTCTTGAGCGCCGTACGCGTGGTGTCCTCGTCGTCGAGGGAGAGCGCGGCCGTGGAGTGGATCGCGATCGCCGAGAGGTGGTTCGCCACCATGTCGTGCAGCTCGCGGGCCATCCGGGCACGCTCCGCGGTCACCGCCTGCGTCCGGTCGAGCTCGGCGAGCAGCGCGGTCTGTTCGGCCCGCAGCCGCTCCGCCTGCGCGGCCTCGCGGTGGCCGCGGACCAGCATGCCGGTGGCCGCGGGTGCGAACGACACGAGCCCGGTCACGACGCCGATCAGGACCGCCTCGGGCCGCCGCCACCACGCCACGAAACTCAGCGTGACGGCGACCGTGAGCAGGCCGGTGACCACCGGGAGGCGGCGCGCGGCGGCCGGCGTGCCGTACAGCGCGCCCGCGTACATCAGGTCGGTGAACATCAGCACCGTGGCCAGATTGCCGTCGGTGAACTGGTCGGCGATCACGGCGACCGTGCCGACGATCACCGCGAGGCGAGGCCGGGTGCGGCGCAGCGGTTCCAGGGCCGCCATGACGACGAGGGGGACGAGCGCCCACGTCTCGCCGAGGGGCCGGCCCCCGTTCATCGGAAGGCCGATGCCCCACAGCGCGAGCCCGCCGAGCAGTCCGCCGACGGCGATGCGCACGTCGTCGCGGTGCGGACGGAGCGGAGCGGCGGCTTGCATGCCTCCATCCAACACGGCCGGAGCGGTCCTGCCATGGTGCGGCGGGACGAGCCACGCCCTCGCGGCACTACATCGAAGGATGCAGTCCCACTTCGTCATGTACGACGACGATCACGCGCCGCCCGGCAGGGAGGCTTGAAGCGGGGAAGGGGAAACGAGAGGAGCCCACCGTGATCGTCACGCTGATCGTCATCTGCGAGGTCGCCTTCTGGGTGCTCCTCGCCGCAGGACTCGCCCTGCGCTACTGGGCGAAGATGCCGCGCGCGAGCGTCGCGGTGCTGCTGTGCGAGCCGCTCCTGGAGGTCGTGCTGCTCGTCGTCACGGCCATCGACCTCAAGAACGGCGCCGAACCGGACTGGAAGCACGGCCTCGCCGCGGTCTACATCGGCTACTCCGTCGCCCTCGGCCACTACACGATCCAGTGGGCCGACGTCCGCGTCGCCCACCGCTTCGCGGGCGGCCCGCCTCCGTCGACGCCCAAGTACGGGGTGCCGCGCGCGATCCACGAGTGGAAGCTGGCGGTCCGCTGGATCCTCGCCGCGGCCATCGCGATGGGCCTCTTGCAGGCCGCGATCTGGTACGTGGGCACCGACGGGGCCACCGATTCGCTCGGTCAGTGGCAGGAACGCATGCTCTTCCTGATCGCGCTCAACGTGATCATCGCGCTGAGCTACACGGTCTTCCCGAAGAAGGCCCCGGCGGTGACGACGAACAAGGGCTAGAGCCCTACGGCCTCAACGCTCGCCGCCCGGCACCCACAGCACGTCCCCGACCTCCTTGTTCGCGATCCGCGCCAAGATGAACAGCAGGTCGGAGAGGCGGTTGAGGTAGGTCGCCGTGAGCGGGTTCATCGTCTCGCCGTGGACCTCCATCGCGGCCCACGTCGACCGCTCCGCGCGCCGTACGACCGTGCACGCCTGGTGCAGGAGCGCGGCGCCCGCGGTGCCGCCCGGCAGGATGAAGGAGCGGAGCTTCTCCAGTTGCTCGTTGAAGTGGTCGCAGTCCGCCTCCAGCTTGTCGATGTAGAACTGCTCGACGCGCAGCGGCGGGAACTCGGGCTCGGCGACGACCGGGGTGGAGAGATCGGCCCCGACGTCGAAGAGGTCGTTCTGAACGCGCACGAGCACCTTCACGACCTCCTCTTCAAGGCCGCCGAGCGCGACGGCCGTGCCGATCACGGCGTTCGCCTCGTTGGCGTCCGCGTACGCCGAGATCCGCAGATCGGTCTTGGCGGTGCGGCTCATGTCGCCGAGGGCGGTGCTGCCCTTGTCTCCGGTACGGGTGTAGATGCGCGTCAGATTGACCATGCGACCAGCGTAGTTACGCCGAGGCCCGGCGGAAGCCGCGTGTGCCCACCGTCACGGCGAGCCCCGCGAAGACGAGCGCGACCAGCACCCCGTAGAGCATGTTCGCCGTCGCGTACTGGCCGACGTACGCGTCCCGCACCGCGTCCACCAGGTAGCGGATCGGCATGATGTGCGAGAGCACGTCCAGCCACCCCGGCGCGAGCGCCATCGGCAGCATCAGGCCCGACAGCAGCATCGACGGCATGGTGACCGCGTTGATGACGGGCCCGAACTCCTGCGGCGTACGCGCCTTGAAGGCGAGCGCGTACGACAGGGAGGCCAGCGAGACCGTAAGGAGCGCCACGAAGGCGAAGCCGATCAGGATGCCCGCGAGCGGCGCGCGCAGGCCCATGGCCAGCGCGGCGAGCACGAGCAGCACCGCCTGGAAGAGGAACAGCGCGGTGTCCCGCAGGACGCGCCCGAGCAGCAGCGCGACCCGGCTGACGGGCGTCACGCGCATCCGCTCCACCACCCCGTAGCTCTTCTCGACGATGATGCCGAAACCGCAGAACGCGGCTCCGAACAGGCCGAGTTGGAGCAGCAGCCCCGGCACCAGGATCTGCCAGGAACTGCCGTGGGAACCGATCGGCAGTTCCGTGAGCAGCGGCCCGAAGAACACCAGGTACAGCAGCGGCATCAGGATGCCGAACAGCATCTGGAACCGGGAGGAGAGGGTCTGGCGGGCGTACCGCCCGAAGATCAGGGCGGTGTCGGACAGCAGGGTCTTCATCGCGCTCACACCGCCACGGGGGTCGTGTCCACGGGCGAGGGGCCGCGCCCGGTGATGGCCAGGAAGGTGTCCTGGAGGGAGGCGTCGATCGATCCGCCGTGCGCCAGCTTCAGCGCGCTCGGCGTGCCGTCGGCCGCCACAACTCCCTTGTCCACCACGACGATCCGGTCCGCGAGCGCATCCGCCTCGTCGAGGTAGTGCGTGGTCAGGAACACCGTCGTGCCGTACGTGTCGCGCAGCCGCCGCACCAGGTCCCACAGGTCGGCGCGGCTGCCGGGGTCGAGCCCTGTCGTCGGCTCGTCGAGGAAGAGCACCGTCGGCCGGTGCGCGAGCCCCATCGCGATGTCAAGGCGGCGCCGCTGACCGCCGGAGAGCGCGGCGGTCTTGCGCTCCATGAGGTCGGTGAGGCCGAGATCCGCCGCCAACTCCTCGGCCCGCGCGGCTGCTTGAGGCTTCGTCAGGCGGTACAGGCGGCCCTGCGTGACCAGCTCCTCGCGTACGGAGACGTTCGGATCGACACCCCCGGACTGGGCGACGTACCCGACCGCGCGTCGCACCCCCGCCGGATCGCCCGCCAGGTCGCACCCCGCGACGGTGGCCGCGCCACCGGTCGGCGCGAGCAGCGTCGTGAGCATCCGCAGGGTGGTGGTCTTGCCGGCGCCGTTCGGGCCGAGGAAGCCGAGGATCTCGCCGGGTTCGACGCGCAGGTCGATGCCGCGGACGGCCTCGACGGGGCCGCGTTTGGTGGTGAAGGTCCGGGCGAGCCCGGACGTGCTGATGACTGCCATGCGGCCAAGAAAAACAGAGTCGATGAAATTTTGCAACGCCCCCAAAATTTCAGCGAGGCCAGCAAACCCGTAGAATCGGCCCATGACAGAAGGGCTCAGGGAGCGGAAGAAGCGGCAGACCAGGCAGTACATCTCGGACGTGGCGACCGGGCTGTTCCTGGAGCGCGGCTTCGACGCGGTGACCGTCGCGGAGATCGCGGACGCCGCGAACGTCTCCGTGAACACCGTCTACAACTACTTCCCGGCGAAGGAGGACCTGTTCCTCGACCGGTCCGCCGGGGTCGTCGACCGGATGTCCCGCTGGGTGCGTGGGCGCGGGCCGGGGGAGTCCGCCGCCGCGGCCGTGTTGCGGGAGCTGCGCGAGGAGGTGGAGTCGGTCTCGCCGCGTGTCGGCCTGATGGACGGCTACAGCGCGTTCATGCGCGTGGTGCACGCCGCCCCCGCCCTGCGCTCCCGCCTGTGGGCCATCCAGCAGGAGGTCCACGACAACCTGGTGGAGACGCTGCGGGAGGAGACCGGCGCCGACGCGGACGACGCGCTGCCGGACCTGATTGCGGGTCAGATCGGCTGGGTCCACCAGACCGTCATGGCGCACATCGGGCGCCGGATGGTCGAGGGCGGCACCCCCGCCGAAGTCTCCCGCGAGATGCTCGACGAGCTCGACGAGATCGAGGAACTTCTGAGCGGCAAGGTGCTCAACTACGCCGTCCGTGACGCCTGATGGGCACGGATGATCGATCACTGATCAGTGTCAGTGTGATGTCCGTCATTCGAGACGTGACGCGCATCTCTTAGCGGTCACACGGCCGCTCACGGGCGCTAGTGTCCGCCGGAGAGCAACGTAAACAGTGGTTTGAACGGTCGCGCGGGACACGCGGTTAGGGGACGTACGTGGCAGGGAAGCTCGCCGTCATCGGAGCCGGCCTCATGGGGTCGGGCATCGCGCAGGTCTCCGCCCAGGCGGGCTGGGACGTCGTACTGCGCGACGTCACCGACGAAGCGCTCGCGCGCGGCACCGATGGCATCAAGGCCTCGTACGAGAAGTTCGTGGGCAAGGGGAAACTCGACGCCGCCGACGCCGAGGCCGCCCTCGGCCGCATCACCGCGACCACCGACCTGGACGCGGCGGGCGACGCGGACGTCGTCGTCGAGGCCGTCTTCGAGAAGCTCGAGGTCAAGCACGAGATCTTCCGCGCGCTCGACAAGATCGTGCGGGACGACACGGTGCTCGCCTCGAACACCTCGGCCATCCCGATCACCAAGATCGCGGCGGTCACCGCACACCCGGAGCGCGTCGTCGGCGCGCACTTCTTCTCGCCGGTGCCGATGATGCAGCTGTGCGAACTCGTGCGCGGCTACAAGACGAGCGACGAAACACTCGCCACCGCGCGGGAGTTCGCCGAATCCGTCGGCAAGACCTGCATCGTGGTGAACCGGGACGTCGCCGGGTTCGTGACGACCCGTCTCATCTCCGCCCTCGTCGTCGAGGCCGCGAAGCTGTACGAGTCGGGGGTCGCCACCGCCGAGGACATCGACGTCGCCTGCAAGCTGGGCTTCGGTCACGCGATGGGGCCGCTCGCCACCGCCGACCTGACGGGCGTCGACATCCTGCTGCACGCGACCGAGAACATCTACACCGAGTCGCAGGACGAGAAGTTCGCGCCACCGGAGCTGATGCGCCGGATGGTGGACGCCGGTGACATCGGCCGTAAGAGCGGGCAGGGCTTCTACAAGCACGCTTGACCATGCAGCTGATGCCATGTCACCCGTCGGGGTGAATTCGGTATCGGTTCGCTTACAGACGGCAACTTTCGGCCCCCACGGCCCGTCAGTTGCAGTGACATACCCAGATCACCCGGATCACATGAACAGCTGAGTACCGGCTCAGAAGCAGTCGCGTACTCCGACCACGCCGAGCACTTCTGTATTTCCCACGGGGAGCGCATATGTACATCAGGGGCGACCACGTCGAGCTGGTCGTCGGGGGCCGCCTCGACGTCCGCAGCGCGGCGGACGCCCGTACGGTCCTGCACACCGCCGTCGATGACGGAATCGGCGATCTGGTGCTCGACCTGTCCGAACTCGACTCCTGGGACGCGACGGGCCTCGGCGTCATCATGGGCGCCCACCGCCGCGCGGGCCGCTGCGGACGCCGGCTCGTGCTGCGCCGCGTGCCGCCCCAGATGCAGCGCCTGCTCGTCGCCACCAGACTGCACCGGATCCTGGCCATCGAAGGTGGCATCGGCGTCGAATCCCTGCCGCGCGTCTGAAACCAGTCATTCCGGCGGGAACCGCCGACAATCCTCACGAGACTGTGACGTCTCGGGCGGCGCGGTACCTCCCGGTTTCGTAGATACTGAACGGAGCGACAGCGCGGTGCGCACAGGCCGGGAGGGGCAAGCGGCGCACCACGCTATTGGGGGGCATTGACGATGGACCCGATGAACCGGGGACCGGAAGATTCCAGCCAGGAACGGCACGACGGGACAGGGGACGGCGAGGCGCGACAACGCCAGCCGCGCGACCCCCTGACACCTGACTACGGCCAGGCGTCACCCGCGCTCGCCCGCACCGTGCAACTGGTCTCGGGCGACCACCTGCTGACCGTCAATCCCGTGGACGGCAGCGAGATCGAGTCCTGCCCGCCCGGCGAGCGCCCGGGCCGGCCCACCAGGTACGACGCCGGTGAGCGTGCGGCGCTCGCCCGCGCCGCCCGGCCACCGCTGCCGCCAGGACCCGCACAGCCGCAACTGCCGCTCCTGGAGCGCCAGGAGGAGCGGGAGCGGCTGGTGCGACTCCTCGCGCGCGGCCGCTCCGTACGGCTCACAGGGCCCGCGGGAGCCGGACGCACGGCGCTGCTCGACCAGATCGCCGAGGACTGCGCCGACATCGCGCCCGACGGAGTCGTCCGCCTCTGCGGCCACCGGCGCTCCGTCGAGGATCTGCTGTACGGGCTGTTCGGCGCGGTCCACAAGGCGCCGCAGCACCGCCCCGACCGCGCACTGCTGCTCGAACTCGTCCACGAGATCGGCGCCGTCGTCGTCCTCGACGACCTGGAATTCGGCGGCGCCGCGCTCGACGAACTCCTCGAAGCGACGCCCGAGTGCGCCTTCCTGCTGTCCGCGACGCCCGACGTGCCGGCTCCGTCGGCCGACTCGCACGTCGAGGAGGTCTTCCTCGCGGGGCTCGGCCGCGGCGGTGGACAGGAACTCCTGGAGCGGGCCGTCGGCCGGGTGCTCACCGACGAGGAGGCGCAGTGGGCCGCCGACCTCTGGTTCGAGTCCGAGGGCCTGCCGCTCCGGTTCGTCCAGGCGGGCGCCCTGCTGAGGCAGCGCGACCAACTCCGCACCGACCCCGAGGCCTTCGACGCGTTCGGATACTACGAGGGTCCCGACGCGGCCCCCGTCGACGCGCCCTTCGACGCCGCCGACGGGCACGACGTGCCGCTGCCCGCGCTCGCCGAGGCCGCGGCGCCCGCCGCGCTGCTCGCGTCCCGGCTCGGCGCGTCCGCGCGCGCCACGCTGGAGTTCGCGGTCGCGCTCGGCGGCGAGATCCCGCACCAGGCGCACCTGCCGGCGCTCGTCGGTGACACGCACGCCGACGCGGCCCTCGCCGAACTCGTCTCCTGCGCGCTCGTCACGCCCGTCGGCGGCCGCTACCGCCTCGCGGCCGGAGTGCGCCCGCAGTTGGAGGCCGCGGGCTACGGCTCCGACGTCGCCGGACGCGGGCGCACCGCCGCCCACCACTACGCCTGGTGGGCCGCGCACCCGTCCGTGGGGCCCGAGCGGGTGGCGGCGGAGACCGACGCGGTGCTGGCCGCGCTCGCCGCTACGGCGACCCTTGAAGCGTGCGTGAAGCTGGCCCGCGCGGCCGCGCCCGCCTTCGCCGCGGGGCTCGTCTGGAGCGCGTGGGAGCGCGCCCTCAGGGCGGGCCTCGAAGCCGCGCGCTCCACGGGGCAGGTGGGCGAAGAGGCGTACTTCCACCACGAGTTGGGCATCCTCGCGCTCCTCGGCGGGCAGCTCGACCGGGCCCGCGTCGAGCTGGAGGCCTCCATCGCGCTGCGCGGCGCCGTCGCCGACAAGCGCGGCACGATCGCCGGGCGCAGGGCCCTCGCCCTGGTCGCCGACCGCTCGGGCGGCGCGCTGCCCGGTGGACGTACGGCGGCGGGGGAGGAGGTCCCGGACGCGATGTCCGAGGAGTCGGCCTCGCCGCCCGGCGGCGTCCCCGCGTACGCGCGGTCCGAGGCGCCGGTCGAGCCCGACACCCTGGTGGCCCGGCCGGCCGGCGTGCCGCCCGCACCGCCCGCCCCGACCGTTCTCGGAGCCAAGGCGCCCTCGCGCAAATCGGTGGCCGGCGGCGCCCGGCGCAACATGGTGGCGGCGGGCGCGGGTGCGCTGCTCGCGGCGGTGCTCGGCACGGTCGTCACGCTCGGCGCGACATCGGGCAACGACGACCCGCCGTCGGACAAGGTCGACACGAAACCGTCGGCGACGGCGGGGGAGAACGGTGGGGACCTCGGGGCCGACGAGGCGGGTGACGGCGGCAGGACGAGCGCGGCGCCGACCGACCCCGGCAAGGACGGAGTCCTCGGCACGGCCGACGACCCGACGCCTTCGAGCGCGCCGAGCGACGGGCCCTCCGGCTCGCCGAGCGGCTCCAAGACCCCGGACGACCCGACGAAGTCGCCGACCAAGTCGCCCACGAAGTCCCCGAGCAAGCCCCCGACCAAGACCCCGACGAAGCCACCCACGACGCCGCCGACGACGCCCCCGACATCGAGCCCGCCGCCGGCCACGACAACGCCTCCGGAGACGACAACGCCCCCGACGACGCCGGACACCTCGGACACGGCAAGCGGCCCACTCACCACAACACCGACCGCTTGAGGCGCGGGGGTCCTTCTCCCCGCCCCGCCCCTTCCCGAAAGTCCTGCCGGACGGGCATGCTCAATCGCCGGCGGGGCTTGCTCATCAAGCCCCGCCGGCGATTGAGGCGATCTTTCAGCCCCTGCGGCGATTGAGCAG